>VIKE01000021.1 GCA_008080565.1 Rhodocyclaceae bacterium | reverse complement strand
GCCGCGGCCGTTTTCGTCGACTTTCATGAGGTCGTTGATGTCGAGCATCGGCTCACCGAAGAACTGGTCGCCACCTTGTTGTTCGAGCGTCAGCAGGCCGCGCTGGATGGCGCCGATGGAAGCCGAGGCAACGTTGCCGTATTCGGTGGTGAAAGTCTTGGCGTTGTCGCCGACGTGCTGGACCATGGCGCGCAGGTCCTTGAGGTCGAGCAGGAGCAGGCCTTGATCGTCGGCGATCTTGAAGACCAGTTGCAGGACGCCGCCTTGCGTGTCGTTGAGGTTGAGCAGGCGGGCGAGGAGCAGCGGGCCCATGTCGGAAACGGTGGCGCGGATTGGAATGCCGTTTTCGCCAAAGACGTCCCAGAAAGCGACCGGGTTGGCGTAGGGGGCGAAGCCTTCAAGGCCGAGATCGGCGATGCGCTTGAGCAGCTTTTCCGAAGGATTGCCGGCGGCCCCCATGCCCGAGAGGTCGCCCTTGACGTCGGCCATGAAGACCGGCACGCCGGCAAAGGAGAGCCGTTCGGCCATCGATTGCAGGGTCACTGTCTTGCCGGTACCGGTGGCACCGGTGATCAGCCCGTGGCGGTTGGCCATCTGCGGCAGCAGGGCCGGGTAACCGTCTTCGGATTTGGCGAGGTACATGGGTTCGGACATGGCAAAAGGCTCCAGCGGGAAAAGTATTCCGGCATTCTAGCAATGCCGTGATGGCGCTTTGTTAAATAGCGTAAGTTGGCCTGCTACGCCGGCCTGACGAGAAGCCGCCGGGCGAGTAAAATCACGCCTTCTTCGTTATTTGCATTCAGGGAAAACAGCATGGCTGGTCATTCCAAGTGGGCCAATATCCAGCACCGTAAAGGTCGCCAGGACGAGAAGCGCGGTGCCGCCTTCTCGAAGATTGCCAAGGAAATTACCGTTGCGTCCAAGATGGGCGGCGGTGACATCAACTTCAACCCGCGCCTGCGCGTCGCGGTCGACAAGGCCAAGGGCGTCAATATGCCCAAGGACAAGATCGACACGGCGATCAAGAAAGGCACGGGCGAACTCGAAGGCGTCGAGTACATCGAGATCCGCTACGAAGGCTACGGCATCGGCGGCGCGGCGATCATGGTCGATTGCCTGACCGACAACAAGGTGCGCACGGTGGCCGAAGTTCGCCACGCGTTTTCCAAGTTCGGCGGCAACATGGGTTCCGACGGTTGCGTGGCATTCCAGTTCAAGCATTGCGGCCAGATGATCTTCGCTCCGGGCACGGACGAGGGCGCCCTCATGGACGCCGCCATCGAGGCCGGTGCCGACGACGTGACGACCAACGACGACGGCTCGATCGAAGTGCTGACCCCGCCGAACGACTACATGGCCGTCAAGGATGCGCTCGAAGCCGCTGGCTTCAAGCCGGAGTTCGGCGAAGTGACGATGAAGCCAGAGGGCGAAAACGTCTTTACCGGCGAGGAAGGCGTGAAGATGCAGAAGCTGCTCGACGCGCTGGAAAACCTCGACGACGTGCAGGAAATCTACACCACGGCAGTCATCGAAGACTGACGTGCCGCGAGGCGCGTCGCCCTCGGGGGCGCGCCTCGCCCCTGCCTTGCCGTTGCAGCCAAAGGACTTCCATGAATCTTCGTTCGCTCACCCTTGCCCTGTTCGCTGCCACGCTGAGTGTTTCGGCCTCTGCCGGCCAGTTGGCCTGCCCTGAGCTGGCCGCCGCCGTCCAGGTCAATGCCTGCCCGAGCGAAGAAGAGCTCAAATTCACCTACAACGGTTATTGCAGCGACAACGCCAAGGCCTATGCCAATCAGACCGACTCATGCGTTCGCTACGAAGATTATCGCCAGATGAAGAACACGGCGCGCTGGGAATCGAAGGATGGCGAATTCGACGGCTATGTCTCCTGCGATCTGCCGGCCAACAAGGTCAAGGCGCTCAAGGCTACGGGCATGAAAGTCGTGGCGCAGGGCAAGCTGACCAAGCTGGTGTGCACTTATCCGAGCGGGATCAATTTCACCTACCGGACCAAAGGCGCCTGCAAGCTGCTTGATGAAAAAGCCTGCGCCGGCGATGCGGCCAATTGCCAGGCGAGCTGCGACATGCCCGGCGCGCGGCAGGCCATGACCTTGCCCGTCATCATCGACATCGAAGCCTCTGGGTTCGGCAAGGGCAGCTATCCGATCGAAATCGGCTATTTCATGCCGGATGGCAGCTCGTTCTGCACGCTGATCCGCCCGGAAGCAAGCTGGACGCATTGGGACAGTTCGGCCGAGGCGGTGCATGGCATCGCCCGCGAACAACTGGCCAGCCATGGAAAATCCGCCGTCGATGTCTGTCTGGCCCTCAACCGCAACCTGCGCGGCCAGCACGTCTATTGCGATGCCTGGTCCTACGACTATGTCTGGCTCAGCCTGATGTACGACGCGGTCGATCTGGTGCCGTCGTTCGTTTTTCGGGATATTCGCGAGCTGCTGAGCGAGTGCGAGAAATCGCTGTGGCACGCCACCCGGTCGCAGGTTGAAGCGCGCCTGGCGCTGCAACGTCACCGGGCCAGCGGCGATGCGCGAACCCTCTTTGAAACCCTGCTCGAAGCACGCCGGCAATGTACCGGCGACCTTATCGTCTGAGCGGCCATGCAACGCTTCTACCCCATTCTCTTCGTCTTTCTTTGGAGCACCGGCTTCATCGGCGCCAAGCTCGGCCTGCCTTACGCCGAGCCGCTGTCCTTCCTGCTCAGCCGCTACGGGCTGGTCATCACGCTGATGCTGGTCATTGCGCTGGCGACCCGGGCGCCCTGGCCGGAGAAGGCGCGCGACTGGTTGCACATCGGCGTTTCCGGCGTGCTCGTCCATGCCGTTTATCTCGGTGGCGTTTTCGTCGCCATCAAGCACGGCCTGCCGGCCGGGGTGACGGCGCTGGTCGTCGGCATGCAGCCGCTGTTGACGGCCTTTGGCGCCGGCTGGCTGCTCGGCGAGAAAGTAAGCTCTCGCCAATGGGCCGGGCTCGGGCTCGGCTTTGCCGGCGTCGGCCTGGTCGTTTCGGGCAAGCTCGGTGACGGCGCACTGGGGCCGATGCTGATCCCGGCTGTCGTCGCGCTGCTCGGCATCACGGCCGGTACGCTGTACCAGAAACGTTTCTGTCCGAAATTCGACCTGCGCACCGGTTCGGTCATCCAGTTCGTGCCAACCGCCATCGTTACAGCCATCGCCGTCGCCGTTTTCGAGGATTACCGGATCGAGTGGAACGGCCAGTTCATCTTCGCCCTCGGCTGGCTTGTGCTCGTCCTCTCGCTCGGTGCCATCAGCCTGCTCAACCTGCTGATCCGCAGCGGCAGCGCGGTCAATGTTGCCGCCCTGTTCTACCTGACACCACCGACAACCGCCCTGATCGCCTATTTCATTTTTGGCGAAAATTTGACGTTGACCGCAGCATTCGGCATGGTCGTGGCCGTGAGTGGCGTTTATCTGGTGGCGAGGACGAAATGAGCATCACCGCACCGCGTATTCTTGGCATCGACCCCGGTCTGCGGATCACCGGGTTTGGTGTCATCGAAATGCACGGCAACAAGCTCGTTTATGTCGCCAGCGGCTGCATCAAGTCGAACGACAAGGAGTCGCTGCCCGACCGCATCAAGACGCTGTTTGCCGGCATCAGCGAAGTCATCGCCACCTACGCGCCGAATCAGGCAGCGGTGGAAAAGGTCTTCGTCAACGTCAATCCGCAATCGACGCTGCTGCTCGGCCAGGCGCGCGGTGCTGCGCTCAGCGCGCTGGTTCACGCCGGTTTGCCGGTGGCCGAATACACGGCGCTGCAGACCAAGCAGGCCGTGGTCGGACACGGCAAGGCAGCCAAGGAACAGGTGCAGGACATGGTGATTCGGCTACTCGGCCTGCCCGGTGCGCCAACCGCTGATGCCGCCGATGCGCTGGCCTGCGCCATTTGCCATGCGCATGGCGGGCAAGGTCTCGGGGCGCTGGCGACAGCCGGCTATCGCGTTCGTGGCGGACGACTGGTAGGATGATGACCTGTGTGAAATTACAGTACTTTGTCGAGAAAGAGATCGCCACCAAATGATCGGAAGACTGACCGGCCTGATCGCCGAAAAGAACCCGCCGCAGATCGTGCTCGACCTCAACGGCGTCGGCTACGAGCTCGATGTGCCGATGAGCACCTTCTACAACCTGCCGGCGAGCGGCGAGAAGGTCACGCTGCTCACCCACTTCGCGGTGCGCGAGGACGGTCATTTTCTCTACGGCTTTCTGACGGAAGCCGAGCGCTTCGCCTTCCGCCAGTTGCTCAAGGTGTCCGGCATCGGTGCCCGGACGGCGCTGTCGGTGCTCTCCGGCCTGTCGGTAAACGACTTGGCTGCCGCCGTGGCGCAACAGGAACTCGGCCGGTTGATCAAGGTGCCCGGTATCGGCAAGAAGACGGCTGAGCGCCTGCTCCTCGAACTGAAAGGCAAGCTGGCCGACACCATCGGCGGCGTTTCGCTGCATGCTGCGGTTGACGACGCCAAACAGGATATTTCCAACGCCCTGCTCGCCCTCGGTTACAACGAAAAGGAAGCGGCCGCAGCGATGAAACAGCTGCCGGCCGACATCGGCACCTCGGATGGCATCCGGGCGGCCCTCAAGTTGCTGTCGAAGGTCTGATGATCGAAGAAAACGATCCCAAACGGCTGGCGCAAATTGCGCTGGTGGTGCTCCTCATCATCGGCTGCATCGCGCTCCTGCTGCCCTTCATCGGTGCCGTGCTGTTCGCCTTCGTGGTCTGGATGTGCACCTGGCGCTTCTACGCAGAAAAATTGCTGCCGCGGCTCGGTGAGCGCGATACGCTCGGCGCCTCGCTGATGACGCTGGCGCTGGTTTTGGTCATGCTGTTGCCGACGCTGTTCCTGGCCGGTTCGCTGGCCAACGGCGCCGACAACCTGATCGATTTTCTCAAGCCCTATATCGAGCAGGGCCTGCCGGCCGAGCCGCCGGGCTGGCTGAGCGGCCTGCCTTTCGTTGGCACGGAAATCGAGACCAGTTGGCATCGGCTGGCCAGCAATCGCGAAGAGCTCAATGGGCTGGTCAAGCAGATGATTGCGCCGGCCCGCCAGTTCGCGTTGGCCCTCGGTGGCATTGCGGCCAATGGCCTGCTGCAACTGGCGCTGGTTCTCTTCGTGACCTTCTTCCTCTATCGCGACGGTGCGGCGATCAGCAAGGCGCTCTACATCGGCGCCCGCAAGCTGGGTGGCGAACTCGGCGAAAACATGATGGACAAGGCGCGCGGCACGGTCGTTGGCGTCATGCTCGGCATCGTCGGCACGGCGGCCGCGCAGGGTACGGTGGCGATGCTCGGTTTCCTGATCGCCGGCGTTCCGGCCGCCATGCTGCTTGGTTTTGCCACCTTTTTCCTGTCGATGATCCCGGTCGGCCCGCCGCTGATCTGGGGTGGTGCAGCGGCCTGGCTGTACAGCGAAGGGCAGACCGGCTGGGCGATTTTCATGGTGCTCTACGGCCTGTTCGTGATCAGCAGCATCGACAATTTCGTCAAGCCGATCCTGATCGCCCGTGGCGCCGGGCTGTCGATTCTGCTCATCGCCCTCGGCGTGCTCGGTGGCGTGCTGGTCTTCGGCTTCATCGGCATCTTTCTCGGCCCGGTCTTGCTGGCGCTCGGTGACATGCTGCTGCAGCGCTGGCTGCGTGAGGAACGAACATGATCGAAACCGACAAACTGAGTCCGGTGGCCATTCCCACGGTCGACCGGATAATTGCCCCGAATTCGAAATCGGCCCAGGAAGAGGCGCTCGAGCGCGCCCTGCGCCCCAAGCGGCTGGCCGACTACACCGGTCAAGTCAAGATCCGCGAACAGCTCGAAATCTTCATCCAGGCCGCCCGCAATCGCAGCGAATCGCTCGATCACGTGCTGCTCTTCGGCCCGCCCGGATTGGGCAAGACGACGCTGGCCCACATCGTCGCCGCCGAACGCCGAAATGGGCGTCAATCTGCGCTCGACTTCCGGCCCGGTGCTCGAACGGGCCGGCGACCTCGCTGCCATCCTGACCAATCTCGAACCGCACGACGTGCTGTTCATCGACGAAATCCACCGCCTGAGCCCGGTCGTCGAGGAAATCCTCTACCCGGCGCTCGAAGATTTCCAGATTGACATCATGATCGGCGAAGGCCCGGCCGCCCGTTCGGTCAAACTGGACCTGCCGCCGTTCACGCTGGTCGGCGCGACAACCCGGGCCGGCATGCTGACCAACCCGTTGCGCGACCGCTTCGGCATCGTCGCCCGCCTAGAGTTCTACACGGCCGAAGAACTGAAGAGCATCGTCAGCCGTTCTGCCGCGCTGCTCAACGCACCGATCGACCCGGAATCGCCAAACGTTCGCGCGGTACGCCGCGTATCGCCAACCGCCTGCTCCGTCGCGTTCGCGACTACGCCGAGGTCAAGGCCGACGGCAATATCACCCGCCAGGTGGCCGACGCCGCACTGGTCATGCTTGACGTCGATTCGGCCGGGCTCGACATCATGGACCGCAAGCTGCTGTCAGCCATCATCGACAAGTTCGGCGGTGGCCCTGTTGGTGTCGACAACATCGCGGCCGCCATCGGCGAAGCACGCGATACCATCGAGGACGTGCTCGAACCCTACCTGATCCAGCAAGGCTACCTGCAGCGCACGCTGCGCGGCCGCATCGCAACCCCCGCCGTCTATCGCCACCTCGGTCTGGCCGAGCCGGCCAGTGCTGTCGTTCGCGATCTGCTGGCCGATAGCTGATCAGGCCGCGTTGTCGCTCGGTGCGGCATCACCGGCCAGGCAGACGCGATTCCGCCCGGCGGCCTTGGCGGCATAGAGTGCTGCATCGGCCCGGTTGACCGTATGGTCAGTCGACTCGGTGCCATCGAACTGGGCCACGCCGACGCAGATCGACACCCGAATCGCCGGCGTGTTCGGGCAAGGGACGCTCTCTGCCACCGCCAGCCGGAGCTTTTCGGCGATCTGGCGACCCTCTTCGGCGGCGCAGCCGGGCAGCACCATGAGAAATTCCTCGCCACCCCAGCGCACGGCGAAATCGGCGGCTCGCAGCGTCGAGCGCAACCGGTGCGCGACGCTGGTCAGGACCTCGTCGCCAACCCGGTGGCCATAGCGGTCGTTGATGCTCTTGAAGTGATCGACGTCGGCCAGCAGCACGGTGATGGCTTGCGGGTTGCGCCGATAGTTGGCCATCAGTTTGTCGATCAGGATGCTGAAAGCGTGGCGATTGAGGAGGCCGGTCAGCTTGTCGGTGGAGGCCATTTCCTCGATTTTCGACTGGTAGCGGCCAAGGGCTAGGTGGGTCAGGAAAATGACCACCAGCGTGACGGCCAGGCTGATCGCCAGATTGATATAGAGCGTCTGGCGAATGCCGGCCAGCGAAACGTCCTCGTTTTGCTCGACGAACAGGTACCACTTGAGTTCGGAAACGTAATTGACGTTGAGAATGTGGTTGTCGCCGCCATCGAGGAACTGATAGGAGCCGCTTCGTTCGGCCAGAATACGGTCAAGAATCGCGGCCAGCCCAGGTCGACTGCGCAGATCGGGAGCCAAGCCTTTCTGGCCGCCGTAGAGGACGACGCGACCGGTGGCATCGGCAAAGTAGATCGTGCGCTGGAAGCGGGCCTGATATTCCTGGATCAGGTGGCGAACCGAATCGACGGTCAGGCCGATGCCGGTGGCGCCGATGTATTGCCCGGCAAAATCGGAAACGCGGTAATTGATGAAAATGGTCAGCGCATCGCGGTTGGCGAGATCGGGGTCGACATTGATTTCGTAGTCGTCCTGCATGTTGCGGACACGGTAGTACCAGGCATCGCGCGGCTCCGTTTCGGATACCTGTTTGAAAGCACCTTCGCTGGTGTAGTAATTGCGGGTCTTGTCGGAGACGAAGAAGCTGCTGAAGGCTTTGTTGCGCAGTTTGACCTCGGCCAGGTATCGGGCCAGTTCGCTGTCATCCTTTTCGCCTCTGAGCACCCAGTCGCGCAAGAAGGTGTCGTGGGCCATGGTCGACGAAATGAGGACGGGCCGGACCAGATCCTTCTGGATTTCAGAATAGATGTTGCTGGAGGTCAGCGGCAGATCCTGACCGATGATGGCGCTGCGGATGGCATCTTTGGAAACGAAGTAACCAAACAGCGTTGTGGCGAAGAAACCACTGCTGAGAAGCAGGCTCAACAGCAGGATCAGGCTGCGTCGATCACCGATTTTGAAATGACGGGGCATGGGGGCAATTATGTGGGACGGCTGTCGGGAACGCCATTCTGGAAACAGATCGTTACAAAACAATGTTGCGGCGCAATGTAAAATCCCGGGATGAAATACGAGCCGAAGCCGAACGCCTTCACCATTCCTGTCCGCGTTTATTACGAGGACACGGATGCCGGCGGCGTCGTTTACTACGCCAATTACCTCAAATTCTTCGAACGCTGCCGTACCGAGTGGATGCGTTTTGCCGGCCATGACCAGTCGGCCCTGGCCGCCGAAGCCGGCATCGGCTTCGTGGCGCGCAAGGCGAGCTGCGAGTATCTCAAGCCGGCACGTCTTGACGACGAGTTGATTGTCGGCCTCGAAGTCGAAAAACTGACCCGTGTCCGCATTGTTTTCCGCCAGCACGTCCGCCGCGGCGACGTCGAACTGGTTACCGGCACCGTCGAAATCGCCTGCGTCAACATGGCTACCATGACGCCCTCCGCCATTCCCGAATTCCTGCACAGCAAACTGGAAGCGCTTAAATGAACGTCACCCAGGATCTTTCCATCCTCCATCTTATCCTTCAGGCCAGCGCCGTCGTCCAGGCCGTCATGGCCCTGTTGGCCGGCGTTTCGTTCATGTCCTGGTACTACATTTTCATGAAGTGGTTTGCCGTCAAGCAGGCGCGCGCCAAGACCGAGACCTTCGAGCGCGACTTCTGGTCCGGCGGCGACCTCAACAACCTGTTCAACAGCGCGGTCAATGACCGTCACCACGCCGGGTCGATGGAACGCATCTTCGAGTCCGGCTTCCGCGAATTCACCAAGCTGCGCGGCCAGAAGAACCTCGAATCCAAGGACATCGTCGACGGCTCGCGCCGTGCCATGCGCGCCACGTTCCAGCGCGAAATGGATTCGCTCGAAGCCCACCTCGCCTTCCTCGCTTCGGTCGGATCGGTCAGCCCGTACATCGGCCTGTTCGGCACCGTCTGGGGCATCATGCATGCCTTCCGTGGCCTGTCCAACGTCGGTCAGGCGACGCTGGCGTCCGTCGCCCCGGGCATCGCCGAAGCGCTGGTCGCCACGGCTATCGGCCTGTTCGCGGCGATTCCTGCCGTACTGGCCTATAACCGCTTTTCGCATGACATCGACCGTCTGGCGACGCGCTACGAGTCGTTCATGGAAGAGTTCTCGAACATCCTGCAAAGGCAGATGCGTTAAGCCATGCGCCAACGTCGTCTGAAAAGCGAAATCAACGTCGTTCCCTACATCGACGTCATGTTGGTGCTCCTCGTCATTTTCATGGTGGCGACGCCAATGATGACGACCGGTTCGGTTGAACTGCCGAGCACCGGCACGGCGCCCCAGAAACCGCCGAAATACATCAAGGTTGAGGTCGGTAGCGATGGTGCCCTTTCGGTCTACAACGCCGATGGCAAGGCGACGAAGATCAAGGGGATCAAGGCCCTGAAAGGTGAACTGACTTCCTTGAAAGAGGCCGATGAGAAGATCGCCGTGCTCATCGCCGGCGACAAGGAAACCCAGTACAAGAACGTCATCGAGGTGCTCGATGAGGTCAAGCGCATGGGTTTCGACAAGGTTGGCCTGGAAACCGCCAGCAAATAAGTGGACATGATCCTCGACAAACCCGAAGAGCCCGGCAAGAAGTACGCGCTGGCGTTCACCATTTTGGTGCACGTGGCCTTGCTCGCCTTCCTGTTTTTCGGGGTGCAGTGGAAGCGCAGCAAACCGGAGGTCATGGAAGTCGAGTTGTGGTCACCGCGGCCAATGCCGGCGCAATATGTTCCGCCGCCTCCGCCACCACCTGAGCCGGAAGTGAAGCCGGAGCCGCCAATACCGATACCCAAGGTCGAGCCGAAGCCCGAGCCGGTGCTGAAAAAGCCGGAAATCGTGGTCAAGGAAGAAAAAAAGAAGCCGGAACCGAAAAAGCCCGAGCCCAAACCGGAACCACCCAAGCCGGAGCCGAAAAAACCTGAACCCAAGCCCGAGGTCAAACCGCCACCCAAGTTCGATTTCGGCAAGGAATTGGCTCAGGAAACGGCAAATCTGAAACCACGGCCGAACACCCAGCAGATGACCAATGCCGCAGCGGCTGAAGCCGAGCAGCGGGCGTCGTCGAACAAGCGCGGCCTGGCCGATTACGCGAGCAAGATTCGCGGCAAGGTGCGCGGCAATATCGTCTTGCCACCCGCCATTCAGGGCAATCCGGAAGCTGTTTTCGACGTCAGTCAGTTGCCGACCGGGGAAGTTCTTGAGGTCAAGCTCAAACGCTCCAGTGGCAATTCGGCTCTGGATACTGCAATCGAGCGTGCCATCCGCAAATCGTCGCCCTTGCCCAAGCCGGATGATCCATCCCAGTTCAAGCGGGAACTGGAAATCAAATACAAGCCGTTAGAAGAGTAAAATCGCGCGACCCCTTATGAAAATGAATGCAATGTCCCTAATTTTCCGTTTCATTTTTCTGCCTTTTTTCCTGTTGACCGTGGGATTCGCCCAGGCCCAGCTGTCGATCGAGATTACCGGCGCTGGCGCCAACCGCATTCCGGTGACGATTATCGATTTTCCGGGTGATCCGGCCGCATCCCGCGTCATCACCTCGACGGTGCGCGCCGATCTCGAGCGCAGCGGGCTGTTCAAGCTGATCGATCACAGCAATCTGGCTTTCGACGAAAACGCGCCGATCAACCACGCTGACTGGAAGAGCAAGGGTGCCGACGCACTGGCTGCCGGCAGCATTGCGCGCAGCGCCGACGGTCGCATGGAAGCCCGCTTCCGCCTCTACGACACGCAAAAAGGCGTGTCGCTGGGCGGTGCCGCCTATGTCACCAGCAATGCGCAGCTGCGTGCCGCCGGCCACCGCATCGCCGATTTCATCTATGAAAAACTGACCGGCGAAAAGGGTGTCTTCTCGACGCGCATCGCCTACGTCGTCAAGGCGCGCGGCCAGTTCCTGCTGCAGATCGCCGATTCGGATGGCCAGAATGCGGCGACCGCGCTGACCTCGACCGAACCGATCATTTCCCCGGTCTGGTCGCCGGACGGCGGTCGTCTGGCCTACGTTTCATTCGAGAAGAAAAAGCCGGTCATCTACGTCCATTCGCTGGCTTCCGGCCAGCGCCAGATCGTGGCCAATTTCAAGGGTTCCAACTCGGCACCGGGCTGGTCGCCGGACGGTCGCAAGCTGGCTGTCGTCTTGTCGAAAGATGGCTTCTCGCAGCTCTATTCGGTCAGCGCCGATGGCAGCGGCCTGCAGCGCCTGACCCAGTCGTCGGGTATCGACACCGAGCCACGCTATTCGGCCGACGGCGGCACGATCTATTTCACCTCCGATCGCGGCGGCAGCCCGCAGGTCTACCAGATGGCAGCCACCGGTGGTGATGTCCGTCGTGTCACCTTCGAGGGTAGCTACAACGTCTCGCCGCGTCCGTCGCCGGACGGCAAGAGCCTCGCATTCATCAGCCGCCGTGAAGGCCGCTTCCAGCTCGCCGTGATGGATCTGGCCAGTCGCCAGGTCCAGGTGGTGAGTGACTCGAACAAGGACGAATCGCCAAGTTTCGCCCCGAATAGCCGCATGATCCTGATCGCCACTGATGTTGGCGGGCGCGGCGTACTATCGGCTGTCTCCAGCGATGGCAGGATCAAACAACGTCTCACGGTCGCCGCAGGTGATGTTCGCGAACCGGCCTGGGGCCCCTACTATCAATAATCCTCACATCCATCCGGAGAACTTTGTGAAAAAACTGCTTATCCCCGCCCTGCTGTCCGCCATCCTCGTCGGTTGTTCGACCACCCCGCTGCCGGAAGATACCGCCGGCGCCCCGGTCGAGTCCCGCAGCGGTGCCTCCACCGGCGTTGCCTCGGTGACCGCCGGCGGTGTTGACGCCAACGGCCTGCCGCGCGAACTGACCGATCCGAAGAGCAAGCTGTCGCAGCGCAGCATCTACTTCGACCTCGACAAGTATGAAGTCAAGGACGAGTACAAGGATCTGGTCGCCTCGCACGCCAAGTATCTGAGCGCCAACAAGGGATTCAAGGTTCTGCTGCAAGGCAATACCGACGAGCGCGGCAGCCGCGAATACAACCTGTCGCTCGGCCAGAAGCGGGCTGAAGCCGTCAAGCGTTCGCTGACCCTGCTCGGCGTCTCGGAAGCCCAGATCGAATCCGTCAGCCTCGGCGAAGAAAAGCCGAAGGACGCCGGTCATGACGAAGCTGCCTGGTCGCAAAACCGTCGTGCCGACATCCTGTACAAGGGTGCTGACGGTCGCGGCGAGTTCTAAGCATCATGCGCCCGGTTCGAATCGCCCTTTTTATCGCCGCGCTGGGGGCCGCCCAGGCCCACGCCGGCGTGTTTGACGACGAAGAAGCGCGTCGCCAGGTTGCCGATCTGCGGATCAAGACCGAGGCGCGATTCGACCAGCAGGCCAAGGGCCAGCTGGATCTGGCCAGCCAGATCCAGCGCCAGGCCGACGAAATTGCCCGCCTGCGCGGCCAGATCGAAACGCTCAACTATGAGCTTGAAACAGCCAAGAAGCGCCAGCAGGACTTCTATCTCGATCTCGATACCCGCCTGCGCAAGTTTGAAACGACCGACAGTGCGAATGCCACGGTCAACCCGGAAAACGCGCCAAATTCCAAACCGGCCACCGACCCGGCCAAGGAAAGTCAGGACTACGAAGCCGCTCTGAACCAGTTCAAGGCCGGCAAGTACAAGGAGGCCGCCGCCGGTTTCGCAGCCTACGTGCAGAAATATCCGGCCAGTTCGCTGGCTCCCAATGCTCAGTACTGGCTTGGCAACGCCTGGTACGCCCAGCGTGACTGCAAGCGCGCCATCGAGGCGCAGAGCGTGGTCACCACCAAGTACGCCGACAGCCCCAAGGCGCCCGATGCCTGGCTGGCCATCGCCACCTGCCAGCAGGAAATGGGCAACCCGACGGGCGTCAAACGCTCGCTGGAAACAGTCATTACCAAATACCCGGGTACCCCGGCTGCCGATGCGGCACGCGATCGCCTGAAGAAGAAGTAATTGGCTTTGCGTCTCACCGAAATTTTCTACTCCCTGCAGGGAGAGGCGTCGCGCGCCGGCCTGCCGACCGTATTCGTCCGCCTGACCGGCTGTCCCCTGCGTTGCACCTGGTGCGATACGACCTACAGTTTTACCGGCGGCGAACCGGCGACAATCGAATCCGTGCTGGTTGAAGTCGGCAAGTACCCGGCCCGCCAGATCTGCGTCACCGGCGGCGAGCCGCTGGCGCAGAAAGACTGCCTGCCGCTGCTCACGGCGCTCTGCGACGCCGGCTACGACGTCTCGCTGGAAACCTCCGGGGCGCTCGATGTCGCAGGCGTCGACCCGCGCGTGGCGCGGATCATGGACCTCAAGGCGCCGGATTCCGGCGAGTTGGCCCGGAACATGTGGAGCAACCTGGATGTGCTCAACCCGCGCGACGAGATCAAGATCGTCATCGCCTCGCGCAGCGACTACGAATGGGCTCGCGATGTCCTGCGCGAAAGACAGCTTGATCGCCTCTGTCCGGTGCTTTTGTCGCCGGCCGGCGGACTCATCGAGCCCCAGTCACTGGCCGACTGGATCCTCGAAGATGGCCTCAACGTGCGCTTCCAGCTGCAGTTGCACAAGCTGCTTTGGGGTAACATGAAGGGAAAATAAAGGAGGAGACGGTCATGGAAAGTAATCGCCGCAAGTTTTCCCGCATTCCCTTCCAGGCCGAGGCCAGCCTTTTCTTGCCCGATGGCGAATACGTCGTCGAGGTGCTCGATCTCTCGCTCAAAGGCGCGCTGATCCATCCCAATGCCAACGTCTTCATTACGGTTGGCACCAACTGCACCCTGAAAATCCGCCTCGACCATTCCGGGTCAAGCATCCGCATGGACGCCACCATCGTCTATCACATGGCCAATTACTACGGCCTGGCGTGTCGTGACATCGACCTCGACAGCGTTACCCATCTGCGGCGGCTGGTCGAGCTCAATCTGGGTGATGAAGATATGGCGGAGCGGGAATTCTCCCTTCTGACGCACGATTGACTTCGGCGGTGATCGAGGCGCTTCAATATTAGCGCTTGCTGAATAACGCAGACATTCGCCATAATCCGTTTCGGAGCCCCCGATCATTCAAACCAATTCACGGGGGTAACATGGTTCTGGGAGGATCCATGGCCGAACGACGTTATTACCGTTGTTCGGCGCCGTGCAGGATGGACCCGCCCTTTGGCAAGCTTGAGTCTCATGACGTCTGGCCATCTTGTTGAGCATCCATGCTGTTTGAGCGAAGGCGCTCCGGAAGCTCCTGTTCGTTCAATCGGGCTGTGCGCGATTCAGCATGCGATCTTTGAAAATGCCGGCCGTGCAATCATCCTGACCGATCCTGATGGGCTGATCGTCTATTTCAACAGGGCCGCCCAGAAACTGCTTGGCTACACCTGGGACGAGGTGGTGTATCGGACGACCCCGATGATCTTCCATCTGGCCGATGAAGTGACCAGTCGGGCCGAGGCCCTGGCGGCCGAATTGCAGCGACCGGTGGCGGCCGGATTTGACGTATTCATTGCCAGCCTGGGAATCAAGGCGCAATACGATGCAGACTGGACAATGGTTCGCAAGGATGGCTCGCGGCTGCCGGTGAGCCTCGCGGTCAGTGTCTTGCACGATACGCAGGGACGCGTGCAGGGTTATCTCGGCATTGCCGCGGATATTTCAGTTCGGCGAAAGCTCGAGCAGGACTTGCGTATCGCAGCGATTGCCTTCGAATCACAGGCTGCGATTCTGGTCACCGATGCCAGCCAGCGCATCCTTCAGGTCAATGCTGCATTTACCCAACTGACCGGCTATTCTGCTGACGAGGCGGTCGGGCAGACCCCCAAGTTGCTCAAGTCCGGGCGCCAGGAAAATGCTTTCTATCAAGACATGTGGGAGGCGCTTGCGCAGGAAGGGCATTGGCAGGGCGAAATCTGGAATCGTCGCAAAAATGGCGAAATTTATCCCGAATGGCTAACCATCAATGGCGTGCGTGATGCCCGTGGCGAGATCACCCATTACGTCAGCACGTTTTCCGACATCAGCAATCTCAAAGTGGCGGAATCGGAAATCCATAACCTGGCTTTCTACGATCCGTTGACCGGGCTGCCCAATCGCCGTTTGCTGCTCAACCGCATCAACAAGGCCAGTGCTGCCGGCAAGCGGAGCGGCAAATACGGCGCTTTGCTGATCATCGACATCGATCATTTCAAGACCCTGAACGATACGCTCGGTCACGACGTTGGCGACCACCTGCTGGTCGAGGTGGCGATGCGTCTGGGCAACTGCATCCGCGAGGGAGATACGGCTGCCCGTCAGGGCGGAGACGAATTTGTCGTGATGCTCGAAGAGTTGGGCAGCGATCCGGAAAGTGCCGGCATCCAGGCCGAAATGGTCGCCGAGAAAATTCGTGCTGAGCTCGGCAGGCCCTATTTTCTGGGCGAGGATACCGAATATGTGCGCACGGCCAGCATTGGCATCAGCCTCTTCCTGGGCCAGGAAAAATCGACCGAGGTGCTGCTCAAGCAATCCGATATTGCCCTCTACAAGGCCAAGGATGCCGGGCGGAACACCATACGATTCTTTGACAACGCGATGCAGACGGCACTTGATGAACGGGCTGCGCTGGAGGCTGGTTTGCGGCGGGCGCTGGCGCGGGGGGAGCTGCTGCTGCATGTTCAGCCACAGGTCGATGCCCAACGCCGGCTGATCGGCGCCGAAGCCCTGCTGCGCTGGCAACCGCCCGGCCAACCGATGGTGCTGCCGGGAGATTTCATCCCCCTCGCTGAGGAGACCGGGCTGATCGTCGAAGTCGGACTATGGGTTCTCGACACGGCGTGTGCCGGTTTGCGCCGCTGGGCCAATGATCCGCGGACGAGTAGTCTGTCGATGGCGGTCAACGTCAGTGCCCGGCAGTTTCGTCAGGCCGAATTTGTCATGCAGGTTTGTGACGCGCTGAACCGCCATGGCGCAAATCCGTGCCTGCTCAAACTGGAACTGACGGAAAGCCTGCTGCTCGACAATGTTGAAGATACGGTGGCCAAAATGCAGGCCCTGCGGGCAACGGGCGTACGCTTTTCACTAGACGATTTCGGTACTGGCTACGCCTCGCTGGCTTACCTGAAGCGATATCCCTTCGAACAACTCAAGGTCGATCGATCCTTCATCAGCGATATCACGCACAGCGCCGATGCAGCGGCCATCGTCCGGGCGATCATCGCCATGGGCAATACGCTGCGCCTTGGGGTGGTGGCTGAAGGTGTCGAGGCCAGCGTTCAGCACGACTATCTGGTTGAACACGGCTGCTGCCAGTTTCAGGGTTACCTGTTCGGTAAACCGATGTCCTTCGCCGACTTTGATGCGGCTTTGGAGGGATTGTCCGGAGAGCAGCTCGAAGTGTGCGACGACTGGGTGATCTAGATCCCGAGATAGCGGTGCCAGATGCCATGGTCGGCGTCCAGTTCGGCCGATGTGCCGTGCCAGACGACCTGCCCGCGCTCGATAATGGTGTGGCGGTCGGCCAGCCTGATCAGTTTCTCGACATATTTGTCGACGACCAGAATGCTTTGCCCATCGGCCCGTAGCCGGGACAGGCAGGCCCAGATTTCCTCGCGGATCAGCGGGGCCAGCCCTTCGGTCGCTTCGTCGAGAATGAGCAGGTGCGGGTTGGTAACCAGCGCCCGGCCGATGGCCAGCATCTGCTGTTCGCCGCCGGAAAGCTGGTTGCCGAGGTTTTTCGAACGTTCGAGCAGGCGCGGGAAGAGGTCGTAAACCCGGGCCGGTGTCCATGGCTCGCCGACGCCGCGCCGGTTGGCGAAAAATGCCACCAAATGCTCGTCGACCGTGAGATTCGGGAAACACTGACGCCCTTCCGGCACCAGCGCAATGCCGGCTCGGCCGATGCGGTCGGGGCGCTGGCCATCGATGCGTTCGCCGGCAAAGCGGATCGTCCCTGCCTTGATCGCCTGCAGACCGCAGATGGCGCGCAGGGTCGTCGTCTTGCCCATGCCGTTGCGGCCGAGCAGCGTCGCCGCTTCGCTTTCGTTCATGCTCAGGTCGAGGCCGAACAGCACCTGGCTTGGGCCGTAAGCGACTTCGAGGCCACTGATTTCAAGCAAGGCGCTCACAGATCGTCTCCGAGATAGGCGCGGCGGACTTCCGGGTTGGCGCGCACCGCTTCCGGCTCGCCGGTGCAGATCAGCTGGCCGTTGACCAGCACCGAAATGCGGTCGGCCAGCCGGAAGACGGCGGCCATGTCGTGCTCGACGAGCAGGATGGTGACGTGGCGGGCCAGGTGTTCGATGAGTTCGACCATGCGTGCCGACTCCTCCGGGCCGGTGCCGGCCATCGGCTCGTCGAGGAGCAGCATCTTCGGCCTGGTGGCCAGCGCCATGGCCAGTTCCAGCGCCCGTTGTTCGCCGTGGGCGAGGTTGCCGGCAACGGCGTTGACGCGCTGTTCGAGACCGACTTGGACGAGATATTCACGCGCTTCGTCGAACAGTGCCGCCTCGCGCCGGACCGGCTTCCATAAGCCGAAACTGCTGCCGGCATCCGGTCGCCCCTGAACGGCCAGCGCGACGTTGTCGAGCGCCGAGAGGCCGAGGAAGACGTTGGTGATCTGATACGAACGCGCCATGCCGGCAGCGACCCGCCGGTGCATGGCCAGTCGGGTCACATCCTGGCCGGCAAAATGCACGCTGCCCGAATCCGGTTGCAGGGCGCCGGAAACGTGATGGATGAAGGTTGTCTTGCCGGCACCGTTGGGGCCGATCAGGGCATGGACTTCGCCGGCTTCGACGCTGAAATTGACGCCTTTCAGCGCGTCGACCGCAGCAAAGCGGCGCGATAGCTGGCGAACTTCGAGCAGCGCTTCAGCCATGTTTTTTCCCGAACAAGGCGGCGACGCCTTTCGGCGCGAAGAGTACGACGCCGAGCAGGATCAGGCCGAGGGCGATGTGCCAGTGTGGCGTGAAGCCGACCAGCACTTCCTCCAGGCAGAGCAGGATCAGCGCGCCAACCGCACCGCCATACAGGTAGCCGACGCCGCCGATGATGACCATGACGAGCAGTGTGCCGGACTGCGTCCACACCAGCAGGTTGGGGCTGGCCAGCCCGGTCAGGTTGGCGAGCAGGGCGCCGGCCAGTCCGGCCAGGGCGCCGCCAAGCGCGAAGCAGATCAGGCGATAGCGGAAAACCGGGTAGCCGAGCGCCTCCATGCGCGTTTCGTTTTCGCGAATGGCCTGGATGACCCGGCCGAAGCGGGCATCGGCCAGCCGGCCGAGAAACAGTATTGCCACGGTCAACCCGAAAAAAGCCGCAAAATAGAAATGCGTGTCGTCGGCCAGCGAAACGCCGGCCAGCGTCATCCGGCCAACCAGCGGCAAACCGTCGTCGCCGCCCCAACTGCGCGCCGAGATGAACAGGTAGTAGGCCATCTGGGCAAAGGCCAGCGTGATCATGATGAAATAGACGCCGCGCGTACGCAGGCTGATGGCCCCGACGGCCAGCGCGAAAACCCCGGCGACGGCCATGGCTAGCGGAAAGGCAAAGAGCGCCTCGTTGATCCCGGCCTGCTGGCACATCGCTGCCGCATAGGCGCCGATGCCGAAAAACGCCGCATGGCCGAGCGAGAACATGCCGCCGAAACCGAGTACCAGATTCAAGCTGGAGGCGGCCAGCGCGAAAATCAGGATGCGCGTGGCGAAGCCGATGTAGAACTCCTGACCGAAGGCGGTCAGGACAAATGGCAGGGCGGCCATGACCAGCAACAGGGCGATGGCGACTGGTTTCTGATAGGGAGCGGCGCGGTAGAAAGCCATCAGGCGCGGGCCGGAAACAGGCCTTGCGGCTTGAAGAACAGGATGCCGGCCATAAGCAGGTAGATGAGGATCGAGGCCAGCGCCGGGCCGAGTGTTGAAGCAGCATCGGCCGGAAGCAGCGCACGCAGCAAGGTTGGCAACAAGGCGCGACCCAGCGTATCGACCGAGCCGACGATCAGGCTGCCGACCAGCGCGCCGCGAATCGACCCGATGCCGCCAATGATGATGACGACGAAGGCCAGAATCAGCACGCTCTCACCCATGCCGACCTGAACGGCAAGCAACGGCCCGAGCAGCCCGCCGGCCAGCGCACAGAGCGCCGTACCGAAAACGAAGACGGCGGTGAACAGGGCTTGGACGTTGATGCCGAGCGCCTCGGTCATTTCCCGATTCGACGCGCCCGCCCGCACCCACATGCCGACCCGGCTCTTGGCAACGACCAGGTAAAGCAGCCCGGCCACGGCAAGGCCAAAGGCGATGATGACCAGCCGGTAGGCCGGGTAGAAAAAGTCACCGATTTCGACGGGTCCGGCCAGAGCATCCGGCGGATTAAGCATGACCGGTTGCGCCCCCCAGATTACACGCACCGCCTCGTTGGCGATCAGAATTAGCGCGAAAGTGGCGAGCACCTGCGACAGGTGGTCGCGCTTGTAGAGCTGGCGGAACAGCGACAGTTCAAGCAGCAGTCCCAGCACGGCGGCGCCAGCGACGCCCGCACCCAACCCAATCCAGAACGAATCCGCCGCCTGGGTCGCCGCCGCAACGAGGTAGGCGCCGACCATGTAGAGCGAGCCATGGGCCAGATTGATGCAGTCCATGATGCCGAAGACGAGCGTCAGCCCGGCCGCCAGCAGGAAAAGCATGAGGCCGAACTGGAGGCCGTTGAGGGCTTGTTCGAGGATGAGTTGAGTCATGAGGGAGCCGCCGTCGCTCCCGCGAAAGCGGGAGCCCAGAGATGCAACGAGCTGGATTCCCGCTTTCGCGGGAATGACTGAGCGCGATTACTTCATTTTGCAGGAGGCCACATAGGCATCCGCATGATTGGTGAAAATGGTGCCCATGGTCTTGTTGGTGACCCGGCCGCTGGCGTCCTTACCGATGGCGCGCAGGTAGTAGTTCTGCACCGGATAATGATTGGTGTTGAACTTGAAATCACCGCGCACGGACTTGAAGCGTTTGGCTTCGAGCGCCTTCTGCAGCGCCGCCTTGTCTTCAACCTTGCCCTTCACGTCGCGCACGGCGCCGTCCATCATGAGAGCGGCGTCGTAGCCCTGCGAGGCGTAGAGCGAGGGCAGGCGGTTGTATTCCTTCTGGAAATCGGCGACGAAGCGCTTGTTTTCGGCGTTGTCCATGTCGTGCGCCCAGTGCGACGAGTTGAACATGCCCATCATCGAAGGGCCGACCGCCTTGATCACATCCTCGTCAGCCGAGAAGCCGGGGGCGAACAGTTGGGTGTCGCGCGACAGGCCGGCCGAGACGAACTGTTTGACGAAATTGATGCCCATGCCGCCGGGCAGGAAGAAGAACAGCGCATCCGGTTTCAGGTTGCGGATCTGCGCCAGTTCGGCCGCGTAGTCGAGTTGGCCGAGCTTGGTGTAAACCTCTTCGGCGACCTTGCCCTTGTAGTAGCGCTTGAAGCCGGAGACCGCATCCTTGCCGCCCGGGTAGTTCGGGGTAACGATGACGACGTTCTTGTAGCCCTTGTCCTGGACGATCTTGCCAACGGCTTCGTGCAGGTTGTCGTTCTGCCAGGCGACGTTGAAGAAGAAGGGATTGCACTGTTCACCGGCGTATTGCGACGGGCCAGCGTTGGCCGAGATGTAGAAGGTCTTGTTCTCGAAAACGGTCGGGCCGACGGCGAGCATGATGTTGGAGAAGACGATGCCGGTCATGAAATCGACCTTGTCCTTCTTGAGGAAGCGGTCGGCCGCCTGCTTGGCGATGTCCGGGCTTTGCTGGTCGTCGGCGATCAGCACTTCGGCCGGCAGGCCACCGAGCTTGCCATTGAGCTGCTTCATCGCCAGATTGAAACCGTCGCGGATGTCGACGCCAAGGCCGGCACCGGGGCCGGACAGCGTGGAGACGAAGCCGACCTTGATCTGGTCGGCAGCGTGGGCGGAGCCGGCAAGCATCAGTGCAGCGGCAAGGGCAGTCAGGCGAAGCGACATTCGTATCTCCAGTCAGGGGGCGCAATACGGCAAATTGTAGCGCAGGAACAAGCAGATACCGGGTCAAAAGGGGGCGAAATTCAGGTATATTCGCGCCCCATGATGAAGCCAGCCGTCGTTCTCCTTTCCGGTGGACTTGATTCCGCCACTTGCCTCGCCATTGCCCGCAGCCAGGGTTTTGACTGTTATTGCCTGTCGTTCAACTACGGCCAGCGCCATTGCGCCGAGTTGCAGGCGGCCGAACGAGTCGTCAAGGCCCTGGGCGCCGTCGAGCATCGGGTACTCAATCTCGGGCTGGCCCAGTTCGGCGGCTCGGCCTTGACCGATACCAACATCAATGTCCCGATCGACGGCGTGCAGCCGGGTATTCCCGTCACCTACGTGCCGGCGCGCAACACCATCATGCTCTCGCTGGCCCTGGCCTGGGCCGAGGTGCTGGGCAGCCGCGATATTTTTGTCGGCATCAACGCGGTCGATTATTCCGGTTACCCGGATTGCCGGCCGGAGTACCTTGCTGCATTTGAGAAGATGGCCAATCTGGCCACGCGGGCCGGCGTCGAAGGCGTCAAATTGAGCATCCACGCGCCGCTGATCGACCTTTCCAAGGCCGAGATCATCCGCACCGGCGCGGCACTCGGCGTCGATTATGGCCTGACCGTTTCCTGCTACCAGGCCGATGAACTTGGCCGGGCCTGCGGTGTCTGTGATTCTTGCCGGCTACGCGCCGAAGGTTTCGCCGCCGCCGGTTTGACCGACCCGACCCTTTACCGAGCCTGATCATGGAAATTGCTGCCCTGTCGAATACCGTTCTCTGGCTGGCTTTTGCCGTTTCTTTCGTGTTTGGCGCCATCGGCCAGAAAACGCACTTCTGTACCATGGGTGCGGTCTCGGACATCGTCAACATGGGCGACTGGAGTCGCATGCGCATGTGGCTGCTGGCCATCGGCATCGCCATTCTGGGCGCCGGTGCGCTGCATGCGGCTGGGCTGATTGACCTCGATAAATCGATCTACCGGACGCCCAGTTTCACCTGGCTGTCGTACATCGTCGGCGGTGCGACTTTCGGCATCGGCATGGTTTTCGCCTCCGGTTGCGGCTCGAAGACGCTGATCCGCATCGGCGCCGGCAACCTCAAATCGTTGGTCGTTTTTCTGGTGCTCGGTCTCGTTGCTTACATGACCATGCGCGGCGTGTTCGGCGTTTTTCGTGTCAATGTGCTGGAAAAAGCGGCGATCACTTTTCCCGGCGGCCAGGATATTCCGGCGCTGCTGATGGCCGCCGGCCTGGAAGCGAAGATGGCGTTTTGGCTGGCCGTGCTCGCCATCGGTGGCGGCCTGACTGCATTCTGTTTGCTCAATCGCGATTTCTGGACGCTCGACAATCTGCTTGGCGGTCTTGGCACCGGCCTGGCCGTCGTTGCTGCCTGGTACATCAGCGGCCACCTCGGCTATCTGGCCGAACATCCGGATACGCTCGAAGAAGCTTTTCTGGCGACCAACAGCGGCCGCATGGAGTCGCTGACCTTCGTCGCACCGCAGGCTTATACGCTGGAGTTGCTGATGCTGTGGTCCGACACCAGCCGTACGATGACTTTTGCCATCGCCACGGTACTTGGCGTCATCGCCGGCTCGGGGACCTGGGCCTTGCTGACCGGAAATTTCCGCTGGGAAGGCTTCGCCAGCGTTGAAGATACGGCCAGCCACCTGCTTGGTGCCGCCCTGATGGGTTTTGGCGGCGTCGTGGCGATGGGCTGTACGGTCGGCCAGGGCATCTCGGGCTTTTCGACACTGGCCCTCGGTTCCATCGTCACCTTCCTGGCCATCGTCGCCGGCGCCGCGGCGACGCTCAAGTTTCAGTACTGGCGCCTGATGCGCGAAGCCTGACCGGTATTGCCACGGTCAACCGGAAAAAACGGCCAAAATCGAAAGGCGTTCAGTTGCCTTCGTTTTCCTTGAGCTTCTCGATGATCAGCGGGAAGGCGCCTGAGCCGATCAGGGCGATGGCCGAGACGATGAAGGCCAGGCCGGCCATCGGGTCGTCGAGCACCGGATGAATGCTGGCGCCAAAGCCGGCGAGGCTGATCGCGCCGGGAATGGCGCAAAGAACGCCCAGGGTGGTCAGGGCAATAAATGAGAATGGGTAGCGGCGCATGGTGTGAGTGTAGACGAGCGCCCGATTCGGCGCGATGATAGGCCGCTATTTTAACGTTTCAGGAGATGCTCATGAACCGTCGCGAGTTTTTGCGCTCAGTCGCCGCCATCTCGGCGCTGGGGGCGGTCGAGTTCACCCCGTGGCAGGCCGTGAGCGCCTTCGCCCGGGAGGTCGATGACTTCGTCCGTGGCCCGGCCATCAAGGACTACCCGCTGCGCCAGATTTCGCGGCACGTATCGATCATCTTCACGCCTGACGCTTTCCCGACCCCGGAAAACCAGGGGATGATGAGCAATGTGACCTTCGTCAATACGAGCAAGGGCATCGTCGTCGTCGATACCGGCGCTTCGGTGCAGATCGGCGAAATGTCCATCCGGCAACTGGAAAAGCATCTGAAAAAGCCGGTCATCGCCATCATCAACACGCATTATCACGGCGACCACTGGCTCGGAAATCACGCTTACGTCGACCGCTTTGGCGACAGCCTGCCGATCTATGCCCATCCCGGCACCATTCAGGCGGTCAAGGGCATTCAGGGCAGTCTCTGGCTGACGCTGATCGAAAAGTCGACCAATCAGGCTTCGCTCGGCACCCGCATCGTGCCGCCCAATACCCCGCTCGAACATGGCGCGGTGCTCAAGTTCGGCGATGTCACGCTGCGCATCCATCACTACGGCACCGTGCATACCCCCTTCGACCTCTGTGTCGAGGTTGTCCAGGATGGCGTCACGCTGGTTGGCGACATCGCGATGGACCGACGCATTGCCAATATGGACGATGGCTCCTACCTCGGCACCTTCAAGGCCTATGACACGCTGATCAAGAAAACGGGGACCCGGATCTGGCTGCCGGCGCATGGCGAACCGGGCGAGCATGTGCTGAAGTGGAACCGCGAGCTGTTCGAGGGCATCTACCGTCCCTGCGAGCAAGCCGTCAAGGATGGTCTGGCGCTTGAGGATGCCAAGGCGCTGGTTCTCAAGGATCCGCGTGTGGCCAGTCGGGCGAAGGAAACCAAGGGTTTCGAGGCGAATATCGGCAAGTACGTCAGCATCGCCTATCTGGAAGCCGAGGCGGCCGGTTTCTGAGTCATCTTCGGCGCTGTCGAGCCCGGGGCTCAACTGCTCTGGCGGATGCTCTCCGGCAAGCGCGCCTGCAGCCACTTGAGCATGATTACAAACAACTTGTCCGGATCGACCGGCTTGGCGATGAAATCGTTCATGCCGGCGTCCAGGCAAAGTGTGCGGTCTTCGGCAAAGGCATTGGCGGTCATGGCGATGATCGGCGTTTCGGCGTAACCGTCAATCTCCCGGATGGCTTGGGTGGCGCCCAAGCCGTCGAGCTCAGGCATCTGCATGTCCATCAGGATCAGGTCGTAGCGGCGGTTGATCGCCATGTCGAGGGCTTGAGCGCCGTCCCCTGCAATATCGACCGTGAAGCCGAGCATTTCCCGGAGCAGTTCGAGGGCAACCTCCTGATTGACCCAGTCATCCTCGGCGACAAGGATGCGGCAACCCGGAAATTCGGCCCGCAAGGCGTGCTCGGCGGCGACGCCGGACTGATGCATTTCGGCAGATTCGGCAGGCGCCGCCTGGGCCCGACGCAAGCGAACGGTGAAGGTGAAGACGCTACCGGCCCCCGGCGTGCTGACCACCTGAATTTCGCCACCCATCAGGCGAACGAGCCGCTGGCAGATGGGGAGACCCAGCCCGGTGCCGCCATATTTGCGCGTCGTCGAACCATCGGCCTGCTCGAACGGGTTGAAGATGCGTTCGACCGCCTCCGGCGCAATGCCAATGCCGGTATCCCAGACCGACAGCTCAAGCAGAACAGACTCGCCGTCATCCTCCGCAATGCGGGCGACGACGCGAACTTCGCCGCGCTCGGTGAATTTGATGGCATTGCCAGCCAGATTGAGCAGAATTTGTTGCAGGCGCAGGGGGTCGCCGAGAAGCTGCAGTGATTTGAGACGCGAATCGATATCGAGAATAAAACGCAGGCGGGCCGATTCGGCGCGGGGGGCCAGCAGACTGGCCAGTTCATCGGTCAGGGCGTCGACCATGAAGGCAGTCTGTTCTAGCGTCATCCGGTCGGCATCGATTTTCGACAGGTCGAGAATATCGTTCAGCAGCTGCAACAGGTGGTTGGCAGCATTGTCGATTTTGCCCAGCTTGTCCATCTGGCCTGGATCCTGATTGTTGCGCCGGAGCATGTAGGTCATCCCGATGATGGCGTTCATCGGTGTCCGCAGTTCGTGGCTCATGTTGGACAGGAATGTGCTCTTGGCGCGGCTGGCCGCCTCGGCCGCCTCCTTGGCCAGGGACAAGGCCTGGGTTCGCTCCTGCACCGTGTCCTCAAGATGATCGCGCTGGTCAGCCAGTTGTCCGTCGCGCTCGGCGATCTCGCTGAGCATGCTATTGAAGGCATTGCCCAGATGGCCGATTTCGTCATCCGAATAGATCCTGGCTTGCCGCGTGTAATCCTTCGATTCGGCTACGTATTGAGCCGTATCGGTCAACGACCCCAGCGCAGCGAGAATCGATGCCAGCATTTGCCGGGCGATGGCGAAGGCGATAACGAACGATATGGCCAGTGCCAGCAAGGACAGTGTCAAGTTCCAGGCGATCGCCCGCCAGACGGCGTCAAGACTGGCTGAAATGGAGACTGTGCCGACCACTTCATCGTCCGAGCGGATGGGTACGGCAACGGTGACCGACGACCAATCGGCATAGACCGCCCGTTCACGGTGCGGCTTGTCGCCAAGGCCGACCTGGGCCGGTAACGGCCGTTCAGCATCGTAGCGATAGTGAAAGTCGGAGGTGATACCAATCAGACGTACCGCCAGCACATCCTTGTGTTCGGCAAACGAGCTGAGCAGGCGTTTGGCGCCCATGACATCGCGGAACTCGATGACGGCCGAAGCATTGAAGGCGACGACGTCGGCCATCGCAAACAACTCGGTTGTTTTGGCCTGTCGCCGCTGATCGATCTCGCGCACGGCAAAGGTCAGGAAGGAAAGCAGCAGGCCGACGCCGAGTGAAGCCGCAATGGCCAGCGCGATTTTTTTCCGGATGGTCTGGCGAGCGTTCATCGTTCGCCTCCAATCACCCGGTTGGCCAGTCGCATCATTTGCGAACTCGGGGTCAATCCATGTCGGGCCAGCGTGTCCGCATTGACAATGAATTGCACGCGGCCGCCGGTCCGCAGAAGCTCGATGCCGCCACCTGATCGGGCAAAACCATCAGCATTGCTGGCCGCCAGAATAGGCATCCCTTGTATCCAGCGTAAAACCGCACCAATGCGTGCCTCTTCGACATCGGGGATGTAGAGCAACTGGCAGTGTTGCATGTCGTCGGGGCTGCTGACCCGGCGAATGCGCAGTTCCTTGCCGCCGATCACGCGTCCCTCATGGTTGCTCAGGTACGGCCCCAGCGTATCGCGGCCAAACAGACAGATGGTAGCCGTGTTCCGGTTGCTGGCCGGCCACTCGACATATTTCAGGAAATTGACGAGATAGGCGGATTCCAGTTGCGGCTCGGAATCAGGTTGGGCAAAAGCCAGCGAAACGCTGGTGAGCAGCAGGGCTGCCAGCCAGCGAAGCGGACGGTTTCGCAGAGAACTGAAGGCGGCAGCGCGCACGATCAGAATTTCCAGCGTGCCGACAAAAGTAGCGACGGTTCGATGATTACGGGCGTCGCGGGAACGTAATCAGTGACATATTCAGTGCGTCGGGGCCCGATCAGATTGCGCCCGGTCAGGGCCAACTCGATATCCTTGTTGAGCTTGTACGCATAGCGCAGATCAAGCGTCACATAACCAGGGACGCGGATTGTCGTGGTGTAGGGCGAAAGCGTGCGATCAATGCCTGATGAGCCCCGGATCCAGGCATCGAACTGTTGACTCGACGATATATTCCATTGCGAGCGTAGAGAACCATAGTGCCGAGCCGTGCTGCGCTCTTCTTTCAGGCCCTGACCCTGAGCAATCGGATTGGCCGAATCGTCCATGTTCACATGCGTGAAGGCATACGACAACTGCACCCGCAACGTTGGCGCCAGAAGCCAGTCCACACTTAGTTCTGCACCGCTCAGCCAGCCATTTCCCCCGTTGGTGCGGTCCAGGTTTTGAACCGGGAGGAAGAATCCTCCGCCTATCGCTATCGCACCGTTCCCACCAAGTGAGCTCGTTACGATGTCGGAGTAACGGTATTGGAATACGGTGGCATCAAAGCTGAGTTGTTGCGTCAGCTGACTGCGGTAGCCCAGCTCGAAACCTTCCATGGTTTCTTTGTACAGTGGCTGATTGCCCGGCTGCGCATTGAGTACGACGGGGAAGGGGATGCTCGCCGTTGGCGGCTGATAGCCGACGTAAATGCTGACGTCCTGTTCGCCGCGTGACGGCATCCGCGGGGCTTTGGCATACTTGGCCCACAGCGTATCGCTGCGGGTTGGCGTCCACATCAGCGTCGCGCTTGGAGAGAAGGTGTTACCGCCCAGATTGGTCTGATCCCAGCGAGCGCCGAGGCCGAGTTGCAGGCGATCATCGACCAGCGTCCAGTTGTCGTGCAGGAAGACGCCAGTCGTATGTTGCGTGAATGCCGGTTTGGCGACGGAAATGACGTATCTCGACCATACTTCATCGGAAACCAGCCGGTGGGTTGCTCCCCACAGGAGATCGTGGCTGCCAAAGCTGTAGCGTCCCTGATAGTCGAGGTCGAACTGAGTGTTGGTGACTTCGAAGACGTTCTTCAATTCAATCGAGGTGCTGCCTACCGATGTTTGCAACGATGATTCGACGCCCTGCTCGCTCAGCCAGCGATAGCGCGCGCCTACGGTCTGGCTGGCGACCTTTTGCGTAATAGGGACCGAAGTCAAGGTTTGGAGGTTGGCCAGGTTGGGCGCGATCGGGTAGAGATCGCCTACCGACGAACTGCCGGCATTGGCCCAGACGCGGAAATCGCTGCCGCCAGACAGCGAACGGTCGAAGCGAAAATCGACCACGCCGTTGCTCAGGTCATCTTCGCTGTAACTGTCGTTGGCGAGTTGTCGCGAAGGCTCGGCATGACGTCCCTGGGCAGACAATTTCCATGTCGTGTCGGCATCGAGGCTGCCACCGACCCGGGTGTACAGCTGACCCAGACCATTGCTTCCTATCGCTCCGGCCACCATGCCGCCCGCCTGTGTGCGCGAATGGCGGCTGATGATGTTGATCACCCCGTTGACGGCATTGACGCCCCACATGGCTGCGCCCGCGCCGCGGATAACTTCGATTCGCTCGATATCCTCGAGGGGGATCGGGTCATATTCCCAGACCGTTCCTGAAAAGAAAGGGTGATAGACGCTGCGGCCGTCAATCAGCACCTGCAGCTTGTTGGCAAAACGACCGTTGAAACCGCGCGCTGATACGGCATAGCGCCCGCTGTCGATCTGCGCCACCTGGATGCCCGGCACCATGCGCAGTACATCCGGCAGAGCCAGGGCACCTGAACGGCGGATGTCCTCGGCAGTAATGACAAAGGCAGCGGCGGGAACGTTGCTCAGGCTCTGGTTGCGCCGCGAAACGGACGAAACTTCGGTTTTTGTCAGGTCTTCCAGGTTGAGATCGTCATCCTGGGCAGCGTGTGCAGGATGCCATGCGACGGCCAGGGTGATGGCTGTTGCCGCACACGAAACTTTCAAGGCATTCCGAAATTTACTGTTGCGAAACAATGTGTTTTGCGCGGCACTTGGATAAGTAGTGACTATGCCATTGGTCAGGCTTCATATCAATCGGCTAATTCACGATATTGGTGCATGGAACAGCGTCGGCAGCCGTTTGCGCAAAAAAAAGCTGGCCGGATTCCTCCGGCCAGCCCTGGATGCGGCGCTGATGGTTACTGGACTTGCTGAATGCCAGCCAGAACCCAGCCGCGGCTGTTGTCGGTTGGCTTGGTCATGTGCCAGATTTCGTCGAACGGAGCCGGCGCGGCGCCCTTCTCTTCGCTGATCAGACCGGTGAAGCGGATGCTGACGATGTAGCGGTTGGCTTCTTCGGCGACATCAAGCACTTCGCCGTTGAGTTGGGCGACATCGGTTTCCTGCTTGGCGTTGCCGCGCTCGCTCATGCCCATCTTGATCTCGGCGAACATTTCCGGAGAGGTGAATTCGCGGATGTCGTCAAGATTTCCGGCATCGTTCGAGGCCTGCAGACGGATGAAGTTGACCTTGGCATTACGCACGAAGCTCTCGACGTCGAAGTCCGCCGGAATGTTGCCGCTACCGGTGGAGGCAGCAACCGAGGCGGCGGCAGAACCGCCGGCCGGCATGAAGTCGGGTTGACGTGGGGCGTTGGCACCGTAGTTGGCGCCTGCGCCGGCATACTGCATGCCACCTTGCTGGGTCGCTCCGGCCTTCTTGCGCATGAAATAGCCGACGACCATGACGACAGCCATGATCAGCAGGCCGATCATCATCATGTTGGCCAGGCCTTCGCCGAAGCCGAAATGCGAAGCCAGCGCGGCCAGGCCGAGACCGGCGGCCAGGCCAGCCAGCGGGCCCATCCACGAGCGCTTGGGTTGTGCGGCGGCGGCGCCAGGAGCGGCGGCCGGCGCCTGCTTGGCAGCCGAGGGAGGGGCGCTGGGGGAAACCGACTGGCGTTGCATGCCGGCCGAGCTGCCGCCACCGAGGCGCTTGGCTTCAGCGTCACCGATTTGCAGCGTAAAGCCGAGCACCACTGCAGCGGCCATCAGTACGAAATTCTTCATGGTTGTCTCCGTGTGGAAAAGTTGCAAGCCATAGTGTATCTGCTTCCTGTTGCAGAAAAACTAATCCATGCCTGCATTATTGTTCGTGAAAACCGAAGTGTCAGGCTGTCGTAAACAGACCGGCAACGGCTACTGGATTTGATGGAAAGTAGAAATGGACATAGGAGGCGGTCAGGCGGCCTTGCCGGAAGATCGCTTCGCCATCACGGCCATCGGTCGTGGTGGCGCGGACGAGTGGGGTGAGCGGCGTTTCGCTTTTCGAGTAATGGAAAGTGTGGCCGGCGAGGCGGCCTTCGGGGAGTTCGACGAATTGTCTGACGCCGGCCTTGTCCACGACTTCCTCGAACAGGCTCATCATGCCGCCGCATTCGGCGAGCAGCGGCTTGCCGGCGGCGATATGGTTTTTCAGGGCCAGCCATAGCGCGGCGTGCCGACTCAGGGCATCGGCATGGAGTTCCGGGTAGCCGCCGGGCAGCCAGACGGCATCACAATCGGGTAGCGGGTCGCCGGCGACTGGCGAGAAGAAACGTAACTCGGCACCGAGAACCTGCAGGGTTTCGAGATTGGCCGGATAGATGAATCCATAGGCGGCGTCGCAGGCGATGGCGATACGCTGGCCGGCGAGCAGCGGATTAACGTCAGGTGCTGGCGCGGCCTCGAAATTGACCGGTTTTGGCAGGTCGACCGTGGCACTGGCCTGCAGTGCATCGGCCAAGGCATCGAGGCGGGCTTCGAGATCGGTTATTTCCGCTGCCTGAAGCAGGCCGAGGTGGCGTTCGGGCAGGCTGTCGCTGCTCTTGGGCAGGGCGCCGAACCAGCCCATGACGGCTGGCAGGCTGTCGCGCAGGAGTTGCGCGTGGTAGGCGCTGCCGACGCGATTGGCCAGCACGCCGGCAAACGGCAGGCTGGGCCGATAGCTGGCCAAGCCGTGGGCGACGGCACCGAAAGTCTGGGCCATCGATCCGGCGTCGATCAGGGCCATGACCGGAATGGCAAAGCGCTCGGCGATGTCGGCCGCTGACGGTTGGCCATCAAAGAGGCCCATGACGCCTTCGATGAGAATCAGATCAGAGTCGGCAGCGGCGCGAGCCAGTCGCCAGCGCGCATCGTCTTCGCCGCACATGCCGAGATCAAGATTCTGGCAGGGGCGACCGCTGGCGAAGGCATGAATTTGCGGGTCGAGAAAATCTGGGCCACATTTGAAGACGGTGACACGTCGGCCTTGCCGCGCGTGCAGTCGGGCCAGCGCGGCGGTGACGGTGGTCTTGCCCTGGCCGGAGGCGGGGGCAGCGATGAGCAATGCAGGACAGGCGGTCATTTTTCTTCCTTGCTGGTAACCGGTTCGATCAATACCAGTTTCCCCGTCTTTGGGTCACGGAACACTTCGCCAACCCGGTCATAGCCGGAGCCCTGCTGGGTGATGCCGGTGGCCGGGCGTTCGATCTGCTGGCCTTTCTCGACCGGCTTGGGCACCTTGAGGGCGCTTTGCGTGCCGGCGGCCAGTGCGGCGAGCAGGCCGCAGGCGAAGACGAGCATGACGTCGACCAGATTGACCAGGCTGGCGCGCGGGTCTTCGTCGTGGTCATCAAAACGGGCATCGAGCCGGGCGTAGAGGCGCAGGCGCTTGCGGGCTTGCGGGTGCTCGTGTGCTTCGCTCATTCCATGTTCTCCAATACTTCTTCGTACCAGCGGCGGCGCAGCTTGCCGATGACCAGACCGGCGATGCCGGCGACCAGGCCGAGGACGGTGGCGTCGAAGGCGACGGTGACGGCGCTGGCCAGTTGCGCCGGATCACCCTTGCCGAGCGCGGCCAGGCCGGGTCCGAGCGGGATGATGGTAGCCATCAGGCCGAGCATGGGCGGGATGCGGGCGAGCAGGTCGGCGCGCTCCAGCCGATGGCGGGCGATGGTCTGCACACGCACCACATTGCCGGCTGCCCGCAGTTTGGCGAGACCGGAAAAGCGCTCTCCGACGGCGATGCCGGCTTCGATCAGGGCGATGGCACAGGCCAGCAGCAGAGCGGCCAGGGCCGGGGCGAGCAGCCAGGTGACCGCATCGTGCAGCCAGGCAAAGGACAGGGCTTCGTTCATCAGGGACTCCTTGGGTTAGGCGCTTGGGTCAAGCATTCCGCCGGCCGAGCCACAGGCCGACGGTGAACAGGCTGAGACTGCCGGCCAGCAGGCCGAGCAGCTTGAGGGTGTGATCGATGAGGCTGGGGGTAGTGATTTCGGGGTCGCGCAGTTCGTAATAGCGGGGACTGGCTTCGGCCGGTTCAGGCGTGTTCGACGCGGACTCGGCAGCGTCTGAACTTTCCGTTTTTTGCTGTTTTTTCCGGTTGACCGTGGAAGTCGCTGCCGTAGTATCGGGCGCCGCATTGGGCGCGCTGACCACCTCGCCACGCGCCCTGTCCAGTGTCACGCCGAGCGCCTGCGCGTCGGCGGCGTCGAGTTGCGGGGCCAGCCATTGCCACATCGGGTGATTCGGCGCCGCATGGCCGCTGCCGGGCAGGCCGTTCTTGGCGACAAGGCGGGCCAGTTCGCCGCCCATCTGCCTGATCGTTGCGGCATCGGTTTTCCAGAAACCCTTTTCGGCGGCGACCATGAAGATGGCCAGCATGTGCGCCTTGACGTGGGCGTTGTGGCCCTGGCCGAGGAATTGCGGCAGGCCAAGCCTTTGCGCATCGTCGAAGTAAACGGCCTTCACTTCATCCCACGCCCAGTTCTTGACCAGATCGGGGCGCGTCACCTGCCAGCCCCACAGGTTTTCGAGGAATTCCTGGCCCATCGTCCGTGCCCCGGCGTAGCCGTGACCCATCAGCGGCTTGAGCCAGGCGGGATTGAGGAAGCGGCCGCGCAGTTCGCCGAGCAGGGCGCTGGTCAGCGGTTCGACATCGGCCCGGCCAGGCTCGGCGTGTTGCAGGATCAACGCTTCCGGCGGCTGGCCGGTACGGCCTTCGATGGCCAGCGACAAGCCGCCGAGATAATCGAAGGCGTCGTTGTTGTCGAGCAGGCCGTAAAGGTTGCTGGCCCGCCCGTGGTAGGTGCGTTTGATGCCGTCGAGCGCCGTATCGAAGGCGGCGTGGGCGGCCTCGCCGGACTCGTCGAGGCCGTAGGCGTGGCCCATGCGGTTGCGGTAGGCGCGGCCGATTTCGTCGCGCTCGCGCCAGGCGCCGGAACGCTCGGTCAGGCGATTGACGCCCGTGCCGTAAGCGCCGGGGGCATCGCCGAAAATGCGTTGGGCGGCGGCGCGGCCGGCTTCCTTCGTCGGCAGGCCGGTTTGTTCAAGGGCGGCCAGACGGGCCAGCCATTCGCGGGCAACGCGGTTGTCGGCGGCCGGTTCGTGGCCCCATGGCGCGGTCGGCACTGGCGCCAGGGCGGCGGCCAGCGCTTCCTTCAGTTCCGGCCGCTGCTCGGCCAGGCTGGCGGCAGAGGCGGCGAGCGCCAAGCGGCCAGCGCGGTCGATCAGGTTGTTGAGATTGGGATAAAGGTCGCGGAACAGGCCGGAGGTGGTGACGATGACATCGCGGCGAACGACGCCGGGCTTGAGGCGGACGTCGGTGACGATGCCACGGGCGTTCCACACCGGCTCGGTGCCCATCAGGGCGAGCGCGAAGGCGACCATGACGCCTTCGTCGCGGACGGCGTCGGAGGCCCACAGGATGACGCCTTCAGAACCTTGCCCGGTCTTGTCGCGAGCCAGCGCCTTTTGCGCCAGATCACTGCCCAGCCGGTAGCCGAGGTGGGTGGGCAGGATGTCGCCATCGACCGCGTGGAAGTTGCGCCCGGTGGGCAGCGACTCGGGTGAGCGCAGCGGGTCGTTACCCTTGCCGGGCGGAATGTAGCGGCCGTCCAGGCCGGCCAGCAGGCCCTGCATTTCAAGGCGCGGCGAGTCGATCAGTCTTTGCGTGGTAGCCGGGTCGTCAATGCCGCCCTGCTTCATCGAACCGAGCATCAGATCTAGCGCTTGTCGGCTCCAGTTGCGGCCGAATACGTGCAGGCCGTAGGGCATGAACTTTTCCTGCAGCTTGGTCAGGTAGTGGCCGACCTCGTGGGCCAGCAGGTCGTCGTCGGCCGCTTCGAAGCCGATGCCGCGTACGTCGAGCACATCGGCCATCGAGGCTTCCAGTTCGGCCTTGAGGTTCAGTTCGACGACCTTTTCGCGCATCGTTCGGGCGGCCTGCGCCTTGAGCGATTCGGAGGAAGCGGCCTCATAGCTCTCGACGATCTGGCGCAACACCAGCAACTGGTCGTAGAGCGGCGTCGCGGCGAGCGGCGGCGTCAGGTGGTCGACGATCACCGCCAAGCCGCGTCGCTTGGCTTGTGTCCCCTCGCCAACACCATCGACGATGTAAGGGTAGATCCCGGGCAGGTCGGCGGCGATCAGGCTCGGGTAATCGTCGGCCGCCAGACCGACGGCCTTGCCGGGCAGGAATTCGTAGGTCGAATGGCGGCCGACATGAACCACGGCATCGGCTTGGAAGCGGTCGCGCAGCCAGTGGTAGAAGGCGAGATACTGGTGCGGTGGCGTGACGCTGGTATTGGCGTGCAGCAACTCTTCATCGACCTCCCAGCCACGCGGCGGCTGCGGGCCGATGAAGATGTTGCCGAAGCGCAGGCCGGGCACCAGCAGCTTGCCGCTATCGACCATGATCTTGCCCGGTGCGGCGCCCCAGCCCTTGAGCCCCTCGATGCCGTAGCCGGTCAGGCGTTTGGCCAGGGGTGCGAGGCTGGCGCAGCGCTGGCCGGGGCGATCAGCGAGGCAAGCCTGATAGCCGGCTTCGAGCGCGTTGAGGTCGCGGATGGCCTGTTGGCGTTTGGGGTGATCGGCCCCTTCGACAAGGTGATGCAGCTCCTTGAGCGCGGCATCGACCCGCTTGCGGCCGACGCCGCGCTCGTTGGCCGCTTCGGCTTCGAGCGCCTCGGCGTGCAGGCGGCCGAGCGGGCCGTCGCGCATTTCGCCCTGAACGCGGGCCGGCAGTTTGGCGAACCAGGTGGCGTAGTCGGCAGCCGGAACGTGAGCCACGGAACGGGCCAGTTCGCGCAGCGCGGCGCGATCTTCCGGCAGGTTGACGCCGTGCGCCATGATGTCGTCGAGCAATGCTTCCGGTGAGGCGGGCAGGTTGCCGACCGTATAGCCGGCGGCCTTCAGGGCATGCAGCATGTCGAACAGCGATTGCGGCACATCGAGGTTGTCGGCGCCGATGTTCTGGCGACCCGGCGGGTGGTTGTAGTAGATCACGGCGACGTGCTTGTCGGCATTGGCCTTGGCGCGCAAGGCAAGCCAGCGGCCGGCACGGCTGGCGAGGCGGTCGACTTCGGCGGCCAGGACGACGGGCGGGCGGGTTTCGATGCCGGTCAGCTTGTCCGGCAGCGCCTTGCCCAGGGCTGAAACGACGATGGGTTGGCCGATGCCCTGCAATTCCGGCAGCGCGACACGGTATTGCACTGAATCGGCCGGCAGGCCGTCCGGCGACAGGCGCCATTGGGTAGCCGTGCGCTCGCTCAGGCGAATGGCCTTGAAGACCGGTACGTCGAGTTTCCTGAAGGCGGCGCTAACGGCATCGCGGCCCTCGGCAGCGCCGACGACGAAATCCTGCAGCACGACCAGCGCCGCCGGCCTGGCCGGGGCGATCAGTTCGGGCAGACGTTCGAGCGCCTGCCGCGAGGCGCCGCCCCAGCGGGTGAGCACTTGCACGCAGGGCTGGCCCTGTTTTTCAATGGCCTGACAGAGCGCGGCCGGGGCGCTGCCCTCCATGTTCGAAAGGTCGAGGACGACGACGGTGGGCGCGGCTTTCAGGCCAAGCTGGCTGGCCTGCCCCCAGGCTGCGGCGTCGCTCAGCTCGTGCTCGCCGACGCGCAGGCGCAACGTGGCTTCCGGCCTCGGCGTGGCGAGCGGCCGTTTGGGCTCGAGCAGATGGGCGAACAGGGCCTGCGTGTTGTCGACACCGCCGGCCTGCCAAAGGCGCCGGGCGGCCAGCCAGTGGCGGGCCGCGGGGTGTGCTTCGGCAGCGGCCAGGGCATCGGTGGGTGGGGTTTCCAGTGCCAGCTGGCGCAACGTTTCGGCCGGGAAGCCGGCCAGACTGCCGGTCGCATCGCGGCTCATCAGGTTGAGGCTGGCTTCGCCGTTCATCGCCAGCACCGGCGTTTGCGGCCGGGCGTGGCGCGCCAGCACGTCTTTGAGACGGCGTGCCGGATCGCCGAACACTGAAACGGCCAGGACGCTGTCGGCCCTGCCCAGCCATTGGGCAACCTGCTTGTCGCTGGCCGCCATCAACTGGGCCGGCGTGCGCAGTGCGATGCGGTCCTGCGGCTGGCGGGCGAGATGGCGGTGCGCTGCTTCGATGGCGGTCGGCGCAGCGCGCTCGGTGACGACTGCAAACAGCGTCGCCGCCTCGGCCAGCAAGGGGGTGGCCAGGACCAGCAGGCTGGCCAGCCGGCGCAGGGTACTTGTCGGGTTCATCGAGCCGGCTGGCTGAAGCCTTGGCGGCGATCCCAATCGACGTAGAACAGGCGGCTCTGGCTGGTGCTGAACGAGTACAGCCGCTTGCCACCGGCCGCGACGACGCTTTCGCCGAGGGTGAAATCGAGCTCAGGTTCGCGCCCGGTGCGGTTATTGACGATCAATGGCAGGCCGGTCTCGGCGCTGCGTCGTTCCCACAGGTCGTCCGGCCCCATGCCGTCGACCGGCGGCCAGTTGGCTGGGGCGAGCAGGATGGCGGCGCCTTGCTGGCGGTAGCTGGCGGCTGGTTCGGGCTTGTAGGTGTCGGCGCAGATCAGCAGGCCGACCGGGATGCCGTCGACCATGAAAGGCGCGCCGCCGCTGCCGGGCGTGGACCAGCTTTCGGCTCCGCCATGCACGCGCTGCTTGCGGTAGGCGCCCTGAATGACGCCGTCGCGGTCGATGGCAACGACGCTGTTGTGCAGTTTGCCGCTCTTTGCGTCGCGCTCGGCAAAGCCGACGAAGAGCGCCACCCGGTTGTCGCGGGCGATGGCGGCCAGCGTGCTGATCCAGGCGTCGGGAAAGGGGGCGATCCAGTCGGTGCCGATGCGGCTGGCGAAGTTGTAGCCGGTTTCGGCCAGTTCCGGCGTCATGATCCAGTTGGCGCCGTGGCTGACCGCCTCCTGAATGCCGGCTTCGATGCGGGTGCGGTTGCCGGCGATGTCGCCAGGGATCGCGTCGAGATGAAGCAGGGCGATGCGCAGCGCGTCCGGCGCTTTGGCCGGAGCGGCGGCAGGCGTTGCGAAACGCTTGGCACCCGGCAGGAATAAGCCGTTCTGCTTGCCGAGGGCTTCGATCACCGCCTGGTAGCTGGCCTTGCCGATCAACTCACCGATCCGGCTGTGGCCGCCGGTATAGCTGGCTTGCGGGCCCTGTGTGCCGGAGACGACGATGATGCTGTCGGTGCCCGTCCCTGTTGCCTGCACGGTTTTGGTGTAGGTGCTCGGCACATTCAGATCCTGGAGTGCCGCGGTCTTGCCTTCGGTGACGGTGATCAGGGCGCGCGCCATGGCCGCGTCGGTCAGGCGGATGTTGGTCAGCAGCATGATATTGATGGTGCCGGCCGGCGTGTTGCCTTCGATGTAGGTTCCGGCATCGACGCCCGTACGGATGGCGTTGCTCCGGGCGCCGGCCGTCGCTAGCACGGTGACGGTGAGCGGGCCGTAGCTTCGGGTGACTACCGCCAGGTTGTCGAGGTCGGCGGCTGTGGCCATGTGGGCGACCGCCGACTTGCCCAGTTGTTGCTGGCGGGCGATCTGTTCGTGCACATGGTCGGCATAAGCCTTGCCACCCCGGCCATCCTGGCCCATGAAGCGCATGCCGAGTTTTTGCCAGAGCAGCGGGTGGCCGGCGTGGTTGAGCGCCGCCCGGGCGTCGAGCAGGCCGTCGGAGGTGGACAGTGTGCGCCGCGCTTCGGGGAAGCTGACGAGCAGCACTTTTTCCCAATAGCCGTCGCGCTCGCCGCGGATGATCCGGGCGTCGGCCTGGATATTGCCCGGGATGTCGATTTCGCCCGCCCAGGCGGCAGCGGAAACGAGCAGCAGGAAGACGAAACGGGCCAGTTTTTTCATTCGTGTGGTCTCAGAATTCGAGGCCGGGCATGGCCTTGATGCCGCTCTGGAAGGCGTGTTTTTCCATGCCGATGTCGCTCACCGTGTCGGCGACGTCGCGCAGGGCTTGCGGCGCGCCGCGGCCGGTGATGATGACGTGCTGCATGGCCGGCCGGGCGAGCAATTGGGCGATGACGGTGTCGAGGTCGAGCCAGTTGTATTTGAAGGCATAGGTCATTTCATCGAGGACGACGAGGCCGATTTCCGGATTGCGCAGGTGGCCGCAGGCGATCTCCCAAGCGCCTTGGGCGGCCTTGGCGTCGCGGTCCTTGTCCTGGGTTTCCCAGGTGAAGCCTTCGCCGCCGACATGCCAGGCGACGTTGGCCTGCTGGCGGAAGAAGGCTTCTTCGCCAGTGTCCGAGCGGCCCTTGACGAACTGGACGACGCCAACCTTGAGGCCATGGCCGAGGGCGCGGGCGACGACGCCGAAAGCGGCGCTCGACTTGCCCTTGCCGTTGCCGGTGTTGATGACCAGCACGCCGCGTTCTTCCTGCGCGGCGTCGATCTTGCCGTCAATGACGGCTTTCTTCTTCTGCATGCGTTGTTCGTGAGTGACGGTCATGGTGGCTTTCTGGGTCAGGATGGGACGATTTCCACGGTCAACCGGAAAAATCGGCCAAAATTGAAATGGCTTATTCGGGAATGAAGCAGCGATGGCCGCGATCTTCGATCTGGCGCAGGCGATAGCCGTACAGTTCGGACAGCGTATCGGCCGTCAAAATGCGATCGACCGTCCCGATCTCGGTGCGGCCGTCACCATAAACCAGCAGCGCCCGGTCGCAGAAACGGTGGGCCAGCGCCGGGTCATGCAGGACCATAATGACGCCGGCGCCGCAATCGCGGGCCGTGCTGGCGAAGAGTTCGAGGACGGCCATCTGGTGATTGAGATCGAGGTGCGCCAGCGGTTCGTCGAGCAGATAGAGCGGCGCCGCCTGGGTGAGCAGCGTGGCGATGGCCAGCCGCTGGCGTTCGCCGCCGGACAGCGTGTGGATCTGGCGGGCTTCCATGCCGTCCAGCCCGACGGCTTGGAGCGCCGCACGGGCCAGTTCGGCATCGTGCTTCGATTCCCAGTCCCAGCGCCCGAGATGTGGGTGGCGGCCAGTCAGCGCCGTTTCGAGCACGCTCGAACCGAAAGGATCGGACTGGAACTGGCCGAGCCAGGCCCGGCGCAAGGCAGCCTCGCGGGCGTGCAGCAAGGCCGCATCTTCGCCGTCGAGGAGCAGTGCGCCACCGGCCGGCGGGCGCAGGGCGGCGAGGGTCGACAACAGGGTTGATTTCCCGGCACCGTTGCGACCGAGGATGGCAATGCGCTCGCCGCTGGCGACGCTCAGGTCGACACGGTCGACCACCGTTTTGCCGCCGATTTCGACGACCAGTTGTTTGGCTTCGAGCAGCGGCCGGGTCATTTCGGCTGCCGCGAAAGCAGGAAAAGGAAGACCGGCACGCCGATCAGCGCCGTCAGCACGCCGACCGGCAACTGCTGCGGCGCGATCAAGGTGCGGGCCAGCGTGTCGGCCAGCACAAGCAACGAACCGCCGGCCAGCACCGAGGCCGGCAACAGCAAACGCTGGTCGTTGCCGGTGGCCAGCCGCACCAGATGCGGCACGACGAGGCCGACGAAACCAATCGAGCCGGCCGTCGTCACCGAGGCGGCGGTAGCCAGCGAGGCGAGCAGATAGATGGCGTAGCGCAGCCGACCGACCGCAACGCCGAGCGCCTGCGCCTGCATCAGGCCGCGCGACAGCAAATTCAGTTCGCGGGCGAAGGGCATGGCCAGCACCAATGCCACGGCCAGTGCGGCAAAGGCCGGCCACCACTGGGCGCTCTGCCCGAGGTCGCCCATTAGCCAGAACAACATGCCGCGCAGCTTGTGCTCGTCGGCGATGCTCAACATCAGCGCGACCAGCGCGCCGCAACCGGCGGCGACGATGACGCCGGTCAGCAGCAGGCGGGTCTGCGTCCAGCTCCCGTCGCCGTGCGCCAGCCCGAAAACCAGCAACATCGCGGCGAAGGCGCCGACAAAGGCCAGCCCATCGACGCCGAGAACCGGCAAGCCAAGCAGCATGGCGAACATCGCCCCGACCCCGGCGCCGCCGGAGATGCCCAGCACGTAAGGGTCGGCCAGCGGATTACGGAGCAAAACCTGCATCAGCGCGCCAGCCAGGGCGAGCAGCCCGCCGCAGGCAAAGCCGGCCAAGGCGCGCGGCAGGCGAAGCTGCAGCACGACATCGCCGGCCCCGCCTTCACTGCCCAGCAGCGCAGCCAGCACTTCACCGTAGGAAACCTTGAAACTACCCACTGTCAACGCCAGCCCGATACTCGCCACGGCCAGAAGGCCGAGGCTGGCGAGAATCAGGAAGGCGCGGTGACGGGTGGGCATGAATTGTTACTTCGGACTGTAGCGGATACCGACGAAGGCGTTCATGCCCGGCGTGGCATAGGTGTCGGCCAACACGTACTCTCGGTCGAACAGATTGTTGACCCGGGCGAAAACCGACCAGTCCTTGGCAAATCGATAGGCTCCATAGAGGTTGGTGAGCGAATAACCGCCCAACTTCTTGGCCGGCTGGCCGAAAGGATAATCCATGCGGTCGTCGCTGACCTGTTCCTCGACGCGCCATTCCCAGGCGCCATGCGTTTTGCCGATGGCTGCGGCGACGCGATTCTGCGCGCGGCGGGCCAGACGAAGATCGGTGTCCAGATCCTTGGCGTCCAGATAGTCGTAACTGGCCTGAACGTTGAGGCCGGCAAGCACGCCCTCGTAGGCCAGGGTGATGCCTTCCAGTCGCGCGCTGCCGACGTTGCTCGGCGTATTGGTCCACACGATCAGGTTTTCGACGCGATTCAGATACCAGGTCAGCGAAACGTGCTGTGTACCGGTTTCGAAATGCAAGGCCGCTTCGCGGTTGCGGGCATTTTCCGGCACAAGGTTGGGGTTGCCGTGATAGCCAAAACTCAGGGGGTAGTAGAGGTCGTTGAAGGTCGGTGCCTTGAAGGCGGTGCCGTAACCCACGTTGGCACGCCAGTTGCGCGAGAAGCGATAGCCGTAGGCCAGCGAGCCGGTCGTCTTGTCGCCGAACTGCGAATTGTCGTCGCGGCGCAGGTTGGCCTGCAGGCGGTGCGCTTCGTAGCCAAACGTCCAGCCACCGAGCAGGGAATTGTTGGTTCGTTCGCGGACGGCGTAGGCGGCCGTGGTGTCGACCTCCTGTTCCAGGCGCTCGGCGGCGAGCAGGAAATTGCCAAACCGGGTGCGCAGATCGTTTTGCCAGGAATATTGGCGCTGATCAGTCCGGAAATTGCTGTTTCGCAACCCGTTCTTGATGTCATCGGAATCATCGGCGCTCGTCCCGACAGTGACCGTGCTGGTCCAGTTTTCAGTCAGCGCGTTTTTTATGAACGCATTCATGCTGCTCACGCTGTTCCGGTTACGCCAGTCGACCGTTGCGCCGCTGCCGTCGTACTTGCTTTCCCCGTCGCTGTAAAAGAAATTGATGCCGGCTTCATGGCCCTTGGCAAAGCTGTAGGCCAGCCGGCCGCTCAGGCTGTTCATCCAGAAACCGTCGCGATCCTTGTTGGCTGTGGCGGTCCACGGCTTGCTGTTGAAACCGGCAGTCGAATGGGTGGCCGCATTCAGTGCGTAACGCCAGCCGTTCTGCGCGCCGGAAAATCCACCGGAGGCCGAGGCGGTATCGTAAGAGCCAGCGCCCACCTCGCCATAAAAGCGGAGAGGTCCGTCACTTTGGCGAGTGAATACCTGAATGACCCCGCCGATGGCATCGCTGCCATAGAGCGATGAGGCCGGGCCGCGGACGATTTCGATACGCTCGATCTGGCTGGCTGGGATGCGATTCCATGAAGCGCTGCCCGAAGTGGCCGATCCCATGCGCATGCCATCCACCAGCAGCAACACATGGGCGCCGCTTGTGCCGCGCATGTACAGCGATGAGCTGGCACCGAAGCTGCCGTTGACCGAAAATTCGATGCCCGGTTGCCGCGACAGAATTTCTTCGAGGCTCGATTGGCCGGCCGCATCAATGGTTTCGCGTTCGATCACGGAAACATCCGACAACTGTTCCGCGACGCGCATTTCCTGACGCGTTGCAGTGATCAGAATGGGGTCAAGTGCGGCGAGCTGGTCGACGGCGAAAGCCGCAGGGGCAAAAGACAAGGCCAGCAGCGCGGCCATTGGTTTCAAACGTGGATACATGGTTTTCCTTTTCCCGGCGGGCGTCCCCGCATGCCGGAAGAGCATTGAAAAGGAAGTGCGAGGGGAGAAGGGCTGGTTGCGTTAACCCGCACCACACCCCCGTGGCACTTCCGCTTTTTGTCTCAGGCCGGTATCCGGGCTCACAAGTCTTGACGTATCGCCTTCCCAGGTTGGCACCCAGTGGCATGTTGATACGCCCGCACTTGCTTACCGTTGCGGGGGCAGCAGCGGATTTGTCTCGTTGGAGACGCACCGCTTTCCCGTTTAACTGCGTTTGGAGAAACCTTACGCAGCACCTGACACGGCGCGCATTCTACATTCATTCGTGCTGCAGCGCATCAGGCGGCATGCTGGTGTTTGCTATAAACCACTTTTAGAATAATGGCTTAGTCCTTGACCACGCGGCGTTTTTCCCTCTATAGTTCGTCGCATGAATGTGGAACTCGAAACGCTAGAAGCCAAAATCGAACAGGTTGTCGCACTGGTTCATCAGTTGCGCGCCGAGAATGAGGTTTTGAAGAACCAGATGACCGCGGCCGAGGCTGAACGGCTGCATCTGCGGCAGACGATGACGGTCGCCCGCGAGCGACTTGAAGGTCTGATGGACAAGATTCCCGAGGATGTCTGAGATGAGTGGCGAGCCGAATTTCCTCGACGTCAAGATCATGGGTCGCGAATACCGCGTCGCCTGCACGCCAGAAGAGCGTGATGCCCTGCTCTCGGCGGTTGATCTGGTCGACAACAAAATGCGTGACATCGCGCAGCGCACCAAGAACACCATCGCCGAACGCGTCGCCGTCATGGCTGCCCTGAACATTGCCCACGAGCACCTTTCCGGGGCTGCCGGCGGGGCTGGAAAAGAGTTCTCGGAAGCAGTTGATACTTCCGAAACGAAGCGTAGAATCGGCGACATGGGAGCACGACTTGATGCCGTGCTTGCGCCCCAGCAGCAACTGGACCTGTAGTCGGTTCTGCTGACCCCGGCGCCGCCCGCCGAGCGTCCCCTGCGGTGTTTGTTAAGGCCATACATTCCTTGAACCAATGCTAATTGGCATCGGTTGCGGACCATCAATCCGCTGTTGTGCGCGCTCCCAGTGAGCGTGCCTGATGCGGAAGGAATGCGACCACTCTGGACCCAGGTTCAGGATGCCGGCCTGACGGCACTTGCGGGGGCCTTTTTTTTGCCCTCGAAATTACCTGAACGCATGCAATATTGGCTGATGAAATCGGAGCCGGACGAGGTTTCCATCGACGACCTCGCTGGTGCGCCGGGACAGGCGTTTCCGTGGTTCGGTGTACGCAACTATCAGGCGCGAAATTTCATGCGCGATGCGATGCAGGTCGGTGACCTTGCCTTCTTTTACCACTCCAGTTGCGCCGAACCGGGCATTGCCGGCATTTGCGAAGTATGTTCCGAGCCTTATCCGGACGAGACGCAGTTTGCTACGGTCAACCGGTATTTTGACCCAAAATCGAAACCGGAAAATCCGCGCTGGTGGCTGCGCGATGTCCGGTTCGTCAGCAAGTCGCGCCTGATTCCGCTGGCCAAACTGCGCGGTTATCCGGAGCTTGCCAACATGCGCCTCCTTGCCCGCGGCAACCGCCTGTCGATCATGCCGGTCACGCCCGACGAGTGGGCATTCATCAACCGTCTCATGGCAGATAACTCATGACAATCTGGTGGCTGGCCTATCCCCTGCTGGGAATCTTCGGCGGCTTCGTTGCCGGTCTGTTCGGCGTTGGCGGCGGGCTGACCCTCGTCCCGTTCATGTACATGCTGTTCGTCGCCCAGAACTTCCCGCCGGAGCATGTCATGCATCTGGCGCTCGGTACCTCGATGGCGACCATCGTTTTCACGTCCATTTCCAGCATGCGCGCCCACCATGCGCATGGCGCGGTGCGTTGGGATGTTGTCCGCAATCTGGCGCCGGGTCTGGTGCTTGGGACTTTTGCTGGCTCGCTGGTCGCTGGGCAGGTGCCGACCGGGCCGATGACGGTGATTTTTGTCGTCATCGTTTATTACGCCTCGATCCAGATGATCCTCGATTTCAAGCCGCAAGCCCACCGGCAACTGCCCGGACCGGCCGGATTGTTTGCTGTCGGGGGCGCTATTGGGGGCGTGTCGAGTCTGGTTGCTGCGGGGGGCGGTTTTCTATCGGTGCCGTTCATGCTGTTCTGTAATGTTGCCATCCACTCGGCGGTTGGCACCTCGTCGGCGCTCGGTTTTCCGATTGCCCTGGCTGGCGCCATCGGCTACATCGTTGCTGGTTGGTGTGACACTGGTTTGCCCAATTATTCGCTGGGCTACATTTACCTTCCGGCTTTCGTCGGCATCGTCGTGATGAGCATCCTGATGGCGCCGGTCGGCGCCAAACTGGCGCACAAATTGCCGGTCAAACAACTGAAGCGGGCATTCGGCGGTTTTCTCGCCCTGCTCGCCACCAAGATGTTGTACAGCCTCATCGGCTAGGCGGATCATGAGGTTGCTTGTTCTCGGAGCGACCCCGGAGAATAGGCGACCCCTATCCACCCATGCCGCCATCGCCAGATACTGATGGCGAACGGATGTAGCTACCAGGCCAGCACGTAGCGGCCGGTAAACGCCCCAATCGCAGTCGTGATGGAGATTGCGACCACGTACCAGATGGCGACAAACATGGCGCCATCGTTTACGCATGCAACCGTATAAGCCAAGGCTGCGAGCGAGCCCGACAGGACACCGGAAATCGCGCCAGCGGCGGCAAGCCGAGTCGGAATACCCCTGCGCAATCCGGCCTGAATGATGATGAGGCCAGGAAGGGCGGCGGCGACGATGACCCCTACACAAATTGGCGCGGACAGTTGTCGCACCCCTAGTGGCGGGATGCCGCTGCGATCGAAGAGCGCGCCGGCGAGAAGAAATAGAACGCCTGGGAGCAAAGCCAGAGGGCTTGTTGCCATCCCCGGGGTTCCGGCGGCGCGGACGAGAATGACGCCACCACCGGCGAGCAGAATCATTGCTGCAGCCTTGAACTGGAATGGCCAGGCCGTCAGCATCGTGGGCAGATCCGGACGCAACCCGGATACGCCAATTACAATGAGCAAGGCTGCGACAATGGACAGTGTCAGGCTTGCCCACACGGTGCGACCAAAGGACATGGCCGCATGAGTCTTAATGCCGGCCTGATTGGACAGCCGATGGATAAGCTCATCCGTCCGCATAATCTCGTTGTTACGCTTACGCATCATTTACGCTCCCCTTTGCTGCCGCGATCAATCTCTTTAATGCTCGGTGAAACGCAACTCTCACAGCACCCTCTTTCATCCCGAGTTCGGTGGCTGCTTCACTGGGTGACGCCCCATTTACGCCAATCGCGCGGACAACCGACTGCTGGCCTGGCGGCAGCTCGGAGATCAAGCGTTCGACGTCAATGCCGGACTCTTCCGGGTCTCTCTGATTGAAGGCTGGCAGGGAGGACCATTGCTCATCGTCGAGATCCACCCTGCCGTGCGCTTCCTTTCGCAGACGCCGCGCCGTATCGATGATCTTGTAGCGCGCAATGGCATTCAACCATGGCAGGAGCGGCCGACCATGATCCCATTGGTCGCGTCTTGAGTGCACAGCGATCAGTACGTCCTGCACCACGTCCTCGGCCTCCACGGAGTTTAATCCAGCATGATGCAACCGATACCTGATGACTCGCCGCAGATACGCCGCCAACTCCTGGAGGAAATGCTCGTATGCAAAGCGATCACCCACTCGCTCCTTGCGCATGGCATTCGCCCAAGTGCTCTCTTGCTTGTGCAATCCCACTCCTGATGCTCCGTTCTCATACCACGCCGTCGTTGCAAGGCATGATGTCGTGGTCAAGCTTCACGGAAGCTCACGGGAATTGGCTAAGCTATCCACGTCATCTCCTGACTAGCAAATTACAATCCCCGTTTCCCGGCTGCAGCCAGAATAAGCGCCGCAATGTCTTTCGGATGCGAAACAAGGGGGAGATGTCCGGATTCGACTTCTATCGTCTTGGCCTTCATGCGCCCAGCAAGGAATCGCTGGAAATCAGGCGAGATCGTGTTGTCGTTCTTTGCGACCACGTACCAGGATGGCTTGGTTTTCCAGGCTGCAGTTGTGGTTCTGTCAGCAAACAGATTTGCTGCGACCGGTTGTTGTACGGAATAGAGCGTCTTTGCCTTCTCCATAGGTATGCCGTCCGCAAAGTGGTTGAAGAAAGCCTTCTCCGAAACGGTCAAATAGCCATTGTGTTTTTCGACGCCAGCGCGGAGGGGCATCGTCGGAAATTGACTGCCAAGCGCCAGAAAATCTTCGCCGGCATCAGGTGCGCGAGCCGCGACGTAGACCAGCGCCGTAACCTTCGGCTCTCCCCCCGCTTCACTGATGACACTTCCCGCGTAGGAATGTCCTACGAGGACCGTGGGTCCATCCAGCAGGGCGAGCGCCCGTTTCGTTGCGGCAACGTCATCGGCGAGGGAGGTAAGGGGATTCTGGACCGCTATCACCTTCAAGCCGGCCGCCCCTAGGTAGGGGATGACGTCGGACCAACTGGAGCCATCGGCCCAGGCTCCATGTACGAGGACGACATTCTTGGCCTCGACAGGTACGGCCTCTCTTGCGAATGCGGTACCGCCAAAGATCGTGTGCATCAACCCGAAGGCCAGCGCAATTGTGGAAAAGAGTGTTTTCATCAAATAACTCCTGAATGGTAACGAAGCACAGCGCTTCATCATGGCTATTCGGCAATCGGAGTGATTTGTTACATCCACTGGTAAAAAACATGTTCAGAAAAGATGGTACGCAACGCGATCGGCATCTCGGCTGTGCTCGGTTTTCGCCTCGCCAGTTGGAGCGATAGCGGCCTGCCCGGCTGCTCGCTCGGCTGACCGGGGTCACAAGCCGGCCTTGAAGTCGCGCAAGGTGGCGACGAGGTCGGCGAAACGATCGCCCTGAACTGTCACGTGGGCGCGTAGCTGCGCCGAGGCGAGTTCGCTGTCGCCCTTGACGATGGAATCGACGATGGCCTGGTGCTCGTTGAACGAGGTCGCCATCCGGTTGCGGACGCGCAACTGTAGCCGGCGATAGGGGCGCAACCGGCGGTGCAGGGCGGTCGCCTGCTCAACCAGGAAGCCGTTGTGGCTGGCTTCGTAGATGCGCTGATGGAAGACCTCGTTGAGCTGGTAGTAGATATCCGGAGTATTGGCGTCACGCGCAGCTTCGCAGGCGTCATGTGCCTCCTGCAACGCCACTTGCTCGCTTGGCGTAATACGCCGCGCGGCCAGTCGGCCGCACATCGCTTCCAGTTCGGCCATTACTTCGAACATTTCGCAGACCCGGTCGGCCCCAACTTCCGGGACGGTCGCCCCGCGTCGTGGCTTGATTTCGATCAGTCCGACCGAGGCAAGCTGGATCAAGGCTTCGCGTACCGGCGTTCGGGATACGCCGAAGGTGTCGGCTAATTCCTGCTCGTCGAGCCGCGTGCCGGGTGGATAGACGCCAGTGACGATGCGCTCTTCAATCAGTTCGCCGAGGCGTTCCGACTGGCGGGTGGTAGGGGGTATTTCGACAGGGCTGTTCATGATTAGTGCTCCAGCGTGCGGCAACGATTTAATTATACGAAATTAGTTGACCAGTATTCAATGTATGACTATCGTGTATACACAACGGTGATTTTTGAACACAAAACAAGAGTGCGGTATTCCCTAGCGTGGATAAGCCAGCCAGTGAGGTTTCACCGTCAGTGCTTTTCTAACCTTGGAGGAGATATCCATGTTCAGCAAGACTAAACGCCAGCTTACGCTGGCCATCGCTGCCGCCGCTCTCACCTGTGCTCTGCCCGTCGCCCATGCCCAGACGCCGCGCGTCATCAAGATTTCCCATCAATTCCCCGCCGCGACCAACGAGGAGGGCGATTTCCGTGATCGACTTGTCCGCCGCTTCGTAGCGGAAGTTGAAAAGCAGTCCAAGGGCAGCCTGAAGTTCGAAATTTATCCCGGCAGTTCGTTGATGAAGACCAACAGCCAGATCGGGGCCCTGCGCAAGAGCGCGCTGGACATGAGCCTGGTCCCGCTAGCCTATGGCGGTGGAGAGATTCCGCAGGTCAACATCACGCTGATGCCGACGCTGGTAAACAGCTACGAACAGGGGATGCGCTGGAAAACAGCCCCGATCGGCAAGGAGCTTGACCGTATTCTGGCCGACAAGAACATCAAGATCATCACCTGGATTTGGCAGGCTGGCGGAATTGCCTCGACCAAGAAGACCGTGGTTGTTCCCGATGACGCCAAGGGCCTGAAGTTCCGCGGCGGCAGCAAGGAAATGGACCAGATGTTGAAGGGCGCCGGCGCCGCAGTGACCGGCATGCCGTCCTCGGAAATCTACAGTGCGATGCAGTCCGGTGTGCTCGACGCGGCGCTGACCTCCAGCACGTCGTTGATCAGTTTCCGTCTGCAGGAATTCAGCAAGTACGTGACTACGGCCCGCAACAAGAGCTTCTGGTTCATGTTCGAGCCACTGCTGATCTCCAAGGGCCTCTACGACTCGTTGACCCCGGAACAACAGAAGATCATCAGTGACGTCGGTGCCAGTCTGGAGAAGTTTGGCGTTGAGGAAGCCAAGAAGGATGACCTGCGCATGGCCGAGGTGTTCGCCAAAGCAGGAGCCAAGGTGGCCGATATGGACGAGAAAGCTTTCCTGGCCTGGCGCGGTATCGCCGAACAGACGGCTTTCAAGGATTTCGCCGAGAACATCAAGGATGGCCGCGTCCTGCTCGACATGGCGCTGTCGGTCAAGTAATCCACCGGCCGGGCATGCCCGGCCCATCCTTCTTATAGGTGAATCATGAGCCCCGGATATTTCATCAGCCGAGCGGTCAAGGCCTTCAATATTGCGACAGGTTACCTGTCGGCTTTTCTGATCGTCATCGCTACCTGCGTTCTTGTTTTTGAGGTCGCAGTCCGTTATTTCTTTGCCTGGCCGACCGACTGGGAAATCGAGTTTTGCGTCTATTTGCTGATTGCCTCCAGCTTTCTGGCCGCCGCCCATACCCAGCTCAATCGCGGTCATGTGACGATTGAAATTCTCGACGAAATCACCCCGCCGAGCTGGACGCAGTGGCGCATGGCGTTTTCCGATCTGCTGTCCTTCCTGTTCTGCGCCTTCATCGCCTGGAACTGCTGGCACCTGTTCTACGAAGCCTGGGACGAAGGCCGGATGAGTGACACCTCCTGGGCGCCCAAGATGTGGCCGGTCTTTGCCACCATGGCGGTCGGCATGACCTCGCTCGCCCTGCAGGTCTTTGTCCAGTTCATCGAAGACTCGCTGCCCGAAGCCATGCGCTCGCACCAGCCGCCGCCGCAACACAACGCGGCCATTCAGGTGGCCATCGAACGCATCCAGCATGACGACGAAGGAGAGCGCAAATGAGCGTCGGAACCTTGGGCTTGCTCTACGCGGCCGCCACTTTCATATTTCTCTTTTCCGGGATGCCGATTGCCTTTGCCGTTGGCTCGGTCGCCCTGATTTTCATGTACTTTTTCATGCCGGTGGCGCAGCTGTCGATCATCGCTGAAACCATCTTTTCCGAGTTGAACAGCTTCACGTTACTGACCATTCCGCTCTTCATCATGATGGGCGCCGCCATCGGCAAATCACGCGCTGGCGCCGATCTCTACAACTCGCTGAATCGCTGGCTGTACAAGGTGCCGGGTGGTCTCGGCCTGGCCAACACGCTGGCCTGCTCCGTGTTCGCCGCGATGTGTGGCTCCTCGCCGGCAACCTGCTCGGCCATCGGTTCATCGGGCATTCCGTAAATGCGCAAACGCGGTTATTCCGAGCGTCTGGCCACCGGCCTGATCGCCGCCGGCGGCACGCTGGGCATCCTGATTCCGCCGTCGCTGACGCTGATTCTTTATGGTCTGGCCACCGAACAGTCGATTGGCAAGTTGTTCATGGCCGGCGTCGGCCCCGGCTTGATGCTGACTGCTTTGTTCTCGACTTGGGTGATCTACAAATCCTGGGCCGAAAAGAACGAAAAAATTTCGGCCAATCGCTCGACCGGTATGGCCATGCCGGCGGAAGAGTCCTATAGCTGGAAACAGCGCCTGGAAACGCTGCCCCGCCTGGCGCCCTTCCTCGGTCTGATCATTATCGTCATGGTTGCCCTCTACGGTGGCTGGGCAACGCCGTCGGAAGTCGCCGGCATCGGCGCCTTCGGTGCGCTGCTCATGGTCATGGCGATCTATGGCTGCTGGCGCTGGAGCGACCTCAAGGTCATCCTCTCCGGGACGGCGCGCGAGTCGTCGATGATCATGCTGATCATCGCCATGTCCTTCCTCTACACCTACGTCATGAGCTACCTGCACATCACCCAGTCGGCCGCCGCCTGGATGATTTCACTGGAGTTGAGCAAGTGGGCCTTCTTCTTCTGGGTCAATATCCTGCTCATCGTGCTTGGTTTCTTCCTGCCGCCGGTCGCCATCATCCTGATGGTCACGCCGATCATCCTGCCGGCGCTGAACGCCCTCGGCATCGACCTGATCTGGTTCGGCGTGATCATGACCATCCTCATGGAAATGGGCCTGATTCACCCGCCGGTCGGCCTCAACCTGTTCGTGATCAGCGGCATTGCCCCCGACATCAAGCTCAAGGAAATCATGTGGGGCACCGTGCCCTTCCTGCTGCTGATGGCGCTCGGCATCGTGTTGCTCTGCATTTTCCCGGAAATCGCCACCTGGCTGCCGTCGCAGTACAGCGGTTCCTGAGCGAGCGGAAAGACGATCATGAACGCACCTCTCCCGCGTGACTGGGATTCCCTGCGCCAAAGCCGTGGCCGCCGCCTCGAGCGGGCGGCGAGCCTTGGTTTTGGCCGGGAAATCCCGGTCGACCGTATCATCGACCTGCTCGAAGCCGTCATCCAGCCGGGCGACCGCGTCTGTCTGGAAGGCAATAACCAGAAGCAGGCCGATTTCCTCTCCGAGTCCCTGGCTGATTGCAGCCCGGAACGCATCAATCACCTCAGTATGGTCCAGTCAGTCCTGGCGCTTCCGAGCCATGTGGACCTTTTCGAGCGCGGCCTGGCAAACCGCCTCGACTTTTCTTTCAGCGGTCCGCAGGGCGCCCGCCTGGCCAAGCTGGTCCAGGAGCAGCGCATCGAGATCGGGGCGATTCACACCTATCTCGAACTGTTCGGCCGCTACTTCATGGATCTGACGCCGAATGTGGCGCTGATCGCGGCGCAGGCGGCGGATGCCGAGGGCAATCTCTATCTCGGGCCGAATACCGAAGACACGCCGGCCATCGTCGAGGCGACCGCCTTCAAGGGCGGCATCGTCATCGCCCAGGTCAATGAGCGCCTCGACAAGCTGCCGCGCGTCGACGTGCCGGCCGACTGGGTCGATTTCACGGTGCTCGCCCCGAAGCCGAACTACATTGAGCCGTTGTTCACCCGCGATCCGGCGCAGATCACCGAAGTGCAGGTGCTGATGGCGATGATGGCGATCAAGGGCATCTACGCCGAGTACGGCGTCACCCGCCTGAACCACGGCATCGGTTTCGACACGGCAGCCATCGAGCTGCTGCTGCCGACCTACGCCGCCGACCTTGGCCTGAAGGGCAAGATCTGCACGCACTGGGCACTCAATCCGCACCCGACGCTGATTCCGGCCATCGAGTCCGGTTTCGTCGAGTCGGTGCACTGCTTCGGTTCGGAAGTCGGCATGGACGCTTACATCTCGGCCCGTTCCGACGTCTTCTTCACTGGCGCCGACGGCAGCATGCGTTCCAACCGGGCGTTTTCCCAGACGGCCGGCCTCTACGCCTGCGACATGTTCATCGGCTCGACCTTGCAGATGGACATGGCCGGCAACAGCTCGACGGCGACGCTGGGCCGCATTGCCGGCTTCGGCGGCGCCCCGAACATGGGCTCCGACCCGCACGGCCGGCGCCACGCCAGTCCGGCCTGGCTCAAGGCCGGGCGCGAGGCCTACGGGGCGAACGCCATCCGCGGCCGCAAGCTGGTTGTGCAGATGGTGGAGACCTTCCGCGAGCATATGGCGCCGGTCTTCGTCGAGGAACTCGATGCCTGGAAACTGCAGAAGTCGATGGGCGCCGAACTGCCGCCGATCATGATCTACGGCGACGACGTCAGCCATATCGTCACCGAGGAAGGCATCGCCAACCTGCTGCTCTGCCGCTCGCCGGAAGAGCGAGAACAGGCGATCCGTGGCGTCGCCGGCTTCACGCCGGTAGGCATGGCCCGTGACAAGGCGATGGTCGAAAACCTGCGCGACCGCGGCATCATCCGCCGCGCCGAAGACCTCGGCATCGACCCGCGGCTGGCTACGCGCGACCTGCTCGCCGCCCGTTCCGTCAAGGATCTGGTGCGCTGGTCCGGTGGCCTGTACGCCCCCCCTTCACGCTTCCGCAATTGGTGACCGCCATGGAAACTCTCGATTTTCGTTTCGACTCCAAGCCCGTGCCGCGGGCAGCCGATCCCGCGTTGTGTGGCGTGGTCGGTTCGGGCAATCTGGAAATTCTCGTCAAGCCCGGTATTGAGCCGGAGGCTTGCCGGGTCCGCATCAAGACCTCGGCGCGCGGCTTTGGCGACACCTGGCGTGCTGTGCTCGACAGCTTCGCCACGAGTCATCCGGCCGGCGGCACCGTTATCGCCATCAACGACATGGGGGCGACGCCGGCTGTCGTCACCTTGCGCCTGGCTCAGGCGCTGGCCGAATATCAGGGAGGCGCACTATGATCGCGTCGCTTGCTGCACGTCACAGCTGGTTCGAGGCGACCGCCCGGGCTCGCCTCGCCGGCCTGCTTGATCCCGGCAGTTTCAGCGAAATCCTGCCGCCGGCCGAATCCACACCCAGCCCGCATCTCGCCCTGCTCGACCTGCCCGGCGCATTTGATGACGGCGTGGTCGTTTGCTACGGTCAACTGGAAAAAAAGCCGATTTTTGCAATCGCCCAGGAAGGCCAGTTCATGGGCGGCGCCGTCGGTGAAATCCACGGCGCCAAGATCGTCGGGATGCTTCGCCGCGCGATTGAAGAAAAGCCGGCAGCCGTGCTCTTTCTCATCGATTCCGGCGGCGTTCGTCTGCACGAAGCCAATGCCGGGCTGATCGCCATTTCCGAAATCATGCGCGCCGTGCTTGATGCGCGTGCGGCCGGCGTGCCCGTGCTGGCGCTGGTCGGCGGCAGTTGCGGTGCTTTCGGCGGCATGGGCATCGTCGCCAAACTCTGTTCGGCCATCATCATTTCCGAAGAAGGCCGACTCGCGCTGTCCGGCCCGGAAGTCATTGAAACGGTGGCCGGCGTCGAGGAATTCGACTCGAAGGACCGGGCGCTGGTCTGGCGCGTCACCGGCGGCAAGCATCGCTACCTGATGGGCGATTGCGCCATGCTGGTCGAAGACGACATCGCGGCCTTCCGCCGCGGCGCCGCGAAATTCCTCGCCGGCTGGAGCGAGCCCGCCCCAAGCCTCGCCCATCTGCGGGCCGGCCAGCAGGCGCTGGAAAATCGTCTGGCCGCCTACGCCAGCTATCGCGACGGCCTGCAAGTCTGGGCCGCGCTCGGTGTTGCCCGGCCGGAAAGTGTGCCGCTGCTTGACCGCGACAGCCTGGTCGCCCTGAAGGAAGGATTGCCGACATGAGCCTCAACGACATTCTCGATAGCCTGTTTCCGGCCGGCCATACGGTTGCCGTTGCCAACCAGGTGATTACCGGCGAAGCGACGACCGCGCAGGGCACGGTCGCCGTGCTCGGCACCACCGACGCGGCGGCCATCGACCACGCCATGGCGCTGGCTTTATCCGGCTTCACTCTCGACACCATCGAGCAGCACCCCGGCCGACCGCTGGTCTATTTGGTCGACACCAGCGGTCAAGCCCTGTCGCGCAGCCAGGAATTGCTCTGCCTGAACGGCTCGCTGGCCCACCTCGCGCAGTGTGTCGATCTGGCTCGTAGACAGGGCCACGCCTCGCTCAGTCTGGTCACCGCCAACGCCGTCAGTGGCGGTTTCCTGTCCTTCGGCCTGATGGCCGACCGGGCCTATGCGCTGGCCGATGCCCAGGTCCGGGTCATGGATTTGCGGGCGATGGCTCGCGTCACCAAGATCGCCCACGAACGTCTGATCGAACTGGCGGCCGGCTCGCCGATTTTCGCGCCGGGCGCCGAGAGCTACGTGCGCATGGGCGCCATCGAAGCGATCTGGCCGGAACCATCGGCCGGCTTGCTGGAAGAGGCGCTCGCCGCCGGGCAGGTCGCGCCGGTCGGCGATCTACGCCAGTCCTGCGGTGCCGAGCGCGGTGGCCGCCAACTGGCGGCAGGCATCACCAAAACCGTTCAGAACGCCGCCTGCGGAGCCTGACCGGATGCGTCGCCACGACCTCGTTTATCTGGATCGCGATGCGGCATTCGAGACGCCTTGCGCCGCAATAGGCGATGCCTCGTGGCAGGCGGCGCGCGACTGGATCGCCGCTGGCCGGCCGCTGGTTGCTGCCCGCCAGCCGGCAGGTGGCGGCCCGCTGCTGCTCGGCCTGAGCCTGCCGCTGAACCAGCAACGAAAGCGGCTGACCATCCATGTCGACCGCCGGGCCGTAGCCGGAATCGACGTACCGCTGGCCATCGCCCGCTGTTGTTCCCGGCTGCCGGTTGCCGAGGCCGACGTGCTGCGCCGATTGGCCGAGCGGGCGGTTGCCTGTTCGGCCAGTCTCGGCGTTTTCGGCTCGCTGGCCTGGGAGGCGCTAAGCGGCGAAGACTACCGCCATGCCGAATCGGATATCGACCTCATCTGCGATGTCGAGACAATGCCGCAATTCGACGACATGCTGGCGGCGCTGCGACTGGCGGCTGGCGAGTTGCCCTGCCGGCTCGATGGCGAAATCCGCTTTCCCGATGGCAACGCCGTCGCCTGGCGGGAAATGGCTGCGCAGCGGGAAAATTCCGCTGCCCTGGTCCTGGTCAAAGGGCCGCAAGAAGTTGGCTTGCGGACGGTGCACTCCTTGCTCGCCAGCCTGGACGAGGCTTGCTGCCATGCTTGAACGCATCGTTCCGCGCAATCGTCCTGCCCCGCGGGCCATATCGTCCGACCGCGCGGCAACCGAGCGCATCGGTCGCCTGGCCATCCGCAGCCTGTACCGTGAGGCTGCACTGGCACCCAAGCCCGGACTGGTCAGCCCGAACAGCCAGGGCAGCCACCGCGACATGGATTTCAGCACCTTCCTGCGCAGTCTGCAGGCCTTGCGCCCCTATTTTTCTGCCATCGCCGGTTGCGGCCTGCAACGCCCGGGCTTTGCGCCTTTGCGGGCGCTGGGCATCGAGGCCGAAGCTGCCATGCTGGCGGCAACCAGTGGCGTCAACACCCATCGCGGGGCGATTTTCAATCTTGGCCTGCTCTGTGCGGCAGCCGGCCGCTTGATTGCGGATGGCGAAACGCCAAGTGCCGCGACGGCTTGCGCGGCCGTCAAAGGGAACTGGGCGGCCGACATTCTCGACGGTCTGGCCGTCTTGCCAGCCGCCTCGCAGCTCAGCCACGGACTGGAAGTCGCCCGTCGCTACGGCAGCGGTGGGGCGCGTCAGGAGGCGGCGAGCGGTTTCCCGGCGGCGCTGGAGATCGGCCTGCCGGCCTACCAAAACATTCTGGTCGCCATCGGCGACGGCGAACTGGCGGCGGTGCAGGCCTTGTTTGCGCTGATTGCCGAACTCGACGACACCAACCTGCTGTGGCGTGGCGGTCCGGCCGGACTGGCCCGCGGGCGGCGTGCCGCCAGGGAGTTTCTGGCAGCCGGCGGCGTGCTCGCCGACGACTGGCGCGAGCATGCGGCGGCAATCGACCGCGATTTTGTGGCGCGCGATCTCAGCCCCGGCGGTAGCGCCGACCTGCTCGGCGTGACGCTCTTTCTCGCCGAACTCGACGGCCGGGACTGAAATGCGCCTCGCCCTCCTCTTCAGTGGCCAGGGCGGCCAAACCGTCGCGCACTGGCAGCAAGTGCAGGCTGGCATTGACGGCGAATTGGGCCCGGCGATATTGCAGGCGTTGCCGGGCATCGCAGAACTAGATTCCACGGTCAACCCGGAAAAACTGGCAAAAAACAAAATTGCCCAACCGCTGATCTTTGCCCAGCAGATGCTGCTCTGGGCTCAGTTGCAAAGCCGCCTGCCGCGGCCGATCTGCGCGGCCGGCTATTCGCTTGGCGAAATGGCGGCGAGCTCCGTCGCCGGGGCCTTTGGCGCGGTCGAAGGCGTGGTGCTGTGCGCCGAGCGCGCCGCCGAGATGGATAGCGCGGTCAGCGGTGAATACGGCATGCTCGCCGTGCTCGGGCTGGATGAGGCGCTGGTCGCCACGCTCGCCGAGGAGGCCGGGCTGGCGGTGGCGATCCGCAATGCACCGCGGCATTTGGTGGTCGCCGGGCCACGTGCCGGCATTGTGGTCGTCGCCGGCAAATTTGAGAGGGCGGGGGCGACCCGTCTGGTCCATCTGGCGGTACGCACGCCATCGCATACGCCGTTATTGGCCACAGCGGCGGCCAACTTCAGGCAACGATTGGCTTTGCTGCCCGAGCGCCGCCTGGCCTTTCCCGTCCTCAGCGCCATCGACGCGACGGTCGCGCGCACTGCTCGCCCGGCGCTTGACGCGCTGGCCCGCCAGATCTGTACGCCGCTCGATTGGGCGGCCTGTCTGCAAACGGTACGTGAGATGCAACCCGATGCAGTGCTCGAAATCGGCCCCGGCAATGCGCTGGCCAAGCTGTTTGGCGAACTCGCCCCGGAGATTCCGGTTCGTGCCTGCGATGATTTTCGCAGCATCGACGGCATCGTTCGCTGGCTGGACGCCGGCCACTGATAAAGTTCGGCGCTTGCCAATATTGTCGCTGCCTCCATCCTCGTGATCCCTTTCGATGTCATTCCGGCGTACCTGCTGACCGGTGCCGTGGCCGGTTTTTTTGCCGGGCTGCTCGGCGTGGGCGGTGGCGTTGTGGTCGTCCCGTTGCTGACCGTCATCTTTGCCGGGCAGGGGTTTCCGGCCAACGAAGTCATGCATCTGGCACTCGGCACCTCGATGGCGACCATCCTGTTCACGTCCATTTCCAGCTTGCGCGCCCATCACGCACACCGCGCCGTACTGTGGCCGGTAATGCGCGACCTGACGCCGGGTGTCCTGGTCGGGACGATGCTCGGGGCGATGTTGGCGGCCCGTATTTCGTCGCGGGCACTGTCGATTTTCTTCGTCGGATTCATGATTTTCGTCGCCGTGCAAATGATGGCCAACCTGCGTCCGAAACCGAGCCGCAACCTGCCGGGGCGCGGCGGCCTGGGCCTTGCCGGCAGTGTCATTGGCACGGTCGCCAGTCTGGCCGCGATGGGCGGCGGGGCGCTCACCGTGCCTTATTTGATCTGGTGTAACGTCCGGCCGCACCAGGCCATCGGGACTTCGGCGGCGGTCGGTTTGCCGATCGCCATCGGCGGCAGCATCGGCTATGTCTGGAATGGTTGGGGGCATCCCGGCTTGCCGGCGAGCAGTCTGGGTTTCATCTATTTGCCGGCGCTGGCCGTCATCCTGCTCGCCAGCGTCCTGGCCGCCCCGCTCGGCGCCCGCCTCGCCCATCGTCTACCGGTGGTCGTGCTCAAGCGGATTTTTGCTGGGCTGCTCCTGGTGCTGTCGAGCAAAATGCTGTGGAGCCTGTACGGCAGTTGATTGCCGAGTTCAGCGCGCCTTGAACGCCGGTTTGCGCTTTTCCAGAAAGGCAGCCAGGCCTTCGCGGTAATCCTCGGTATCGAGGAAGGCGAACGAGGCGGCTTTCTCCTCATCGCTCAACGGTTTTCCATCGAGCAGTCGGCGTATCCACTGCTTGTGCCAGCCGGCGACGAGCGGCGCCCCGGCGCAGATGCGTTTGGCCGTGGTGTAGGCTTCGCTTTCGGTTTCCTCATCGGCAACGACGCGGGTGACCAGCCCCTTGGCGTAGGCTTCCGCAGAATTCAGGATGCGGCCTTCGAGCAGGATCTCCTTCATGACAGCCGGCCCGGCCAGACGCAGCAAGCCTTCCATTTCACCCGGGTACATCGAAAAACCCAGACGATTGATCGGCGCGCCAAAACGGGCCGACTCGCCGCAAATCCGGAAATCACAGACGCCGGCGATTTCCAGCCCGCCGCCGATGCAGGCACCCTGAATCAGCGCCACCGTCGGATGCGGGCAATTGTCGATGGCCTGAAGCGCGAGGGCGACCTGACCGTGGTAATGAAGCGCCTGTTCCAGTGTTGCCCGGCCAGTGACGAATTCTTCAAGATCGCCGCCGGCGGCGAAGGCGTCGCTGCCGGCTCCACGGAGTACGACGCAGCGAATGCTGCGGTCGACGCTGATTTCAGCCATTTTTTCGACCAGCTGGTTCCACATCCCGAGGTTGATGGCGTTCAGCTTGCCGGGGTTGTTCAAGGTCAGGGTAGCGACTTCGTTGTCGCAGGAAAAATCAATGGTGCTCATGGGTTATCTCGAATGACCATATAAAAAATATGGGATTAGTCGATCCAGATCAAAGGAAACGAGTCTTATATAAGATAGAATATTGCGGCTTTTTTGTCGGTAATTATTAATTAAAAGTTAGGAGATCAAGCCATGAGCAGCGCGATGTATGAGCGGATGCGGGCCAATCCGAAGTTTCAGGAGCTTGTTTCAAGACGGGGACGTTTTGCCTGGACGTTGGCTTTTGTCGTATTAACCATGTTTTACGGCTTTGTGATGGTGGTGGCTTTCAATCCGGCGGCCCTTGGCCAACCGGTTGCCGAAGGCTCCATGTTGACGGTGGGTGTGGCCGTTGAGTTGTTCATGTTCATTTTCTTCTGGTCGCTGACGGCAGTTTACGTCAAACGCGCCAATTCGGAATTTGACGCCCTGACGCAGGAAATCGTCAAGGAAGCCTGGAAGGAGAACAAATAATGCGACGTTTGACTCAACTCGGCACCGCGCTCGGTCTCTTCGCTCTTGCTGCCGTGGCTTTTGCCGGCGGCCCGCTCGAAGGGGTCACTGAAAAGCAGGCCACCAACTGGCACGCCATCATCATGTTCTGCCTGTTTGTCTGCATGACCATGGGCATTACCTACTGGGCGTCCAGCCGGACCAAGTCGACTGCCGACTTCTATACGGCCGGCGGCGGCATCACCGGCTTCCAGAACGGTCTGGCCATTGCCGGCGACTACATGTCGGCCGCCACGCTGCTTGGTCTGACTGCCATGGTCTACGGCCAGGGCTACGACGGCTACATCTACATGCTGGCCTTCTTCGCCGGCTGGCCGATCATTCTCTTCCTGATGGCCGAACGCCTGCGCAATCTGGGCAAGTTCACCTTCTCCGACATCACCGCCTATCGCCTCGACCAGGGCAAGGTGCGCACCATGGCCGCGATTTCGTCGCTGACCGTGGTCTGCTTCTACCTGATCGCCCAGATGGTCGGTGCCGGTCAGCTGATCAAGCTGCTCTTCGGTCTCGACTACAACGTCGCCATCTTTGCCGTCGGCATCCTGATGATGGTGTATGTCACTTTCGGCGGCATGGTCGCCACGACCTGGGTGCAGATCATCAAGGCCTGCATGCTGCTGGCTGGCGGTACGCTGGTCATGTTCCTGGCCTTCAGCCAGTTCGGCTTCTCGTTCCAGACCTTGCTGGAAAAGGCGACGGCAGTTCATAAGCTTGGACCCAAGCTGATGTATCCGGGCAGCCTGCTGGCCGATCCGGTCACCGCCATCTCGCTCGGTCTTGGCCTGATGTTCGGTACGGCTGGCCTGCCGCACATCCTGATGCGTTTCTTCACCGTTACCGACGCCAAGGAAGCGCGCAAGTCAGTCCTTTACGCGTCCGGCTTCGTTGCCTACTTCTTCAACGTCATCTTCCTGATGGGTCTGTGCGGCATCATCATCGTCGGCCAGAATCCTGAATTCTTCGAAGGTGGCCAACTGGGCGGCAAGTTGATCGGTGGCGGCAACATGGTTGCCATGCACCTGTCCAAGGCTGTCGGTGGCGACATGCTGCTTGGCTTCCTGGCGGCTGTGGCTTTTGCCACGATTCTGGCTGTGGTGTCAGGCTTGGCGCTGGCCGGTGCATCGGCCATCTCGCATGACCTCTATGCTCGCGTGATCAAGAAAGGCACGGCTTCGGAAGCTTCCGAAATCCGCGTCTCGAAGATTGCCACCATCTGCCTCGGCTTCGTCGCCATCATCCTCGGCATCCTGTTCGAAAAGCAGAACATCGCCTTCATGGTCGGTCTGGCCTTCGGCGTCGCGGCTGCAGCCAACTTCCCGGTGCTCATCCTCTCCATGTACTGGAAGGGCCTGACCACCCGCGGCGCGCTGTTCGGTGGCTACGGTGGCCTGGTTTCTGCCGTGCTGTTCGTGGTCTTCTCGAAGTCGGTGTGGGTCGATGTGCTGCACAATGCAGCGCCGCTCTTCCCCTATACCCAGCCGGCGCTGTTCGCGATGCCGATTGCCTTCATCCTGGCCTACATTTTCTCGAAGACCGATTCGAGTGTGCGTGCCGGTCAGGAAATCGAGGCTTTCGAAGATCAGTATGTCCGTGCCCAGACGGGTTACGGCGCAGCCTCCGCCAGCAACCACTAGGTTTCTGTTGCAGAAAAAACCCCCTGACGGCGAAAGCCGTCAGGGGGTTTTTGTTTATTGGCGCGGAAAACTCATTGAAGCCGGCAACGAGCCGGTTTGCAGCCAAGGCTTGGCCGGTCTTTCCGTCAGTGCTGCACCGGATCTTGTTTTAAATTTGGCTGAATTTTCCGGTTGACCGTGGCAACGATCAGTTGCCTTGCCCCGCGGCACTATCCCGAATCTTGGCCAGGGCTTCGCGCCCGGACAGCAGATGATCGTGCATCAGTTTCTCGGCCTTGACGGCGTCGCCGGCCTGCAGCGCAGCCATGATCAGGCGATGCTCGTCCAGAGACTGCTGCAGGCGGCCCTCGAGTGAGAGCGAGTGCAATCGAGAGAGCTTCAATACCTTGCGCAGGTCCTGAATGACCGAGAGCAGCCAGCGGTTGCCGGACAGCTCCTGAATTTTTTTGTGGAATTCCTGATTCGACTCGAAGAAGGCGTCAATGCGTCCCTCGCGGGCCGCCGCCTCAAGCTGCTCATGGATGTTCTTCAGTGCCGAGATGTCGGCTGGTTTCGCCCGCTTGACCGCTTCTGCCGCACAGCGCCCTTCCAGCATGGCCATCAGCGGGAATATGTCGTCCATGTCCTGCCGGGAAATCTCGGTGACGTAGCAGCCACGGCGGGGGCGCAGATCGACCAGTCCTTCGGAAGCGAGAACCTTGAGCGCCTCGCGTAGGGGCGTACGGGAAATGCCGTATTCCTCGGCGAGCTTCTGCTCGTCGATCCAGGTACCCGGGGTCAGTTCGTGTGCGAAGATGCGTTGACGCAGTCTTTCGGCCACTTCCTGATAGAGCGCGGTAGGTGCGATACGTGTCATGGTTTTGGTGTGATGTGATTGAGCCGATCGGGACTTAGCCGACTTGCTTCCATAATTATGGATAAGTATTATGTGGGGCTTGGTATGTCAAGCTGGGCCCAAAAGCGTAGAATTTTGAATTCTGCATCATAAGCCCGAAAAAATCGAATCAGCGAGGGGTGTGTCATGTCTGAAAAGTTCTTTGATTCCAATAACCTGGATGCTTGGGAAAAGGCCGCAGCCAAACAGTCACCAGGGGGCGATGTCGGGAATCTGGTGTGGAATACCCCCGAAGGGCTAGCCGTCAAGGCACTGTATACGAAGGCAGATGTCGCCGGTCTCGAATTTGCCGATACCCTGCCCGGTTTTGCGCCCTATCTGCGCGGCCCGCAACCGACGATGTATGCCGTCAAGCCGTGGACCATCCGTCAGTATGCGGGTTTCTCCACCGCTGAAGCCTCCAACGCCTTCTACCGCAAGGCGCTGGCCGCCGGCGGCCAGGGCGTTTCCGTGGCTTTCGACCTGGCGACGCACCGTGGTTACGACTCCGATAACGCCCGTGTTACGGGTGATGTTGGCAAGGCCGGCGTGGCGATCGACTCCGTCGAAGACATGAAGATCCTCTTCGACAGCATTCCGCTCGACAAGATATCCGTCTCGATGACCATGAACGGCGCGGTGCTGCCGATTCTTGCCGGCTACATCGTCGCCGCCGAAGAGCAGGGTGTTAGCCAGGACAAGCTGTCCGGCACTATCCAGAACGACATTCTCAAAGAATTCATGGTGCGGAATACCTACATCTATCCGCCCAAACCATCGATGAAGATTATTGCCGACATCTTCGGCTACACGGCGCAGCACATGCCGAAGTTCAACTCGATCTCGATTTCCGGTTATCACATCCAGGAAGCCGGTGCCAATCAGGCCATCGAGCTGGCCTTCACGCTGGCTGACGGCATGGAATACGTGCGTACCGGCGTCGCCTCGGGCATGGACGTCGACACCTTCGCCGGCCGCCTGTCCTTCTTCTGGGCGGTGGGCATGAATTTCTACCTTGAGATCGCCAAGATGCGCGCCGGCCGCCTGCTGTGGGATCGCATCATGACCGGTTTCAACGCCAAGAGCCCCAAGTCCAAGATGCTGCGCACGCACAGCCAGACTTCCGGTTGGTCGCTGACCGAGCAGGATCCGTACAACAACGTCGTGCGTACCACCATCGAAGCGATGGCGGCTGTTTTCGGCGGCACCCAGTCGCTGCACACCAATGCGCTGGACGAAGCCATTGCGCTGCCGACCGAGTTCTCGTCGCGTATCGCCCGCAACACGCAACTGATCATTCAGGAAGAAACCCACATCACCAATGTCGTCGATCCGTGGGCCGGTTCCTACATGATGGAAAAGCTGACCCAGGACATGGCCGACAAGGCCTGGGGCATCATCCAGGAAATCGAAGCCATGGGCGGCATGACCAAGGCCGTTGAATCGGGTTGGGCCAAGATGCAGGTCGAAACCTGCGCGGCCGACAAGCAGGCACGCATTGACTCCGGCAAGGACGTCATCGTCGGCGTCAACAAGTACAAGCTGGCCAAGGAAGACGCGATCGACATCCTCGATATCGACAACCACGCCGTGCGTGACTCGCAGATTGCCCGCCTCAAGCAGATTCGCGCGACGCGCGACAGTGCTGCGGTCAACGCGGCTTTGGAGGCGTTAACCAAAGCCGCCGAATCCGGCGAAGGCAACCTGCTCGACCTGACCGTCAAGGCCATGCGCCTGCGTGCCACGGTGGGTGAAGTGTCCGATGCGCTGGAAAAGATCTTTGGTCGTTTCCGTGCCAACAACCAGACCATTTCGGGTGTGTACGGAGGTGTTGTGGAAGGTCAGGAAAGCTGGGAAAAGATCAAGGCCGATGTCGCCAAATTCGCCGAAGAAGAAGGTCGTCGTCCGCGCATCATGATCGCCAAGCTCGGCCAGGATGGCCATGACCGTGGCGCCAAGGTGGTGGCTACGGCCTATGCCGACCTCGGCTTCGACATCGACATGGGCCCGCTCTTCCAGACTCCGGAAGAAGCTGCCCGTCAGGCCATCGAGAACGACGTGCACGCCGTGGGTGTATCGTCGCTGGCGGCCGGTCACAAGACCCTGCTGCCGCAACTGGTCAAGGCGCTCAAGGACCAGGGCGGTGACGACATCATCGTCTTCGCCGGCGGCGTTATCCCCGCCCAGGATTACGACTATCTCTACAACGCAGGCGCCAAAGCCATTTTCGGACCGGGAACGCGGATCGAGGATTCGGCCATCAAGGTGATCGAAGAAATTCGCAAGGCACGCGGTTAAGTCTCGGATGAATCTGGGCGAAGTTCCCGTGCGTGCCAATATTCTGTCTGCTGGCGACCAACTGCTGGTCGATGGTGTGCTGGCTGGTCAGCGCCGTGCGCTGGCCAAGGCCATCACGCTGATCGAGTCGACGCGTCCCGATCATCAGCAGCGCGCCCAGCAAGTGCTTAACGCTATTTTGCCTAGTACTGGCAAGGCGATCCGTATCGGCATTTCCGGCGTGCCGGGGGCGGGCAAGTCGACGTTTATCGAGGCGCTGGGTGTCTGGCTGATCGAGCAGGGCAAGAAGCTGGCTGTGCTGGCCGTCGATCCTTCATCTTCGGTTTCTGGTGGTTCGATCCTTGGTGACAAGACGCGGATGGAATTGCTCAGCCAGCGCGAGGAGGCCTTCATCCGGCCGAGTCCGTCATCGGGTTCGCTGGGCGGCGTGGCCGAGAAGTCGCGCGAAGCGTTGCTGCTCTGTGAAGCCTCGGGCTACGACGTGATCATCATCGAGACCGTCGGTGTCGGCCAGTCGGAAACGACGGTGGCTGGCATGGTCGACATGTTCTGCCTGCTCCAGTTGCCGAATGCCGGTGACGACCTGCAGGCGATCAAGAAGGGCATTGTCGAGATCGCCGACATGGTGATCATCAACAAGGCCGATATCGACCGTCAGGCCACTGCTGTGGTCCGTGCCCAATGGCGCAACGCCCTGCACATGCTGCGCCCGGCCTCGCCCAACTGGGCACCGCCGGTTATCACGCTGTCCGCTTTGCACAAGGAAGGCATCGCTGAATTCTGGGAACAGGTCGAGAAGTATCAGGCGGCTCTGAAGTCGACCGGAGAGTTCGATGCCAAGCGCCAGCATCAGGCTTTGAGCTGGATGTGGCAACTGATCGACTCCGGTTTGCGTCAGTATTTCCGTCATCACCCGCGCGTGCAGGAGAACCTGCCCGCCTTTACCCGATCCGTCGAGGAAGGCCATACGACTCCGGCTGCCGCCGCGTATGCGCTGCTCGACTATCTGAAACACTAATCACCCGATCCATTTAGGGAGTTTTCTATGCACGACATCATCCGCCAGCTGGAAAAAAAGCGTGAAATGGCCCGCCTCGGCGGTGGCCAGAAGCGTATCGACAGCCAGCACAAAAAGGGCAAGCTGAGCGCCCGCGAACGTATCGAGCTGCTGCTCGACCCGGATTCCTTCGAGGAATGGGACATGTTCAAGGAGCACCGCTGTACCGATTTCGGTATGGATCAGGCCGAGAAAATTCCCGGTGACGGTGTTGTGATTGGTTACGGTACGGTTAACGGCCGTCTGGTTTTCGTTTTCTCGCAGGACTTCACCGTGTTTGGTGGTTCGCTGTCGGAAACCCACGCCGAGAAAATCTGCAAGGTCATGGACCAGGCGATGAAGGTCGGCGCTCCGGTGATCGGCCTCAATGACTCGGGCGGTGCGCGAATTCAGGAAGGCGTTGCCTCCCTGGGCGGTTACGCCGACGTCTTCCAGCGCAACGTGATGGCCTCCGGCGTCGTGCCGCAGATCTCGATGATCATGGGCCCCTGCGCCGGTGGCGCGGTGTATTCGCCGTCGATGACCGACTTCATCTTCATGGTCAAGGACTCGTCCTACATGTTCGTGACCGGTCCGGAAGTCGTCAAGACCGTGACCCACGAAGACGTCACGGCCGAAGAGCTGGGCGGTGCCGTGACTCACACCAGCAAATCAGGTGTCGCCGATCTGGCCTTCGAGAATGACGTCGAAGCCCTCTCCATGCTGCGCCGGTTCATGAATTTCCTGCCAGCCAACAACCGCGAAAAGCCGCCAGTCACGCCGACCAACGATCCGGTCGATCGCATGGACTATTCGCTCGACACCCTGGTGCCGGACAACGCCAACAAGGCGTACGACATGAAGGAGCTGATCGTCAAAGTGGTCGACGACAATGACTTCTTCGAGCTGCAGGCCGACTACGCCAAGAACATCATCATCGGCTTTGGTCGCATGGATGGCCATCCGGTTGGCATCGTCGCCAACCAGCCGCTGGTGCTGGCCGGCTGTCTCGATATCAAGTCGTCGATCAAGGCCGCCCGCTTCGTCCGCTTCTGCGACGCCTTCAACATTCCGGTCGTTACCTTTGTCGATGTGCCGGGCTTCATGCCGGGCACCACGCAGGAATACGGCGGCATCATCAAGCACGGTGCCAAGCTGCTTTACGCCTACGCCGAATGTACCGTGCCGAAGGTCACCATCATTACCCGCAAGGCCTACGGTGGCGCCTACGACGTTATGTCCTCGAAGCATCTGCGTGGCGACGTCAATATCGCCTGGCCGTCAGCAGAAATCGCGGTCATGGGCCCGAAGGGCGCCGTGGAAATCATTTTCCGCGAGGAAAAGAACGATCCGGCCAAGCTGGCCGAGCGCGAAGCCGAGTACAAGGCCAAGTTCGCCAACCCGTTCGTGGCCGGTGCGCGTGGCTTCATCGACGACGTCATCATGCCGCATGCCACCCGCAAGCGTATCGCTCGCTCGCTGGCCATGCTGCGCGACAAGAAACTTGAAAATCCGTGGCGCAAGCACGGCAACATTCCTCTGTAAGCGTCAGGGAGAAAAAGGAATATGTTCACTAAAATTCTGATCGCCAACCGCGGTGAAATTGCCTGCCGCGTCATCAAGACGGCCCGCAAGATGGGCATCAAGACAGTCGCCGTCTATTCCGAAGCCGACAAGGATGCCTTGTTCGTCGACCTCGCCGATGAAGCCGTCTGTATTGGACCGGCTGCTTCGAAAGAGTCCTATCTGGTTGCCGACAAGATCATCGCCGCCTGCAAGCAGACTGGCGCCCAGGCCGTCCATCCGGGCTACGGCTTCCTGTCTGAAAATGCCGAGTTCTCCCGTCGTCTGGAAGAAGAAGGCATCAAGTTCATCGGTCCGAAGCATTACTCCATCGCCAAGATGGGCGACAAGATCGAATCCAAGAAGCTGGCCATCGCTGCCAACGTCAACACCATTCCGGGTTACAACGACGCCATCGCCGGTCCTGACGAAGCTGTCAAGATCGCTCAGGGCATCGGCTATCCGGTGATGATCAAGGCTTCCGCCGGCGGCGGCGGCAAGGGCCTGCGCGTCGCTTACAACGATTCCGAAGCACACGAAGGTTTCTCCTCCTGCGTCAATGAAGCGCGCAACTCTTTCGGTGACGACCGCGTCTTCATCGAAAAATACGTGCTGGAACCGCGTCACATCGAAATTCAGCTGCTCGGCGACTCACATGGCAACTACGTCTACCTGAACGAACGTGATTGCTCAATTCAGCGTCGTCACCAGAAGGTAATCGAAGAGGCGCCGAGCCCCTTCGTTGATGCCGAGATGCGCAAGGCGATGGGCGAACAGGCCGTGGCGCTGGCCCGCGCGGTGGACTATGAATCGGCCGGTACGGTCGAGTTCGTCGTTTCCGGCGCGACCAAGGAGTTCTACTTCCTGGAAATGAATACTCGCCTGCAGGTGGAGCATCCGGTTACCGAACTGATTACCGGCCTCGACCTCGTTGAGCAGATGATCCGCGTCGCTTACGGCGAGAAGCTGCCGCTGACCCAGGCTGAAGTTCCTATCAACGGCTGGGCCATGGAGTGCCGGATCAACGCCGAAGACCCGTTCCGCGGCTTCCTGCCGTCGACTGGCCGTCTTGTGAAGTTCCTGCCGCCCAAGGAAACCAGCGACGCCAGCGGCACTACCCGTGTCGATACCGGTGTTTACGATGGTGGCGAGATTTCGATGTTCTACGACTCGATGATCGCCAAGCTGATCGTGCACGGCAAGGATCGCAGCACGGCGATCTCCCGCATGCGTGACGCCTTGAACGGTTTCGTGATCCGCGGCATTTCCTCGAACATCCCGTTCCAGGCTGCGTTGATGCAGCACCCGGTGTTCCATTCCGGCATCTTCGACACTGGCTTCATCCCCAAGCACTACCCGACGGGCTTCGATGCCTCGATGGTGCCGCACGATGATCCGGCCTTGCTGGTTTCGGTGGCTGCTTATGTCTACCGTGCCTTCACCGATCGCTCCGCTTCCATCTCCGGCCAGCTGCAGGGCCACGAGCGTCTGGTCAGCGACAACTGGATGGTCGTTCGCCTCGACGCCGCCGGCAATCAGCATCATCCGGTCACGGCATGTCTGGTCGATGGTGGCTATGACATCGAGTACGGCGGTCAGCACTACGAGCTGCGTTCTTCCTGGAAACTTGGCGAGTCGCTGTTCGTCGGTACCTGCAACGGTCAGGCTTTCACGCTGCAGGTCGAACGGCACAAGACGAAATACTCGCTGTTCCACTGGGGTACCCGCGCCGACTTCATGGTGATGAGCGCCCGCGCTGCAGAACTGCTGGCGCTGATGCCGGAAAAGCAGGCACCTGACCTGTCCAAGTTCCTGATTTCGCCGATGCCTGGCCTGCTCCGCGAAGTGGCGGTGACGGTTGGTCAGGAAGTGAAGGCCGGCGAGAAGCTGGCGGTCATCGAAGCGATGAAGATGGAAAACATCCTCAAGGCTGACCAGGACTGCAAGGTGAAGAAGATTTCAGCGGCTGCCGGCGAAAGCCTGACGGTGGATCAGGTCATCATCGAATTCGAGTGATTTGATTTTCGGCCGTTTTTTCCGGTCGACCGTGGAAGCGAAGGCCCGCTAACCAGCGGGCCTTTTTTATTGTTTGCTGATCGCGTAGCGGACGAAATCGACCCCGCGTTCGAGCACTTCGGTCGGCAGCAGGTGGCTGACCGAGGTGCCTTCCAGCGTAACGCCGGTATCGAGCCGGACTCCGGCCACACTCGGGACGATCAGCGAACAGTTTTCACCGTCATGGAGCAGGAAGACGGGGACTACGGCGTTGGTTTGGCCCAGCGCCGCCGGTCGGGCGAGGCGGCCCGGCTCGATGCGTTCCTCGTACCACTGCAGGTCGGCGGCCAGGGCGCCGCCGGGAATGCTCTGCAGGCCGACCATGACACCGAGTCGTGGCCCGCCGAGGGAGGTCGAGGCGATCAGACAGGGCGACTGGCGGCGGGCGCCCTTACGGTCGGCCGGACGGATCGCCTTGCCATCGACGAGCAGCCAGTTCTCACCAGGGACATTGAGCTTCTTGACGGCCGTCGGCATGGTCGATACGCGGTCGAATCCGAACATCGCCGTGCGCTGATGGGCCAGGGTTGCGCTGCCAACATCGAGCGATCCGCTCTGCACGATCATTTCGCCGGTAAACGCTGCATAGGCAAATTCAGCGCCGAAGGCGAGTTCGATTTCGCCGATTTCAGTGCTGCGGTGCTGGCCATGCGATTCAAGGCTGGCTTCGATGTCGCGCAGCAGGCGGATACTGGCCGCCGGTGACAGTTCGCGACCAAGTTTCAGGGCTTCGGGCGATGCGCCTTCCTTGAGCGCGGCAATGCGCTGGGCGATCTTGCGGGTCACCCGGGGAACTTCGAGCCAGCGCGGAATGCCTTCCGGCAAGGTGCTGCCAAACAGCGGTTGGAGATCGACCGAGTGACCTCTCGGGTCATCGTCCGGCATGGTCTGGAAGCCGGCCAGTTCGCGCCAGCGGCTCAGCGCCCGGTTGGCGACGGCAAGCTGGGCGGCCGACAGGCGATACGGGTCGATCAGGCGCAGCATGAAAGCCCAGGCCAGATGGCCGGCGATGGTGGTGTCGACCAGATGGGGGAAGTCCGGATCAGGCAGAGAATGGCGCGACAAACCGTCTCTTTCGGCCTGATCGAGGATGGCGAAGAGTATTTGATCGAGCAGGGGCGGACATTCCCGGGCGGCCAGGAAATGGCAGTATTCGGCCATCCGGATGGCACAGGCTGCCCGGTGCAGCAGTTTGCCTTTTTCGCCCGAGGCAAAATGTGGCGCCAGGCGCAGATAGGAAGTACCGAGACGCAGCCAGAGGCGCTGGGCAACCTCGAATGCGCGCTGGTCGTCGTCGAGCATGGGCAGTGCCTTGCGCACGTAACGCGGCTCCATCGCATCCTGGGCCGGTACGGCGGCTGTCCGCAGCAGGTCGAGCAATTCGACGGCTAGGCTTGGCGGGAGCGTCGATGCCTCGATGGCTTCGATCTGCAGGCTGATGGCGGCCAGCATGTGCATGGGCTGGGCTTGCGGCTGGCTGGCCAGCCAGGTTTTTGCCGATGCCCGGTCGTGAAAGGCCAGGGCGATGTTCTTGCGCGGTTCGGGCAGTGTTAACCAATGCATGGTCGCTCCTTCCGGAGTAAGCTTGAACGATGAGCGGATTTGAACATTATGATCGCGAATTGCGGGATCTTGATAGCGAGATTCACCGGTACGCTGCTGTTTGTCGCGTCAATCTGGCCAATCGCCACGAAATTGATGCCTGTTTGCGCAATCACCACGAGAACTGGGCCGACGACAAGGCACGAGAGTCCTTGCATGGGCTGCTGATCCTCCGCATCAAGCTGGAGGCCGAGATGATAGCCCTTGGATTTTCGCCGCCACCACTGGTTCCGCCTGCATCGGAAGAGGCTAGCGAACGCTGATCGCAATGACCGGGCAAGGCGCGACGCAGGCGCCGCAGCCGGTGCATTTTTCGGGATCGATCTCGGGCAGCGGGCTACCGCCCAGGCGGGGCGTGAAACGGATGGCGCGAACCTCGCAGAAGTCGCCGCAGACGCGGCATTCGACCCCCTGGCGGGGCAGGCAGTCTTCGCCGATGGCTGCCTTGTAAGGCCAGGCGGCTTGTTCGGGGTGACGAAGCAAGGCCTTGGGTTGGCAACTGGTAACGCAGTCGCCGCAGAAAGTGCATTCGCCGAGGCTGAAATCAACGGTTGGATAGCTGCCATCGCCGCCGACCAGAATCCCCGTCGGACAGGCTTTGAGGCAGTCATTGCAGCGCGTGCAGCGGTCGATGAATTCGGCTTCCGGCAGCGCCCAGGGCGGGCGGATTTCAGCCCTGGGGCGCGGTCGACCGCGGAAAAAGCCTCGGCGGGACAGGTCGACCATGGTGGCTTGGCCTACTTGCCTGCTTTCATTTTCTCGATGCCGCTACGCAGCATCTGATCGATCTCGGAGCCCGGCTCGACTTGTAACAGCAGTGGCTCCCAGTAGGAAAGCCCCTTCTTGTTGTCGCCGGCCTCCATGGCGGCAGCGCCGGCCAGGAACATGCTGTGGGCGTGCTTCGGATCGACTTTCAGCGCCCGTTCGATGAGCTGCAGCGCCTTGCCGTTGATGCCTTTGCCATTGGCCATGGCGACGGTTTCTGCATAGCTGGCGAGCTGGTCGGGATCGTCGTTGATGGCATTTTCGGCCTTGGCGAAGGCCTGAACGGCTTCGTCGTAGCGGCCCATCGATTTGTACGAGCGGGCGAGCATGAGCCAGCCCGGCATGTTGTCCGGGTTGGCTTTGAGCTTTTCGGCCAGGCTGGCGACCATTTCATTGATCTTTTCCGGCGTCATTTCTTGCGGTGCAGCGGTTTGTACCGGGTCGAGCGCCTTCGGATTGCCGAGGATGCCGTAGCCGAGCAGGCCGAGAATGGGCAGCAGGATCAGGATGGCGATGGCCATCTTGCGGCTCGGGCCATGTGTGGCCGCCGGGGCGGCGCCACCGGCGGTGGCTGGCTCGACCTCTTCTAGCAGGCGGCGTTGCAGCTCATGTCTGGCTTGGTCGAAATCGGCCTCGGCGAGCGATCCTTCGGTTTTTTCGCGAGCCAGTTCGGCCAACTGGTCGCGGAAGATGGCGAGGTTGGCTTCCTTGCGGTCGGCCTTGCTCGTCGAGCGCAGGCCGAGCCACAGCGGCGGCAGGATGAAGGCGGAAACGACCACGATCAAGAGAACGGCAAACAGGGCGAACTGATTCATTTCTGGTCGATTTCCTTGAGCATCGCGTCGGCGCGGCTGGATTCGTCAGCCGACAGTGGCTGGTCTTCGGCATTGATGCGGGTGGCGCGACGGCGCAGGTAACGCTGCAGGATAAACAGGCCGAGCAGCATGAGGGCGACCGGGCCGCCCCAGAGAAGCAGCGTGATGCCCTTGACCGGCGGCCGGTAGAGGACAAAATCGCCATAGCGGACGACCATGAAATCGACGATTTCCTGGTCGGTCTTGCCGTCCTTGATCATGGTCCGGACTTCGCGCCGAAGGTCTTGCGCCAGTTCGGCGTTGGAGTCGGCGATGGTCTGGTTCTGACAAACCAGGCAGCGCAACTCCTCGGAAAGCTTCTGCAGGCGTTTTTCGGCCACCGGATCGGCTGCCGTGGCGGCTTCGGTCGCCGCATCGGCGAATGCCACGGTCGACCCGAAAAAAGAGCCAAAAATGAAAAGGGCAATCAGGAGGCGGCGCTTCATTTGTTCAGCTCGGCAAGCAGCGGCATGATTTTCTGGGCCAGCACGTCGGGCGAAATCGGCCCGGTGTGCTTCATGCGGATGATGCCGGCCTTGTCGATGACGTAGGTTTCCGGCACGCCATAGACGCCGTAGTCGATACCGACGCGGCCGTCGATGTCCATGACCGTCAGCGTGTACGGATTGCCGTGCTGGGCCAGCCACTGGTTGGCGCGCTGGAAGGCCAGTTTCTTTTCTTCATCGGCCGGCATCTTGCTCATGTCGAAATTGCCGTCGCCGCGCACTTCCTTGTAGTTGAGGCCGACCAGCGGCACGTTGGCGTTCTTCGAAAACTCGACCAGCACCGGGTGCTCGGCGCGGCAGGAGACGCACCACGAGGACCAGACATTGAACAGCCAGACCTTGCCCTGCATGTCCTTGGGGCCAAGCGTCTTGTCCGGCGTGGCCAGAACGTTCAGGTTGAAGGCCGGGGCCGGCTTGCCGACCAGCGGCGACGGGACATCGCGCGGGTTGAGGTTGAGGCCGACGGCAAGCAGGGCGACGAGAGCGGCGAAAGCGCCGAGGATCCAGTAATAACGGTTCATGCGTGTTGGCTTCCAGCCGGGGTCTGAACAGTAGACGAGGCGCGGGATTTGGCGCGGTAACGGCGATCAAGCATGGCCAGCAGGCCACCCAGCGCCATCAGTACGCAGCCGCCCCAGATCCAGTCGACGAAGGGTTTGTAATAAACGCGGACCGCCCATTCGGCTTCCGGCCGGTCGCGGTCGATCGGTTCGCCGAGCGAGACATAAACGTCGCGCAGGAAACCGGCATCGATGGCGGCTTCGGTCATCGGCATGCCGGACGACGCGTAGTTGCGTTTTTCGGGTTTCATTTTCAGGCGAAATTTCCCGTCGACCGTGAGATCGAAGTCGCCCTGCGCCGCCACGTAGTTCGGCCCCTGAATTTCCCTGACGCCATTGAACTTGAAGCTGTAGCCGGCAACATCGACGCTATCGCCGGGCGCCATCTTGACGTCTTTTTCATCCTGGAAGCTGCTGACCATGGTCACGCCGACGACAAACACCGCGATGCCGAAGTGGGCGACGCACATGCCGATAAAGCTGCGCGGCTGCTTGAATGCGGCGCTCAGGAAAGACTGGCCGGCGCGGGTGTGCTGGACGCGCTGGACGTAAGCAGTCAGCGTCGTAAAGGTGACCCAGGCGGCGAGCAGGATGCCGAGCGCGGTCAAGGCGCTCCACTGACCATAAACCAGCGGCAGCGCGATGGCGACAACGGCGGCGGCAATCATCGCCCAGCGTACGGTGCGGGTGATTTCCGGGATCGATGCCTCCTTCCAGCGGGCGAAGGGAGCGACGCCCATGAGGAACAGCACCGGCGCCATGACCGGGACGAAGACGGCGTTGAAGTACGGCGGTCCGACCGAAATCTTGCCGACACCGAGCGCGTCGATAAGCAGCGGGTAGAGCGTGCCGAGCAGCACGGTGGCGCAGGCGACGACAAGCAGCACATTGTTGGTGAGCAGGAATGATTCGCGCGAGACCAGGCCGAAGCGGCCGCCCAGTCCGACCTTCGGGGCGCGCCAGGCGAACAGCGCGAGCGAGGTGCCGATCACGGCGACCAGGAAGATCAGGATGAAAATGCCGCGTCGCGGGTCGGTGGCGAAGGCATGCACCGAGGTCAGCACGCCGGAGCGAACGAGGAAGGTGCCGAGCAGCGACAGCGAGAAAGCCGAAATGGCCAGCAGCACCGTCCAGTTCTTGAAACTGCCGCGCTTTTCGGTAACGGCCAGCGAATGGATCAGCGCAGTGCCGACCATCCCAGAACCACCAGCCGCCCCAGCCCAGTTCGTAATAAGCCCACCACGAACCCATGGCGATGCCGAGGGTCAGGAAGCACCAGGCGGCCATCGTCCACGGCCGCGACCAGCGCGCCCAGGCGGCGTCCAACTGGCCGGAAAGCAGGGCCGCGATGGCGAAGGCGAAGGCGACCGAGAAACCGACGTAGCCCATGTAGAGCAGCGCTGCCGGCAGCAGGCGCTCGAACGGGCTGGAAGTGATCAGGATGAACAGCATGAAGCCGAAGGCGACCAGACCGAGCGTGCCGAGGACGCGGGCAACCATCGTTTCCGGCAGTTGCTTCGACAGCATGGCGACGCCAAAGGCCCACCAGGTCAGCATCAGCATCCACAGCAACAGCGAACCCTCATGGCCGCCCCACACCGCGGCGACGCGATATTGCAGCGGCAGCAGCGAATTCGAATGCTGGGCAACATAAACCACGGAGAAATCATTGGTCACGAAGGCCTGCGTCAGGCAGGCGAAGGAGAAAGTGACAAGCAGCGCCATGGCCGACGCGGCCGGACGGGCGACGGCAACCCAGGCCATGCGGTTCTGGTGGGCGCCGATCAGCGGCAGGGTGCCGAGGATCAGGGCGACCAGCGCAGCGAGGATCAGGGCGAAATGGCCGAGTTCGGGAATCATGCTCAGTAGCTCGCTTTCGGCTTATCGCCAGAAGAAGACGGGGAAACATGCTTGCCGGCGGCGCGGGCTTGGGCGTCGTCGACAGCCTTGGCGGCTTCCGGCGGCATGTAGTTTTCATCGTGCTTGGCCAGCACTTCGGTAGCCATGAAATTGCCGTCGGCAGTCAGCTTGCCTTGGGCCACGGCGCCTTTGCCTTCCTTGAAGAGGTCGGGGAGGATGCCCTTGTAGTGCACCGGAATGTCTTTTTCGGTATCGGTGACGACGAACTGGATGGTCACGCCATCAGCCTGACGCTGGATGCTGCCTTCCTTGACCAAGCCGCCGATGCGGAACAGCTTGTCCTTGGGCGCCTTGCCAGCAGCGACTTCGGTCGGCGTGATGTAGAGCGCGATATTGCTGTTCAGGGCATTCAAAACGAGCGCCGCGATGATGCCGATGATGGCCAGCGCGCCGCCGATCAGGGCGAGTTTCTTGTGACGGGATTTCATTCTGCGGTGTTCCTTGTTTCGGCGCGCAACTGGCGCTTGAGGCGAGCGATGGTGGTCTTTCGATTGCGGACGACGATGATCGGTTCAATTGCCATGATCAAAACGGTGGCGCCGAACGAGCCCCAGACGTAAAAACCATAGCCGCCCATGGCGATAAAGTCGGAAAAACTGGCCCAGTGGATCATTTTTCGTCTCCTGCTTTGCCCAGCAACTCGGCCTTGACCCAGTCGGTGTGGCGTTCGCGCTCGAGCATGATGGTCCGCACCCGCATCAGTGCAATGGCAATCGAATACATCCAGAAGCACATGGCCATCAGCAGCATGCCCCACAGCATGGTGGTGGCCATCGACGACTTGGCGAGATTGACGCTGGAACCCTGATGCAGGGTGTTCCACCATTTGACCGAGAAATAGATGATCGGGATATTGACGACGCCAACCAGCAGCAACAGGCCACCGGCCTTGTCGGCCCGGCGCGCATCATCGATGGCGGCGGTCAGGGCCATGTAGCCGATGTAGAGGAAAAGCAGGATCAGTTCCGAAGTCAGGCGCGCATCCCAGACCCACCACGCCCCCCACATCGGCTTGCCCCACAGGGCGCCGGTGAGCAGCGAGAGGAAGGCCATCAGCGCCCCGGTCGGCGCCAGGGCCTGCGCCATCATGCCCGACAGCCGGGTGTTGAAAGCCAGGCCAATGGCCGCCCAGCCAGCCATGACCAGATAGATGAACATCGACATCCAGGAAGCCGGGACGTGGATGAAAATGATCCGGTAGCCCTCGCCCTGCTGGAAGTCGGTCGGCGCGACGAGCATGCCGAGCCATAGTCCGGCGAGGCCGAAAACGATCGAGACAGCGACGAAGTAGGGAATCAGCGCGCCAGCGAACGGATAAAACGTGGCCGGCGAGGCGAAGCGGTAGAGATTGAAGCGATCTTTCATTCGAGGGCGATCTTCAAGGCAGCGGCCGATGCCCAGGGGGCAAAGCCAAGTGAGGCAAAGGTAAGTGCAGCGAGCAGTGACAGGTGACCTTCTCCCCCGAGCCCGGTCACCGTCGCATCCACTGCGCCAGCGCCGAATATTAGCACTGGAATATATAGCGGCAGAACCAGCAGCGAGAGCAGCACGCCGCCGCCACGCAAGCCCAGGGTCAGCGCCGCGCCGATGGCACCAATGCCGGACAGCGCCGGGGTGCCGATCAGAATGGCGAAAGTCAGTACGATCAAGGCGTCGGTCGACAGATCGAACTGGATACCGAGGACCGGGGCGATCAGCGCCAGCGGCAGGCCCGAGACCAGCCAGTGAGCAATCACTTTGCCGGTAACGACCAGCCCGAGGGGGTGCGGGGCCAGCGCCAGTTGTTCCAGTGTGCCATCGCGATGGTCGTCGGCGAACAGGCGGGGCAGTGACAGCATGGTGGCGAGCAAGGCAGCCACCCAGAGTACGCCGGGCGCCAGCTTGCGCAGCAGGTCGGGTTCAGGTCCGACGCCGAGCGGGAACAGGCTGACCACAATGACGAAGAAGAAGAGCGCCGAAACGATATCGGCCTGGCGCCGCATGGCCAGTTTGAGATCACGGCCAATGACGGCTGCAACGATTTTGAACATCAGCGCATCATCCTCAACCGAGTCGCAATTCGCGCACCGTACCGGCCGGAATGCTGACCAACTGGTGCGTCGTCATCACGGCCAGGCCGCCTCGCTGCAGATGGCCCGAAATGATGCCGGCCAGCCAGTCGACCGCAGCAACGTCGAGGGCGACAAAAGGTTCGTCAAGTATCCACAGTGGCCGTTTTTCCTTGACCAGGCGGGCCAGCGCAACACGACGCTTCTGTCCCTGCGAGAGGTATTTGCAGGCGAGGTCTTCGCGGCCGGCCAGGCCGACCTGTTCCAGCGCGTCGATGGCGTCGTCTTCGGATAGTTCCTCGTCGGCCAGGCGGGCTGCTGCCAGCAGGTTTTCCAGCGGCGTCAGTTCTTCCTTGATAGCGTTGAGGTGGCCAAGGTAGCAGAGATCAGCGCGGAATTCGTCGGACTTGATCGACACGCCCTTCCAGCGGATTTCGCCGGTTTCCGGTGGCAAAAGGCCGATCAGCATGCGTAGCAGGCTGGTTTTGCCGGCGCCGTTTTTGCCCTGCAGGTACAGCAATTCCCCGGCCTCCAGCTTGAAGCCGAGGCCTGCGAACAGGCGGCGCTCGCCGCGCACGCATTCCAGATTGTCAGCTTCAAGCATCAGGGGGAAAACCGAAAGAAATCAGGCACAAATTATGGACGCGCAAGTTTAACGGCAGATTAACGGGAATCAAATAAACACCAACAAGAAAAACGGGGGCCGCAGCCCCCGCCCGTTCTCTGGAGCGGTTGTTATTTCTTTTCGAACGGCGTCGGACGCGGCGTCGCGTCGGATGACGGTGGCAGGATCGGCATCTTGAAGTTCGGCTGGTCGCCGGTCAGGGTCTTCAGGAAGGCGACGATCTTGGCGTTTTCGTCGGCTGTAAATTTCTTGCCGAGCTGGATGCGGGCCATCGTGTCTACTGCTTCCGGCAAGGTGTTGGCAGCGCCGTCGTGGAAGTACGGATAGGTCATTTCAACGTTGCGCAGGGTCGGCACTTTGAAGTTGAAGCGGTCGGCATCCTTGCCGGTCACGGCAGAACGGCCTTCGGCCGGGCTGGATGCCTTGTAGGCTTCGACCAGACCCATCTTCTGGAAGGAGTTGCCGCCGACGGCCGGGCCGTTATGGCAGGCGACGCATCCGACGTCCTTGAATAGCTGGTAGCCGGCCAGTTCATCCTTGGTGATGGCCTTCTTGTTGCCCTTCAAGTATTTGTCGAAGCGTGAGTTCGGGGTGACCAGGGTTTCCTCGAAGGCGGCGATGGCCTTGGTGACTTTTTCGATATCGACCGTCTCGGAGCCGAAGGCCTTCTTGAATTCGGCAACGTAGCCGGGGATGGTTTGCAGCATGCTGACGGCCAGCGTGTGGGTGAAGCCCATTTCACCCGGATTGGCGATCGGGCCACCGGCCTGGGCCTTGAGGTCGGCGGCGCGGCCGTCCCAGAACTGGGCGAGGTTGAGGCTGGAGTTGAGCACGGTCGGCGCATTGATCGGGCCTTCCTGCCAGTTGTGACCGATCGAGGTCTTGATGTTGTCGGTGCCGCCCATCGACAGGTTGTGGCAGGAGTTGCAGGAGATGAAGCCGGATTTGGAGAGGCGCGGATCGAAATAGAGTTTTTTGCCCAGTTCGACGAGGGCCGGGTTGGTGACCTTGGCCGGTGCAATTGGCTGGATTGGTTCATTGCTGGCAGCCATGGCAGCCTGACTGATGATGGCTCCGGAAAGCAGTGCAATGGCGACGGACAACGTAGTGTGTTTCATCGTTTATCTCCCTTGGTGAAAAAGTATCGATGGTCGATTCTCCCCTTCCTGCTTGTGCTAATATTGATCCAAGTCAATGATTTTTATGGGTTTTGGTTATAGCGGTTATAGCCGTTCCCTATAGTCGTCAGAAGGGGCATGAGCCCTCTTGTGTCAAATGGAGAGTAGCAATGACCTTAACCGAGTTGCGCTATATCGTCGCTTTGGCTCAGGAAGGTAATTTCAGCCGGGCGGCGGAGCACTGTTCGGTCAGCCAGCCGACGTTGAGCGTGGCGATCGCCCGCCTGGAGGACGAGTTTGGCGTGCAACTGTTCGAGCGCGGCAAGGGTTTTGTCAGCCCGAGTGCGGTTGGTGCCAAGGTGGTCGAGCAGGCCAAGCGGGCGCTTGGTGAGGCGGAGAAAGTCCGGCAGGTGGCCATGCTTGGCCGGGACCAGCTGGAGGGGCCATTGCGGCTCGGTGTGATTCACACCATCGGCCCCTATCTGCTGCCGCAACTCATTCATTCCCTGAAAGTGGTGGCGCCGGCCATGCCGCTCGCCATCGAGGAGAACATGACGGCTACGCTGGCCGACATGCTGCACGACAACGAAGTCGACGTCGTTATCATTGCGCTGCCCTTCGACGTGCCGGGGGTGTTGACCCGGGCGATCTACGATGAATCCTTCAAGGTTGTCGTGCCGCGTGGTCATCCCTGGGAAAGCAGGAAGTGGATTGCGCCCGAGGACGTGGCCGGCGATGAGGTGCTGTTGCTGAAGGCCGGCAACTGCTTCCGCGATCAGGTTCTGGGCGCCTGTCCGCAGGTCAGTAGCCCGGAAACCGACGTCCGGCTCGGCCATTCGATCGGTACCATCCGCTGCATGGTGGCCTCCGGCCTCGGCGTGTCAGTGTTGCCGGACAGCGCGCTGGGCCACCCTTACAGCAACGACATGATCAGCGTCATTCCCTTCAAGGAGCCAGCCCCGGCCCGCCGGGTGGCGCTGGCCTGGCGGCCGGGATTCGTGCGGCCGAAGGCCATCGAGGCGCTGCTTGATGCGGTGCGGGGGCTCCGTTCGCCAGCCTATCGCTTGCTGGTCTGAGTGTTCATCAGCACTTCGGCCTGAATGTGCTGGATGCACTCGGTCAGGCTGGCGTTCTGCTCCTCGAATTCCAGTTTCAAAGCTGCGATGGCGCTGCTGTCCCCAGTGTCGTGGCAGCGACGCAATTGGCTGCCGATGTCGTGCAGTTTCTTGTGCAGGTCTTCGATCATTCGGAACGCGTCGGCACTGGCATAGCGCTGACCGTCCTGGCTGTAGTACCAGCGACCAAAACGGCATTGATGTTGGTCGAGTTCGGGAGGGCGGATGGCCCCCGTCGTGTCGTCGAGGTAGGCATACAGCGATTTTTTCCAGCGGCTGTGGTCGACGTCGGCGATCAGCATGGGCAAATCCTCGTGTGACCATTTGAAGGCCGTGGCCAGACCCCATAGTTCATCCGGTTTGAATTGCCTGATCCATTCGGGCAGAAGCGCGGCCGGCATCGGGTGGGCGATGCCGAAACCCTGCGCCATGTCGCAACCGAGAAGCAGGAGAACGAGCCCGTGTTCGACGGTTTCCACCCCTTCGGCGATAACTTGCCGGCGGAAAGCCTGAGTCAGCCCGATGACGCCTTCGACGATGGCCAGATCGTCGGCATCGTCGAGCATGTTGCGGATGAAGGACTGGTCGATCTTGAGCACATCGGCCGGCAACTGGCGGAAATAGGTCAGTGACGAATAGCCGGTGCCGAAATCGTCGAGGGCAAAGCTGACGCCGAGGCGCCGGCATTCGCCGAACAGTTCGGCGACGTTGGCCATGTCTTCAAGGGCGGCGGTTTCGAGCACTTCAAGCTCGATCAGGCCGGGTGCCAGATTCGGATGGGCCGCCAGCAACTCAGCCAGGCGCCGCGAAAAGCCTTCGTGCTGCAGGTGCTTGCCGGAAATGTTGATGCTGACCGGCAGGTCGACACCTTGGGCGTGCCAGTCTTCCATCTGACGCAGGGCTTCCTGGATGACCCAGTCGCCGACTTCAATATCCAGTTCGCTGTCTTCGATGATGGGCAGGAAGCGTCCCGGCAGCAGCAGGCCATCGGTCGGGTGTTGCCAGCGGATCAGTGCTTCGGCGCCGGTTACGCTGCCCTTGCGCATGTTCACCTTGGGCTGGAATCGCGGCGAATGCGGGTGCGGCGGTCGTTTTCCGGGTCGAACAGGTGATGGCGATTGCGGCCGCCCTGCTTGGCCGCGTACATCGCCTGGTCGGCATGGCGGAGCAGCGTGTCGGCATCCGAGCCGTCATGCGGGTAGAGGGTCACGCCAATGCTCGCCGAAATCGAAATGGCGTGTTCGGAGACGCGGAAAGGTTGATTCAGTGCGCTGATGATGCGGGCGACGGCATAGTCGCATTCGTGCAAGTCATCAAGATTGGAAACGAGCAGTACGAACTCGTCGCCACCCAGACGTGACACCGTGTCGCCGGCCCGGACACAGGTCTTGAGGCGCTGGGCAACTTCGATGAGCAGGAAATCGCCGGCCGAGTGGCCAAAGCGGTCGTTGATCGGCTTGAAATTGTCGAGATCGAGATAGCAGATAGCCAGCATCTTCCCGCTGCGCTCGGTTTGCGCCATGGCGAGTTGGAGGCGGTCGCCGAGCAGCATGCGGTTGGGTAGCTGGGTCAGCGCGTCGTAGTGAGCGAGGTGTTCGAGGCGTTGTTGGTGCTGCTTGATGACCGTAATGTCGGAAAAAATGGCGACGAAATTGGCGATCTCGCCGTTCCGGTTGCGGACGGTCGAGATGGTCAGCAGCTCGACAAATATTTCACCGGATTTCTTGCGATTCCATATCTCGCCTCGCCAGTAGCCGTCCTCGGCAATTTTTTTCCACATTTCAGCGTAAAAGGCCGGATCGTGATGCCCTGACTTGAGCAGATCAGGAGTTTGGCCAATGGCTTCGTCTCGGGGATAGCCGGTCAATTCGGTAAAGGTTGAATTGACTTCGACGATGCGCCCTTTCGGGTCGGTGATCATGATCCCTTCGTGCGCATTGTCGAAGACGCTGGCCGCCAGTTGCTGGCGCTCTTCGGCGATCAGGCGCTCGGTAATGTCCTGCGACGTACTGATCAGGGCCGGGCGGCCATTCCAGTAGCCATGCGTGATGCGGGTTTCGATCATGGTCTGCTCGCCGTTGGCGTGCAGGATGGGAAGCGGGCAGCTGAAGCGGCGACCGGCGACAACGTCGATCATTTGCTCGTTGGCGATTTTTTGCAGATTTTTCGGGTGGACCGTGGCAATCAGCTTGCCGATCAGGGTGTCAGGCCCATAGCCGAGGCCTTCAGTTACGGCCCGGTTGTAGTGCAGGATGTGACCATCCTCGTCGAGGATGAAAATGAAATCCTTCAACGCATCGAACAGGCCGCTCAGATTCTGTTGCAGGCGGCGAGCTTCTTCTTGTGCGTCCAGTTGCAGCAGGGTCTGGCTGAAGTGTGTGCCGAGCATCTCCAGCGAGCGCAGGGTCGAGGCGAGAACGCCGGTGGCCCGACGACTGCCCAGCGTGACGCAGGCGACCGGCTGATCGGCCAACATGATGGGCAAGGCGACCAGGCAGCCCAAGCCTTCGCCGCGGATCGCTTCGCTGTCAAGAATGCTGGCGTCGGCGCAGTGGTCGCTCGGTTCCTGGCAGTTGCAAATCGTGCCGCCATCCAGAGCGAAGCGGGCAAACGGGGTGTTGGCGTCGAGCCGGGAGACTTTGGCGACAAAGTCGCCGGAAACGCCGGCGTGGGCAATCAGTTGATAGCTGCCATCGGGCTGTCGCCAATGGAGGCAGCCCGAATCGAGGTCGGGGAAACGCAAGGTGGCCTGCAGCAGGACTTGAAACACGGCGTTGCGTGGCAGGCCGGCCGCCAGCGCTTGTGCCAGGTCGTGCTCGATTTCGAGGCGCAACTCGGCATTTTTGCGCTCGGAAATATCAACCGCTGAAGCGATGACTGCCGGCCGCCCGAAGTATCTTGAACTATGTAGCCGGATTTCGACCGGGAAGATGCGCCCTTCGCTGTGGCGAGCGAGAATTTCGAAGGTTTGCGGTGTGCCGGCCAGCGCGCTGGCAATGTGCCGATTGATGGTCTGCACATCGGTCAGCCCTGGCTGGGTAAACGCCGCGTGGCTCAGACCGATCAACTGTTCGCGTGGTACCCCGGATATCTGCTCGGCGCCGGCGTTTACGTCGAGAAAGATGCCATCCTCGGACTGGATGAACAATGCTTCGCTGACGCTGTTGAAAATGCCACGAAAGGTTTCCAGGCTTTTATCCAGTTCACGTGAGCGGTGCTGGTGGGCAATGAGCAGGGCAGCCAGTTGGCAGGCCTGCATCAGGCAGCCCAGGTCTTCTTCGCGCGGCTGACTGGGCAGTCGGTGATAGGCGGCGAAAGTGCCAAGCAACAGGCCGTCCGGCCCGATGATCGGGTCAGACCAGCAGGCGGCAATTCCGCTTTCCCGGGCGAGGTTGTGATAGGCCGCACACAGCGGGTCGTCGAACACGTTTTCGACAATGACCCGCTGTTTCAGCGCCGCTGCCGTGCCGCAGGAACTGATACCTTCGCCGATCGGCATGCCATCGATCGCGGCACTGTAGGCCGCTGGCAGGCTGGGGGCGGCGCCGACACGGAGGTGCTGTCCGGATTCGTCGCTGAGCATGATCGAGCAGCGCCAGTCCGGCATCTCGGCTTCGACCGACATGACGAGCAGTTCGAGGGCGCGGGACAGGGTTTCTCCGCTGATCATCCCGGCCAGCGCGGCATTGCGCAGGCGCATCGCTTCTTCAGCCCGCAGCCGTTCGGAAATGTCACGGGCAAAGCCGACGGTGCCGAGCAGGCTGCCGTCTTCGCCGACGACCGGCGCCTTGTAGGTCTCGTGCCAGATGCGCTGCTGCCCGATCATTACCGGTTCGATAACGACCTTGTTTTTCCGGGTGGCCATGACCTCGGCGTCGTCAGCACGGAAATGCTCTGCCATCTCGGGTGGCCAGAAATCGAAATCGGTTTTGCCGACAATGGTGCTGGTGTTCGCTTGATTGGCCGCTTCGGCAAAGCTGCGGTTGGTGGTCAGGAAACGCGATTCTGTATCCTTTAGCCAGACCAGGAAGGGGAAGTTGTCGAGCAGAGCGCGCTGGTAGCGTTCGTTGCGGGCGGTTTCCTCAAGGATTCGCTCGCGCGAACGAAGCATCGATTGTTGCTCGCTCAGTGCGCTATCTATTTGGCCGAGGTTGAGCGGGCTCATCAGCGTGTGTTCGGAGAGCAGGCCGACCAGAGCGCCGTTCTCGTCGACCACAGCCAGATGCCGGATGTTGCGTTCCAGCATCTGCTGCGCCGCTTCCGACAACGGGCGGTCGGCCCGGATGCTGATGGCGGGCTGGGTCATTACCGCGCCAAGGCAGGGATTGTTCCGGGTGTCGAGGAAGAAGCGAACAACGTCGTGTTCGGTGACGATGCCGAGAGGCCGTCGGCCATCGACGACAAAGACGCAACTGATACTGACCGCCTCCATGGCGAGCAGCGCATCCTCGAGACTGGCATCGGCCGGTAGTCGGGGGAAAGTGCGCTCCATCAACGTATCGGCACTGTTCAACTGAAGGAAAAAGTCGGGACCGAGATGTTTGCGAAAATCCGATTCGCTGACGACGCCGAGTGGCAGCCCTGCCTCGTCGGTGACTACGATACGCCGAATGCCGAGGTTGGTGGCTTCCCGGTAGGCTTGCTGGAAGGGCGTGGCGGCCGGCACGCTATGTACCGGGCTGCTCATGGTCTCGCTGGCGGTTTGGTCAGGCGAGCGATGCTGCCGCATGACGCGCACGATGTCGCGCTCGGTGATGATGCCGAGGATGGCGCCCTGATCGACGACGATGACCGACGAGATCTTCGACTCCAGCATGCGAGACGCCACCTCGCGCAGGCTCATGTCGGGTCCGACGCGATCGCTTTGGGTAGATATCAGCTCGACGATCTTGGTCGCGCGTTTTCTTTTCATTGTTTGATTCTAGAACGATTCCTTGCTGTTGCGGCTTGATGGCGGTCAATCCTCCGGGCTAATCGAGTGTGGAAGAGTGGTTTCCACCATGGATTGGTGCTAACCACCCGATTCTCCTTCGCGGCTTCCTCAAAGGCCTTGGCAGGTGTCCGAAGTGCCTTGATTTCAATCGATAAATCAGTGATTTCAGCTCTGTGGCACACGCTTTGCGTAGTAGCACGCCTACTTGGCAACAAAACCAACGGGGGACATACCAGTGACCGAGACCTTTTATGAAGTGCTGCGCCGCCAGGGGATAACCCGGCGCAGCTTTCTCAAATTCTGCAGCCTGACCGCGACGTCGCTCGGGCTGGGCAGCGCCGCCGCACCGCGCATCGCGCATGCGCTGGAAACCAAGGCGCGAACGCCGGTGATCTGGCTGCACGGTCTGGAATGTACCTGTTGCTCGGAATCCTTCATCCGCTCGGCGCATCCGCTGACCAAGGATGTCGTGCTCTCGATGCTCTCGCTCGATTACGACGACACGTTGATGGCCGCTGCCGGCCATCAGGCCGAGGCGATCATCGAAGAGGTCAAGAAGAAATACAAGGGCAACTACATCGTTGCCGTCGAAGGCAATCCGCCGCTCAACGAGGACGGCATGTTCTGCATCCACGGCGGCCGGCCGTTCGTCGAAGTGCTCAAGGAAACCTGTGCTGACGCCAAGGCGATCATCAGCTGGGGCGCCTGCGCTTCCTACGGCTGCGTCCAGGCCGCCAAGCCGAACCCGACGCGTGCGACGCCGGTGCATAAAGTCATTTCCGGCAAGCCGATCATCAACGTGCCGGGGTGCCCGCCGATCGCCGAAGTCATGACCGGCGTCGTCACTTACATGCTGACCTTCGACCGGATTCCCGAGCTCGACCGCCAAGGCCGCCCGAAAATGTTCTACGGCCAGCGCATCCACGACAAGTGCTATCGCCGCGGCCACTTCGACGCCGGCCAGTTCGCCGAAGCCTGGGATGACGAAGGTTCGCGCAAGGGGCACTGCCTGTACAAGATGGGCTGCAAGGGGCCGACGACTTACAACGCCTGCTCGTCGATGCGCTGGAACGGCGGCGTCAGCTGGCCGGTGCAGTCCGGCCACGGCTGTATCGGCTGTTCCGAGGAGGGCTTCTGGGACAAGGGCAGCTTCTACGACCGGGTGACTGACATCAAGGCTTTCGGCGTCGAAGCGAATGCCGACACCATCGGCAAGGCTGCCGCCGGCACCGTCGGCGCCGCGATTGCCGCCCATGCTGCCGTCTCGGCACTGGCTCGGGCGCGCAATTCGAATTCCCACGGTCAACCGGAAAAAGAGGGGGAAAAGTAAAAAATGGCTGCTTACGAAACTCAAGGCTTCAAGCTCGACAACTCCGGCAAACGTGTCGTTGTCGACCCGGTCTGCCGCATCGAAGGCCATCTGCGGGTGGAGGTCAATCTCGACGACAAGAACGTCATTCGTAACGCCGTGTCCACGGGCACCATGTGGCGCGGTCTGGAAGTCATCCTCAAGGGCCGCGATCCGCGCGACGCCTGGGCCTTCACCGAGCGCATCTGCGGCGTGTGTACCGGCACCCACGCGTTGACCTCGGTGCGCGCCGTCGAGGATGCGCTGAACATCAAGATTCCGGAAAACGCCAACAGCATCCGCAACATCATGCAGCTCAACCTGCAGGTGCATGACCATCTGGTGCACTTCTATCATCTGCATGCGCTCGACTGGGTCGATGTCGTCTCCGCCCTGAAGGCCGATCCGAAAGCCACCTCGGCGCTGGCCCAGAGCATTTCCAGCTGGCCGCTGTCGTCGCCGGGCTACTTCCGCGACATCCAGAATCGCCTCAAGAAATTTGTCGAATCAGGCCAGCTCGGCCCCTTCATGAACGGCTACTGGGGCAACCCGGCCTACAAGCTGCCGCCCGAAGCCAACCTGATGGCCGTGGCGCACTACCTCGAAGCCCTCGATTTCCAGAAGGAAATCGTCAAGGTGCACACCATTTTCGGTGGCAAGAACCCGCACCCGAACTGGCTGGTCGGCGGCGTGCCCTGCGCCATCAACATGGAAGGCACGGGGGCGGTTGGCGCGGTGAACATGGAGCGGCTGAATCTGGTCAAGAGCATCATCGACCGCAGCATCGAGTTCACCGAGCAGGTGTACATCCCCGACCTGATTGCCATCGCCAAGTTCTACAAAGGCTGGCTATATGGCGGTGGCCTGTCGGGCAAGAACGTCATGTCCTACGGCGACATCCCGGACAAGGCCAACGACTACTCGGCCGGCAACCTGCTGCTGCCGCGCGGCGCCATCATCAACGGCGACCTGTCCAAGGTCCATGAAATCGACCTCAAGGACCCCGAGCAAATCCAGGAATTCGTTGCCCACTCCTGGTACAAATACCCGGACGAAAGCAAGGGTCTGCACCCCTTCGACGGCGTCACCGAACCGAGCTTCGTGCTTGGCCCCAACACCAAGGGCACCAAGACCAACATCAAGGAGCTCGACGAAGGCGGCAAGTATTCGTGGATCAAGGCCCCGCGCTGGCGCGGCCACGCCATGGAAGTCGGCCCGCTGGCCCGCTACATCATCGGCTACGCCCAGAAGAACCCCGAGTTCAAGGAGCCGGTCGATGCCCTGCTCAAGGAACTCGATGTGCCGGTCACCGCGCTGTTCTCGACACTGGGCCGTACCGCGGCACGCGGTCTGGAATGCCAGTGGGCGGCGCACAAGATGTCCTACTTCTTCGACAAGCTGATGACCAACCTCAAGGCCGGTGACCTCAACACGGCGAACATCGAAAAGTGGGAGCCGAGCACCTGGCCGAAGGAAGCGATGGGCGCCGGTTTCACCGAAGCCCCGCGCGGTGCGCTCGGTCACTGGATCCGCATCAAGGACACCAAGATCGACAACTACCAGTGCGTCGTGCCGACCACCTGGAACGGTGGTCCGCGCGACCACAAGGGCCAGATCGGTGCCTTCGAAGCCTCGCTGATGGACACCCCGGTGGCCAAGGCCGACGAGCCGCTCGAAATCCTGCGCACGCTGCATTCCTTCGATCCCTGCCTGGCCTGCTCGACGCATGTGATGAGCCCGGATGGACAGGAAATGACGTCGGTCAAGGTCCGCTAAGCGGTCCGGAAAGGAGGCAATCATGCTCTCTCAACAGGACATGCTCGAGGCCGAACGGCACGGTAAACAAGTCCGTTCGATCTATGTCTACGAAGCGCCAGTCCGCCTGTGGCACTGGATCAATGCGCTGGCCATGGTGGTGTTGGCGGTAACCGGGTATTTCATCGGCAAACCCTTGCCGACGATGCCCGGTGAAGCGTCGGACAACTTCCTGATGGGCTACATCCGTTTCGCTCATTTTGCCGCGGCCTACATCTTTGCTGTCGGGTTGCTCGGCCGGGTTTACTGGGCGTTCGTCGGGAACCATCACGCCAAGCAGATCTTCAAGCTGCCGATCACCAATCCGCAATGGTGGAGCGAAGTCTTCTTCGAATTGCGCTGGTATCTGTTCCTCGAAAAGACGCCGAAGAAGTACGTCGGCCACAACCCGATGGCGCAGCTCATGATGTTCTTCTTCTTCACGATTCTGGCCGTCGGCATGCTGTTCACCGGCTTCGCGCTGTACAGCGAAGGCGCCGGGCTGGGCAGCTGGCAGGACACCCTGTTTGGCTGGGTCATTCCGGCCCTCGGTGGCTCGATGCAGGTGCATAACCTGCACCGGTTGGGCATGTGGATCATGATGACTTTTGTGCTCGTGCATGTTTATGCGGCGATCCGCGAGGACATCATGAGTCGTCAGAGCCTGATCTCGACCATGATTTCCGGCTGGCGGATGTTCAAGGACTGAGGCTTCAACTTGCGTTCGCCCCGGCGTACAGCCGTACCCGGGGCACTTTTTCAGGTGGTGACAATGACTTCAAAACGCATACTGGTCCTCGGTATCGGCAATATCCTGTGGGCCGACGAAGGTTTCGGCGTGCGCTGTGTCGAAGCCCTCAACGCCGGCTGGGAATTTCCGCCGCAGGTGACGGTGATGGACGGCGGCACGCAGGGTCTCTACCTGCTGCCCTACGTCCAGGAGGCAGATTGCCTGCTGGTCTTTGATGCGGTCGATTACGGCGACCCGGCCGGCCGGTTGCGCGAGGTGGTCGGCAACGAAGTGCCGCGTTTCATGGGCGCCAAGAAAATGAGCCTGCACCAGACCGGTTTCCAGGAGGTGCTCATGGCCGCCGAGCTGACCAACAAGCTGCCGGCCGAACTGGTGCTGATCGGCGTCCAGCCCGAGCAACTCGAAGATTTCGGCGGCAGTCTGCGCGATATCGTCAAGGCGCAGATGGTGCCGGCCCTCAACATCGCGCTCGACTGGCTGGAAAAGTGGGGTGCGGCGGGCCGGGTGCGTGACGGGCTGAGCGAAAGCATTACTGACAACGCGCTGGCCATGGATGTCTATGAATCCGAACGGCCACCGGCGGAGTTGGCCTATCGTCTTGGCGACGCGCGTTTCCTGAATATGGAAAGCGTTTGATATGTGCCTCGGTATTCCCGTCCAAGTGCTCGAGTGCGGCGAACACTTTGCCCGCTGCGCCGGCCGCAACGGCGAAGTGCGCGTCGACCTCAGTCTGGTCGGCCAGCAACTCCCGGGTACCTGGCTGATGACCTAGCGCGCCGCCGCCATCGACGCGGCGCTTGATGCACTTGATGCGGCACAAGCCGGCGCCACTGATTTTTCTGCCTTCTTCGCCGATCTCGATCGCGAACCCCAACTCCCCGATTTCCTGAGGACACAACAATCATGAGCCTCGAACTCAAAGCCGGCCCGACCTCGCTCGAAAGACTCGAAACGGCCATCAGCCGATTACTTCAAAAACACGGCTTTTTTCCGGTTGACCGTAGCAATCCCGAATTCCCGGCCGGTTTGACCGCCCTGCTCCTCACCGAAGACCCGCAGCGCAATCTCGAAGTCCTCGACGCCTGCGTTATCCTGCCCGAAGCGCTCAAACCGGTCGGCAATCAAATCGCCCGTTGGGTCGCCGGCCCCGAGTTTTCCGCGCCGCTCATGCAGCAATACGGTGTGCCGCGCGCCCCGGCCGTCGTCTTCCTGCGGGACGGCCAGTTTGTCGGCGTCCTCAACGGCATCCGCGACTGGAACGAATACCAGAACGAAATCGCCCGCCTGCTCACCGGGCCGGCGAAACCCAAGCCGATCGGCATCCCCGTCCGCGCCGCCAGCACGCAAGGAGCCTGCGCATGAACCCGTCCACGATGCGTCCCTTCCCGATCTCCGTCGTCGCCATGGGCCCCGGCTCGCAGGGCGAAGAAGCGCCGGACTACCTGCCGATGCCGAAAGGCATGGAAACCTTCTCGCAGCCGCGCCTGCCGGACAACGTGGCGCCCGAGGTGGTCAATAGTGCAGCCAGCCTGGTCGGCGCCTATGTCGACGAGGCCGAGAAAGTCGGCTTTGCCGGCGGGGCCACGCTCAACCTGCGCGACCTCGACGCGACGATGCGCGACGTCATCAACCAGTCGATGGGCTTCGGCGAAGTCAGCGCCTTCACCACCGCACCGCAACACTGGCGGGTGCAGGAGACGGCTTTTTCCGGCATTTGGCGCGTACTGCAGGTGGCCGACGATGGCGCGATGGTCGTCGACCGTCTCGAAACCGGCGCCATCCCGGCTGCGCTGACCGACACCATGCTGGCCACGGCGACCGCCGATCTGCCGCCGCCCGACTACCCGGTCGGCTGCATGAACGCCCAGGCCCTGGTCGAAGAAATCCGCATGCAGGCCGCGACATGGAAACCCGGCGACGCGGCGCACATCATCAACCTGACCCTTTTGCCGGTCAGCGACGCCGACCTCGACACGCTCTACGGCTGGCTCGGCCATCGCGAAGTGTCGATCCTGTCGCGCGGCTACGGCAATTGCCGGATCACCAGCACGCGGCTCAAAAACGTCTGGTGGGTGCAGTACTTCAACAGCATGGATGCGCTGATCCTCAACTCCATCGAGATCATCGCCATGCCCGAAGTGGCGCTGGCCGCCGACGAGGATTTCACCGATTCCGTCGAGCGCCTGCGCGAATATCTCGACATGATGGTGGAGCCGGTCTAGTCTCCTCCTTCATGCGCTTCGAAGGTTCGTTTCTCAATGTCCAGCCGGGCGACCGGCTGGAATGCGGCATCTGCTGGTGGGTCTATGACCCGGAGCAGGGTGACGACGTGCGCGGCATTCCGCCGGGGACGCCGTTCGCTGATTTGCCCGACGACTGGTGTTGCCCTGGGTGCGATGCGCCGAAGCATAAATTCATGGTGACCGAATGAGCGCAAGATGAAAGTCTGGACGACCGACCCGTCGCCCGAACTGGTCGCCGCCTTCGCCACCATCGCCCGGACCCGGATGCACGATATCCCGATCTGCAACCCGAATCTGCAAGTCGAGGCCGTCGGTTTTCAGCAGCGTCCGGATGGCCACTGGGCTGGCGCGATGATCACGCCGTGGGCGATCAATCTGCTCTGCCTGCCCGGTCAGGCCGAAGACTGGCCGGCGCTGGCTGCCTGCGCCAAGCACGACTGGCATTTTCCGTCCGGCGACTATCAATTCACCGTGGCCGAGGAAGACAGCATCGGCATCTATCATCTCTGTTCGCTGTTCTCGCCGGCCCTCGAGTTTGAAAGCCATGAGGCGGCCCGCCTGACCGCGCTGGCTGCGGCGCACGCCTTGTTCGCCGACCCGCTGGCCGAGCCGCCGCCAGCCAAGGCGACCAGTCGTCGCGCCTTTCTCGGATTGGGGCGATGAGCAGCAGTGCCGGCCTGCTTACCGTCAAGGCGCTTTTCCGGGAGCGCGCCTTGCACGACATTCGTGTCACCCTGACGCGCCCGCCGGTTACCCGCCTGTTCATCGGTCAGTTGCCCGATGCGGTGACCAAGACCGTGCCCTATTTGTTCACGCTGTGCGCCCATGCCCAGCGGACGGCCGCCGAGGCCGCCGTAACGGCCGCGCTGGGCGAGGCGCCGCGGGCCTTCGACAGTGCCGAGCTGTGGCTGGAGGTGCTGCATGAAAATTTCTGGCGCCTGCTGCTCGACTGGCCGCCGGCGCTCGGCCTGCGCCCGGAAAAGGAGGCCTTCATTGCCTGGCGCAACGCGCGGCAGGGCGGCGATTGTCTGGCGGTAACGCAAAATCTGTTGCACCAAAGCCTGCGCCCGATGGCTGAAAAATGCCTCGAAATCCTGGTTGACCGTAGCACCGACGAAGTGGCGCCGGACGATGGCGAACTGGAGATTCCAGCCGCTCCGCCGCTCGCCCCGCAGGCCTGGCTGGATTACTGGCAGGGCACCTCGGCGCAAATGCCGGCGCTGCCCGTGCCGACCTCGATTCGCGCCGTTTTTCTAGCGCGCCTGGCCGAAACCCTCGCTGCCGTCGATTCCTTGGCCGGTGGCGCCCCGTTTCCGGTGGCCAGTGCCGGCGAGGACGGCTGGGGCGTCGGGCAAACGCTGACGGCGCGCGGCGTGCTGACGCATGCCGTGCATGTGGTTGAGGGCAAGGTCGCCAACTACCGTGTGCAGGCGCCGACCGACAGTTTTTTTGCCGATGCCACGGCCCTGTCATCGCTGTTGGGTAATCTCCGCTTTGCCTCGCTCGATCAGGCCAGGCAGGGCTTGAACCGGGCCATACTGGCGCTCGATCCCTGTCTGCCCCATGTCGCGGAGGTGGTCGATGGAGATTGTTAGCGTGCCGGGCGCCGGCTGGTGCATGCTGTGTGCCGAAACGGTGCCGATGCAGGAACTCTACGGCGCCTGCCCGAAATGCGGCAGCCACCAGGTCCAGGCCACCGGCGGCACGGAAATGCGGGTCAAGGAAATAGAAATCGAGTAATCAGGAGACCGATATGTGTACAGTTTGCGGCTGCGGGGCAGGGGAAACGAAGATCGAGGGAGTGCACGCAAAACCCCACGAACACACCCACGTCCACGAGGATGGCACGGTGCATACCCACACCCACGATCACGGGCATGACCACGATCACGCCCACAGCCATGCCGCCGCGCTGGTTGGCGCCCATGCCCATAGTCATCACCACGGTGACGGCAGCGAACACAGCCACGACCATGTTCATTCGGGCGAGCACGCCCACAGCCATGGTGGCGAGCACCATCACCACGAACACGGCGTCGCCGGCGATCTCGACTACGGCACCGGCCCGGCCGGCGCCCACGTGCCGGGCATGTCGCAGGCCCGCATGGTGCAGATCGAGCAGGACATCCTGTCCAAGAACAACACCTACGCCGCGGCCAATCGGCAGAATTTCGACGAGCGCGGCATCTTCGCGCTCAACCTCGTGTCCAGCCCCGGTTCGGGCAAGACGACGCTGCTCTGCAAGACCATCGAACTGTTGAAAGACAAGGTCGCCATCAGCGTTGTCGAAGGCGACCAGCAGACCTCCAACGACGCCGAGCGCATCCGCGCCACCGGCGTTCAGGCGCTGCAGATCAACACCGGCAAGGGCTGCCACCTCGACGGCCACATGGTTGGTCACGCGCTGGAGCGCTTGCAGCCGGCCGATGAATCGCTGTTCCTCATCGAGAACGTCGGCAACCTCGTCTGCCCGGCTGCCTTCGACCTCGGCGAACACCACAAGGTCGCCATCCTCTCGGTCACCGAAGGCGAGGACAAGCCGCTCAAGTACCCGGACATGTTCCGCGCGGCCGACGTCATGCTGCTCAACAAGTGCGACCTGCTGCCCTACCTCGAATTCGACGCCGACCTGGCCGAAGCCAACGCCCGCCGGGTCAATCCCGACCTGACCATCTTCCGCGTCTCGGCAACCAGCGGGGATGGCCTGAGCGCCTGGCTGGACTGGATTCAATCGGGGCTGGAGGCACAGCGCGCCAAGCGTTCGGAATCGGTCGACGCGCTGAAGCGCCGGGTAGCCGAACTGGAGCGCCAGTTGGCGGAAAAGTAGGCCGCCGATGAGCGGCCGCCTGTTCCGTATTCGCGGTCTCGTCCAGGGGGTCGGCTTCCGGCCCTACGTCTGGCGGCTGGCCCGCGAACTCGGGCTGACCGGCTGGGTGCGCAACGATGGCGCCGGGGTGATTGCCACGGTCAACGGGAAAAACTGGCCAAAATTCAAATCCCGTTTGCCGCTCGAGGCGCCCCGTCTGGCGCGCATCGACAGCATCGAGGACGAAGCAGCCGAAGTGGGTTGCGAAGGCTTTGTCATCCTCGACAGCGAACCGGGCGAAGTCAAAACCGCTATCGGCCCCGACGCCGCGATCTGTCCCGAGTGCATCGGCGAAATCTGCGATCCGGCCAGCCGCCGCTGGCGCTACGCCTTCACCACCTGCACGCATTGCGGCCCGCGCTATACAGTCAGCCGTCGCATTCCCTACGACCGCGCGCAAACCAGCCTCGCCGCCTTTCCGCTCTGTGCGCCGTGCAACGACGAATACCTTGCCCCGGCCGACCGCCGATTCCACGCCGAAACGACCTGCTGCCCGGACTGCGGCCCGCAACTGAACTTGCTTTCAGCCGACGGACAGCCACTGTCTAGCGATCCCATTGCTGAAACCCTGCGCCTGCTGCGCGACGGCAAAATCGTCGCTATCAAGGGTCTCGGCGGTTTTCATCTCGCCTGCGACGCGCGCAACGCCGCGGCTGTCGCCGAGCTGCGCGAACGCAAGCAGCGCGAGGAAAAGCCCTTTGCCGTGATGGGCCTCAACGTCGCCTCGCTGGCCGAGTTTGCGCTGATCGGTGAGGCTGAACTGGCGCTGCTGCACAGCGTTGCCGCACCCATCGTCCTTTGCCCGAAGGGCGCCGCCGAACTGAAAGGCATCGCCCCCGGCCTCGCCTGGCTCGGCGCCATGCTGCCGACGACGCCGCTGCATTTGCTGCTCTGGCACGAAGCAGCCGGCCGCCCGGCCGGCATCGACTGGCTGGCCCAAACCAGTGACCTGCTGCTGGTCATGACCAGCGCCAACCCGCACGGCGAGCCGCTGGTCATCGGCAACGATGAAGCGCTTGTACGCCTGTCCGGCATTGCCGACGCCTACCTGCTGCACGACCGGGAAATCGTCATCCGTTGCGACGATTCCGTCGTCCGGGCAACGCCGGCCGGCCCGGCCTTCATCCGCCGCGCCCGCGGTTACGTGCCGGTGCCGATTGCGTTGGCCGATGACGGCCCGACCGTACTGGCGCTCGGCGGCTACCTCAAGAACACGATCTGCCTCATGAAAGGTCGCCAAGCCTTCCTCTCGCAGCACATCGGCGGCCTCGACAACGCGGCGGCCATCGGTTTTCTCGAAGAAACGGTCGAGCGTCTGCTGGCCATCCTCGATGTCCGGCCTGACTTTATCGCCCACGACCTGCACCCCGATTTCCCATCGACGCATCTGGCCGTTCGCCTGGCCGAAAAGCTCGGCATTCCGGCCATCGCCATCGGCCATCATCACGCCCATCTCGCCGCGATCTGCGCCGAACACGGCGTCAACGAGCCGATCATCGGTCTGGCGCTCGATGGCGTCGGCCTCGGCCCGGACGGTGGCGCGTGGGGCGGTGAGTTGCTGCATCTTGATGGCGCAAACTGCCAACGCCTCGGCCACCTCAGTCCGCTGGCCATGCCGGGCGGCGACCGCGCCGCCAAAGAGCCGTGGCGCATGGCCGTCTCTGCCCTGCACGGCGCCGGCTTCGGCTACCGCGTCGGCGGCTGGATCAAGCAGTATTACCCGAGCCGCGACCCCGGCCCGCTGCTCACCATGCTCGCCCGCAATCTACGCTGCCCGCCGACGACCAGCCTCGGCCGCTGGTTCGACGCCGCCGCCGGCCTGCTCGGCGTGCGCGATCTCATGCAATTCGAAGGTCAGGCAGCGATGGAGCTCGAAGGTCTGGCCGTCCAATACGGTCCGGTCGATCCTTTGCCCGGTGGCTATGCCTTGCTCGAAGACGGCACGATCCTCGATTTTTCGCCGATGTTGTCGCCGTTGATGGGTTGCAAGGACGACGCCGCCCACGGCGCGGTGCTGTTCCACGCTACCGTGGCGGCTGGTTTGGCCGATTGGGCGATTGCTACGGTCAACCGGGAAAAAGAGCCAAAATTGAAAGCCACAAAAATCGCCATCGGCGGCGGCTGCGCGATGAATTCCGTGCTCATGACGGCGTTGCGCAGCCATTTCGACGCGGCCGGCATCGAACTGCTCGAAGCCCGTCAGGCGCCGCCCAACGATGGCGGTCTGGCGCTTGGACAGGCCTGGATCGCCCGCCGTCTGGCGCTTGCCGACCGGCAGCCGAGCAGCGAAAATCGGTCAGAACAGATTTCGACAAAGGAAATGTCTTGAGCGATAAGGCGCCGACTTCGTGGCAGTTTGATCCGGCCAGTGCGCTGATGCAGCGCTCCACCGCCATGGCCGAAGGCTTGCCGGTCAATCCGGCGCTGACGGCCGAGGTTTGCTGGTGCGTTCAGGAGCGCGGCGACTGGCTGGCCGGTGTGATTGCCCCGGGGTTCGTCCGCATTTTTCTCTTGCCCGCAGGCGGCGAACTGTGGGGCGACATTCCGCTCGGGCAGCAGCGCTACCTGGCGCTGGGGAGCATGGACTGGCGCTTCGTCGCGGCCCACGACCCGGAACTTGGCGATTATCAGTGCGTCGAACTGGTTCAGCCGATCAGCCAGGTACTGGGCATGGCGGCGGCCCGCCTTCTCGTCGGCGATGCCCGTTTGGCGCTCGGTCTTGGCGCCCATGTGGCCGTGGTTGGCGATGAACCGCGCCAGCCGGTCAGTCGGCGCGGCTTTCTGCGCGCCCTGAGCGGTCGGCGATGAACCGAATTTTGAGAGTTTGAGGAGCCGTCATGTGTCTGGCCATTCCTGCGCAAGTCGTTGAACTGCGCGACAACGACAACGCTCTGGTCGATCTGGCCGGGGTCAAGAAGGAAATCTCGCTAGCCCTGGTCGAGGGCGTGGCGGTGGGTGACTACGTGATTGTCCATGTCGGCTACGCGCTGAACAAGCTCGATCCGGAAGAGGCCGCCAAGACCTTGAAGCTGTTCGCCGAAATCGGCCAACTGCAGGGCGAGTTGGCACCCGGCGACGATCTGACCATCCACTGATGAAATACATCGACGAATTCCGCGACGGCGAGGTGGCCAAGGGGTTGGCCGAAGCCATCCGCCGCGAGGCGAACCCGGCGCGCAGCTACCATTTCATGGAATTCTGCGGCGGCCACACCCACGCCATTTCGCGCTACGGTGTTTCCGACCTGCTGCCGGCCAACGTCAAAATGATTCACGGCCCGGGTTGCCCGGTCTGCGTGCTGCCCATCGGCCGTGTCGATCAGGCGATCAGGCTGGCGCTCGAACAGGGGGTCACGCTGTGCACTTACGGCGACTGCCTGCGCGTGCCAGCCTCCGACAGCCTCTCGCTACTCAAGGCCAAGGCCCGCGGCGGCGACATCCGCATGGTTTATTCAAGCGCCGATGCCGTGACGCTGGCCCAGAAAAATCCCGACAAACAGGTCGTCTTCTTCGCCATCGGTTTCGAGACGACAACGCCGCCGACAGCGGTGGCGATCAAGCAGGCAGCCGTCCTCGGCCTCAAGAACTTCTCGGTACTCTGCTGCCACGTGCTGACCCCGTCGGCCATTTCGAGCATCCTCGAATCGCCGGAAGTCCGCCAGTGGGGCACCGTGCCACTCGACGGCTTCATCGGGCCAGCCCACGTGTCGACCATCATCGGCAGTCGGCCCTACGAATTTTTTGCCGAGGAATACCGCAAGCCGGTGGTCATCGCCGGCTTCGAGCCGCTCGACGTCATGCAGGCGATCAAGATGCTGGTTCGTCAGGTCAATGAAGGCCGGGCCGAGGTTGAAAACGAATTCTCGCGGGCTGTTGACCGGGATGGCAACAAGAAGGCGCAACAACTGGTCGCCGAAGTGTTCGAAATGCGGAAGAATTTCGAATGGCGCGGTTTGAACATCCTGCCCTACTCGGCGCTGCGCATTCGCAGCCAGTTCGCCGAATTTGATGCTGAAAAGCGCTTTCCGCTTGGTTATCAATCGGTGGCTGACCATAAGGCCTGCGAGTGCGGGGCGATTCTGCGCGGGGTCAAGCGGCCGCAAGACTGCAAGATTTTTGGGACGGTTTGTACGCCGGAGAATCCGGTGGGGTCTTGTATGGTGTCGTCGGAGGGGGCTTGTGCGGCGCACTATACGTACGGGCGGTATAAGGATGTGGCCTGAGGTGGGGGTTTCCCTTTTTAATTGGCATGGGGTTCCGCCTTGCTGGCGGGCGTACTTTCTTTTGCTTCGCCAAAAGAAAGTAGCCA
>VIKE01000020.1 GCA_008080565.1 Rhodocyclaceae bacterium | reverse complement strand
ATGTTCACGTCGTTGGCGACGACGTGTTCGCCGGGCTGGGTCAAAGCGCAGTTGCCACCGGATTCGGCGGCCATGTCGACGATGATGGCGCCGTACTTCATGCGGCCGATCATGTCGGTGGTGATGATGATCGGGGCTTTCTTGCCGGGAATGGCGGCGGTGGTGATGACGACGTCGGACAAGGCGACGGCCTTGGCGAGTTTCTCGGTCTGGGCGGCCTTCTCTTCGGCCGTCAGTTCGCGGGCGTAACCGCCGACGCCATCAGCTGCAACGCCGGTGTCGACGAACTTGGCGCCGAGCGATTCGATCTGCTCGCGGGCGGCGGAACGGACGTCGTAGGCTTCGACCATGGCACCAAGGCGTTTGCAGGTGGCGATGGCCTGCAGGCCGGCGACGCCGGCACCGATGACCAGCACACGGGCCGGGCGGATGGTGCCGGCGGCGGTGGTCAGCATCGGGAAGAACTTGGTGCAGCGGGCGGCGGCGATCAGGCCGCATTGGTAGCCGGCGCAGGCGCCCTGACTGGACAGGGCGTCCATGCTTTGGGCACGCGAGATGCGCGGCAGCAGTTCGAGGGCGAAGGCGGTGATCTTCCTGGCGTTCAGGGCGGCGAGACGGGCTTTGTCTTCGAAGGGCTTGAGCAGACCAATCAGCACGGCGCCTTCTGGGATGCGCTCGATTTCAGCCAGGCTTGGCGGGGTCACGCGCAGGATCAGGTGGGCATTGGCATAGGCTTCGACCAAGCCATGCACGAATTCGACGCCGGTGTAGTCCGGGTCGAGAAAGTGGCTCTGGATGCCGGCGCTTTGTTCCATGTAAAGCTTGGCGCCGAGGGCGGCGAATTTCTTGGCTGTCTCGGGCGAGAGCGCCGTACGGTATTCACCGTCGGCGCTTTCGCGAGCAACCGCCAGGGTAAGCGGCATCATCACTCTCCTTGAATTGTGGGCGATGTAGGTTTTTAAAAGCACCGAACCTGACCTTGAATGACGGTGAGGTCATGATTCGGTTAATGTATTCGACCTGAAGATAAGTGAATTGTTATTTCGGCAGAAGTCAGAGTTTCTGACTATCGGGATCAGTGATCACTTACCTATTCGTTGAGCTGTTGGCTGGTATTCACAAAACGCAGTTCCTGCGGGTAGGGGAAGAAGTCCTCGACATGGCCGTCGCGGATTTTCTGCTGGGCATCCTGCCAGAATTTCGGGTCAAGCAGGTCTTTGTGGTACTTGAGGAATATTTTCCGCACCTGCGGCGAGGCGAGCAGGAAGGTGGCGAATTCCTCCGGGAAAATATCGTTTCTGGCCACCGGGTACCAAACCTCGCCCGACATCTCGGTTTCGAAATCGGGGGCAGGCGGAATTTTGCGGAAGTTGCAGTCGGTCATGTACTCGATTTCGTCGTAGTCGTAGAAAACGACACGGCCGAAGCGGGTAACGCCGAAATTCTTCCATAACATGTCGCCCGGGAAGATGTTGGCCTGAGCCATTTCGCGGATGGCGCTGCCGTATTCCCGGATGGCGTGTTCGAGGCCTTCGATGTTGTTGGCGCGTTCCATGCGGTCGAGATGGATGTTGAGGGGCTCCATCCGGCGTTCGATGTAGAGGTGCTTGATGATCAGTTGATCGCCGTCGATTTCGTAGCAGGACGGCGCCAGCTTTTCCAGTTCGGCCATGACCTCGTCGTCGAAGCGCTTGCGCGGGAACAGGACGTTGGAGAACTCGAGGGTGTCGGCCATCCGACCAACGCGGTCAACCTGCTTGACCATCATGAATTTGCGCTTGACCGTGGCGCGGTCCATGTTCTTCGAGGCGCCGAAAACATCCTTGATGATCTTGAAGACGTAAGGGTACGAGGGCAGCGTGAAGACCAGCATGACCAGTCCGCGGATGCCGGGGGCCATGATGAATTGGTCTTCGGAGTGGTGCAGGTGATAGATGAAATCGCGGAAGAACATGGTTTTGCCCTGCTTGCCGAGGCCGAGCATGATGTACAGCTCGGAGCGCGGCTTGTTGGGCAGGATGGAGCGCAGGAACTGGACGTAGCCGGAGGGCACTTCCATATCGACCATAAAGTAGGCGCGCGACAGCGAAAAGAGCAGGCCGATCCGCCACCCGTCGAGCAATATGGTGTCCAGGTAGAGCTTGTCTTCCTCGTCGTGCAACACCGGGATGGCGAACGGATACTCGTTCGCGCCGTTGATCGCCTTGCCGATGATGTAGGCTGCCTTGTTGCGGTAGAAAGGCGAGCCGAGCACCTGAATCTGGAAGTTGACCTCGCGCCGCGGCATGCCGTTGAGATGGCGGCTGACGGCGTCGTAAACATGGTCAACATCTCGCTCGAGGTCGGCGAAGGGGCGCAGCCAGCCGAAGTCGGCGATGATGCTGTGGATCGCCCCGCGCAGGCCGTTTTCCTTGGCGTAGTAGCTGCGGTAGGTCTGGCTGTCGTCGCCCTCGATGTTCTCCGTCGAGATGCTCGGGCGGACGAAAATGAAATCGTTGTGGAAATAATTGCGGTGCAGGATCTTGGTCGTCACCGAGTTGAAGAAGGTTTCGGCCAGTTCCGGCTGCTTGTGGTTGAGGAGCAGGCCGATGTAGAGCAGCTTGACCTGCTGCCAGGTGCTGTCGTCGATGTGCTGGGCATCGTAGTCGTCGCGCAGACGTTCGACGCATTCGTCCACGCGGTCATCGTAGAAGCGGATACGCTCGCGCACTGCCCTGTGCACGCCCTGCCAGTCACTTTGTTCGAAACGCGACTTGGCTTCGCGGCTGCTCAGGCGAAACAGCGTGTAGTGCTTGTTGAATCCCTGGATCATGGCCAGCGCAATCTGGTGCGCGCTGGTGCCGTAGAGGCCGACTGAGATTTTCATGTGATCGCTCCGTATGTCAGCAGATTTTAGTGGGCCGGAGGCGAAATGACGAGATCGCCGCCATTCGGGGCGTCCGCGGCGGACCACACTGTGAAACCGCATTTCACCGTTGACCGGAAGCGCTGCGTTGCGGATACTCCCGAGACTCTGTAAGCACCGCGCAAGGGTATCGGCGTATCGTCGTCGACTCGCATATTAAAAACCATCACCAAGGGGTTCGTATGTCCGCAGGCAAGTCCAAGATCATCTACACGCTCACCGACGAGGCGCCGCTGTTGGCGACTTGTGCGTTTTTGCCGATCGTCCGCACTTTTACGGGGCCGGCCGGCATTGAAATCGAGAAGGCCGACATTTCCGTTTCGGCCCGAGTTCTCTCAGAGTTCTCCGAATTCCTTGCGGACGACCAGAAGGTGCCGAACACCCTGGGCGAACTGGGCAAAAAGTGCCTGCTGCCGGAAACCAACATCATCAAGCTACCGAACATTTCCGCTTCCGTTGCCCAGCTCAAGGCTTGTGTCAAGGAACTGCAGGAAAAGGGCTACGCCATCCCTGATTACCCGGAAACCGCCGATACCGAAGAAGCCAAGGCCCTCAAGGCCCGCTTCGGCAAGTGTCTCGGTTCGGCCGTCAACCCGGTGCTGCGCGAAGGCAACTCCGACCGCCGCGCGCCGGGCGCCGTCAAGAACTACGCCAGGAAGCGCCCGCACTCGATGGGCGAATGGAAGCAGTGGTCGCAGACCCATGTCTCACACATGGAGCACGGTGACTTCTACCACGGTGAAAAATCGCTGACCCTCGACAAGGCACGCGAAGTGCGCATGGAACTGATCGCCAAGGGCGGCAAGACCACCGTGCTCAAGCCGAAGCTCTCCCTGCTTGAAGGCGAGATCATCGACTCGATGTTCATGAGCAAGAAGGCGCTGTGCGACTTCTACGAAGCCCAGCTCGAAGACTGCCGCGAAGCCGGTATCCTGTTCTCGCTGCACGTCAAGGCGACGATGATGAAGGTTTCGCACCCCATCGTTTTCGGCCACTGCGTCAAGATCTATTACAAGGATGCCTTCGAGAAGCACGGCAAGACCTTCGACGAGTTGGGCATCAACGTCAATAATGGCATGGTCGATCTGTACGAAAAGATCAAGACCCTGCCGGAATCCAAGCGCGACGAGATCATCCGTGACCTGCACGCCTGTCAGGAACACCGTCCGCGTCTGGCCATGGTCGACTCGGCCAAGGGCATCACCAACTTCCATTCGCCGAACGACATCATCGTCGACGCTTCCATGCCGGCCATGATCCGTCAGGGCGGCAAGATGTGGGGTGCTGACGGCAAGCAGTACGACAGCAAGTGCGTCATGCCGGAATCGACCTTTGCCCGCATTTATCAGGAGATGATCAATTTCGTCAAATGGCATGGCAACTTCGATCCGCGGACCATGGGTACCGTCCCGAACGTTGGCCTGATGGCCCAGCAGGCCGAGGAATACGGCTCGCACGACAAGACTTTTGAAGTCGCCGAAGATGGCATTGCCAACATCGTCGATAACGCTACCGGCGAAGTGCTGCTGACCCAGAACGTTGAAGCCGGTGATATCTGGCGCATGTGCCAGGTCAAGGACGCGCCGATCCGCGACTGGGTCAAGCTCGCCGTTACCCGTGCCCGCCAGTCCGGCATGCCGGCTGTTTTCTGGCTGGACAGCTATCGTCCGCACGAAAACGAGCTGATCAAGAAGGTCAACAAGTACCTCAAGGATCACGATACCAGCGGCCTGGAAATCTACGTCATGTCGCAAGTGCGCGCCATGCGCTTCACGCTGGAACGCGTCGCTCGCGGCCTCGACACCATCTCGGTAACCGGCAACATCCTGCGCGACTATCTGACCGACCTGTTCCCGATCATGGAGCTGGGCACCTCGGCCAAGATGCTGTCGATCGTCCCGCTCATGAACGGTGGCGGCATGTACGAAACCGGTGCCGGCGGTTCGGCTCCGAAGCACGTCCAGCAGCTGACCCAGGAAAACCACCTGCGTTGGGATTCGCTCGGCGAGTTCCTGGCTCTGGCCGTGTCACTCGAAGAGCAGGGCATCAAGGACGGCAACAAGCGCGCCATTCTGCTCGCCAAGACGCTCGACGCTGCGACCGGCAAGCTGCTCGACAACAACAAGTCGCCGTCGCCGAAGACCGGTGAGCTGGACAACCGCGGCTCGCAGTTCTACCTCGCCATGTACTGGGCGCAGGAACTGGCAGCGCAGACCGAAGACAAGGAACTGGCCAGCAAGTTCACCACGCTGGCCAAGACCCTGACTGACAACGAAGGTCAGATCGTTGCCGAAATGAAGTCGGTGCAGGGTCGTCCGGTCGATATCGGCGGCTACTACAAAGCCGATGCCGAGAAGACCAAGGCGATCATGCGTCCGAGCCCGACGCTGAATGCCGCACTCAAGGCAGCGCGCGTCTAAGCGAGCGATCTTTCCCGGCGTGTGGGCGCCGGATCAGAAAAAGCGAAGGCCATCCGGTCTTCGCTTTTTTCATTTTCGGGCTTTTTTTCCGGTTGACCGTGCAAGTCTTTCCGCTCGGCCAAATGGCTGACACCGGCCGATGTTTTGCGACATAATCACCTCGCTGTCCGGTGCCGGAGACAAGCGTCGGGCTTTGCTGTTCAACGGAATGCGCGGCTGCGGCCCGTCCGATAAAACTGAAGGAGAGACCATGACTTCTCACATCAAGGTGCCGCAAGGCGGTCAAAAAATCGTTCCGGGGCAGGCCATCCCGAACAATCCGATCATTCCTTTCATTGAGGGCGATGGCATCGGTATCGACATCACGCCGGTCATGATCAAGGTAATCGACGCCGCCGTTGAGAAAGCCTATGGCGGGACGAAGAAGATTTACTGGATGGAGGTTTTCGCCGGCGAAAAATCGACCCGCCTCTACGGCCCGGACGAGTGGTTTCCCCAGGAAACCTTCGCGGTGCTCAAGGAGTACTCGGTTTCCATCAAGGGACCAATGACGACGCCGGTTGGTGGCGGCATCCGTTCGCTCAACGTCGCCCTGCGCCAGGAACTCGATCTCTACCAGTGCGTCCGTCCGGTTCAGTATTTCAAGGGCGTGCCGTCGCCGCTCAAGCACCCGGAACTGACCAACATGGTCATCTTCCGCGAGAACACCGAAGACATTTACGCCGGCGTCGAATGGGCCGCCGATTCCGAGGCCTGCAAAAAGGTTATCGATTTCCTGCAGAAGGAAATGGGCGTCAAGAAAATACGTTTCCCGACAACCTCCGGCATCGGCATCAAGCCGATCTCCGTCGAAGGCACCACCCGTCTGGTGCGCGCCGCCTTGAAGTACGTCATCGCCAACGACCGCAAGTCGCTGACCATCGTGCACAAGGGCAACATCATGAAATTCACCGAGGGTCTGTTCCGTGACATCGCCTACAAGGTGGCGCAGGAGGAATTCGGCGCCCAGCTGATCGACGGCGGTCCGTGGTGCCATTTCACCAACCCGAACACCGGCCGTGAAGTGACCGTCAAGGATTCCATCGCCGACGCCTTCCTGCAGCAGATTCTGCTCCGTCCGGCCGAATACGACGTGATCGCCACCACCAACCTGAACGGCGACTACATTTCCGACGCACTCGCCGCCCAGGTTGGCGGCATCGGCATTGCGCCGGGCGCCAATATCTCCGACCAGTACGCCTGCTTTGAAGCGACGCACGGCACGGCGCCGAAGTACGCCGGGCTGGACAAGGTGAATCCCGGTTCGCTCATTCTCTCGGCCGAAATGATGCTGCGCCACCTCGGCTGGAAGGAAGCGGCCAACCTCGTCATCAAGGCCATGGAAGCGGCCATCGGCGACAAGAAGGTGACCTACGACTTCGCCCGCCAGATGGATGGTGCCGAAGAGCTTTCCTGCTCGGCCTTCGGCGATGCGATGATCGCCCGCATGTGATTTATGCTTGATTGACGATCTCCCGCCTGAAATCAGGTGGGAGATCGTCACCTTGCGGCGACAAATACTCCTCAGGCTGGGGGGGGCGTGGCCAACGCCTGTCGACAAGCCGTCTCCTGCTTTAGCGACCTCGGCCGCCGCCCATGCCGCCACCCGGGCCCATGCCACCCATACCGCCACCCGGACCCATGCCGCCGCCCTGTGCAGGTGGTTCATCCGGCAAGGCAACGCCGCGCTCTTTGGCCCGCAATTTCATTTGCTCATGGTGTTCAAGGCGAACCTGTTCGCGCTCCTGAGCCGTCTTGGCAGCACGAAGCTTGGCCCGATGTTCGATGCGCTCCTGGTTGGTCATGATCTGGCTGCCGTAGATTGGCGCATCGGCAGCCAATGTGCCGGAAGAGATCAGTCCGAAAACCAACGCTGCAAGAGTTACCTTCATGCCATTCGTGTTCATGGTTTTCTCCTCAATGATCAAGGGTTAATTCGAGGCCGGCGATGTCGCCGTCGGGGCATGAATACGGTCGCGGGACTGGGTCCGGTCCTGTTCTTTGGTTTGACTCCGTTCCGGGTCTCTTGTTTGCACCCGATCCTGCTCCCGGGTTCGGTCCCGAGTCTGCTCGTGTGTTTGCGTGCGAGTCTGGTCAACCTGACCGCCCCGGTAGCCACTGCCTGCCGACTGGCCGCCATTTCCGCCCATGCCACCACCCGCTCCTCCTCTGGCGTCGGCCACGGAGGCGGTTAGCGAAATGGCTGCTGCTACCAGCCATAAATGAAGTCTAGGTGCTTTCATGATTTTCTCCAGAAATTGTGAATTGAGAAAAGCCTCACTTCCTTTATAGAACCAAAAATTAGCATTTGCTAATACTGCGACAATCTGCCGCAGCGGCCGTCGTTTGAACAAGGCCGGAGATTTGACGCATTCCTGCCACCCGTCGTCCCGAGGCAGGCGTATGCTGTTGCCAGCCAGTTGGCCAGCGATGCAATCGCCGCAATTCGGGCGAGCGAAAGGAAAGTCCCGTGAGCCCAGCAAAAATTGAAGAACTCTTCGATCTCCTCCGCGCCGCCTGCGCCCGCCAGTTTCGCTTCAATCCGCGGCGCATCACGGCCAGCATGCGCTACGTCGGCAAGGAAGGGCACGGCAAGGACATGGTTCATGTTTTTCGCGACGCTTCGACCCACTCGCAGATCGCACTCGACAGCACCTTCGCCACGCTGCGCGAAAAGCACGGCGACAAGCCGCACTGGACCGAGGCCGAGAAGGCTCATTACCAGAACACCGATGCCGAAATTGACGCCGAGATCGCTGCCAAAAAGGCCGAACTCGAATTCACCCGGAATTCGGCGCTCTATCAGGACCACAAGGCCGAGCTGCTGACGCATTACAAGGATTGGCCCGGCTATGTGCCCGGCGTGACCAATCCGCGCGAAGCCGCACGGCTGCTGATCGCTACCCTGGCCGAGGCCAAGGATCCCCGGCTGACCGCCTTCGCCGAGCACATGGGCTCGAACGATCCGGAGCATCTGGCGCATCTGCTGCTGGCGCCGTGTCACCTTGAAATCGAAGCCAGCAAGGCTGCCGCCGCCTCCTAGCCCCGCGCCGGGAAGTACAATGCGGGGATGACTGAAAACGCAACGAACGACCTCGTCGAGACCGAAGAGTCCGACGTCATCAACGAGCCACGCCTGTGGCGCAACAACGGCTGGACGGCCCGCGTCATCAAGAACGAAGACGACGAGGGCTGGGCCGTCGAAATGATCAAGGATGGCGAAGCCGAGCCGGCGCTGGTCGGCCCGTGGACCATGGGGCGCGACAAGAAAAATCCCAAGCCGCTCGACGTTTCCGCCTTCCAGACTTTGATCAAGACTGCCTCGGAAGTCCTGCGCCGCCACGAACATCAACTGCACGCCCAACTGCACCGGAAACTCACGGTCGACCGGGAAAACGGGCCAATTCTGATCTGCCTCGACATCGTTCCCGACGAGGACGACCCCTACGCCACGCTGTCGGCCGAAGATGCCGATGGCGAGCAACTGGCCAAGGTTCGTGTCGGCCCGAACTTCAAGCTCAGCCCGGCCAGCGCCAACGCCTGGATAGACGACGAATTCCGCCAGCCCGAGTAACGATGAGCATCGAAACGATCACCAGAAAGCAAGCCGTTCAGAGCTACACCGGCTATTCCTGCATCGGCCTCTACAACCCGAAAGGCCCGGAAAATGTCGGCTCCATCATGCGCGCCGCTGGTTGCTACGGCGTCAACACGGTTTTCTACACCGGCAAACGCTACGAGCGCGCCGTCGAATTCCGCACCGACACCAAGCAGGTCCACCTGCAACTGCCGCTGATCGGCGTCGACGACCTGCAGCAGGTCATCCCCTTCGGCTGCGTCCCGGTCGCCATCGAAGTTCACCCGGACGCCAAGCCGCTCACCGAATACCAGCACCCCGAACGCGCTTTTTACATCTTCGGCCCGGAAGACGGCAGCCTGAAAAAGAACGTCACCTCATGGTGCAAGGACATCGTCTACATCCCCACCCACGGCTGCATGAACCTGGCGGCGACGGTCAATGTCGTGCTTTATGACCGGATGTTGAAGGCTGGGTGGGCTACTGCCAAGTAACACCGCAGAACATTAGAGGTCTTGCCCTGTTGTTCAAGGCTGAGCGTTTTGGGCAGGCAACGGACAAAGACTAAAATCAGACATTTGCCGAATATCCGGAAACAACTTTGACCTCTCATCCCATCGCTGTTTTCGACTCTGGCCTCGGTGGCCTGACGGTGTTGCGCGCCTTGCGCGAACGACTGCCGCAGGAAGATTTTTTCTATTTTGCCGATACCCGCTTTCTGCCCTATGGCGACCGGCCGGAGGTGTTTCTGCGCGAGCGCGGTGTGTTGATCGCCGAGGCCTTGGTCAAGCGTGGGGCGAAGGCGTTGGTGATTGCCTGCAATACGGCGACGGCGGCGGCGGCGGAGGCGATTCGGGCTGCCATTGAGGTGCCGGTGGTGGCGCTGGAGCCTGGCGTCAAGCCGGCGGTGGGGCTGACCAGATCGGGTGTCATCGGCGTGCTGGCGACGACGCGGACTTTGGCCAGCGAGCGGTTTCAGCGGCTGGTTGGCAACCACGCCAACGGCCATCGTGTCATTGCCCAGCCGTGCCCGGGGCTGGCCGAGGCGATTGAGGCTGAGGGGCCGGATAGCGCTGCCGTGGCGGCCTTGCTCGATATTTTTGTCGCGCCGCTGGCTGCGGCGTCGGCGGATGTCGTGGTGCTCGGCTGCACGCATTACCCGTGTGTGTCGGCGGCGATTGCCCGGCGCATGCCGGCGGGGACCGTGTTGCTCGATACCGGCGAGCCGGTGGCGCGTCAGCTTGAGCGGCTGTTGGCGGCGGGCAATCTGCTCGGTGGCGGCGAAGGCCGGCTGACGGTGGCGACGAGCGGGGCGCCGGCGTCGGTGATTGCTACGGTCGACCGGATTTTTGGCCAAAAATTGAAAATCGAACACTGGGAGCCTTGAGATGACAGGGGCGCAAAAAGACGAGGCGCAAAAACCGCTAGCCGGGCTCAAAGTGGTTGAACTCGGCACGCTGATCGCCGGGCCGTTCTGCACGCGGATCATGGGCGAATTCGGTGCCGAGGTGATCAAGGTCGAATCGCCCGACGGTGGCGACCCGCTGCGCAAGTGGCGCAAGCTCTACGAAGGCACTTCGCTGTGGTGGGCCGTGCAGGGGCGCAACAAGAAATCGGTGACGGCCAACCTCAAGCATGCGGAGGGCGTCGCTTTTGTCCGCCAGCTCATTGCCGAAGCCGACATCCTGGTCGAAAACTTCCGCCCCGGCGTGCTGGAAAAGCTAGGGCTGGGCTGGGAAACCCTGAAGGCGGACAACCCGGGGCTGGTCATGGTGCGCCTCTCCGGCTTCGGCCAGACCGGGCCGTACAAGGATCAGCCGGGTTTTGGCGCCGTTGGCGAATCGATGGGCGGCCTGCGCTACATCACCGGCTTTCCCGACCGGCCGCCGGTGCGCACCGGGATTTCCATCGGCGACTCGATTGCCGCGCTGTGGGGCGCGATTGGCGCGCTGATGGCGCTGCGCCACAAGGAAGTCAATGGCGGGGCCGGGCAGGTGGTCGATGTCGCGCTCTACGAGGCAGTCTTCGCCATGATGGAGTCGATGGTGCCGGAGTTCGACGTTTTCGGCTTCGTCCGCGAACGCACCGGCAACATCATGCCGGGCATCACGCCGTCGAGCACGCACACGACAAAGGATGGCAAGCACGTGACCATCGGCGCCAACGGCGATGCGATTTTCAAACGCTTCATGCTGGCCATCGGCCGGCCGGATCTGGCCGATGATCCGACCCTGGCCGACAACGCCGGCCGCGATGCGCGGCGCGACGAGATTTACGGTGTGATCGACGCCTGGTGTGCCGAACACGATGAGGCCGAAGTGCTGGCCATGCTGGCCGCGGCGGAAGTGCCGTCATCGCGCGTCTATTCTGCGGTCGATATGTTCGCCGACCCGCAATTCATCGCCCGCCAGATGTTCGAATCGGCTCGCCTGCCGGACGGCAAGGAATTCAAGATTCCCGGCATCGTGCCCAAATTGTCGGCAACGCCGGGCAGCACGGAATGGCTGGGCGCGGCGCTCGGCGAGCATACCGATGCGGTGCTGGCCGGGTTGGGTTACGCAACGGAGCGCATTGCCGCGCTGCGCGCCGGCGGGGCGATCTGAGCGGCCATGGCTGCGTGGGGCAGGTCTCCACGGTCAACCGGAAATTTTGGCCAAAATTGAAATGATTCCCGGGGCAGGGCTTTTCTTCCCTTAAGGCTGGGGCCCGCCTGATTCAGCGCTCCGGCAAGGGAATGAACTCGGTCTCGCCGGGAATGACGCCCATCCTTTGCTGGCGCCAGTCTTCCTTGGCCGTTTCGATCCGTTCGCGGCGCGAGGAAACGAAGTTCCACCACATGGCCCGGCGTCCATCGAGTGGCGCACCGCCGATGACGACGAAGCGGGCGGATTGCTCGGCGACGATGACTACCGGCTGGCCATCGCTCAGGACCGCGAGCAGGCCTGGCTCAAGAGCCTGGCCATCGACCGCCAGACGGCCCTCGATTCCGTAGACGGCGCGTTCTTCGGCGACGCAATCCAGATGGAGGACGCCGCCCGCTTGCGCCGCCACATCGAGGTAGAGCGTCGGGGCAAAGGTATGCACCGGCGAGACGAGAGCGAAGGCCTGGCCGATCAGGACACGGACGGCAATCAGGGGATCCCGCCAAACCGGAATGGCCTCGGCCGGTGTGTGGGCGAAGGCCGGCTCGGCCTCTTCGAAGGCCACGGGCAGGGCGGCCCACAACTGCAGGCCGTGGATGGCATGGACTTGCTGCCGCAGGTCATCCGGGGTGCGTTCCGAATGCACGATGCCGCGTCCCGCTGTCATCCAGTTGATGGCGCCGGGTTCGATGCGCTGCACGCTTCCCAGGCTGTCCCGATGGAGCATGGCCCCTTCGAACAGGTAAGTCACCGTGGCCAGACCGATGTGGGGATGCGGCCGGATATCGGTATTGCTGTCGGGCTCATGCCAGACCGGGCCAAAATGGTCGAAGAACAGAAACGGCCCGACCGACTGGCGACCGGCCGACGGCAGCAGGCGGCGCACCGTCATGCCTCCGCCGAGGTCGGTGAAATGAGGCTGAAGCAGGGTCTGGATGGGCATGGCGCGTCTTTCAGGAAGAGGCTAGGGGATTTGGCGGTTGCGCTTTTCGCTGCGGTATTCGGCGACCGGCCGCAGATTCCCGTCCGGCATCTGCGTTTCGAGACGCACCGTGAAGCCCCAGAGGGTGGCCAGATGTTCGATGACGCGCTCCGTTTCCGGGCCGAGCGGGCGGTGCTGATGGGAAAAGTGGCGCAGGGTCAGCGAGCGGTCGCCACGCAGGTCGACATTCCAGACCTGGATGTCGGGGTCGGCGCTGCCCAGGTTGTATTGCTCGGCGAGCGCGCGGCGCAGGGCGCGATAGCCCATGTCGTCGTGAATGGCATTGACGCGCAGCTTGGGGTTGGCCTCCTCGTCGAGGATGGCGAACAGGCGGAATTCCCGCATCAGGCGGGGCGACAGGTACTGGGCGACGAAGCTCTCGTCCTTGAAATTGCTCATCGCGAAATTGAAGGTTTCGCGCCAGTCCGAGCCGGCAAACTCGGGAAACCATTCGCGATCCTCGGCCGTCGGTTCCTCGCAGATGCGCCGGATGTCGCGCCACATGGCAAAACCCAGCGCGTAAGGGTTGATCCCCGAGTACCACTTGCTGGTGTACGGTGGCTGGTAGACGACATTGGTATGCGATTGCAGGAACTCCATCATGAAGCCGTCGGTCAGCTTGCCTTCGTCGTACAGCGTGTTGATCAGGGTGTAGTGCCAGAAGCAGGCCCAGCCCTCGTTCATGACCTGGGTCTGGCGCTGGGGATAGAAATACTGGCCGATCTTGCGAATGATGCGGATGATCTCGCGCTGCCAGGGTTCGAGCAGCGGCGCGTTCTTCTCGATGAAATAGAGCAGGTTTTCCTCGGGCTCCTCGGGGAAGCGCCGTTCCTCCTCTTCGGCGACGGCCGCGGCATGACGCGGCAGCGTTCGCCACAGATCATTGACCTGGGCCTGCAAATATTCCTCGCGCTCCTTCTGGCGCAGCGTTTCCTTTTCCAGCGACAGGCGCGGTGAACGTTTGTAGCGGTCGACGCCCAGATTGCTCAGGGCGTGGCAGGCATCGACCAGTTGCTCGACCGCCGCGAAGCCGTGGCGTTCCTCGCACTGGGCGATGTAGTTCCGGGCGAAGACGAGGTAGTCGATGATGGCGTCGGCGCTGGTCCATTGCTTGAACAGGTGGTTGCCCTTGAAGAAGGAATTGTGGCCGTAGGCGGCATGGGCGATGACCAGGGCCTGCATGGTCAGCGTGTTTTCCTCCATGAGGTAAGCGATGCAAGGGTCGGAGTTGATGACGATCTCGTAGGCCAGGCCCATCTGGCCGCGCTTGTAGCGGTTCTCGGTTTCCAGGAAGTGCTTGCCGAAGGACCAGTGGTGGTAATAGACCGGCATGCCGATGGCGGCGTAGGCGTCCATCATCTGCTCGGCGGTGATGATTTCGAGCTGGTGGCGGTAGCAGTCTAGACCGTAGGCCTTGGCGACGCGGCCGATCTCGGCGTCGTAGCGGTCGATGGCTTCGATCGTCCATTCCGAGCCCTCGGCAATCGGGCGAGTGCGCTTTTTGCTCATGCCAGTCGCTTTCGGAAGAGTTCGCGGAACACCGGGTAGATGTCGGCCACCGCAGCGATGCGCTGCATGGCAAATAACCCGGGATGGCTGTCGAGCAGGCGTTCGTACTCGAGCCAGAGGTTCTGCGGTTCGGCGTCGGCGATCTCGATGTAGGCGAAATACTGGACGAGCGGCAGGATGGATTCGCTGAGCAGCTCCCGGCAGGGCGGCGAATCGTTGTTCCAGTTGTCTCCGTCCGAAGCCTGGGCGCCGTAGATGTTCCAGGCGCTCGATGCATAGCGGGCGACGACGATCTCGTGCATCAGCTTGAGGGCGCTGGAAACGATGGTGCCGCCGGTCTCCCGGGAGTGGAAGAAATTCTCTTCGTCGACCTCCTCAGCCACCGTGTGGTGGCGGATGAAGACCACCTCGATATGTTCATAATTGCGGTTGAGGAAGAGGTAGAGCAGCATGAAAAAGCGCTTGGCGATCTGCTTCTTCGACTCGTCCATCGACCCGGAAACGTCCATCAGGCAGAACATCACGGCCTGCGTTGAGGGCTGGGCGATGCGAATGCGGTTGCTGTAACGCAGGTCGAAAGGGTCAATGAACGGAATGGCCTCGCGCCGTGCCAGCAGGCTGGCGATTTCGCGCTCGATGCGGACGATGTCCGGGTCGCCCGGGCAGTCGCGGCGCAGGCGTTCCAGTTCTTCACGAAGTTCGCGCAGCCGGGCGGCAAAGGGGGCGCCGACGGCGATGCGCCGCCCGGCCGCGCCGCGCATGGTGCGCACCAGATTGATGTTGGTCGGCACGCCGCTCTGCGTGTAGCCGGCGCGCACCCGCTTGTATTCGTCGATGCGGGCCAGCTGGCGCTTGACCAGGTTGGGCAGGGCCAGTTCGTCGAAGAAGATGTCGAGGAACTCGTCGCGGGTCAGCGTGAAGACGAAGTCGTCGATCCCCTCGCCATCCTCGCTCGCCCCGCCCGGCCCCTGGCCGGAACCGTCGAGGGGGCGGTCGACGCTATCGCCGGTATTGAAGCGGTCGTTGCCGGGATGCACGATCTCCCGCTTGCCACCCTTGCCATGGCGGAAATGCGGCTCGGTGATGTCCTTGCCGGGAATGCCGATCTTCTCGCCGTTGTCGAGATCGCGGATGCCGCGATGGGCAATGGCATCGGCCACCGCTTTGCGGATCTGCCCCTTGAAGCGCTGGATGAAACGGCTGCGATTGATCGAACTCTTGTTCTTGCTGTCCTGCCGCCGATCGACGATGCGTACCGTCATGGGTGACCTCCCGTTGCGCGGCGAAACCGCCCCGCCTTTCCACCATCACGAAGACTTGCGAACCCGCAAGTACCAGTCGCAGAGCAGGCGAACCTGCTTCTCGGTGTAGCCCTTGCTGGTCATGCGCTCGACGAAGTCCTTGTGCTTCTTCTGCTCGTCGGCGCTGGCCTTGGTATTGAAGGAAATGACCGGGAGCAGCTCCTCGGTGTTCGAGAACATCTTCTTCTCGATGACCGCCCGCAATTTCTCGTAGCTCGTCCACGCCGGGTTCGTGCCGTCGTTCTTGGCCCTGGCGCGCAGCACGAAATTCACCACTTCGTTGCGGAAGTCCTTGGGGTTGCTGATGCCAGCCGGCTTCTCGATCTTCTCCAGTTCATCGTTGAGGGCGCCGCGGTCGAGCATTTCGCCGGTATTCGGGTCGCGGAACTCCTGATCCTGAATCCAGAAATCGGCATAGGTCACGTAGCGGTCGAAAATGTTCTGGCCGTATTCGGAATAGCTCTCCAGGTAGGCCGTCTGGATTTCCTTGCCGATGAATTCGGCGTAGCGCGGGCTGAGAAATTCCTTGAGGAAGCGCAGGTAGCGTTCCTCGATTTCGGGCTGGTACTGTTCCTGTTCGATCTGCTGCTCGAGCACGTACATCAGGTGCACCGGATTGGCCGCTACTTCGCGGTGATCGAAATTGAATACCTTGGACAGGATCTTGAAGGCGAAGCGGGTGGATAGCCCGGTCATGCCCTCGTCCACCCCGGCGAAGTCGCGGTATTCCTGATAGCTCTTGGCCTTGGGGTCAGTGTCCTTGAGATTCTCGCCGTCGTAGACCCGCATCTTGCTGTAGATGCTGGAGTTCTCCGGTTCCTTGAGGCGCGACAAGGCCGAGAACTGGGCCAGCATGCGCAGCGTGTCGGGGGCGCAGGGGGCGTTGGCCAGCGAAGAGTTGAAGAGCAGCTTTTCGTAAATGTGGATTTCGTCAGTGACACGCAGGCAGTACGGCACCTTGACGATGTAAATGCGGTCGAGGAAGGCCTCGTTGTTGCGATTGTTTTTGAAGGCCTGCCATTCCGCCTCGTTGGAGTGGGCCAGCACCAGACCGTCGAAGGGAATCGCACCAAAGCCCTCGGTGCCCTTGTAGTTCTGCTCCTGCGTGGCGGTGAGCAGGGGGTGCAGCACCTTGATCGGCGCCTTGAACATTTCGACGAATTCGAGAATGCCGCGATTGGCGACGCACAGACCGCCGGAGTACGAATAGGCATCTGGGTCATTCTGCGAATAGCTTTCCAGTTTGCGGATATCGATCTTGCCGACCAGCGATGAAATGTCCTGGTTATTCTCGTCGCCCGGCTCGGTCTTCGAGACAGCGATCTGGGAAAGCACGGAAGGGCGCAGCTTGACGACGCGGAACTTGGTGATGTCGCCGCCGAACTCATGCAGGCGCTTGACCGCCCACGGGCTCATGATGGTCCCGAGGTAACGCTTCGGAATGCCGAAATCCTCTTCCAGTATTTCGCCGTCCTCGAGAACGTTGAACAGGCCAAGCGGCGACTCATGGACCGGCGAATCCTTGATGGCGTAGAAAGGCACTTTCTCGATCAGGTATTTCAGGCGTTCGGCGAGCGACGACTTGCCGCCGCCAACCGGCCCCAGCAGATAGAGAATCTGCTTCTTCTCTTCCAGTCCCTGGGCAGCATGGCGGAAGTAGGAAACGATGTGCTCGATGACCTCTTCCATCCCATAGAACTCGCGGAAGGCCGGGTAGAGCTTGATCATCTTGTTGGCGAAGATCCGCGACAGGCGGGGGTCGAGCCGGGTATCGACAAGTTCGGGCTCGCCGATTGCGATGAGCATGCGTTCGGCGACACTGGCGTACGCGGTCTTGTCACTCTTGCACAGATCCAGATATTCCTGGACCGACATTTCCTCTTCCTGCTGAGCCTCGTAACGACTCTGGTAGCGGGCAAAGATCGACATGGCAGACTCCTTCCGGAAAATCCCTATCGTTGTTGATGCTTCCCTGAGTTTGAATGCGCTTCCCGCCAACGGTTCAATCTCTCTCGGTGCGCCAGGCATTGGCCCGCCGATCAAGCGCGCAACCGAGCCTCAGTCAGCCGATCAACGCAACCGGAAGCGCACCGGCAGAACAACCTGGCGCGGTGCGTCGGCCGGCAGCGATTGCAGCGAACGGACTGCGCGCAGGGCGGCGTCGTCGAGCAGCGGCTGGCCGCTGCCTTGTTCGACGCGGGCGGCGCTGACTTTGCCGGCTTCGTCGATGATGAGCAGGACGAGGACTTCGCCCTCCAGCCCGCGGGCGATGGCTTCGGCCGGGTAGAACTGGCCGGCGTTGTCGAGTTTCTTGAGGTGGTCGCGGACGGCCTGGGTCCAGGTTTTCTGGGCGCCGGTTTTTTCGGGCGGTTTTGCCAACGCTGGCCTGGGTGGCTTGGGCGTTGGCTCACTGGCCGGTTTGGGCTGCTCCGGCAGGCTCAACGGTGGCATCGCGGCGGCCGGGGGCGGGCGCAGCTCGGCATTCAGCGGTGCCACGGTCGACCGTAATTTTTGGCCAAAATTGAAATCCGGCAGCAGCGGCAAGAGATGCAGGGAGAGCGACAACGCCAGCGCCGCAAAAAGCCGGTAATCGATCCGGGTCATGAGAAAATGGGGGCTGGCCTGAGGCAATGGATACGCAATGAAACTAACTGTAAAACGACGGCTTGCCATGATAAGCGCGATGGGGTTTTTGCTGTCGGCTTCGGCGCCGGTTTTTTCGGCCGATGCCTTGCCCGACCCGGTGCGCTTCACTGTCAGCATGGAGCTCGGCGATGTAGGCCAGGCGGAAAGCTGGCTCGATGCCGGCCTGCCGCCTGATTTCATGGGCAGCCGGATCGGTTCGGGTCTGATGATCGGTGCTTGGGAGGGCAAGCCGGACCTCATGCGTCTGTTTCTGTCGCGTGGTGCCGATATCAACAAGCTCAATTCGAATGGCGAATCGGCGATTGCGCTGGCTGCCTGGCGCGGCAATCTGGATACGGTCAAATGGCTGCTGGAGCGCGGGGCGCGCATCAACGCCCCGGCCCGGCAATGGTCGGCGCTGCATTACGCGGTGTTCGCCGGGCGCAGCGACGTGGCCGATTTTCTGATCGATCAGGGGGCGGACATCAATGCCCTGAGCACCAACGGTTCGAGCGTGCTGATGATGGCGGTGTATGAAGGCCATCAGGGGCTGGCCCGCAAGCTGATCGAAAAGGGCGCCGACCGGATGCCGAAGAACGACTGGGGCGATGGTGCGCTGGAGTGGGCGATGCGCCACGACCGGCTGGAACTGGCGCGCATGGTGACCAATCCGGAAGAGTTCAACATCGCGGTCAGCCAGCCCAAGGAAAAATGGGGAGCGCCGGTGCGTTCGATGCGTAGTTCGAAGGAGCTCGAAGACTTGCTCAACATGCGCGAAAAGCTTGTCGAGCGGAACATGTCGACGGATGTCATCGACAAGCGCATCGCCACCGAACGGGTGCGCATCGTGCGCGCTGAAATGGATCGCCCGATGCCGGCACGGGCGGTGGCGATGGAAATCACCGCCAGCCGCAAAAAGCCGCAGGAGCAGTCGGCGACGATCGTCACCGACCAGAAAGGCAAGGCGGTTGGCTTCAAGGCGCCGCCGGCGACCTATTTCGGAACGCCGAAAATGCCGATCAAGGCGCCGGTCAGGAACTACTGATACTGGGCCTTTCCGGCCCGGATCAATTGCAAATCACGATCAGCTAATGCAGACTGCGTCGATCAACCGAGAGAGGAATGGGCATGCTTTACGTGGCAAGAGACAGCAAGGGCAATATTTGCGAAGCGCATCCGATGCCCCTCGGCGATGCCAGCGAAGCCTTGCCGGCCGATCATCCCGATGTCTTGCAGTTTATCCACGAACGCTGGCGGCAGAACGAGCTCCATGAACTTGACCGAGACTTTGTCCGGGTTATTGAAGACACGATCGAACTACTGATTGCCAAGGATCTGATCATGTTCACCGACCTGCCGCCCAAGGTGCAGGAAAAGCTGCTGCGCCGCAAGGAAGTTCGCCAGCTCAAGCATTACGAAGGCCACTTCGGCACCGGCGGCGACGACATCATCCCGCTTTGAGTGTCTGGCCCGGCGCGTCCGCCGCGCGTTTTCAGTTAACCGTGACCACGGCCTTGACTAGTTCGGCCAGGGTGCGCACGCCCATTTTCTCCATGACCCGTGCCCGGTGGGCTTCGACGGTTTTCATGCTGATGTTGAGTTCGTCGGCGATCTGCTTGTTGAGCTTGCCGGCGACGACCAGTTTCATGACTTCGCTTTCGCGCTGGGTCAGCTGATCGAGGCGGTGGCTGATCGCCCCGTTGCGCTGGCGGCGGGCTGATAGCTGGGCGTCCAGCTCCAGGGCGCGGACGATGCGCGAGAGCAGATCCTCGTTGTGGAAGGGCTTTTCGATGAAATCGCAGGCACCGCGCTGCAGCGCCGAGACGGCCATCGGTACGTCGCCGTGACCGGTGACGAAGATGACCGGCAATTCGGAGCCGAGGGCATCGAGCTTTTCATGCAGTTCAAGGCCGCTCATTTCCGGCATCCGCACATCGAGTATCAGGCAGCCGCGCATGTCGTCGCGGCGCGCCTTGAGAAAGCTCTCGGCCGAATCGAAGCAGGCCACAACGTAGCCTTCGCCCTCGAGCAGCCAGGTCATCGAGTCGCGCATGGCCTCGTCGTCGTCGACGACATAAATCGTTTGCGTCAGATCATTCATTGCTGTCCTCGCCTAACTCTTCGATCGGTACAGTGAAGTGGAATACGGTACCACCCTCGCGCCGCGGCTCGACCCATAGCCGCCCCTGGTGAAACTCGATGATCGAGCGGCAGATCGCCAGACCGATGCCCATGCCTTCGGCCTTGGTCGTGTAGAAGGGCGCAAAAATCTTTTCGATGTCTTCTTCGGCCAGGCCGTGCCCTTGGTCGGCCACGGTGATTTCCAGCATCCGCTCGTCGACGCGCCTGGCCTGCAGGGTCAGCAGCCGGCGTTCGACCGGCACGTCGCTCATTGCTTCAATGCCGTTCTTGAACAGGTTGAGCAGCACCTGCTCGATCATGATGCGGTCGACGACGATTTTCGGCAAATTATCGGGCAGGTCGACGACGATCTGCGTGCCGGTGCGCTGGGCATCGATGTCGGCAAAGGCGCGCGTTTCATCGACCAGTTCTTCGAGGGCGATGGGTTGCCGGTTGGGGTCGCCCTTCTTCACCATGTCGCGCATGCGGCGGATGATCTTGCCGGCCCGCTCGGCCTGGTCCGAGGCCTTCTGCATGGCGGCGAGGATGTCATCGATGCGATAGTTGCCTGCCTGCATGCGCTTGACGCAACCGGCGCAGTAATTGGCGATGGCCGACAGCGGCTGGTTGAGTTCATGGGCCAGCGATGAGGCCATTTCGCCCATGGTGATCAGGCGCGAAGTCTGCTCGAGCCGCTTTTGCTGCTGCAGATTGACCTCATCGATATGCTTGCGGTCGGTGATGTCGGCGCCGATCTGGACGCGCACGGTACGCCCGTCGACCCAGCGGATGGCCCGTTCATGCAGGTGATACCAGTGGCCGGACAGGGTGTGCTGGAGTTCGCCGTCGAACAGCTCGCAGGGCAGTTCATCGGGTCCGATCTGCTGCGGGTCGCGGGCCAGCTGTTCAGGTGGCGGCCGGCAGGCGGCGGTAACCTGCGCCGAGTTCTGGCCGACCGCGTCGAAGCCAAAGATGTTCTGGAAGGCGCGGTTGGCAAAGAGGATTTCGCCGGTCTGCACGTCGGCGACGTGCACCGCCGAGTCGAGGCCGTCGATGACCGTGACGAAGCGTTCATGGGCGCGTTCGAGTTCGACGCGCACCCGCTTCGGCTCGGTGATGTCGTTCATCGAGGCCATCCAGCCGATCTGCTGGCCATTAGTGCCGATCAGTGGTGAAAAGTAGAGGCGGACATCGAAGCGCTCGCCGCTCTTGCGCATGATGCGCATCTCGAAGCCACTGGCCGGCGCCTTACCGGCCAGGGCGGTGTCGATGTTGTTCTGCAGGCGATCGAATTCTTCTGGTGGCCAGTATGGGTAGGGCGGCTTGATGCCGACCAACTCGCTTTCGTCGAAGCCGGTCATCCGGCAGAAAGCGGCGTTGACGAAGGTGATCCGGCCTTCGAGATCGATGGCGCGGAGGCCGGTGATCAGCGATTGCGACATGGCTTGGCGGAAGGCGTAAGCGGTGCGCAGTTCCTCCTCGGTGTCGGCCCGATGCTGGGCGTGCCGGCGCAGCTGGATCAGCGTCACCGACGCGATCAAGGTCAGCACGATAATCAGCGCCGCTGGCACGAAGGGCAGCCAGGCGCCGCCGACGCGGTAGGCGACGATATTGAGGCCGAGGCGGTTGTTGGGCAGATCAAGGCTGATCTGGCCGGAAACCTGGCGGTCGGTCGGCTTGACCGACGAATTGCTGAGAACCTCGCGATTCTGCGCATCGACCACGGTCAGGCTGTAGCGGGTCGTGAACACGGTCGGCAGGGTGGTGCGCAGCAACGCTTCAATCGACTCGACGGCGATGAATGCGCCGAGGTCGGCACTGCCGCGCTGGACCGGCAGGATGATGTCGTGCGCCGGGCGTTGGGTGGCATCGCGGTAGTCGGCTGAAACGACCTCGGTGCGGACGCGCAAGGCTTTCTGCAGGGCGGCCAGACGCTCGCCGGTCAGTTGTTCGCCAACAAAGACAGCGGTTGATTCGTTGGGGGCAACCCACTCCACCTTGCCATCGGTATCGACCCAGATGATGGCCTGGATTTCCGGCGCCTCGCGCGCATAACGGCCGGCCTTGACCTGGAAGGCCTCGTAGGTGAGCTGCTTGAACTCCTGCTCGCGACCGAGTTCGCCGAGAAAATCCTGATGCGCATGCAGGCGGTTTTCGATGGTCCTTTCCGCCCAGTGCATGTCGCCCTCCAGGGCCGATCGGGCAGTGTCCAGTTCGCGCCACTGGAGCAGGGCGGTAAGGATCAGCATGGCCAGCGCGAAAACGCCAATCGCGACATAAGGTGCGAGCCAGAGTCGGGTATGTTTCGGCTGTGGAAGAGGGGGGCGCATGAGCATGGCCAAATTCTTCGCTGCCCGGGCGGCATCGGCCATAGGTACTTACCCTATGTTGATCAGATAAGCGGCGATCCAGGGCACGAGCAGGGCGGTGAGTGCGCCGTTCATGCCCATGGCCAGGGCGGCAAAGGCGCCGCTCTGCTCGTTGACCTGAAAGGCGCGGGCCGTGCCGATGCCGTGCGAGGCGATGCCGATGGCGAAGCCGCGGATGGCCGGGTCGCGCACCTTCATGGCGTCGAAGACGAAGCGCGCGCCAACAGCGCCGAGGATGCCGGTGACGATGACCAGCACGGCGGTCAGCGACGGAATGCCGCCGATCCGTTCGGCGATGCCCATGGCGATTGGCGTCGTCACCGACTTGGGGGCGAGCGAAAGCTGGGTCGAGTCGCTGGCGCCGAGCAGGCGGGCGACCAGCACGGCCGAGACGATGGCGGTCAGACTGCCGGCGAGCAGCCCGGCGAGCACCGGCAAGAGCATCGAGCGGACGCGCTTGAACTGCGTGTACAGCGGGATGGCCAGCGCGACGGTGGCCGGGCCGAGCAGAAAATGCACGAACTGGGCACCGGCGAAGTAGGTTTCGTACGATGTTGCGGTCAACGTCAAAAACAGCACCAAAATGAAAACGGCGATGAGCACCGGGTTGGCCAGCGGGTTGTTGCCGGAGCGCCGGTAGAGGGCGAAGGCGGCCTGATAGGCAAGCAGCGTGACGGTCAGCCCGAGCAGCGGCGAGGCCGAGAGGTAGACCCAGATCTGGCTGATTTCCTGGGTCATGGCGTTTCTCCGGTGGCGGCCGGGTGGCGCTGGCAGAGTTTCATGACCAGCGCGGTGACGATCAGGGTGGCCAGCGTGCTGACCAGCAGCGAAACGAGCAGCGGCAGCCATTCGTCGGAGACCCGGTGGAGATGAACCATGATGCCGGTGCCGGCCGGGACGAAGAGCAGCGAGAGGTGTTGCAGCAGATTCTGGCTGGTCGTCTGCAACTCTTCGCCGGGGCCACCGCGCAGCACGAGGGCGACAAAGAGCATGAGCATGCCGATGACCGGGCCGGGGATGGGCAGACTGAGCGAGCGGGCGAGAACTTCGCCGGCCAACTGGAAAACGAGCAGGGCGGAGAGGGCGGAAATCACGGGCAGCCTCCAGAAAAAATCAGAAGGTTGCCAGTGTATTGCCTCAGTTAAGTTTTGATAACGGGTGAAAAAGTCGCTTTATCTTGTATCTGTGGTAATGGATAAAGTGTTCAGTATTCCTTGTTATCGCTCCACATCGCCGGATTGAAACGGACGACCCGATTGCGTCCCTGGTCCTTGGCCTGGTACATCGCGACGTCGGCAAACTTGACGGCCTGCCAGAAGGTGTCGCTGTCGGTCGGGAAATCGGCAATGCCGATCGAGATGGTCTTTTGCAGGGTGATGCCGGCGACCTGAACCTTGAGGCTTTCGACGGCGAGGCGGATTTTTTCAGCGACGTGGTCGGCGGCCTCGCCTTCGCTGTCGACCAGGATGATCAGGAATTCTTCACCGCCATAGCGAATGACCAGATCGGAAGCGCGCACCGACTGCTTGAGCAGCGAGGAGAGTGCTTTCAACACGGCATCGCCGGCATCGTGGCCATAGGTGTCGTTGACCATCTTGAAGTAGTCGAGATCGAGCATCAGGATGGCGACGTGGGTGCGTTTGCGGTGCACGCTGGAAACCAGTGTCTCGACGTATTCCTCGAGGAAGCGGCGGTTGTTGAGGCCGGTCATCGGGTCGCGCAGCGTCGAGTCACGCAGGTTTTCCATGAGCCGCTTAGTTTCGAGTACCGGTGCCGTTTCGCGCAGGTAAACGTTGATGAAGGGAATCTGGCTGAGTAATTCGGCTGATTTTTCCGGGGTCGTCATCAGCTGAACGACGCTGCCGACGGCACCCGACTGGATGACCGGGAAGCAGACATGACGGCGTTCGCCCAGTTCGGCCGGCGGCTGGAACGAGTAGCAGATGCCCGGACTGCTGATGCTGTCGACGAGATGGCCGGTGCGCCGAACACGGCAGGCTTCGGGGCGGATCAGAATCTGCGGGTCGCACCAGCGGCAGGTGTCGGCCATTTGGCCATCGACCATGATGGCTTTCATCTGCTTCTTGTTGCTGCTGACTTCGTAGAGCGAGAATTCCTGCAGCTTGAATTCCTCTTGCAGCGCGCCGGAAAGGCGCTGGTAGATCTCGTTCTTGACTTCATCTTCCTCGATGGCCTGCTTGAAGTGGGCTGCCTTGGTCAGTCCGTCGACCATGTCGATGGTCGCTGTCAGCAGGTTTTCACCGGGGGCCGGGGTGCGTTCGGTGAGACGGGCGACATTGGTGCCGATGCGGTTGAGGCCGTCGTCGAGGAAGGTCAGCAAGCGGTTCATGTCGGTCGCGATCTGGCCGATTTCGTCGTTGGTCTTCTTCTCGACATGCGCTTTGAAATCGCCGCGCAGGGCACGTTGAACGGCATCTTCGACGGCGTTGGCGGTATCCGAAATGGGGCGCAACAGGCGGCGCAGCAACAAAACGAGCAGTAGCGCGAAGAAGGCGACGACGAGGCCGATGCCGGCCACCGTAATCAGTGCTTTCTCGCGCAAACCTTCGATCGACATGCTCATGCTGACGGCGCCAAGTACAGCGCCTTCGCTGACCTGGTGGCATTGCAGGCAGTTCGGATTGCCACTGGCCGTGGCGATATAGGGAATGATGCCGCGGAAGACGGTTTCATCGCCTTGGGTGATGACCTCGAAGCGGGGCTTCCCTTCCTTGAGAACCTGCCGTTCCAGATCATCGACGGCGGCCTCCTGGATCAGACCCTTGCCAAATTGTTTTTCGACTTCGGTCGAGCGGATGACGCGCGCCGACTTCAGTCCCTGGACTTCGACCAGGCGGCGCAGAAAGCTCTCGCGCTTGTCGATGACGCCGTTGATCATCGATTCCGTCAAGTGCACGCGGACGATTTCACCGGCGGTCCGGATGTGATCCGTCGCCGAGGCAATGGAGAAGTTGCGGAAAGCGTACAGGCTGATGGCGAGGAGTACGGCCAGCAAGCCGGCAAAAATACTGACAAAAAAGAAAGTGACTTTTGCGTTGAGATTCACGGCAGTGATTTCCGGACGGGGAATTTTTCAGTGCGTGATTATGGCTTACGGAATATTTCGGGCAATCCGGACTAATACGATTTGACTAAGAGATGGCAGGTTGTTTGATCAAGGTCAACTTGGACGGCGGCAGAGAACGTCCAAGGCCTTGAATATCATCAAAAAGTGATGAATCGGATTTCATTTTTGGCCGATTTTTCCGGTTGACCGTAGGAGTTGGCTACTTGCGTCCCGGACTCCCTCGCTGCTCACGGGATTGTCCTGGCAGGGTCAGGGCAATATCCGCAGCATGTCGACAAAGGCTTTCAAGCCAGCCGGCATCAGCTTGCGGCTCGGGTAGTACAGGTAAAAGCCGGGGATTTCCGGGCACCAGTCGTCAAGCACTGTTTTCAGCCGGCCGTCGGCTACTGGCGCCGCCGCATACTGGGCATATACATAGGCCAGCCCGAGGCCTTGTTCTGCGGCCGTGATCATCAGCGGCATTTGGCCGACGGCAACCGGCCCGTCGACTTCGATTTCAAACTGCTCGCTATCGCGGGCAAATTCCCAGCGATAAAAACTGCCGTTGGGGAAACGGATGCGAATGCAGCGGTGTTGCTGCAATTCGCGCGGGCAAACTGGTGTGCCGTGTGCCGCCAGATAGTCGGGCGAGGCAACCACGACAAAACGCTGGGCCGGGCCGAGCGGCACGGCGACCATATCCTGCTGCAGACTTTCGCCGAAGCGAACGCCGGCATCGAAGCCGGTGGCGACGATATCGACGAAGGCATCATCGGCCACCAATTCGACGCGCATGCCCGGGTTGGCTCCCAGAAAGCGCCCGAGCATCGGCGCCAGGACCAGCTCGCAAGCGGCACGCGGCGCGTTGATGCGCAGCGTGCCGAGTGGCGAATCGCGAAAGGCATTGACCTCGTCCAGCGCGCCGTGGATGTCCTGCAAGGCGGGCGACAGCCGGTCGAGCAGGCGTTGGCCGGCCTCGGTCGGCGCCACACTGCGCGTTGTCCGGTTGAGCAGACGGACGCCGAGCCGGGCTTCCAGACCGCGCAAGGCATGGCTCAGGGCTGACGGCGAAACGCCAAGTTCGGTGGCTGCTTTGCGAAAGCTGCGCAAGCGCGCCACGGCGGCAAATGACTGGAGATCGGCAAGACTGGCGGGGTTCATGATTGGTGAGAATAGCTCAATAGCTTATCAAACAATATGCGGATTGTTGCACAGTGGGCGCGGGAGTAGGCTGCTTGCTGTCATATCCCCAACCCCGCAATGGAGAACAACATGCAAAATATTCTGGCCGACCTGTCGGGCAAAACCATCCTCGTTACTGGTGCTTCGTCCGGCATTGGCGCCGCCACCGCCCTGGCGCTTGGTCGGGCCGGGACCAAGGTGGCGCTGGCCGCCCGCCGTCTGGATGCGCTGGAAAATCTGGTGATGCAGATTCGCGCTGCCGGCGGCGACGCCATCGCCATTCGGACCGACGTCACCGTCGAAGCCGATATCCAGAACGCCGTGGCGACGACCGTCGCCCACTTTGGCAGACTGGACGGTGCCTTCAACAACGCCGGCGTGCTGGGCAAGGTGGCACCCATCCACGAATTGACCAGCGCCGATTTCGCCGAAGTCATGCAGGCCAACGTATACGGCGTGTTCTGGTCGCTCAAATACGAAATGGCCGCGATGCTGAAAACCGGCGGCGGGTCCATCGTCAATACCGCTTCCGTCGTCGCCCAGATCGGTTTTGCCAATTTTTCACCTTACACGGCCAGCAAGCATGCCGTACTCGGGCTGACCCGCAGTGCGGCGCTCGAAGGTTTCCAGCAGGGCATCCGGGTCAATGCGGTCAATCCCGGTCCTGTCGTTACGCCGATGGCCGAAATCGGTTTCGGCGGTCTGGAAAATCTGGACGCCACGCTCAAGACCAGTCCGGCCGGGCGTCCCGGTCAGCCGGAGGAAATCGCCAACCCCGTGCTCTTCCTGCTTTCCTCCGCAGCCAGCTACATCAACGGTCAGGGTTTTGCCATCGATGGCGGCTACACGGTTCAGTAAAGGGCCATCGACATGCAAACACGCCTTCTTGGCCCGCAACAGCAGCCGGTCTCCGCCATCGGACTCGGCTGCATGGGGATGAGCGAGTTCTACGGCGCCAGCGACGATGCCGAATCCCTGCGCACGCTGGCCCGGGCGCTCGAGCTCGGTATCAATTTCTTCGACAGCGCCGACACCTACGGCTTTGGCCACAACGAGAGCCTGCTCGCCCGTTTTCTCAAGGAAGGCGGCCCGACACGCCGGCAACAGGTGGTGATTGCCAGCAAGTTCGGCATTGTCCGCCAGCCCGGCACGTACGAGCGGCACGTCGACAACAGCCCGGCCTACATCCGGAACGCCTGCGACGCCTCGCTGCAACGCCTCGGCGTTGAGCAGATCGACCTCTATTACTGCCATCGACGCAACCCGGAAGTGCCCATCGAGGAAACGGTGGCTGCCATGGCCGACCTGGTCGCAGCTGGGAAAGTCCGCCAGATCGGTCTTTCCGAAGTCTCTGCCAGGACGTTGCGGCAAGCTAGCGCCGTGCATCCGATCGCAGCCGTGCAAAGCGAATATTCGTTATGGACGCGTGATCCTGAGCGCGACATGCTCGCTACCTGTGCTGAGCTGGGCACGACTTTTGTCGCCTACAGCCCGCTTGGTCGCGCCTTTCTGACCGGTACGGTCAAGCCAGAGGAGCTGGCCGACAATGATTTCCGCAAAACCAATCCGCGTTTTCAGGGCGAAGCCGAACACGCCAACCGGCTACTTGTTGAACAACTTGCTGCCTTCGCCTCGGCGCGTGGCCTGAGCAATGCCCAAGTCGCCCTGGCATGGCTGCTCTGCAAACATCCGCACGTCATCCCCATTCCGGGCACCCGACGTATCGCCTACCTCGAACAAAATGCTGAAGCCGCCAACCTCACTTTGAGTTCGTCGGAAATCGCCGAGCTTGATCGGCTTTTCGATCCGGCCCAGGTCGCCGGCCAGCGCTATCCGGATGCCGGTATGGTGGGGCTTGAGTCATAGGAAGCGGCTCGGCTCTCGGTACTCAAATGGCGAACGGAGTTGCCTTCTAAGCGCATCCGGGTCAACAAAAAACGCCGGGTTTTCCCGGCGCTTTTCTTCCAGCTTCTCTGTCGGAGTCGGGTGTCTGCGCACCGTGTTCCGGGTACCGCTTTACTCCATTGCCTCGTACAGCGGCAGGGTCAGGAATTCCGGGTATTCCGGGGTCAGCGACATCTTGTCGAAGATGACGGCAGCCTGGTCGTAGGTCGCCGTGTCTTCGCCCTGGGCGGTAACGGTGACCTTAACCTTGGCCAGTTCCTCGGCGATCATCGGGCGGACCATTTCTTCGGTGACCTTGCGGCCGTCGTCGAGGATGCCCTTCGGTGAAACGACCCACTGCCACACTTGCGAGCGGGAGATTTCGGCGGTGGCCGCATCTTCCATCAGGTTGTGGATGGGCACGCAGCCGTTGCCGGCCAGCCAGGAGCCGAGGTAATGGATGCCGACGTTGATGTTGTTGCGCAGGCCGGCTTCGGTGATCGGAGTTTCCGGCTTGAAATCGAGCCACTGGGCCGGGCCGAACTTGCCTTCGACCTGCTTTTCGAACTGGTTCGGCTTGTCGCCGAGGACCTTGACGAACTCTTCCATGGCGATCGGCACGAGGCCCGGGTGGGCCACCCAGCCGCCGTCGTAGCCGTCATTGGCGTCGCGGGTCTTGTCGTGGCGGATGCCGGCCAGGGCCTTTTCGTTGGCGACCGGGTCGTTCTTGATCGGGATCAGGGCCGACATGCCACCCATGGCCGGGGCGCCGCGCTTGTGGCAAGCCTGCACCAGAGCCAGGGCGTAGGAGCGCATGAAGGGCACTTCCATGGTGATGGCGCTGCGCTGGGCCAGGCAGAAGTCCTTGTTCTTCTTGAACTTCTTGATGCAGCTGAAAATGTAGTCCCAGCGGCCGGCGTTCAAACCAGCCGAGTGTTCGCGCAGTTCGTAGAGGATTTCTTCCATCTCGAAGGTGGCGAGGATGGTTTCGACCAGCACGGTGGCCTTGATGGTGCCTTGCGGCAGGCCGATGTGGTCCTGGGCCATGACGAAGATGTCGTTCCACAGGCGGGCTTCGAGGTGGCTTTCCATCTTCGGCAGGTAGAAGAAGGGGCCGGCGCCGCGGGCGATCTGTTCCTTGGCATTGTGGAAGAAGACGACGGCGAAGTCGAAGATGCCGCCGCCGACGCGCTGGCCGTCAACGAGCACGTGCTTTTCGTCGAGGTGCCAGCCACGCGGACGGATCTGCAGGGTGGCGATCTTGTCGTTGAGCTTGTATTCCTTGCCGTTCTCGCCCTTGAATGAGAGTTCGCGGCGGATCGCCTTGTACAGGTTGATCTGACCCTGGATCTGGTTGTCCCAGTTCGGGGAATTCGAATCCTCGAAGTCGGTCATGTAGGAATCAGCGCCGGAGTTGAAAGCGTTGATGATCATCTTGGCTTCGACCGGGCCGGTGATTTCAACGCGACGGCAGTGCAGGGCCGGCGGCACCGGGGCGACCTTCCAGTCGCCGGCGCGGATGTGGGCCGTTTCCGGCAGGAAGTCGGGCATTTCACCGGCATCGATGCGGGCCTGGCGGGCAACGCGGGCCTTGAGCAGTTCCTGGCGACGGGCTTCGAAGGCGCGGTGCAACTTGGCGACCAGTTCGAGGGCTTCGAAGGTGAGAACGGATTCGTAACCCGGCTTGATCGGACCGGTAATTTGCACGCCTTGCGGTAGATTGAGGGCCATGAGGAACTCCTGTGTGAAGGATGAATGAATGCTGCGATGCAATGAATTCTATGACTCTTCTATAAGACTTGAAAGACGGATAGAATCAATTCATCTTTTACTTCAGGTATCAAATGGACCGCCTAAAACAGATTGAAGCCTTTGTTTCGGCCGCTACTCGGGGCAGTCTTTCCGCGGCAGCGCGGGTTGAGGGCGTCACGCCGGCGATTATCGGCCGGCGGCTTGATGCGCTCGAAGCGCGGCTCGGCGTCAAACTATTGCTGCGCACCACGCGCAAGCTGACCATTACTTTCGAGGGCCAGGCGTTTCTCGAAGATTGCCAGAAAACGCTCAATGATCTGGCTAATGCCGAGGCTGCGGTATCGCTGGGCAGCGTGCGGGCCAGCGGTCAGTTACGGGTGTCGGCGCCATCCGGCTTCGGGCGACAGCATGTCGCGCCACTGGTCGGCGATTTCATGCTGGCCAACCCGGAAGTGCGGGTCAATCTGAACTTGAGCGACCGGCTGGTTGATCTGGTCAACGAAAATATCGACTGCGCCATTCGTATCGGCGAACTGACCGATTCCAGCCTAATCAGCGTCCGCCTCGGCGAGATGCGCCGGATGGTCGTCGCCAGCCCGGCCTACTTGGTCGCCCACGGCGTCCCACGCCAGCCGGCCGATCTGGCCAACCACGAATGCCTGTCGCTCGGCCAGCAGCGCGGTTGGGTCTTTCGCGATCCGGATAGCAATCAGGTCGATACCATCAAGGTCGGCGGCAGTTTCGAATGCAACGATGGCGCGGTCCTGCACGAATGGGCGCTGGCCGGCCGCGGCCTGGCCTGGCGTTCGCTCTGGGAGGTTGGGCAGGATTTGAAGGAGGGCCGGCTGACCTCGGTACTCGACGCCTGGCAGGCGCCGCCGATGGGCATCTACGCCGTTTTCCCGCAACGCAAGCATCTGCCGCTGCGGGTCAGGCTGTTTATCGATCTGCTCAAGGAAACCTACAGCCGGCCGAGTTATTGGGAGTTGCGCTGAGCGGCATGAAAACTCCTGTCTATCGTGGCCTCGGTGTGCTTTGTGTCGTCCTCGGCGTGATCGGTGCCGTGCTGCCCCTGCTGCCGACAACGCCTTTCCTGATCCTCGCCGCCTATTTCTTCGCCCGTTCGCATCCGGAATGGGAGGCCAGGCTGCTGGCGCACCCGAGCGCTGGACCGGCCATCCGTGCCTGGCGTGACCATGGCGCCATTCCTCTCGTCGCCAAGAGGCTGGCGACGGTCCTCATGGCGATCAGCGCCATCGGCGGCTGGTTTGGCCTGCCGGAGCCATGGTGCTATGTGCCGCTGGTAGTTGCCGTTACGGTGTTGAGCTGGATGTGGACGCGGCCATCGGTTTGAGCATTTCAATTTTGACCGTTTTTTCGGGTTGACCGTAACAGTCGCTTCTCACAACGAAAAAGGCCGACACCTCGTGAGTGTCGGCCTTCGCTTGCCACCCGGTCGGGCGGCAATTCAAAGCGGTGAGCTTCTTAGTGGAACTGTTCTTCTTCGGTCGAGCCGGTCAGTGCGGTGACGCTGGACTTGCCGCCCTGGATGACGGTGGTGACGTCGTCGAAGTAACCGGTACCAACTTCCTGCTGGTGCGAGACGAAGGTGTAGCCACGGTCACGAGCAGCGAATTCCGGCTCCTGAACCTTCTCGACGTAGGCCGACATGCCGCGCTTGGCGTAGTCTGGAACTTGGCAATGGTGGCGTCGTCCAGGTTCTTCTTCCAGTTGAAGGAAGGCGAACAGTTGTAGGCCAGCATCTTGCCCGGGTGAACCTTATGCACGGCTTCGGCGAACTTGCGGGCGAATTCCAGATCCGGCGTGCCGGTTTCGCACCACACCAGGTCGGCGTAGTCAGCGTAGGCGATGGCGCGGGAGATGGCCTGGTCCAGACCCTTCTTGGTCTTGTAGAAGCCTTCGGCGGTACGCTCGCCAGTCAGGAACGGCTTGTCGTTTTCGTCGTAGTCGGAGGTCAGCAGGTCAGCTGCTTCGGCATCGGTACGGGCGATAACCAGGGTCGGCACGCCATAGACGTCAGACGCCATACGGGCAGCGATCAGCTTCTGGATGGCTTCGGTGGTCGGAACCAGAACCTTGCCGCCCATGTGGCCGCATTTCTTGACGGAAGCCAGCTGGTCTTCCCAATGCACGCCGGCAGCGCCAGCGCGGATCATGGCCTTCATCAGTTCGTAGGCGTTCAGCACGCCGCCGAAACCGGCTTCAGCGTCAGCCACGATCGGCAGGTGGTATTCAACGTGACCGGCATCGCCCTTGTTGATGTTCTTCGACCACTGGATTTCATCGGCGCGGTTGAAGGCGTTGTTGATGCGCTCGACAACCTTCGGCACGGAGTCAACCGGGTACAGTGACTGGTCCGGGTACATGGCGGCGTATTCGTTGTTGTCGGCAGCAACTTGCCAGCCGGACAGGTAGATGGCCTTGATGCCAGCCTTGGCTTGCTGAACGGCTTGACCGCCGGTCAAAGCGCCCAGGCAGTTGACGTAGGGGGTGTTGTTGACCAGATCCCAGAGCTTCTCGGCGCCGCGACGGGCCAGGGTGTGCTCGACCTGGAAAGAACCGCGCAGGCGGACGACGTCAGCAGCGGAGTAGCCGCGCTTGATGCCTTTCCAGCGGGGGTTTTCAGCCCAGTCTTTTTCGAGGGCGGCGATTTGCTGTTCGCGAGTGCTCATGTGAATTCCTCAGGTAATTTGGTTTGGGGGGGTCGGCGAAGAACCGGGTGTCTATGGTGCAGTGCCGATGGAAGAAAGTATAGTGATTTTTTTGCGGGGCAGCAACAGTCTTATATAAGACATAAGACAAAATTTATCACCATAAAAACATATACGTAGTTGCAAAATTTCACGATGTGAAATATTTGTTGTTGTCGTGAAACGCAATGCACCATTTTGCCCTGCGGGGGATCGCAAGCCGCAAGCATATGGAGGGATTTCCATAGCTTGACCACTTTATGGAACCGGTATTGAATTCAACGAATTTTGAATTTTTGGATAATAAAATGGAATTTTTTCGACAGCTTTATGACTGGAACGAGAGAACTTTCTGGAATTCGCTGACCAAGAAGCTGATGAGCTTTTTGCTGCTCTTCTTCATCGACATCGGCTATCTCGGTATCTATTTTCACCAGAAGTCTGTCGTTGCCGAAGAGTTTGCCAGGGTCGGAGCTGGTGTTGAGGTCCTGCAGCGGATTTCGGCTAGCCTGGACCATGGTCTGGTGTTAATGATTTCGCTGACCGTATTCGCGCTTTTCTGGAATGTCCTGCAAATCGTCTACATGCGCCACCTGATATTGAGGCCGATTCGCCTGATCTCGACGATCTTCGACGAAATCGCGCGGGGCGAAGGCGATTTCTCCCGCAACCTTCCGACCATCACACATGACGAATTGCGCACGCTGGCTGAGGCCTACAACCGCTTTGCCGACAAGATGCGGGAGATTATTAGCGAAGTGCGCAAGATGAGCGTCAACATCGCCCGCGAGGCAGTGGTCGTCAAGAAAACGGTTTCGGTGACGGCGGAGCGGGCCGGCAAGCAGGGCGAAATAGCCAACGCAGTCTTTGGCGCCAGCAGTGAAGCTATCCAAGCAATTCAGGAAGTGTCGGCGTCGACCGAGATGATTTCCCATTCGACCGATGCCAACCTGGCGACGGCTCGTTCTTCCCTGTACGAAATGCACGACATCGTCAGCAAGGTGCATCTGGTCAGTGACAAGCTGGCAACGTTCAACGAGACTGTCGATCACCTTGCGCAACGTTCAGACAGCATTCGAAAGATTGCCGACTTGATCAAAGACATTGCCGGGCAGACAAATTTGCTGGCGCTGAATGCCGCAATCGAGGCGGCGCGGGCCGGCGAAATGGGGCGAGGCTTCGCCGTGGTGGCTGACGAAGTGCGGAAGCTGGCGGAGCGGGTCAACGTCGCCACCCAGGAAATCACCGACAACATCAGCAATATGATTTCGCTGGTCCGTGAAACGCAGAACGAAAACGAAATGATCAATAACGACATCCGGCAAACCCGCCTGGTGGTCGAGCGTTCGTCCGGGGAATTCCAGCGCATGGTAGGCGATTTTGAACGTACCGGTGACCAGTTGAATCAGATTGCTTCAGCCATGGAGCAGCTGACGGCGACCAATGGCCAGGTTCATGAGGCCGTGGCCCAGGTGCATGATCTATCGAACACCGTCTGCGGCAGCATGAAGGATTCGGAACAGTCGACGCAGACCCTGTGCCAGGCGACTGAGAGCGTTCAGGAACTGGTCTCGCGATTCAAGATCGGCCGTGGCTCGTTCGACATCTATGTTGATCGCGTACGAACTTTTCGTGATCAGCTTCAGACCTGCCTCGAAGCAATGCTTAAACGTGGCGTCGATGTCTTCGATTGCGACTACAGGCCTATACCAGGCACCAATCCGAAAAAATATTCGGTCAAGTACGAAGACGCTTATATCAGGGAGTGCCAGAAATTGCTCGACGATACCCTGGCTGATCTGAAGGGTGGTGCCTACGCGGTCGGTGTCGACCTCAATGGCTATCTGACCGCACACAACACCAAGTACTCGCGGCCGATGACCGGCAATTACGATGCCGACCTGGTCGGCAACCGGACGCGCCGCAAGTTCGAGGCGCCCACCGAATTGCGGGCGGCGCGCAACACCCAGCCAATGCTCTTGCAAACCTATATCCGTGACACTGGGGAGGTGTTGTGCGATATCGCCATGCCGATCCAGGTGGCCGGCAGGCACTGGGGCAACGTGCGCGTCGGCTGCGACAGCACAGCCCTGCTCGATGTCTGAAGAACGGGCGCAGGTGGGCGCCCTTTAGCGCTCAGCCAATCAATGGCTTGACTGAGACCAGAATGCCATCCTCATCGGCGTAAAGGTGCTCGCCTGGGTTGAAGGTGACGCCACAAAAGGTCACAGCCACATTCTTGTCGCCAACACCCTTCTTAAGGGTTTTCTGAGGGTGCGTATTCAGCGCCCGGACGCCGATATCAATACCGTTGATATCGCCCGAATCGCGAATGCAACCGTAAACAACGACTCCGGCCCAGCCATTCTTGGCTGCCAGTATGGCGAGTTGGTCGCCAACGAGTGCGCAGCGTAGCGAGCCGCCACCATCAATGACGAGAACCTTGCCTTTGCCATCCTCGGCGAAGGCTTCGCGGACCAGCGAGTTGTCCTCGAAAATCTTGAGCGTGACGATCTCGCCGGAAAAGCTTGTACGGCCGCCGTAACGCTGGAACATCGGGGCGACGACGCGGACGGTCTTGCCCAGTTCGGCTTCGAATTCGTCACAAAGGTCAGGGGTCTTGAAGGTCATGCTGGAGTCCTCGAAATAAAAAAGCCGTGCAATGTTGCACGGCTTTTGGGGTGGATGGCAATCGTTCAGACGGTGGCTTCGGCTTTTTCTTCCTCGAAGTTGAGTTTGATTTTGCCATCCTTGTCGAGGTCGACCGTGACCCGGCCACCGCTCGACAGCTTGCCGAACAGCAACTCGTCGGCCAGTGCCGAACGGATCGTGTCCTGGATCAGTCGGGCCATCGGGCGGGCGCCCATGAGCGGATCGAAGCCCTTTTCGGCGAGCAGTTCCTTCACGGCATCGGTGAAATGGGCTTCCACTTTCTTCTCGTGCAACTGTTCCTCGAGCTGCATGAGGAACTTGTCGACTACGCGGAGGATGACCTCGTGATCGAGCGGACCGAACGAAATCGTCGCATCCAGCCGATTGCGGAACTCCGGCGTGAACAGACGCTTGATCTCGACCATCTCGTCGCCGGTCTGCTTCGAGCTCGTGAAGCCCATGCTCGATTTCTGCAGGTCGGCAGCGCCGGCATTAGTGGTCATGACCACGTTGCGGAAATCGGCCTTGCGCCCGTTGTTGTCGGTCAGCGTGCCGTGATCCATGACCTGCAAGAGGATGTTGAAGATATCCGGATGCGCTTTTTCAATTTCGTCGAGGAGCAGCACGCAATACGGCTTCTTGGTTACGCCCTCGGTGAGCAGGCCGCCCTGTTCGAAGCCGACGTAGCCCGGCGGTGCGCCGATCAGGCGGGACACCGCATGACGTTCCATGTACTCGCTCATGTCGAAACGAAGCAGTTCGACCCCGAGGCAGTAGGCCAGTTGCTTGGCTACTTCCGTCTTGCCAACGCCGGTCGGGCCGCTGAACAGGAAGGAGCCGATCGGCTTGCCGGGATTGCCCAGCCCCGAACGAGCCATCTTGATGGCTTTGGCCAGCGCGTCGATGGCCTTGTCCTGGCCAAAGACGACAGCCTTCAGGTCGCGATCGAGGTTCTTCAGCGCACCGCGATCATCGAGCGTGACGTGCTGCGACGGGATACGGGCGATCTTGGCGACGATCTCCTCGATGTCCGTCTTGTTGATGACTTTTTTCTGCTTCGATTTCGGCAGGATACGCTGCGCTGCACCAGCCTCGTCGATGACATCGATTGCCTTGTCAGGCAAGTGGCGGTCGGTAATGTAGCGGGCCGACAGTTCGACCGCTGACGAAATTGCCGTGGCCGAATACTTGATGCCATGGTGGGCTTCGAAGCGCGCTTTCAGTCCCTTGAGAATCTCCACCGTTTCGGCGACGGACGGTTCATTCACGTCGATTTTCTGGAAGCGGCGGGACAGGGCGCTGTCCTTCTCAAAAATTCCGCGGAATTCGGTGTAGGTCGTCGCTCCGATGCACTTCAACTGACCAGAGGAAAGCGCCGGCTTGAGCAGGTTGGATGCATCCAGCGTGCCACCGGACGCCGAGCCCGCGCCGATCAGGGTGTGGATTTCGTCAATGAACAGGATGGCGTGCGGGTTGTCCTGGAGGGCCTTGAGAACACCTTTCAGGCGCTGTTCGAAATCACCTCGGTACTTGGTCCCGGCCAGCAGAGAACCCATGTCCAGCGAGTAGATGTTGGCCTTGGCCAGGATTTCCGGCACATCGCCTTCGACCACTTTGCGGGCCAGTCCTTCGGCGATGGCCGTCTTGCCAACGCCGGCTTCGCCGACCAGCAGCGGATTGTTTTTGCGCCGGCGGCACAATGTCTGGATAACGCGCTCCAGTTCCTTGTCGCGGCCGATCAGCGGGTCGATCTTACCCTGCAGTGCCAGTGCATTGAGGTTGATCGTGTATTGCTCCAGCGGTCCGGCTTCAGCTTTTTCGCCATCGGTTTCAACTTCGCCTTCCGGCGCGGCCTTGGCTTGCTGCGGTACCTTGCTGATGCCGTGCGAGATGTAATTCACCACGTCGAGCCGTGTCACGCCCTGTTTTTGCAGAAAATAGACAGCGTGTGAGTCCTTCTCACCATAGATGGCGACCAGCACGTTGGCGCCATTGACTTCCTTCTTGCCCGAAGACTGGACGTGCAGGATGGCGCGTTGAATGACACGCTGGAAACCGAGCGTTGGTTGCGTGTCGATGTCGTCCTCGCCGGAAACGGTCGGCGTGTGCTCGTCGATGAAATTGGTCAGATCCTTGCGTAGCGTGTCGGTCTTGGCGCCACAGGAGCGCAAGGCTTCAGCCGCAGAAGGGTTGTCGATCAGCGCCAGCAGCAGATGTTCGACGGTAATGAACTCGTGGCGTTTTTGACGCGCCTCGACGAAGGCCATGTGCAGGCTGACTTCGAGTTCCTGGGCAATCATCAATTTTCCTCCATGATGCAGGCAAGCGGGTGTTGGTGCTGGCGTGCGAATGCAATGACCTGTTCAACTTTGGTTGCAGCGATATCCCGCGGGAAAATCCCGCAGACGCCACGACCTTCGTTGTGAACTTTGAGCATGATTTGCGTTGCTTGTTCAGTATCCAGAGAAAAAAACCGCTGCAGAACGGTGATCACGAAATCCATCGGCGTGTAATCGTCGTTCAACAACAGCACCTTGTACATCTTCGGCGGCCCCAGCTTGCTGCGCTGCGCCGCTAGTTGTCCGCCTTCCTGTGCCTTTGTCGCCATGCATTCGATTTTATACAGTCCGTCTTAATCCGCAATACAAAATATTGGGACGAATCTGCCGATTTCCAGATCAGGATGAATATTTGCTGACCCTTGATTTGCTGCGGCGCCGCATCGAAACTTGTTGACGATAAAATTCGATTGGCGTAGAAAGCAATCGTGTTTGGCTTCTAGCTGTATCGAGGTTGCTGTAATGCACCGGGTCACTGAGTTCAAACAGGGAGTCGGGGAGACCCGTAAATTTGTTCGTCTTTTGTAAGAAAGTTGCAAACATGGCAATCGGTACAGTCAAGTGGTTCAATGATTCCAAGGGTTTTGGCTTTATCACTCCTGATGATGGTAGCGAAGATCTTTTCGCACATTTCTCCGCCATCAACATGAATGGTTTCAAGACTCTGAAGGAAGGTCAAAAAGTTTCCTTCGACGTCGTGCAAGGCCCCAAGGGCAAGCAGGCTTCCAATATCCAGAGCACCTAAGCTTCGGATAACAGCACGTTAAAAAGCCCGTCTGATTCAGACGGGCTTTTTTCTTTGATGGGCTGGAAAATATTCAGGCGACAGTGATTTCGTCCTGGCGCCGGTCGCCGCTGTTGTCCACCCAGGCCACCGACAATTTGTCACCGGTCTTGATGCCGCGTGCCTTGAAGGTGAATAGCGGGTTCCTGGAAATCGATGTGTTCAGTTGTCCGTCGATGAGCGGCTTCCCGTTCAGGCTGACTGTGAAGGTCTGGATGAAGAGCATCGGAAAGCTCTGCCCTTTGTCATCCTTGCGTTGCCCGGTTTCCATCGGGTGCTGCATAAGGATGCGAATGTCGGTGGTTTCACCCTGGTTCTGGGCGCGAATCTTGATTTGATCTGCCATGCTCAACCTCCGCAGCCGCCCAGCGTTACCTTGACCTCGCGGAACGCAACGTAGGATTTACCGTCCGTGGCTTTCGCCACGGCCCGGACGCGTGTGGTTTCGGCCATTTTGATCTGGGCTCTGACGTATGGCAGGACGGGTCCGGAAAATTCGATCACCGAGCACAGCGGCATCGGATTTTTGTCGGCAAAGATGGCCAGGCTGCGGGTGTTGGGGATGTTGCAGGTAATCTCGACTTCCACCTTGGCGCCGTTTTCGGCAATCTCCGGCGCGTTGATGACGATGTCGCGCGATTCGACTGCACTGGCGCTGCCGTAGGCCTTCAGCGCGTCATTGACGGTACGGGCGGTAAAGGCGTTCTTGCTCCACTCGGCGGCCAGAACGCGGGTTGGCGTGAGCAAGCCGGTGCCGATCAAGGGCGATAGCAGGGCTACCGAGACGCTGCTTTTGAGAAGTTTTCTGCGAAGTTCGGACATGTTCTTTGCGGGAGGGTTATTCGGCCAGCCAGTGGCCTGATTTGCCACCGGACTTTTCCTGCAGGCGGATGTTTTCGATGCGCATGCCGCGGTCTACAGCCTTGCACATGTCGTAAATGGTCAGCAGGCCAACCGATGTCGCGGTCAGTGCTTCCATTTCGACACCGGTTCGGCCGAAGCATTCGGCGACGACTTGGCAATGCACTGCATTTTCGGCTTCGTCGATGGAAAAATCGGCAGTGACGCGGGTCAGGGCGATTGGATGGCACAGCGGTATCAGGTCGCCGGTTCGCTTTGAGGCCTGGATGGCGGCGATGCGGGCGATGCCCAGGACGTCGCCTTTCTTGGCGGAACCGGCGCGAATCAGCGCCAGCGTCTCGGGCTTCATGAAAATGCTGCCTGCGGCGCGGGCGACGCGGGCGGTTTCTGCCTTGGCGCCGACGTCGACCATATGGGCCTGGCCGGCGTTGTCGAAATGAGTCAGGGTCTGGTTGGTCACGGGATTTACGATTGGTTACGATGCGCCGGGAGGGCGCTTTTCGTGGCTGCGGTATCATAGCACCATGCACCTGAGCCAACGATTCGTCGCCGCCCTTCTCGCCTGTACGCTGGCTTTGCAGCCCGTTGCAGCCGACGAGTTGCCGGAGTTGGGGGACGCTGCCAGCAATGATCTGTCGCTGAGTACCGAGAAGAAAATCGGTCAGCAGATCATGCATGAAATCCGCTGGCGCGAGCCGTCATATCTCGATGACGCAGATGTCGAGGCGTATCTGAATCAACTGGGTGGTCGATTGGCCGCCGTTAGCAACGATCCTGGTTTCGGGTTTTATTTTTTCCCGATCAACGATCAGAATATCAATGCCTTTGCCATGCCCGGCGGCTACATCGGGGTACATGCCGGCCTCATCGTGTCCGCCCAGACCGAGTCGGAGCTGGCCGGCGTCCTGGCGCATGAAATATCGCACGTGACGCAGCGCCATATCGCGCGTCAGGTCTTCCAGTCGAAGCAGATTGGCATGGCGTCGATGGTGGCGATGGCGCTGGCCTTGCTGGCCGCGCGCTCGAGCGGACAGATGGCCGGGGCGGCGATTGCTTCGACACAGGCCGGGGCGATTTCGGCGCAACTGGCGTTTTCCCGGGATTTCGAGCGGGAGGCTGATCGGCAGGGTTTCGATATTCTGGGCAAGGCAGGTTTTGACGTGCGCGGCATGGGGGTATTTTTCGAGCGTCTGCAAAAATCGGTTCGCCTGTACGAAAACAATGCGACAGCCTACCTGCGCACCCATCCCCTGACCGGTGAGCGGCTGACCGATATGCAGAACCGCGAGCAGGCAGTGCCTTACCGCCAGGTTGCGGACAGCGTCGATTTCCAGCTGGTGCGCGCCAAGGTGCGGGCCATGCAGGGAACCCCGGTCGATGCGGTGAAGGATATGGCTGGCTTGCTGCGCGAACGGAAATTTGCTTCCGAAGCGGCCATTCGCTATGGGCTGGCCTTCGCGCTGTACCGGAATCGCGATTGGCTGGGCGCTGAGCGGGAAATCGAAAGCATCCGCCGCCTCAAGGTTTCGGCGCCGATGCTGGAGCATTTACGGGCCGATATCCGGATTGCTCAAGGCGATCCGGCTGGTGGACTGACGATCTATCGTGATGCGATGGTGCGTTTTCCGCTCAATCACGGCTTGCTCTACGGCTACGGTGCGGCCCTGCTTGGCGCCCGTCGTTACGATGAGGCGCTGCGTTTTGTTGAAGGGCGCCTGGGTACTACGCCGGACGATGTTCGCCTGCACAAGATGCGGGCAGAAAGTTACGCCGGACTGGGCAAGCAGGCGATGCAGCATCGGGCGCTGGCCGAGGTTTTTGCCTTGCTAATCGAGGTAAAATCGTGCCTCTAATCCATTTGGCCGAATGAACATGGAATTTAATCGCGATCTCGACGTTAAGGGGCTCAACTGCCCGCTGCCCATCCTGCGTACCAAAAAGACGCTTGCCGAGATGGAGTCTGGCCAGATCCTGCGCGTACTGGCGACTGATCCGGGTTCCCTCAAGGATTTTCCGGCTTTTGCCAAACAGACCGGTAACGAACTGGTTGAGCAAAAAGAAGAAAATCGCGTTTTCGAGTTTTACCTGAAGCGCAAATAAGCCCTGAATTCACCGCATTTTTCGAGGACAGGCGGGCGCCGGCTGGCGAACCCGCCGCTTGGCTTTTCGACGGGCTGATCGATTGCCTCGAGGCCAGCGACGCGGCGTCGCTGGAAGCCGCGTTGCAGACGCTGCAGGATGATCCGCAGTGGACGGTGGTTGGTCTCGACTATGAACTCGGCTATCTGCTGGAGCCTAAGTCGGCGCCGCTTGGCTGGCAGCCGGATGGGCGAGCGCTGGCCCGCTTCTGGCGCTTCTCACAGCGGATTTTGTACTCCGCGGAGGAAGCTGAGGCCTGGCTGCAGGAGCATGGCCATGGCGTGGCCGGCGTTGGCGGCTTGCAGCCAGCGATTGATGAAGAAGACTACGTTGCCACGGTCAACCGGATAAAACAGCTGATTTTTGAAGGTGACTGTTATCAGGTTAATTTGACCTTCCCGCTCGAATTTGAATGGTTCGGTTCGCCGCTGGCGCTTTATGCCCGGTTGCGTGAGCAGCAGCCCGTTCGCTACGGCGGTTTTGTCGGCGATGCCCGGCACGGCTTGCTTTCGCTGTCGCCCGAGCTGTTTCTCGAACGCCGCGGCGACCGGTTGCTGACCAAACCGATGAAGGGCACGGCGCCACGTAGCGCGCCGCCTGAACAACTGCGCAATTCCGAAAAGGATAGGGCGGAAAACCTGATGATCGTCGACCTGCTACGCAACGACCTCGGCCGGGTCGCTGACCAAGGCAGCGTCGTCGTCGACCGGCTGTTCGATATTGAGGAATACCCGACGCTCTGGCAGATGGTCTCGGAGGTTTCGGCCAATGTTGGCGGGCGGAGTTTCGGCGAAATCCTGCATGCGCTGTTTCCCTGCGGGTCCATAACCGGGGCGCCGAAAATCAGGGCGATGCAGATTGCGGCCGAACTGGAAAACGCCGAGCGTGGCATTTACACCGGCGCGCTGGGCTGGCTGGCGCCGGATGGCGATATTCGGCTCAACGTGGCGATTCGTACGCTGGAGTTGGGTGGAGATGGCCACGGCAAGCTGGGCGTCGGTAGTGGCATCGTTGCCGATTCGCAGCCGGCGGCTGAATGGCAGGAATGCCTGCTCAAGTCGCGATTTCTGCAGGACTGCGATGCCGGCCTGCTGTTGATCGAAACGCTGCGCCGCGAAGACGGGCAATATCCGCGGCTGGTCGGGCATCTCGAACGTCTGCAGCGGTCGGCGGCCTGGCTCGGTTTTGCCTGTGACGAAACGCGTGTTGCTGAATTGCTGGCGGCACAGCCCGTTGCTGGCGTGTGGCGGGTACGCCTGACTTTGGCCAAGGATGGCAGCATCGACGCCCAGGCCTTTCCGCTGAGTGCCGAGCAGAGCGGGCCACGTCACGCCGAGCTGGCGACCACGCCGATTGAGTCAGGCTATCCGCTGCGTCGCCACAAGACCACGGACCGGGCGCAGTACGACACGGCGCTCAAGAGGCTGGACGGCGATCCGCAACTCTTCGACGTGGTTTTTCTGAATGAACGCGGCGAGGTGGCCGAAGGGGCTCGCAGCAACGTTTTTGTCGGGCGAGATGGTGTGCTGCTGACGCCGCCGCTGGTCAGTGGCGCCTTGCCCGGCGTGTTGCGGGCGGCCTTGCTGGCGAGCGGACAGGCGCGTGAGGCGGTGCTCTATCCGGCCGATCTGGCCGATGGTTTCTGGCTGGGAAATGCCCTCAGGGGGCTGGTGTGGGTATCGCTACGGTCAACCGGGTGTACTACGCAAAGCGTAAAAAAAGCCTGAATTTCAATTTTGGCCGTTTTTTCCGGTTGACCGTGGGAATGCCTGGCTGGGCTTGATCAGCCGCGCAGGCGGCGCAAATAGAGGCCGAGCATCGAGAACAAGGCGGCGGCAACGCCGTAATAGAAGGCTCTCGGGACATCGATGTCCTGATAATCGAGGAGGATCGGCACTTCGTTTTCGACCGTGTAACGGATCGTCGTCTGGAAGTGCCAGGACGAAGCCTTGACCTCGAAAACGCCGTTTTCGATCTTCCATTTAAGCCAGTTGTTTTCTTCCTGAATGTCGCCGGCCGGCGCGGTTGGCGTCAGCGTGGTGTACAGACCCTTGGCCTTGGCATCGGCCAGGTCCTTGTAGGCGAAGCCGCAGGGTTCGTTGTTGGCGCAGATGGCGACGAGGCGGAATTCCGGCTTCCAGACGTCGGTCTTGTCTTTCGGCCAGGAGATCATGAAAGCGACGCTCCAGGCGCCAACCAGCGCAGAGAAAATCATCAGGGCGATGAAAATCTGCGAGAGGAGGCCGCGTTTGTCTTGGGACATGTAAATCCTTATTAGTTACCCAGCTTGGCAAGCTGGGGCTTGAGTTGTTCCAGCGTCGCCGTGAAATCGGCCACCCGCTGCTTTTCCTGATCGATCACGGCGGCCGGGGCGCGGGCGACGAAACCTTCGTTGGCGAGCTTGCCTTGGGCAATCGAAATCTGCTTTTCGAGCTTCTCGATTTCCTTGGCGAGGCGCACGCGTTCGGCGGCAACGTCGATTTCCACCTTGAGCATCAGGCGGGTTTCACCGACCACGGCAACCGGCGCCATCGCATCGGCCGGCATGTCGGAAACGATTTGTACCTCGGAGAGCTTACCCAGAGCTTGCAGGATGGCCGCGAACTCGGAAATTTCGGCACCACCACCGGCTACCAGCAGCGGCATGCGCAGGGCGGGCGAGACGTTCATCTCGCCGCGCAGGTTGCGGCAGGCGTAGGCCAGGGCCTTGAGGCGCTCGACCTTGGCTTCCGAAACCGGGTCGAGCTTGTATTCCTCGGCGCGCGGGTAGGCGGCGAGCATGATCGAGTCGTGCGTCTTGCGGCCGGCGATGGGGGCAACGGTCTGCCACAGTTCTTCGGTGATGAACGGGATCAGCGGATGGGCCAGGCGCAGCACAGCTTCCAGCGTGCGCACCAGCGTCCGGCGGGCACCGCGCTGCTGGGCATCGTTGCCGGTCTGGATCTCGACCTTGGCGATTTCCAGATACCAGTCGCAGAACTCGTCCCAGATGAATTTGTAGATGGCCTGGGCGACGAGGTCGAAGCGGTAGTCGGTGAAGTGCTGCTCGACTTCCTTCTCGACGCGCTGCAACTGGCTGACGATCCAGCGGTCGGCGAAGCTGAATTCAAGCGGGGCATTGCCGCCGCAGGCCGGGCCATTCTGCTGATGTTCGAGGGCCAGATCGTGGCCTTCGACGTTCATGAGCACGAAGCGCGTGGCGTTCCACAGCTTGTTGCAGAAGTTGCGGTAACCGTCGCAGCGGTTCAGGTCGAACTTGATGTCGCGGCCGGGCGAGGCGAGGCTGGCGAAGGTGAAGCGCAGCGCGTCAGTACCGAAGGAGGCGATGCCTTCCGGGAACTCCTTCTTCGTCTTCTTCGCGATGCTCTCGGCCTGCTTCGGGTTCATCAGGCCGGTCGTGCGTTTTTCGATCAGCGCTTCGAGGCCGATGCCGTCGATCAGGTCAATCGGGTCGAGCACGTTGCCCTTGGACTTCGACATCTTCTGGCCTTCGCCATCGCGGATAAGGCCATGCACATAAACGTGCTTGAACGGGATTTGACCGGTGATCTGCTTGGTCATCATGACCATGCGGGCGACCCAGAAGAAGATGATGTCGAAACCGGTGACCAGCACGGTCGACGGCAAATATTGCTGCAAAATCGGGTTGGCGGCGTCGATGGCCTCGTCGCCGGTCCAGTCGAGTGTCGAGAATGGCCACAGGGCGGATGAGAACCAGGTGTCGAGGACGTCCTCGTCACGGCTCAGGGCGCCGGTATAGCCCTGCTTGGCGGCTTCGGCCTTGGCTTCGGCTTCGCTGTGGGCGACGATAATCTGGCCGTTGTCGCCATACCAGGCCGGAATCTGGTGGCCCCACCAGAGCTGGCGGGAAATACACCAGTCCTGGATGTTGTTCAGCCACTGGTTGTAGGTATTGACCCAGTTTTCCGGATAGAACTTGATTTCGCCGGAATGGACGACGTCGAGCGCCTTCTCGGTGATCGACTTGCCGTCGTCGCCCGGCTTGGACATGGCGACAAACCACTGGTCGGTCAGCATCGGCTCGATGACGACATTGGTCCGGTCGCCACGCGGCACCTTGAGCTTGTGCTTGTCGGTCTTTTCCAGGATGCCGAGGGCTTCGAGGTCGGCGACGACGGCCTTGCGGGCGTCGAAACGGTCGAGGCCACGATATTTTTCCGGGGCGTTCTCGTTGATCTTGGCGTCGAGCGTCAGGATCGAGATCATCGGCAGTCCGTGACGCTGACCGACTGCGTAGTCGTTGAAGTCATGCGCCGGCGTAACTTTGACGCAGCCGGTGCCGAATTCGAGATCGACGTAGCTGTCGGCAATGATCGGGATTTCGCGGTCGGTCAGCGGCAGCTTCACCATCTGGCCGATCATGTGCTTGTAGCGCTCGTCTTCCGGGTGGACCATGACGGCGGTGTCGCCAAGCATGGTTTCCGGACGCGTCGTGGCGACGACCAGGCTGTCCGAGCCATCTGCCAGCGGATAGCGGATGTGCCACATGAAGCCGTCTTCTTCTTCCTGCACGACTTCGAGGTCGGACACGGCGGTATTCAGCTTCGGATCCCAGTTGACCAGGCGCTTGCCGCGGTAAATCAGGCCTTCCTTGAACAGGCGGACGAAGGTTTCGGTGACGACCTTGTTGAGGCCGGCATCCATCGTGAAGCGTTCGCGCTTCCAGTCCGGGCTGGTGCCCATGCGGCGCATCTGCTTGGTGATGGTGTTGCCGGAGTATTCCTTCCATTCCCAGACTTTTTCGAGGAACTTCTCGCGGCCGAGGTCGTGGCGCGAAATGCCCTGAGCGTCCAGCTGGCGCTCGACGACGATCTGCGTCGCGATGCCGGCGTGGTCGGTGCCCGGCTGCCAAAGCGTGTTGTGGCCGCGCATCCGGTAGTAGCGGGTCAGCGCGTCCATCAGGGTCTGGTTGAAGCCGTGGCCCATGTGCAGCGTGCCAGTCACATTGGGCGGCGGCAGCAGGATGCAGAAGTTTTCATCAGCTGCCTTGCTGCGGTCAACGCCGGCAGCGAAGTAATTCTGGGCTTCCCACTCGGGGTACCAGCGGCGTTCGATATCGGCTGGTTCAAAGGCTTTGGCGAGTTCCATGGGCTTGTCGGAAAAGGGGAAAACCCATGATTATACCCGCGATTGTT
>VIKE01000019.1 GCA_008080565.1 Rhodocyclaceae bacterium | reverse complement strand
TGCATTTAGCACCGAAAAATTAAGTCTTCGCTCCGCTCTGCCTCTTGAATTCGCCTGTAGTGAGAAGGTGCAGCTTGGTTTTCTTATGTGCGGATGATCTGCCTGATTGCTTCCGCTGCGGCCACCATGCCAAAAACAGATGTAACACAGACGGATGAACCGAAGCCGGAACAATTGAGTCCAGTAGCGCCGAGGGTGGTGTTGCATTCTGAGTCGGTCTCAGGGTAGCGTAGTGGCTCGGTCGAAAAGACAGCGGAAACGTTGAACTTCTTCTTTGTGTCGCGAGGAAATCCATATTCACGGCGTAATAGTGCACGAACCTTTGCTAATAGCGGATCTTGCACTGTTTTACTTAGATCGATAACGCGCACCTGAGTTGGGTCAATTTGCCCACCTGCCGCCCCGGCGACGACAATGGGTGTCTTCATTTTTCTGCAGAGGGCTATCATGGCTGCTTTGGCGCGTACCTGATCAATCGCATCGATTACCAGAGAATGGCCGTGATCGAGTAGGTTCTCTACGTTATCTGGCGTAACGAAATCCTCGATGCAAGAGACTTCGCAATCGGGATTGATGGCCCGTATCCGTTCGGAAATGGCATCAACTTTCGCTTTGCCATAGATATTACCCAGAGCGTGGATTTGCCTATTGGTGTTGGATTCGGCCACCATATCAAGGTCGACCACAGTAATTCGCCCGACACCCGTGCGGGCAAGTGCTTCTGCACTCCACGACCCAACCCCGCCGATTCCAACAACGCATACATTTGCTTGTCGTAAACGTTCAGCGCCATCGGCACCATACAGGCGGGTAACGCCACCGAAACGACGTTCGCGATCAATAGTCGGCATCAGTTTTCAACAGTTTTGCGTATAACCGCATTGAACGGGGAAATCCACTCGGGAGAGAATTGATTGTCGCAGGCATTGATTTCTGCGATAGCGCGCAATACAGAACGATTTTTTCCGCGATGGATGTGCTTGAGCATGACGGCCTCGAACGCGTCGACAATGGCAAGTATTTTTGCTCCTGCGCAGATATCTACATCGAGCAATCCGTTTGGATAGCCGCCACCGTCCGGCATTTCATGATGTTGGGCAACTATCAAAGCAGCCGTCTCCCAGCCGGGTATTCTCTGTAAAAGCCCTGCAGCAAAACCGGGGTGATTTCTAAGTGTCAGTTTGTCTTCGGCTGTCATTTTTCCTGCTTTTAACCACGTGGACTCTGGCAAAAGCATCATGCCAATATCGTGAAAATAGATCGCTGCTTCAAGTTGAACGGGATCAACGGGGGTTTTACCTGCTTTATTAGTCTCCTGCGCAAGCCGAAGTATGCGCATGGTGCGTCCCTTGAACAGGGGGGAGCGACTTTCGAACTGTAGCGCCAGTGAGCGGAAGAATTGGAGATCGGTACTTGCATTCTTCTGACTGGGGCTCGTGGAGGAATATCGGGGCGCACGGCTCGATATATTGGGCATTCCTGGCGGAAAGCCGGTGACGGCCTCGATCAGTTTTGCACAGGCGATACCTATCTGTTCCATCGACTCTTGGGCGAGAGCATCAAGACCTTGGACAAGTATGGGGAGTTGGAGATTGTCCAATGGCCTGCAAGCAAGCAGGGCATCCGTTGCCAATTCAAGGCGGTCAACGGCGAGCAGAATCATTTCAGCAAGCAATTCCGAGAGCTGGATTTCGCCTTCTCGAAAACGAGCCAGCATGGTCTCTATGGGATGCGTGACGGCAACGCCAAGCTCGTATTTGCACAGCGAGGCATCGCCCTTGACGTTGTGAACGGCGCGAAAGAGATCGGCAATAATATCCCTGTCCGCAGGGTTTTTTCTCAAGAGCGCAATGTCACGTTCGATTTCCGGCGCACGCTCGGTTAGCGCCTCGGCAAACTCCAGCAATGCTTCACGATCATGGATTACCGGTGCAATGATCGAACGAATATCCATGTAGCCCCCAATAATTCTAATAATTCTAAGAGTTTAACAAACTGGCGTCAGGAGCAGCGGCCATCCTTGATTGCTCGGCCTTGACTGCACCACATTCGCCACCTAAGATTCCGCGCTTCATCAAGGAAATACCTGCCGTGACTCTGGAACAGCTCTACGCCCTGATTGGGCCCGACATGAAGGCCGTTGACGCGGTCATCCGCGACCGCCTGCATTCAGATGTGGTTTTAGTCAGACAGGTTGCCGAATATATTATCGGTAGCGGCGGCAAGCGCCTGCGGCCCGCCTTGGTCCTCCTGGCAGCTGGTGCGCTTGGTTATCATGGAGTTCGCCATCAGGAGATGGCCGCGGTGATTGAGTTTATCCACACGGCTACCTTGTTGCACGATGATGTGGTGGACGAGTCTGCGTTGCGGCGCGGGCACGACACAGCGAATGCCATGTTCGGTAACGCAGCCAGCGTGCTGGTCGGTGATTTCCTGTATTCACGTGCATTCCAGATGATGGTTATGGTCGACAACATGCGCGTGATGCAGGTCCTCTCGAACGCGACAAACATCATTGCCGAAGGAGAGGTTCTGCAGTTGATGAATTGCCACGACGCTGACGTGGACGAAGCGCGTTACATGCAAGTAATCCACTACAAGACTGCAAAGCTCTTCGAGGCAGCGGCTCAGCTTGGTGCGATTCTTGGTCAGGCTTCGCCGGAAGTGGAGGCTGCCTTGGCAGCATATGGCATGCATCTCGGGACTGCTTTCCAGTTGATTGACGACGTTCTCGATTACTCCGGCCAAGAGGCCGACACCGGCAAACATATTGGCGACGATCTTGCCGAAGGAAAACCGACGCTGCCTCTGATCTACGTCATGCAACATGGAAGTGTGGAGCAGGCAGCATGCGTGCGCAAGGCAATTGAGGAGGGTGGGCGCGATGATTTTCCTTCAGTGCTCGATGCTATCAGGAATAGTGGTGCTCTCGATCATGCGCGGGAGCGCGCGGCCCAGGAGGCGAGTCTCGCAAGAGCATCAATTCAGTGCTTGGGGGATTCAAATTATAAAAAAGCTCTGCTACAATTGACGCTCTTTGCAGTTGAGAGAAACCATTAGGCTTCTTTCTGACGTCGGAGTGTAGCTCAGCCTGGTAGAGCACTGCGTTCGGGACGCAGGGGTCGCAAGTTCGAATCCTGTCACTCCGACCAAAACACTGCAAAAAAAAGCACTTAGCCATCCTCCGGGATGGCTTTTTGCTTTGTGGCCTGGTGCTGGATAACAACATCACTCTCCGCTTCGTTTAAGGACGAGTTCATTCTTGCCTTCAGGGTGGTGGCAATGTATTGAAGTGTAGGGGAGAATAAAAGGCCACGGAAAAGCCGTGAGCTTCTTGTTTCTGGGATAAATGATGAAATACCTGCTTTTGTTTGCGTTTCTCGCCGCCGTTTGGTGGGTCTGGTCGAAGCGCCATTCAGCGGCGGGAACAGAGACCTCCGAAAGGCGAGAGCCTGCCCCGGAAAAAATGGTGACTTGCGTGCATTGTGGAGTCCACCTACCCGAGAGCGAAGGCATCGTGGACGGTGATCGGGTTTACTGCAGCGAGGCGCATCGCCTGGCTGCAAGCAGCTCGGAGCGGTGATGCCGGATTGGCTTTCATCGACCTGGGAGGCTAACTGGCGCTCGTTCCAGTATTTCAACTTGTACCGGCTGGTGTTGGCCGCGTTGTTTTTTCTGGCCATTGTATTCCCCCATGAATGGTCCGCCCGCCTGAATCTCCTGCCATCTCCGCTGATGTTCGGGCTGACCGGTGGATACATGATGGCTACAGTGGCCGGTTTGCTTCTGGCAACGCATTGGCAACGTCGATTCAACCGGCAGCTGTCAGCTCAGATGGTGGTCGACGTGGCAATTGTCAGCTCGCTGATGTATCAGGCCGGGGGGGTCGGCAGCGGCTTGAGCGTGCTGTTGTTGGTTTCGCTGGCGGCGGCCAGTCTGGTCGGGCGCGGGCGGCTGGTATTGTTTTATGCAGCGCTGGCTACGCTGGCGATTTTGCTGAGTCAGATTTACGGGATCGTCGCCAAGGGTTTCGATGAATCGTCAGTCGTTCAGGCTGGTTTCATCTCTGCCGGATTTTTCGCAACCGCGATTCTGGCTCGTTTGCTTGGGCAGCGGGCGATGGTTCATGAGGATCTGGCGCGCCGGCGCGGCGAAGCCCTTGCCAACCAGATATTGATCAGTCAGCGTGTCGTGGAGCGGATGCAGGATGGTGTGCTGATCGTTGCCGAGGGCGGAGTGGTGAGTCACTGCAATCCGGTGGCCAAGGCAATGCTTGGCCTGTCAGGAAATGACGGGCAGGCCGAGTTGGCCACTCAGGCGTCTGGCTTGGCCGTTGCATTGCAGGCATGGGATGAGCAGGGTGGCGAAGATAGTCTGTTGTTTCGGGGTGCCGACGGACGTGAATTGCGGGCACGTTTTGAGCGAACGGCAAGTTCCGATGGCGAAGTTCTGGTTTTTCTCGATGATGTCGGGCGAATCAAGGAGCGTGCGCAACAGTTGAAATTGGCGTCTCTGGGCAGGTTGACCGCAAGCATAGCCCACGAAATCCGCAATCCCTTGTCCGCCATCGGGCATGCCGGAGAGTTGTTACGCGAGGAGCGTCGCGGGGAGATGCAGGAGCGTCTTCTGCGGATTCTCAACGACAATGTGATCCGCCTTGACCGGATAGTCGGCGATATTCTTGAACTTGGTCGCCAGAGCCGCGCGGAGCCAGAGTTGTTGCGAATTGACGAGTTCTGCGCCGGCTTTGTCGAGCATTTCAACGCGACTGAAAGTCTGTCGCCCGACATCGTCGTACTTGAAGGTGAGTCGCCGCTCAATCTTTGTTTCGACCGCTCGCATTTGCATCAGGCCTTGCGCCATTCGAGCCGTGGTCCCGGGGCCGTCCGTATTCAACTTGGCAGCGGCCATGGCGATGGCCGGGTAGAATTGCACGTGGTCGATGATGGCTCGGGGGTTCCGGAAAACGTGCGCGAGCAGATTTTCGAGCCATTCTTTACGACGCATACGCTGGGAACCGGGCTGGGTTTGTTCATCGCCCGGGAATTGTGTGCGACCAACGGGGCAAGTCTGGCGCTGGCGGAGTCGTCGTCCGGCGCGCATTTCATTGTTGCAGGGAGAAACGACACGTGTCTGTTGCCAGAACCGAACGGCGCCCGCGCGGCGAAATGAGTCGAGTCCTCGTCATCGACGACGAGGCCGATATCCGCGAACTGATCGACCTGACGTTGGTCCGCATGGGGTTGGCAACGGAGTGTGTCGGCTCGGTCGCTGAGGCGCGGGCCGCCCTTGACGGTGATGTCTTTCAGCTTTGCCTGACCGACATGCGTCTGCCGGATGGGGATGGTCTGGAGATTGTTCGCTACATTACCGAGCACCATCCGCAAACGCCGATTGCCGTGATTACAGCCTACGGCAGCGCCGAAAATGCCGTGGCTGCCTTGAAGGCCGGCGCCTTCGATTATCTGGCCAAGCCGGTGGGGCTTGAACAGTTGCGCACCCTTGTCAAATCGGCCCTGCGCCTGCCGGGTGGCGGCCAGGATAGCGACAATCCCCTGCAATCGTTGATCGGCGATTCGCCGAGCATGCAGCAGGTGCGGGCAATGATCGAGAAACTTGCCCGTAGTCAGGCTCCGATTTATATCTCGGGTGAGTCGGGTAGCGGCAAGGAGTTGGCGGCGCGCCTGATCCACGGCCGGAGCGCGCGGGCGGCTGCCACCTTCGTCCCGGTTAACTGCGGGGCGATTCCGGAAAACCTCATGGAAAGCGAGTTTTTCGGTTATCGGAAAGGCGCGTTTACCGGCGCCGATAGCGAGCGCGAAGGTTTTTTCCAGGCGGCCCACGGTGGCACCTTGTTCCTTGATGAAGTCGCCGATTTACCGCTGGCCATGCAGGTCAAGCTGTTGCGCGCCATTCAGGAAAAACGCGTGCGCAAGGTGGGGAGTGTGGCCGAGGAGCCGGTCGATGTCCGGATCATCTGTGCCACGCACAAAAATCTGCGTGAGCTGGTCGACCGGGGCGCCTTCCGGCAGGACTTGTATTACCGCCTGAATGTGATCGAACTGCGCATGCCGCCGCTGCGTGAGCGGATGGAGGATATCGTCCCTCTGGTTGAAGCCATCCTGCGCCGCGTCTATGGTGATACGCCGCCCAAGCTGTCGAGTGGGGCAGTCAAGGCGCTGTCTTTTTACTCCTTCCCGGGCAATGTTCGTGAACTGGAGAACATTCTCGAACGGGCCACGGCGCTTTGCTCCAATGACCTGATCGAGGTCGAGGATCTGCATATCGGTCCGGAGGAAATGGCTGGAAACGAGGAGCAGGGGCGCGGCAGCGAGACCCTCGACGAGTACCTCAACCGCCTTGAGCGCCAGGCCATTCTAGAAGCGCTGCAGAAGGCCGAGGGCAACCGCACGGCCGCAGCCCGCTTGCTCGGTGTGACCTTCCGTTCAATGCGCTATCGTCTTGAGCGCCTGGGCATCGAGTGATGTCATGGCAGCCTGACGGTTGGCTTGAGGGCGTACGCTGGCTGCCCTCACCGAACTTTGGCGAACGGCCGGCCGGCGAGCCGGTGTCGCTGGTGGTCATTCACAACATCAGCCTGCCGCCCGACGAATTCGGTGGTGACTGGGTCGAGGATTTATTCCTCAATCGGCTTGATCCCACGGTCAACCGGTATTTTTCGACAATTTTCGAATTGCAGGTTTCGGCCCATTTCTACATTCGACGCGATGGCCGCGTCGTTCAGTTCGTCGGCTGCGACCAGCGAGCCTGGCATGCCGGCCAGTCGTGCTGGTGCGAGCGGGACAACTGCAACGACTACTCGGTCGGCATCGAGCTGGAAGGCTCGGATGTGCGGCCGTTCACGGACGAGCAGTACGCTGCCCTGTGGGGTGTGCTTGATGCCTTGCGCGCGCGCTATCCGATTGCTGCCATCGCCGGTCATTGCCACATCGCGCCGGGGCGCAAGACTGATCCCGGACCGTATTTCGACTGGGCGGCACTGCAGGCGCGCTATCCGGGCCTGGACTTACCGGCCGAAATATCGGCTTAGGCGTTCCACGGCTTCGGCCAGCCTGACTACGTCTGTCGTGTAGGCAAAGCGGATGTGTTTTTCTGGCTCGTTGTTGCCGAAATCAAGGCCAGGCGTCGCAGCAACCCCCGTTTTCTCGAGCAAGTCCTTGGCCAGCGTGAAACTGTCGTCGGCCAGGGCCGAGCAGTCGCAGTAGAGGTAGAAGGCGCCTTCGGGGCGGGCCGTGACGCGAAAGCCGATTTGCTCCAGCGCCGGGGCGAGGAAATCTCGGCGACGACGAAACTCGGCGCGCCGCGCTTCGAGAACGGCGATGGTTGCCGGCTCAAAGGCTGTCAGCGCACCGTACTGGGCAGGCGTCGAGGGGCACAGCGTCAGGTTCTGCGCCAGCTTTTCGATGTCGCGAACGTAAGCTTCCGGGATGACCATCCATCCGAGCCGCCAGCCAGTCATTTGAAAGTACTTCGAAAAGCTGTTGATGACCCAGATGTCGTCGCCAGCAGCGCAGGCTGTAGGCGCATCGATTTCGTAGGTCAGGCCGTGGTAAATCTCGTCCACCAGAAAATGACCATCGTTGTCGCGACAAACACCGGCCAAGGCGTCGATCTCGGCCAGCGTCAGCAAGGTGCCGGTCGGGTTGGCCGGCGAGGCGACGAGGAGGCCGGCGGTGCTCGGCTTCCAGTGCTGGCGAAGGAGGTCCGGCGTTGGCTGGTAGTTGGTTGCTGGGCCGACTGGGATGTTCTGCGGTCGACCGTCAAAAGTCCGCAGAATGTGACGATTGCACGGATAGCCCGGATCGGTCAGCAGCCACTCGCTGCCGGGATCAGCCAGACAGGCAAAAGCCAGGTTCAGGGCGCCAGAGGCTCCGTTGGTGACGGCAATTCGGCTGGCCGGTACGTTGGCGCCATAGCGCTCGCGGTAAAAGGCGCTGATCGCGTCGCGCAATTCCGGCAAACCGAGAGCCTGGGTGTATTTCGTTTTCCCGCTTTTTATCGCGTTGACCGCAGCATTCGCGATGGGCTCCGGCGTCGGGAAGTCGGGCTCGCCGACTTCCATGTGAATGATGTCGCGGCCTTCCGCTTCGAGCTGCCGGGCGCGGGTCAGCAGTTCAACGACGTGAAAGGGTTCGATGTCGGCAAGGCGTTGGGCGGGGCGATACATGCGGTTCTCCAAAACAGAACGGCCACCGGGTTTGGCGAACCCCGGTGGCCGTTCATCAAAGCTCAAGCCTTGATCAGGCAGCGCTCTTGAACAGTGCCATTTCGAACAGTTCGCGCTTCAGCGTGAATTCGCGCGGGAGCTTTTCGCCCATCTTGTCGAACCACTCCTTGTGGCCGGCCAGTTCGGATTTCCATGCATCGGCGTCAATGTTGGTCAGGCCTTCGAATTCAACCTTGGTGATGTCCAGACCGGTCCAGTCGATATCTTCGAACTTCGGCATCCAGCCCAGCGCGGTTTCCTTGGCGGCAACCTTGCCCTTGCAGCGTTGAACAATCCACTTCAGGACGCGCATGTTGTCGCCGAAGCCCGGCCACATGAATTCGCCCTTTTCGTTCATGCGGAACCAGTTTACGCAGAAGATCTTCGGGGCGGCATCGACGGTCTTGCCCATCTTCAGCCAGTGGTTGAAGTAGTCGCCCATGTGGTAACCGCAGAACGGCAGCATGGCGAACGGGTCGCGACGGACAACGCCTTGCTGGCCGAAGGCGGCAGCGGTGGTTTCGGAACCGAGCGTGGCAGCCATGTAGACGCCGTAGTTCCAGTTGAAGGCTTCATAGACCAGCGGCACGGTGGTAGCCCGACGGCCGCCGAAGATGAAGGCAGAAATTGGTACACCAGCCGGGTCTTCCCAAGCGGCATCAACGGACGGGCACTGGCTGGCCGGCGCCGTGAAGCGCGAGTTGGCGTGGGCGGCCTTCTTGCCGGCCTTGCCGTCTTCCGGCGTCCAGTCGTTGCCCTGCCAGTCGATCAAGTGGGCCGGGGCTTCCTTGGTCAGGCCTTCCCACCACACGTCGCCGTCGTCGGTCAGCGCGACGTTGGTGAAAATGATGTTCTCCTTCAACGTAGCCAGCGCGTTGAAGTTGGTCTTTTCCGAGGTGCCCGGGGCGACGCCGAAGAAACCTGCTTCCGGGTTGATGGCGTAGAAACGGGTGGTGCCATCCTTGTCGACGCGCGGCTTGATCCAGGCGATATCGTCACCGATGGTGGTGATCTTCCAGCCGTCGAGGGTCTTCGGCGGGATCAGCATGGCGAAGTTGGTCTTGCCGCAGGCCGACGGGAAGGCGGCTGCAACGTAGCTCTTTTCACCTTCCGGCGATTCAACGCCAAGGATCAGCATGTGTTCAGCCAGCCAGCCCTGATCGCGCGCCATGTTGGAGGCGATGCGCAGGGCGAAACACTTCTTGCCAAGCAGGGCGTTGCCGCCGTAGCCGGAACCGTAGGACCAGATTTCGCGGGTTTCCGGATAGTGGACGATGTACTTGACGGTCGGGTTGCACGGCCACTTGGCATCCTGCTGGCCCGGCTCGAGCGGGGCGCCGACGGTGTGGATGCAGGGGACGAACTCGCCGTCGCTGCCGAGCACGTCAAAGACTGCCTTGCCCATGCGGGTCATCGTGCGCATGTTGGTGACGACGTAGGCCGAGTCGGTGATTTCGAAACCGATATGGGCGATCGGCGAACCGAGCGGACCCATGCTGAACGGGATCACATACATCGTGCGCCCCTTCATGCAACCCTTGAAGATACCGTTGAGCTTTTCGCGCATGACGGCTGGCTCTTCCCAGTTGTTGGTCGGGCCGGCATCTTCCTTCTTTTCGGAGCAGATGTAGGTGCGATCTTCGACACGTGCTACGTCGGAGGGATCCGAGAACGCGAGAAAGGAATTCGGGCGCTTGGCTTCGTTCAGCTTGATGAAGGTGCCGGCCTCTACCATTTCGGCGCACAGGCGGTCATACTCTTCCTGCGACCCGTCAGCCCAGTGGATACGGTCCGGCTGGGTCAGGGCGGCAATTTCGGCGACCCATTTTTTCAGGCCTTCGTGTTTGACGTAATCGGGTGCATTCAGCGGTGCGGTCATGGCGGTGTCTCTCTCCAAGTGACTGATATTAGATAAGTTTCACGCCAGTCGCCGGGAGCTGCTGCCAAGACTTCGAGCGGCGCTGAGGCCGTCGGCTGGGAAGCCCGTAATTATGCATCAAAGTAGGGTAAACATCCACTTGACTTAACTGGGCTACGTGATTTCCACGGGTGAAAGCGCTGGTGTTGCATGGTATTATGTTCCGCGATTTGAAATTGCATTTCACAATACAAAATGGAGACAATCATGGATTCTCGGCAACTACGTGAAGCAGCGCTCTACTATCACCGCGAGCCCAAGCCGGGCAAGATCTCGGTCACCCCGATCAAACAACTCACCAATCAGTACGATCTGTCGATGGCCTACTCGCCGGGCGTGGCCTTCGCCTGCGAGGAAATCGTCGCCGATCCGCGCGAAGCGAGCACGCTGACTTCGCGGGCCAATCTGGTTGGCGTCATCACCAACGGCACCGCCGTTCTCGGCCTCGGTGCCATTGGTCCGCTCGCTGCCAAACCGGTCATGGAAGGTAAGGGCGTCCTGTTCAAGAAGTTTGCCAACATCGACGTCTTCGATATCGAAATCGAAGAGCGCGACCCGGACAAGCTGATCGACACCATTGCCTCGCTCGAGCCGACTTTTGGCGGTATCAATCTGGAGGACATCAAGGCTCCCGAGTGCTTCTATATCGAGAAGAAGCTGCGCGAGCGCATGAAGATTCCCGTTTTTCATGACGACCAGCACGGCACGGCCATTGTCGTCGGCGCCGCCATCCTCAATGGCCTGCACCTGATCGGCAAGGATCTGTCCAAGGTCAAGATCGTCACCTCCGGGGCCGGTGCTGCCGCTCTGGCCTGTCTCGATCTGCTGGTCATGCTCGGTGCACCGCCCAGCAATATCTGGGTGACCGACATCAAGGGGCTGGTCTATGAAGGCCGGATCGAGGAAATGGACGAAATCAAGGCACGCTATGCCAAGGTGACCGACGCCCGGACGTTGGGTGAGGTCATCGCCGATGCCGATGTGTTCCTTGGCTTGTCAGCAGGTGGTGTGCTGAAACCGGAAATGGTTGCCAAGATGGCAGCCAATCCGTTGATCATGGCGCTGGCCAACCCGACGCCGGAAATTAGCCCGGAACTGGTCAAGAGCGTTCGTAGCGACGCCATTATTTGCACCGGCCGTTCTGACTATCCGAACCAGGTCAACAACGTCCTGTGCTTCCCCTTCATTTTCCGTGGCGCGCTTGATGTCGGGGCGACGACGATTACCGAGGAAATGAAGATGGCTGCCGTCAAGGCCATCGCCGAACTGGCGCGCGCCGAGCAATCCGAGGTCGCGGCCCGCGCCTATGGTGAAAAGGTTGCCAGCTTTGGTCCGGAATACCTGATCCCGAATCCGTTTGACCCGCGCCTGATCGTCAAGATCGCCCCGGCTGTCGCCAAAGCGGGTATGGATTCCGGTGTCGCGACGCGGCCGATCAAGGACTGGGATGCCTACATCCAGGGCTTGAACGAATTTGTTTACCACTCCGGCATGATCATGAAGCCGGTTTTCTCGCAGGCCAAGATGGCGCCGAAACGCATCGTCTTTGCCGAGGGCGAGGATGAGCGCGTGCTGCGTGCGGTGCAGGTGATTCGCGATGAAGGCATCGCCAGCCCCATCCTGATCGGGCGGACCAGCGAAATCAATCGCAGCATCGAGGCGGCTGGTTTGCGCATCCGTGAGGGCGAGGATTTCGAGGTTATCCACGGCGATAACTGCGCCTTCTTCGACGAGCATTTCGAGGAGTTCGCGACCACCTATCACCGCCTGATGGAACGCAAGGGCGTCTCGCCCGAATTTGCCCGCAGAGAAATTCGTCGTCGCGCCACGCTGTACGGTTCGTTGATGGTCCACCTCGGCTACGCCGACGGGCTGATTTGCGGCACCTTCGGCCGCCATGAAACCCACCGTGACTACGTCGAAAGCGTCATCGGCAAGCAGCAAGGGGTGGATCGCTGCTACGCAATGAATCTGCTGATGTTGCCCGGCCGCACGGTGTTCATTGGTGACACCTATGTCAATTACGACCCGACAGCCGAGCAGCTCGCCGACATGACCCTGCTTGCCGCCCAGGAAATCCGCAATTTCGGTATTCAGCCGAAGGTGGCGCTGCTCTCGCACTCGACCTTTGGCACCGAAAATACCCCGACCTCGCTGAAAATGCGCGAAGTGCTGGCCATCCTTAATCGGCGGGCACCGGATCTCGAGGTCGAAGGTGAAATGCACGGCGACGCCGCGCTCGATGAACGCATCCGTCAGAGCGCCTTTCCAAACTCCCGTCTCAAGGGGCAGGCCAACCTGCTGGTCATGCCGACGCTGGACGCTGCCAATATTTCGTTCAATCTGCTGAAAGTGGCGGCCGGTGACAATCTGACCATTGGCCCCATCCTTCTTGGTGCGGCCAAGCCAGTCAATATCCTGACGCCGACGGCGACTGTGCGACGGATTGTCAATATGACGGCGCTGACGGTGGTTGATGCCGTGTAAATGCGTTTGTTAAGTTGTTGTTGTATCTATCTATTTTTATTGATATTTCACGGCCTCCTGCTAAACTGGAGTAGAATTTGCGCGATGTTGGCAGGAGGAAGTGAATGAAGCATAGATTGAAGGCGGCCTTGTTGGCCGCAGCCTTGCTGGGGCTTGGAGCCCAAACGTCGCTGTCTGCAGCGCCAGCCAAGAAGGCAGAGCAACAGACGGCCAATAAAGGTCACGTTACGGCAGCCAAGAAGGCGCCAGCGCTTGCCAAATCGGCTGCGGCAAAGCCCCAGCGGAAAGTCGCCGGCAAGGCCGTTGCGGGCAAGACGACGTCTGCCAGAGCCGCACACAAAAACCGCATTGCCCATGAATCGCCAAGAAAGTACGTGCGCCATGCTGCGCTGGCCGATATGGACACCGGACGTCTGGCGCTCTACTCGGCCTCGGCGCTGGTCATCGACCAAAGCAACGGCCAGGTGATGTTGGAAAAGCAGCCGGACATGGTGGTGCCGATTGCCTCAATTTCCAAACTCATGACGGCGATGGTGGTTCTCGATGCCAAGCTTGATCTGCAGGAAGTCATCGCCATTGGCGACGACGATGTGGATGGCCTCAAGGGCACGCGTTCCCGCTTGCCGGTCGGCACGACGATGACGCGTGAAGCAGCCATGCTGCTGGCGCTGATGTCCTCGGAAAACCGCGCCGCGCATGCGCTGGGCCGGCACTATCCGGGCGGCATGCATGCCTTTGTTCAGGCGATGAACAAGAAGGCACACGCCTTGGGCATGTACAACAGCCGTTTCGAAGAGCCGACGGGGCTTTCCAGCAACAACGTGTCGACGGCGCATGATCTGGCCCGCATGGTCGCTGCGGCGGCGCGCTATCCGGAAATCCGCAATTTTTCGACGACGGCGGAAGCCAAGGTCGAGTTGAACGGGCGCATCCGCGACTTCCACAATACCAACGCGCTGGTGCGCAGTGACAACTGGGAAATCGGGGTTTCGAAGACCGGCTATATTTCCGAGGCGGGCCGTTGTCTGGTTATGCAAGCCAGAGTGGCAGACCGCCCGGTAGTTATTGTCCTGCTCGATTCTCAGGGCAAGATGACGCGAGTCGGCGATGCAAACCGGATCAAGCGCTGGATGGAAAGTGCCAGTCTGGCGGTGGAGCGTCGTCGGGTGTGATTGCCTGACTTCCCTGCCAAAGGCCGCCGCGTGCGGCCTTTATTTTTTCGGGCCGGTGTAGCCGAGGGTTTGCGAGACGGCGTCTGCCGTCTGCTTGACCAGGCGAGCCCAGTCGGGATCGTGGCGGTCGGCCGGCGCGGAAACCGAAAGCGCGGCCACGACATTGCCTTCATCGTCATGGATCGGAGCGGCGACGCATTTGAGGCCAAGTTCGGCTTCTTCGTCGTCGTAGGCGACGCCGTGCCGGCGCACCTTGTCGAGTTCCTTTTCCAGGGCGACAAGGGTGGTCAGCGAATGCGGGGTCTTGCCTGGCAGTCCGGTGCGTTTGGCGTATTCGCGAACTTTCTGGGCGCTCTCGGTGGCCAGGAAGAGCTTGCCGAGCGAGGTCAGGTGCAGCGGTGCGCGGCCACCGACGAGGTAGACCACGCGGACCAGTGCGCGGCCCGACGAAGTACGCTCGAGATAGACGATTTCGTCTTCGTGACGCGCGCCGAGATTGATCGCTTCGCCGATTTTTTCATGCAGTTCCTGCATGAAAGGCAGGGCGACTTCGCGCATGTTGATGCGCGATTTGACGATGCCGCCGAGTTCCAGCAGGCGGATGCCGAGACGATAGGTGCCGGCATCCTGACGTTCGACAAAGCGCGCGGCGGTCATTGCGGCCAGAATTCGGTGCGCTGTCGACGGATGAAGTTCGGTGGCCTGGGCCAGCTGTTTCAGGCTTGCCGAGTCCGGGGACGCGGCGAGGGCATCGAGCAGCGACATCATGCGCTCGATGACCTGGATGGTGCCTGGCGTTTTGGCCGGCCCGCTGGCAGCTTCAGACAACTGGATTCCTTTATTGGTGTGCTTTGAGTAGCATTAGCCACTTCGTTTTCTTGTGCGCCGCAATATTAGCATGCGCTTAGCCCTCTACGTTACCTGTCTGGTTGACCTGATGCGCCCCTCGGTCGGCTTTGCTGCGTTGCGTCTGCTTGAGGCCACGGGCGCCGAGGTTTTCGTGCCGGAGGGCCAGACTTGCTGCGGTCAACCGGCCTGGAGTGCAGGAAATCGTCCGCTTGCCGTCGATCTGGCGAAGAAGGCGATTGCCGAGCTGGAGGCTTACGATTACGTGGTGATTCCGTCCGGTTCGTGCGCGGACCAGATCCGCAATGTTTATCCGCAACTCTTTGTCGATGATCCGCAATGGGGGCCAAGGGCAATGGCGCTGGCCGACCGGACTTTCGAACTGACGAGCTTTCTGGCCGATGTGGTGAAGAGCGATTTCGTTGCACCTGACTTCGCTGGCAGCGTCACCTACCACGACTCCTGCAAGGGCCTGCGCGGCCTGGGCATCAAGCGCCAGCCGCGCGAATTGCTGCGCAAGGTGCGCGGCCTGAGCCTCAAGGAAATGACGGACTGCGAAGAATGCTGCGGCTTTGGTGGCGCGTTTTCGGTCAAGTTTGGCGAGGTGTCGACGCAGATTGTCGACCGCAAGTGCGACGCGATAGCGGCGGCAGCGACTGATGCGGTGGTCGGAGGCGACCTTGGCTGCCTGATCAACATCGAAGGCCGTTTGCGCCGGCGTGGCGATGAAACGACGCGCGTTCTGCATATTGCCGAAGTGCTGGCCGGCGGGGGCGAAGTCTGATGGTCGACCATCGTTCACAAGCCATGCATTTCCACGCCCGGGCCGGGGAAAAGGTGCGAAATGCGGTGTTGCAACGCGCTTTGCAGAAGGCCAAGCCCTTGTTCGTCGGCAAGCGGGCCAAGGGCATTGCTTCGCTGGCCGAGGACGGCCTCGATTTCGCGTTGCTACGGTCAACCGGGAAAAACATCCGAAATCGAACACTCGCCGATCTCGATGTCTGGCTCGAACTTTTCGAGGAGCGGGCCACGGCGACCGGCGCCGAAGTGCTGTGGGCCCGTGATGGCGCCGAGGTCAGCCAGCTGGTCGTCGACATCGCCCTTCGCCATGGCGTGAGCAAGGCGGTCAAGTCGAAATCGATGCTCTCCGAAGAAGCGCAGCTCAACGAGGCGCTGGCTGCCGCCGGCATCCGCCCGGTCGAGACCGACCTTGGCGAATACATCGTCCAACTGGCTGGCGAGACGCCATCGCACATCATCGCGCCCGCCGTGCATAAAACCATCGGCGAAGTCGAAGCATTGTTTGCCAAAGAACATGGACGGCCGCTCGAAACGCGGACCTCGTCCGACATTCCGGCCATGGCGCAAGAAGCCCGTGCAGTGCTGCGCCAGCATTTCCTGAGCGCCGAGATGGGCATTTCAGGCGCCAATTTCCTGATCGCCGAAACCGGCAGTGCGGCGCTCGTCACCAACGAAGGCAATGGCCGGATGGTGACGACGCTGCCGAAAGTCCATGTCGTGATCTCCGGCATCGAAAAAATCGTCCCGACGCTCGAAGATTTTGCGACGCTCATGCGCCTGCTGCCGCGCTCGGCCACCGGCCAGTCGATTTCCAATTACGTTTCACTGCTCACCGGCACGAAGCGCGAGGGCGACCACGACGGCCCGGAAAAGACCGTCTTCATCCTCGTCGATAACGGTCGGGCCAATCTGCTCGGCTCCGACTATCAGGACATGCTGCGTTGCATCCGCTGCGGCGCCTGCATGAACCATTGCCCGGTCTATTTCTCGCTCGGCGGCCATGCCTACGGCTGGGTCTATCCCGGCCCCATGGGCTCGGTGCTGACGCCGCTGTTTACCGGCATCGAGAACGCCCTCGACCTGCCGCACGCCTCCACCGGATGTAACCAGTGCGGCGCCGTCTGCCCCGTCGAAATTCCGCTGCCGGCGCTCATGCATCGCCTGCGCGAGGAGCAGAACGAGCGCGGTCTGCGCCCGTGGTCCGAGCGGCTGGCGCTCAAGGCCTGGGCCTGGGTGGCCGGCAAGCCAGTGCTCTATCGCTGGTTGGCTCGGCGTGCCGCCCGCTACCTCAACTGGCTGGCCGACGGCAGCGGCCGCATCCGCATTTTTGGCTTGGCGCCGGAGTGGACCGCAGGACGCGATCTGCCGGTATCCTCCGGCCGGACATTTCACGAACTTTACTCAGCAAGAAAGAAGCCCTGAACATGGAATTTTCAGCCGAAGGCCCGAAAGCCATCCCACTGTGGATCAACGGTCACGCCTTTTTGACCGTGACCGACGCCTTTTTTGACGTGACCAACCCGGCCACCGGCGAGGCCGTTCGCCGCGTCCCGCTGTGCGGAGCGAGCGAGGCGGCCGAGGCCGTCGGCGCCGCCCAGGTGGCCCAGTCCGCCTGGGCGATGATGGGCATGCCGGCGCGGCGTGTCTGCCTGGCCAGCCTGGGCGATGCGCTCGACAACTACAGCGGGCACTTTGCCAAATTGCTGATGCAGGATTGCGGCTTCGACGAAGCGCGGGCCACCGCCGAAGTCGGCGAAGCGGTCGCCGCCCTGCATGGCGCTTCGGTCGGCGAAACCGGGGTGTTCGGCTTGGTTCTCGATGCCTCGCGGCCCTTGGCCAGCTTGGCCGAAGTCATCGCGCCAGCCCTGATGGCCGGGGCGACTGTCGTCGTCAAGCCAAGTCTAAAAGCGCCGTCGGCCGCCTACGCCCTGTGCGAACTCTCGGGACGTGCCGAGTGGCCGGCCGGCGTGCTCAATCTCATGCAGGGCGACACGGCGGCCATCGAAGGCATGTGCGCCGCCGGCATTGATCGGCTCGTTTATGCCGGCCATGCCGCGCTCGGCGTCCAGGTCGGCGCCATTGCCGAAACGGCCGGTATCCCGTTCGAGATGAAAGCTGCCTGATGTTGCGCATCGTCCAGCTCGAAGGCGAATCGCTGATCGCCGAAGTTCGGCGGCCGGCCTTCGCGCACGACTGGGTCGAGCATGCCAAAACGGCGCCGGGGCAAGTCATCGAGCGCCTGGCCGGGGCGACGATTGCCATCACCAACAAGGTGGCCATCGATGCCGCCGCCGTCGCCGCGCTGCCCGATCTCAAGATGATCGCCGTCTCGGCGACCGGTACCAACAACGTCGATCTCGACGCCTGCCGGGCGCGCGGCATTGTCGTTTCGAACATTCGCGGCTATGCCGTGCATACCGTGCCCGAGCACGTCATGGCCCTGCTCCTGGCCCTCTCGCGCAACCTCGCGGCCTGGCGCGAAACCCTGCTGGCCGGCGGCTGGCAACGGGCCGAGCAGTTTTGCCTGTTCGATCATCCGATCCGTGACCTGCACGGCGCGACACTCGGCCTGATCGGCAGCGGCACGCTGGGCAAGGGTGTGGCGCGGCTGGCCGAGGCCTTCGGCATGCGCGTGTTGCGCGCCGAGCACAAGGGTGTGGCGATTGTTCGCCCCGGCTACACGGCGTTCGCCGAAGTGCTCGCCGAGGCTGATGCGATCAGCCTGCATTGCCCGCTGACGGCAGAAACCCTGAACCTTATCGGCGAGGCCGAGTTACGCGCCATGAAGCCGTCGGCCCTGCTCATCAACACGGCACGCGGCGGTATCGTCAATGAACTGGCCCTGATCCGCGCCCTCAAGGAAGGCTGGATTGCCGGGGCGGGATTCGATGCGATAACCGTCGAACCGCCGCCGGCCGATCACCCGATGGTCGATCCGGCCTTGCTCGCCCTGCCCAATTTCCTGCTCACGCCGCATGTCGGCTGGTCCAGCCGGCCGGCCATGCAAACGCTGGCTGATCAGCTCATCGACAACATCGAAGCCTTCGTCGCCGGGGCGCCGAAGAACCGCGTGGCATGAGCGCCCGGGACGACATCCTCGGACGCGTCCGGCGCGGTGTCGGCAAGGACGATTTTGCCGGGCGCCGGGCGGTGGCCGTCGCGTCGTTGACAACAGTGGAACGCGGGCCGCAGCCGGTCATCAACGCCGATCTGGTCGGCCGCTTTCAGGCCAAGGCCGAATACCTGTCGAGTACGGTTGCCGCTGTTGCCACTCTGGCCGAGGTGCCGTCCGCTGTGGCGGCTTATCTTGCAGCAAACGGGCTGGCCGGCGAGGCGGTGGCAACAGCAGACGTCGGCGGGCTGGACTGGGCGGCCAGCGGCCTGTCCGTCGCCGCCCGTCCTGCGGTCGACGCCGATAAAACGGGCATTTCCGGCTGCTTCTGCGCCATTGCCGAAAGCGGCACGCTGATGCTGCTCTCCGGCCCGCAAACACCGGCCACCATCAGCCTGCTGCCGGAAACCCACATCGCGCTGGTCGATGTTTCGCGTATCGTGGCAACCATGGAAGACGCCTTCGCGCTCCTCCGTACCGAACGTGGCAGCCTGCCGCGCGCCGTCAATTTCATCTCCGGGCCCTCGCGCACCGGCGACATCGAACAAACCATCGTCCTTGGCGCCCACGGGCCGTGCCGGGTCCATCTGATCCTGATTGGCCGGGTCTAGCTCACCGGGGAAAAAGCCGCGGCGCGGGCCGCGTCGGTTGTCAGGCGGGGCAGTTTTCTTCGATCGATGGGGATTGTTCAGGCGACGACCACAGGTCGATGGTCCCCAGATCATTCATCGGCGGATTGTTGCGGATGAACCTTTCGGCTTGATCGGCCGGTAGCGGTTTGCTGATCAGGTAGCCCTGGATTTTCTCGCAGCCGATGCTGAGCAGGAATTTCAGTTGCGCCTCGGTCTCGACACCCTCGGCGACGACTTCCAGGCCCAGCTTGTGGGCGAGCAGCACGGTGACGTCGCAGATGTCGGCATCGTTGGGGTCGGATTCGATGTCCTTGACAAAGGAGCGGTCGATCTTCAGCGTGTGGATCGGCAGCAGTTTGAGATAGGCCAGCGACGAATAACCCGTGCCGAAATCGTCGATCGACAGCGTCAGTCCGCTGCTGCTCAGGGTTTTCATGACGCTGATCGATTCGTCCGGCGAAGCCATCGACATCGATTCGGTCACTTCCAGATCGAGCAGGCTGGCACTCAGGCCGTTGCTCGCCAGCAGTTCGTGGATGCGGGCCGGCAGGGTCTTGTCGAGAAACTGGCCGGTGCTCAGGTTGATCGACATGCGGATATGGGTGATGCCCCTTGTCTGCCACGCCTTGAGCTGGCGGCAGGCTTCCTCGAGCACCCAGTCGCCGATGGCCGAGATCATGCCGCTGTCTTCGGCAATCGGGATGAAGTCGGCCGGCGAGACCAGACCGCGGGTGGGATGCTGCCAGCGGATCAGCGCCTCGACGCCGACGATGGTGCCGCTGCGCAGGTCGAGCTGGGGCTGGTAGTAGAGCAAAAACTCGCCGCGGGCGATGGCCAGACGCAAGTCCGATTCGAGGTTCATGCGCTCGGTCGTTGCGATGTTCATTTCTTCGGTGAAGAACTGGTAATTGCCGCGTCCCTTGGCTTTGGCGTGATACATCGCAACGTCGGCATTTTTCAACAGATCGCCGATTTCCGTGCCGTCTCCCGGGTACACGCAGATGCCGATGCTCGGCGAGGTGCGCAGCTCCTGACCGTTGATCAGGTAGGGGGCGGAAATCTCTCGGGTGATCTTGTCGGCCAGGTGGGCAGCGTCGGCAGGCGAGCCGATGCCGGGCAAGGCAACAACGAATTCGTCGCCGCCCAGGCGGGCCACGATGTCGCTCTCGCGGACCGCCGCCGAGAGGCGCTGGGCGACCTGGATCAGCAGTTCATCGCCGGCCTGGTGGCCGAGGGTGTCGTTGATCGTCTTGAAGCGATCAAGGTCGATCAGCATCAGGGCCAACTGCATGTGATTGCGTTTGCAGAAAGCGATGGCCTGGCCGAGTTTTTCGTGCAGGCTGAAACGGTTGGCCAGGTTGGTCAGCGTGTCGTGATGGGCGAGATGGCGGATGCGCTCCTGCGTCGCTTTGAGTTCCGAAATGTCGATGAAACTGCCGATGTGATTGCGAATCTGCCCGTCAGCATCGCGGACCAGCGAGATCGACAGCCATTTGGGATAGGCCTCGCCCGATTTTCGGCGGTCCCACAACTCGCCCTGCCAGGAACCATGCCGATCCAGGCTGGCCCACATGTCGGAGAACACCTCGGGCGAGGTAATGCCGGCCGAAAGGATGCGCGGATCCTTGCCCATCACTTCATCCGGCAGGTAGCCGGTGAGCCTCCTGAAGGCCGGGTTGACGGCGATGATCCGATTGCCGGCATCGGTCACCATGATCGCTTCGTTGCTGTTCGAGAAAACCATCGCCATCAGCTGGAGGTGCGCCTCGGTCCGCTTGCGCTCCGAAATATCCTGCACCGTGCCCTCGTAGCAGATGAATTCGCCCTTGGTGCCGAGCACAGCGTGGGCATTTTCGGAAATCCAGATGCGCGATCCATCGCGCCGGTAAACCTCGGACTCGAAGTTCAGGACCTCGCCATCCCTTTCGATCAAGGTCAGAAAGTCCACCCGGCGATCAGGCAGGACATAGAGCAGGCGTTCGATATCGGCCAGATCGGCCATCAGCGCCTGCGGACTGTCGTAGCCATAAAGCCTGGCCAGCGCGGGGTTGGCAGCAAGGTAGCGGCCATCGCGAGTGGACTGGAAGATGCCTTCCGAGGCGTGTTCGAAGATGTTGCGATAGCGCAACTCGGCTGCCTCAAGCGCCTCGAGCGTCGCTCTCCGCGCCGTAATGTCTTCAATGAAGCCTTCCAGTGCTGCTTCGCCCTGCTCGTCGCGGATCGCCACGCCGCGCTCGACCACCCACTTGATTTGCCCCGACTTGCTGACGATCCGGTACTGGACGGCAAAGCGCCGGCCGCTGCGCATGGCGTCTTCGATGCAATCGCGGACGCGCCTGCGATCTTCCGGGTGGGTGATCTCCTCCCAAGAGACCCCGGTCTTGCCGAGAATTTCCGAAGAGGCATAGCCGCATAGCTCATGGCATCCATCGCTGACGAAAACCATTGTCCAGCCAGCGTCGTGCAGACAGCGGTAGGCCATACCCTCAAGGTTCTTGACCAGCGTATCGAGGACTCTGGAGTGATTCAATCGCGAGGGGGGGACGCCGCTGTGATTTTGGCGTTTGGGACGAAAGTGCACGGCAATGGCTGAAGTCGAGTGAATAGATCCTGGTATCAGCAATTAACATACCCACCCCAAAACGACGTTTTATGACGTCGGGGCGCCTTGTTGGTGCCTTTTATGACGTGGCGCACCGCGATGAGGCGTATCCCTTCCCGGCGGGATGCAAAATGGCGATGGATATACAATGAGCGCCTTCGACAAGCCAAGCCATCCGCTCACTTGTCCCCGTTACCGACAGGAATACCCATGAGCATCACCTTTGCCATTCGCGGCGAATACATCCAGCTCGACCAACTGCTCAAGGCCACCGGCCTGTGCGAATCCGGTGGCGCGGCACATGCCGCCATCGCCGAAGGGCGCGTCAAGGTCGATGCCACGGTCGACACGAGAAAACGGGCAAAAATGAAACCCGGCCAGGTCGTCAGTTTTGCCGGTGAAGAAGTGGTGCTCGTCGCCGAATAGACGATCGATGCAGCCTGTCTTCTCGACAATGTCCGCGCGCAGAGTTGCCGAGGTTGGCGAATAAGCCCTGTGAATTTAAACTTCCAACCTGAATCTTCCCTTTTGGTTAACTCTGTGCCGGCACATCTTTACACTTTCGGATACGAAGGCTTTGACATCGACTCGTTCATTTCCCGACTGCAAACCGTGGGGGTGGAGACTATCGTCGATGTTCGGGAGTTGCCGCTGTCCAGAAAAAAAGGCTTCTCCAAGACGGCTTTGGGTGAGTGCCTCAAGCGTGCGGGTATCGGATATTTCCATGCTCCGGCCTTGGGGTGTCCGAAGCCGATTCGCAATCGCTACCGGGAAGATGGGGACTGGCAGGCTTATACCCGCGATTTCCAGGCTTATCTGGCAACTCAGGAGGCAACCGTTCAGCAATTGTCGAAATTCGCGCGGAGTTCGACGGTTTGCCTGATCTGCTTCGAGGCTGACTTCAATTTTTGCCACCGCTCCTATGTTGCACGGGCGACGATGCGCGCCGGAGGCCCGCAGGTTCAGCACATCACTGCTAAAACAGTGTTCCCTGACCAGCCTGTACGGCTAGCGGCTTAGGCGGGTAGATCACCCCGACGATCAACCATTGCTTCGGGAAGCGGTGGATCGTTCCCATCAGGAAGATCAGTTCTTTTTTCGCGAATTCTTCGAGGAATTTTTGCCGAAAAAGCGCCTGCCAGTTCGGCTTGCGATACACATTCCAGAATAAGGCGCCGGCCTCCCAGTCGACCAGCTTGTGTTTGTGCCTTGTCACTACGCCGCCCGATTCGCACTCGTAGAGGTAGTGAAAATCGAAAGGCAGCTTTTTCAGTAATTTGAGCGATTTCAGCTCCGCATCCTGATCGAAGAGCGACCCTTGGGTTTGGGCTTGCATCAGTTTTGCCCTTTCATCGTCCGACCAGTCGGCCGAATCGGCCTTCGTTATCAGCAGGTCGACGATGCGTATTGGACGCAACAAGCCCAAGGTGATCCCTTCGCTTTCCCGAGCCGTATCGAGTGTCGGAAAGCTATCGAAGACGGGCACTGGGGAGATGGTCTGTCGGCGCTCAGCCCATTCGTTGCGATATGGAATGGGCTCTCCGAGGACTTCAATCGTATCCACCGAAATGCGGTGGCTTTCGGGACGGTTGTCTTCCCTCGCCTTGCGAACACGCGCCTCGATCCATTGCCACTTCTTGAATTGTTGCTCATCGCTGACGAGGCGGAAGGGAACGGGAAAGAGTCGGATCAATTTTCCCGAGTCATCCATTCCGGCGACACAGGAGGTTTCGACATACGTCGAACTGGGCGACGGGTAGGTCTTGCAGAGAATCAGAACGCGTTTTCGTTCGGCATGCATCGGCTACCCCGAATCATTTATTTAGAACGGCTAATTCTAGAATATTTGCATATCTTTCGGCTCGCCCCACCCAGCCGCCATCCGATTTTTTGCCGCGGCCGATGGCTTCGAGCATTGGGAGGATTTCGGGGAAACCGAGGGGCTGGAGCGTTTATTCATCGGATTTGGCCTGCGCCAGCTTCTCCACCGCATTGGCTGCCCGCTGGATAGCTGGGCCGTCGAGGACGGGTAACTTTTTTTCAGGCAGCAACAGCCAGCGCGAATTTTTTGGGTTGATCACTTGCACCATGGCCGGAGTAATCCGCGCAGTACGCTCGATCCACCAACCGGGCAGGGCCAAGACCGCGGTTACCGCGAAGGATTCGCCGGTTTCCTTGCGCAGGTAATTGACCAGCCAACGGGCTTGACGCTCAGCCTGCTCGACCGGCTTGGTCTCCTTCCAACTGCCGAAATCGAGCGCCTGACCGTCGTACTTCACCTTCGGGCTACCGTTGCCGGCCGGTGGTTTGAGGCGCGACTTGGTTTCGATGGCGAAGACCCCGGCCGGCGTGACGACCACATGGTCGATGTTGAAATCGCCGCACTGGATGTCGTGGATGATGCGGTTGTCACCGGCCAGCGAGGCGGCCAGTTCCTGGGCGGACGCCTGTTCGGCGCGGATGGCCTGCTTGAGCTGACGGGTCGGGCGCATGTCCTGAATGATCTGGCGCCCGTAATACAGCCCGATACCGACAATGAACAGCACGAGCAGCGTGTCCATCAACCCCCAGGCACTGAGATCGACTTCGGCGTGCCGGGAGAGAATCAGCATTCCCGCGATCATGCCACTCACCATGGCGCTGGTTATCCGGTTGAGTTGCTTTTCGTAGATCGCTTCGCGCCGGGCCTCCAGGCTTGCCGCCGGCGGGTTGCGCAGTTCCGTCGTGATCGCCTCGCGGCGGGCGTCGGCGTCCAGTCGCCGCTTTTGCCAAGTCAGCAGGCCGGCCATGATCAGGACCGGAGAAATACCGAGCAGCGGGATAAAGATTTTCAACATTATTTGCTAGCTCCATAACGGCCGTCGTCGCTCATCCGGGCGCGGCCCAGCGCGACCAGGGTTTCGAGCAGTTGCGGCAGGCGTTTTTTCCATGGTCCCTTGCCGGTGAAGCGTTCGGCGATGGCGGCTTCGTCGAGCGGCAACTGGCTGTCGGCAAGAACCTGCGCGATGGCTGCCACCTGCTCGGGCAGGCTGGGCGGCCAGGGGCGTTTTTCGGCGGGTTTGGGGGAGATTGCTGCGGTCGACGGGGAATTGTCGGGCAATTCCATTTTTGCCTGCTTTTCCCGGTTGACCGTGGAAGACGGGTTCTGGAAGTCGGGGCGGAGCCAGCGGATTTGGCCGGTGGCTTCTTCGCGGCTGCGTTCGGCGTTGAGGGCGACGAGGCGGTCGAGCAGGGCGTCGGTGGCGGTGGGTGGGTTGGTTAAATTCAGGTCTGACCAGCCGTAGGCGGCGAGGACGGCGGTGTCGAGTTCGTCGTGGAGCTGGCGGAGGACGGCGACGAGGCCGGCTTCGTGGATGGTCTTGTCCTTGGCGGTGAGCGGTTCGCCGCTGCGCAGTTTGGCCAGCACGTTGTACATGCCCGTCAGCGTCAGGTCCGGGTGGGCGGCTTGCTGGCGCTTGCGGTGGGTGTCGAGTTGCTCGGCGAGGGCGGCGATGCGGGTTTGCTGCTCGGGGCTGGCGGCGGGGAAGGGGAATGGATCGAAGCAGCGGGATTTGTTGTAGCGCGGACGATCTTCCAGCGTGCCGCCAGCAGCCAGCGCCCAGACGACGTGGACTTGCGACGAGAGGACGCCGAGGGCGTAGGCGTCGGCCAGTGCAATGCAGACAAGCATGTTGTCCGGCGCGATGGTGGCTTCGAGGAACTGGAAGACGCGGTGCTTGGTGGTTTCGACAGTGGCGATGTAGCGGGGCAGGCCAGCAAGTGCCTTTCGCAGTTCGGGGCGTGGTTTGCCGTGCAGCCACCAAGATCGGGCGTAGGCGGCTCCATCGGTGCTATGCGCCTTGGCATCGCGTTCAGGTTTGACCCGTTCGAGCACCCATTGATAGGTCGCCGGGTAGCAGCTACGCGCTTCGTCGGCGGTCAGTCCGTAGAGGTCGATAACCAGCGCGCCGCGCGGCCGGTCAGTCAGATCTTTGCCGTTGCGGTAGGGGCGGATGCGGTCGCAGGGTTGAAGCTTGGCAGCTTCGTCGGGCGTGACGATGAAACCGGCGCCGATGAGTTGGAGGCCGCGAGTCCCCAAACGCTCGTTCGCACGCAGCGCCTTGGCGCCGACGATATCGGCGCCGATGCTGAGGTCAGCGTGGATGCGGCCGGTTTTCTCGGCGAGTTCGATGTGCACGGCATCGCCGTCGGCGCCGCCTTCGGCAACGACGGTTTGCAGCGTTCCCGGGGCGTCGCCGGGCTGGCCAACGGTCATCGCGATGCGCACGGCGGCACCGCTGGCGGCGTCGACCCACGGGTGGTCGGGGATGGCCCAGGCGAGGGCGAGCGGCGGCTGGGCATTGAGGTGGTGTTCGAGGACGCGGCGGTTGAAGGTTTGCTTGAGGCTGTTGGTGGTGATGAAGCCGAAACGCTGGACTTCGCCGCGGCGGGTGAGGTCGGCGGCGTGGTGCCACCAGAACATGACGAAATCGGCGGATTCCGGCACGGCCGGCCAGGCGGCGCGCAGGGCTTCGGTGTAGCCGTCGCCGAGGGCCTGGCGCATGGCGGCGGCGCCGATGAAGGGGGGGTTGCCGACGATGTAGTCGGCCTGCGGCCAGCTGGCGGGGCGCGGGTTGGTGTAGCGTTCGCGCTCGATTTGGGCGGCTTCGTCGGGCACCAGTTCGCCGGTGACGGGGTGGGGTTTGGTCGTGCGGCCGTCCCAGCGGGTGAGTGGCTTGCCGGCTTCGTCGGTGACGATGTCGATGGTGTCGGCGGTGAGCACGGCGTCGCGGCATTCGATGTTCTTGAAGTCGCGCAGGATGGGGCTGGGCGGCAGGCCGCTGCCCTGGGTGCGGAAGTGCCATTGCAGGTAGCCGATCCAGAGGACCATTTCGGCAATGGCGGCGGCGCGCGGGTTGATTTCGAGGCCGAGGAACTGGTGCGGGTCGACGGTGAGGCCTTCGACTTCGAGACGTTGTTGCGTGTCGCCCAACTGGGCGAGGGTGTCGAGGACTTCGCCTTCGAGCCGCTTCATGTGTTCGAGCGTGACGTAGAGGAAGTTGCCGGAGCCGCAGGCGGGGTCGAGGACGCGGGTGGTGCACAGCTTGTGGTGCCAGGCGCGGACGAGGTCGGCGGCGTCTTTGAGCTTGTCTTCGTTGGCGAGGAGCAGGGCGGCGGCCTGGGTGTCGTGCCAGTTGGCGCGCAGCGGCTCGATGACGGTGGGCAGGACGAGGCGGTCGACGTAGGCGCGCGGGGTGTAGTGGGCGCCGAGGTCGTGGCGTTCGAGCGGGTTGAGGGCGCTTTCGAGCAGGGTGCCGAAGATGGCGGGTTCGACTTCGGCCCAGTCGGCGCGGCTGGCTTCGAGCAGGAGGTCGATCTGGTCGCGGTCGAGCGGGAGGACTTCGGGCTGCTTGAAGAGCTTGCCGTTGAAGCGCGGCAGCTGGGCGCGGATGGCGACGGAGAATTTGCCTTCGTCCATGGCTTGCCAGAGTTCGGCGACGAGGGGGACAAATTGTTGTGGCGCGTGTTGCAGGGTTTTCAACAGGCCGGTGAAGGCGCCTTCGTTGTCGACTTTGGGGAGCAGGCCGACGTCTTCGGCGAACATGGAAAACAGGCAGCGCGAGAGGAAGGCGGCGACGCGTTCGGGTTGGTATTTGCCTTCGAGGGACTGGGCGACGCGGGCGAGGCGGACGGCGATTTCGCGCGTGGCGCGGGCGGTGCGGCGGGCCGGGTCGAGGCTGTGCGGGTCGTGCCAGACGGCTTTAAGGCGGGCGCGGATTTCCGGCTTGCTGAGGTCGTCGAGCCGGATGCGGTGGCTGCGCGGATCGGGGAAGGGCGTGTAGCTGCCGCCGGTGCAGGTGAATTCGGCGTAGAGCTCGATGACGTTGCCGACGTCGAGGACGACGAGGAAGGGCGGCCGGCCTTCGTCGGCGGGCAGGTGGCGGGCGTAGTTTTCGGCCTGGCCGCGGGCCCGCAGCAGGGCGTCGTCGAACTGGCGGGTTTCAGAACCGGCGCGGATTTTCTTGGCTTCGCCGATGAAGCTGCCGCGTTTGTAGCAGTCGATGAAGCCGTTGCTGGTGCTGCCGTCGCCGTGATGAAAGATGACGCGGCGCTCGAAGACGTAGGGATTGTCGCGGGTGTCTTCGTTGGCGGGCTGGGGTGGGTCGACTTCCAGCAGGGCGCAGAGGTCGGCGATGAAGAGCTGGTAATTGGCGCGCTCGGAGCCGCCGGCCGCCCGCCAGCGGGCAAGGAAGGTGTCGATGTGCATGATGGCGGGATTTTAGCCGGGCAAATGGCGGCTGGGGGCGATTGCTACGGTCAACCGGAAAAAACGGGCAAAAATGAAATTGCTTTTTTCGGGTGGCGGCTGGCCAAGAAACAACGCGGCCAGAAGGCCGCGTTGCTGCGGATCGGATATGGGGCAGTAGCGCAAGGCGCAGTCTGACGTCACCGCGCGCTTACTGTAGGCGGTTTGCCGTTGGGGTTCAAGCAGACCTTTGGTCAAGCTTGTGGGGGCAGGCAAAGCGGGATTAGGGATGAGCCAAACGGACTAGGTGCGCGCGTATTCCAAACAAATTGACGTAACTTTCCTGGGCTAGATTTGCTTGGCTGCCTTCCCCCGTGCAGCTCAACCGACAGAGAAAAACCGCCATGAAAATACTCCGCCTTACGCCGCTGGCCACGCTGTTTGCTGCCGGTTTTTTCATCGCCCTGCCTGCTCAGGCCGGCATCGCCGTCAGTTATGATCTGACCCGTATCGGCCTGACCGGCGACGGCTACACCGATACCAGCACCGGCTATCAGTTCGCTTCGGTAAGCGCCTTCAACGGTGCCGGCCAGGTGGCCGGCAACTCAGAGCGCTACAGCGGCGGCAGCCAGACGGGCCAGAGTGCCTGGCTGTACAACGGCAGCACGACGCAGGCTATCGGCCTGACCGGAAGCGAATACATCGGGGGCAACGGCGAGCAGGAGAGCTGGGTCAGTGCCCTCAACGCGGCCGGCCAGGTGGCTGGGTCTTCCGCGCGCTACATCGGCAACACCTGGGCCGGGTACAGCGCCTGGCTATTCAACGGCAGCACGACCCAGCAGATCGGCTTGACTGGCGCCGGCTATACCAGCAGCACCGGCCTTCAAGTCAGTGAGGTCTATGCCCTCAACGCCGCCAGCCAGGTAGTGGGGATTTCCCAGCGCTACAACGGCAGCGAGTACACGGGTCGGAGCGCCTGGTTGTACAACGGCAGCACGACGCAGGCCATCGGCCTGACCGGTAACGGCTACAGCAACACCAGCACCGGCTATCAGTCCAGTTTCATCCGCAGCCTGAATGACGCTGGCCAGGTTGCGGGGTCTTCCGAGCGCTACAACGGCAGTACGTATACGGGCAGCGCCGCCTGGTTTTATACCGGCAGCACGACGCAGGCTATCGGCTTGACCGGCGCCGGCTACACCAATGTCAGTACTGGCTATCAGTTCAGCACCGTCAGCACCCTCAACGCCGCCGGCCAGGTGGCGGGGGCCTCCCAGCGCTTCAGCGGCAGTACATCCACTGGTCAGAGCGCCTGGTTGTACAACGGCGGCACGACGCAGGCCGTTGGCCTGACCGGTACCGGTTATACCAACACCAGCAATGGCTATCAGTTCAGCGAGGTGCGCGCCCTTAATGCCAGCGGCCAGGTGGCCGGGACTTCGCAGCGCTTCAGTGGCAGCACGTCTATGGGCCAGAGCGCCTGGCTGGCCAATGGTGGCACGACGCAGGTCATCGGTCTGAGCGGCGCCGGCTACACGCGCAACGACGGTTATGAGAACAACTGGATTGCGTCGCTCAATGCCGCTGGCCAGGTTCTGGGTGGCGCCTCGCGTGTCCAGAACGGGTCCATTTTTTTGCTTGGCAATGCCGCCTGGTTCAGCAATGGCGTGACGACATCGGAGATTGGCCTGACGGGGGCTGCCTATGCCCGCAACGACGGCTATCAGCATAACCAGGGCTCCTTTCTCAACGAGGCCGGTCAGGTGGCCGGGTATGCGTATCGCTACAACGGCAGCACGATAGCGGGCCAGAGCGCCTGGTTCTACGACGATGATCTGAACCAGACTTTCGACCTGACTTTTTCGCTGAGCAGTGGCGGCTACGCCAATAGCAGCGTCAATTATCTCGGTAACGACGGACTGGTCATCGGTTCGTTCGTCAAGTACAGCGGCGCGACATATCTGGGCAATCGTGCCTTCGCCTGGACAGTGCAGGACGGCATGGTTGAACTGGGTAGCCTGGTCGACGGCGGCCTGAGCACCGACTGGTCGTACCTGGCCAGTGCCTACCGCGCCAACGGCGCCGGCAAGATTGTCGGTACTGGCGTCCTGGCGCAAGGAGGGCAGGGCGTCTTTCTGCTGACGCCGGTGCCGGAGCCGGAAAGTTACGCCATGCTGCTGGCCGGTCTGGGGTTGATCAGCCTGGTTGCTCGCCGTCGGACTCTGGCCTGACCTGGTTGTAAAGGTTTCCCCTTGGCATCAGTTGGACGCCAAGGGGGCTGCCACGGTCAACCGGAAATTTTGGCCAAAATTGAAATCGACTTTGGTTGCCTGCTTTCGCTATTCGAGCCAGCGGATCGGCGCGGCGAGTTCGGGGTGTTTGCCTTCCCGGCCGGCGTAGTACGCGGCGATGGCTGCGATGTCGGTGGCGGGGTCGCCAGTCATGGTGAGGTAGGTGAGGATGCCGGCCTGGCGGCGCGCGTAGTCGACGAAGGCGAGGGCGACGGGGACCTGGGCGCCAAGGGCGATGCGGTAGAAGCCGCTTTTCCAGCCATTGGTCAGGCTGCGCGTGCCTTCGGGGGCGATGACCAGGAGAAAGTTCGGGTTGGCGGCGAATTGGGCGACCATGTCGGCGACGAAGCCGTTGCGGACGTTGCGCTTGATCGGGATGCCGCCGAGTCGGCGGAAGATCCAGTCGAGCGGCCCGCAAAACAGCGATTCCTTGGCCACCCAGCGGGCGTCAAGGCCGAGGGCGAGTTTGGTGAACAGGGCGATGACGCCGTCCCAGTTGGAGGTGTGCGGGTAGCCGACGAGGACGGCGCGGGCCGGGCGCGCCGGCGGTTCGATGACGGTCCAGCCGAATAGTTTGAGCAGGTTGCGGGAAAGCGTTTTCAGCATGGGCAGTCGAGGTCAGCACATTTTGACGACGATGTCGTGCAGGGTATTGGCGCAGTTGGCCATGCGGTCGGCGGCGTTGGACAGGTGGCGGTAGATTTCGCGGCGTTTGAACATGTGGATGTAGTCGTCGCCGACGAAGAGTTCGGCGATGGCCCGGCGGTAGTTTTTCTCGACGCGGCGTTCGGCCTTGCGCGCGGCGTCGGCATCGGCGGCTGCGGCGGCGGGTTCCTTGGCGAGCCGGGCGTAGCCCTGGGCCAGCGCGTCGGTGCCGAGCTTGATGTGCATGGCCATTTCGAGGCAGTGCTTGTCGGGCGCGAGGCCGAGGACTTCCATTTCGCTGACCGTGGTCTTGCAGTAATTGACGATCTCGTCGAGGTCGATGATGGCGCGGTAGAGGTCTTCGCGGTCGATCGGCGTCGAGAAGGCTTCATTCAGGGTGTGCAGGTTGCGGATCTTGACGCGGTCGGCTTCGTGCTCGTCCTGGCGGATGAGCTGGCCGACGTTCTGGTCACCTGTTTCCATGAATTCGACGAGGCGGCCGGCGGTGACGCCGACGTGCTGGCATTGCTCGGTGAGCAGGGTGAAGAAGTCGGGCATTTTGGGAAAAACGCGGTCGAACAGGCGACGGAAGACCGAGGGGCTGTTTTCTTCGCTCATGGCGTGCCTCCAAGAAATAGATGAACCAGGGCGTAGGCCTGGATGGCGACGATGGCGGCGCCGGGAATGGTGATCAGCCAGGTCATCGCGATGTCCTTGGCCTTGGCCCAGCGCACGGCGCGCGGGCGTTCCGAGGCGCCGATACCCATGATCGAGGTGGCGACGACGTGGGTGGTGGAGACCGGGGCGCCGCCAATGGAGGCGGCCATGATGACGGCGGCCGAGGTGAGTTGCGAGCCGAGGGCGTGGATGGGACGGACGCGGTAGATGGCGAAGCCGAGCGTGCGGACGATGCGCCAGCCGCCGGACATGATGCCGAGCGTAATGGAAGTGGCGCAGGCGAGCATGACCCAGAAGGGGACTTCGAAGCTCGGGATGAAGCCGCCGAGGAGCAGGACGAGGGTCAGGATACCCATGCTTTTCTGCGCGTCGTTGGCGCCGTGCGAGAAAGCCAGGCCGGCGGCGGTAACGTATTGCAGGCCGCGCAGCCGGGCATTGGCGGCCGGGTTGGCGGCGACCAGCAGGCCGGTCAGTAGCCTATGGACCAGGAAGCCGACCCAGAAGCCGATCAATGGCGAGAGGACGAGCGCGGCGAGGACCTTGACGATGCCGGTCAGGTGGCCATCGGCCAGCTCGGCAAAGCCCCAGACGACGTGGGCGGGGCCGACGGCGACGACGACAGCGCCGATCAGTCCGCCAACCAGGGCGTGTGATGACGAGGAGGGGATGCCGAAATACCAGGTGCCGAGATTCCAGACAATGGCGCCGATCAGCCCGCAGAGCAGGATGGACAATGAAAGCACCGGCGCCACGCCATCGAGGGCGACGAATTTGCCGATGGTATTGGCGACTGCCGTGCCACCGAGGAGGGGGCCGAGGAACTCGAAGATACCGACGATGAGTACTGCCTGGGCCGGCGTCATGGCGCGCGAGGCGATGACGGTGGCGACGATGTTGGCGGCGTCGTGGAAGCCGTTGGTGTAGTCGAATACCAGAACGATGACGACAGTGACGACGGCGAGCAGGAACAAGGTGTCCATAGGCGCTGGGCCATCGGTCGTGGCCCGGTCTCCGATTCGTTATATGTAGTTTGAGGCGAGTATATCGCCGCCAACGGCTGATGCCACGGTCAACCGGATAAAATGGCCAAAATCAGAATGCCGAGAAATTGACGCCATGAGTTCCCCCGGATTTTTTGTTGTTTCGCCGCCATGCCGCTGAGCAGTGGACTCCCCTGGTTATGGGGCGTTCCTTTGCTGGCCGGCAGTATCGGCGGTCTGAATTATTTTATCCGGCGCGGTTTGGCGGCGCCGCGCGTGGTCGAGAGCGGCTGGCCTGCGGATTTGCCCTGGCATGAGGTGACGGTGCCGACGGTCAATGACAAAAATCTCCATGGCTGGTTTTTGTCCGCCGGCGACGGGCGGCCCGCGCTGGTCGTCATGCACGGCTGGGGGGGCAACGCCGCGATGATGTTGCCTCTGGCCGCGCCATTGTATGCGGCGGGGTATTCGCTGCTGCTGGTCGATGCCCGTTGCCACGGCCGGAGCGATGACGACAGTTTTGCCTCGCTGCCGCGCTTTGCCGAAGATATCGAAGCTGCGTTGCGCTGGTTGGCCGGGCGGCCCGAGGTCGATCCGCTGGCCATCGGAGTGATCGGGCATTCGGTGGGGGCGGGCGCGGCGCTGCTCGCTGCTTCGCGCCAGCCGGCCATCCGCGCCGTGGTCAGTCTGGCGGCGTTTGCCCACCCGGCGGCGATGATGCGACGCTGGCTGGCCGGCATGCACATTCCGTTCTGGCCGCTCGGTGCCTACATCCTGGCTTATGTGCAACGGGTCATCGGCTATCGTTTCGACGACATCGCCCCATGCAACACGATTGCCATGCTTCGTTGTCCGACACTGATCGTGCATGGCCTGGAAGACGATACGGTTCCGGTCGAGGAGGCCCGACAGATTTACGCGGCACGGACCAGCGAGGCGGTGGAGCTGCTGCTGGTGCCCGGTAGTCACGACGATTATGGCGATCTGGCGGAGCAGGTCGGCTTGTTGAGCGGCTTTCTGGATCGGGCTTTCCGGTAATTCATGGACGAAAAAAAGCGGGAGACGCGCTCCCGCTTTGTCCCGATCTGCCTGAAAACTATCTGGGCAGGAGGAAGGCTGCTTTTTCGCGAACCTTGATGTCCGGGTTGTCGAGCGCGACGATTTCGAAGTGAATCGGGTTCGAGCCCGTCTTGCCGGCATCGGGCGGTACGGCGACGATGGTGTTGAACGATTGCAGCGTGGCCGGTGGGACGTCGACTTCGACGTCGCCGGTGATTTCGGCACCTGGCAAACCGTCGACCGTGACCTTGTAACGATGCGCCTGTTCCTCGGTATTCATGATCTGCAGCATGTAAACGTTCTCGATCCGGCCGTCATCGGCTTCGCGGGCGAGCGTCGAGCGGTCGCGAATGATGTCGACCTTGAGCGGGATACGGGTGGTCAGGAACCAGATGGCCAGCCCGGTGATGACGATCAGGATGAAGGTATAGAGCAGGATGCGCGGGCGGATGATGTGGGCGAGGATTTGTTGCTTGCCCAGATGTTGCGCCATGGCGTTTTCGGTCGAGTAGCGGACCAGTCCGCGCGGCAGGCCAACCTTGTCCATGACCTGGTCGCAGACATCGATACAGGCGGCGCAGCCGATGCACTCGTATTGCAGGCCCTTGCGGATGTCGATACCGGTCGGGCAGACCTGGACGCACTGGTTGCAGTCGACGCAGTCACCCAGCTTGGGTGCGTCGGGGGGCGCGTTTTTCTTGCGGATGCCGCGCGGCTCGCCACGTTCTTCATCGTAGGTGATGATCATCGTGTCCGGGTCGAACATCACACTCTGGAAGCGGGCATACGGGCACATGTGCTTGCAAACCTGCTCGCGCATGAAGCCGGCCATGAGAATCGTGAAGCCGCCGTAGAAGAAGATCCAGAAGGTTTCCCAGGGGCCGAGTTGGCCGGTCAGGACGTTGTTGATCAGTTCCTGGACGGGGGTGAAGTAGCCGACCAGCGTAAAGCCGGTCCATAGGCCAACAATGCCCCAAAGCAGGTGTTTGGTCGCCTTGATGCGGAACTTGCGCGCATCCATCGGGGCCTTGTCGAGCTTGATCCGCGCATTGCGGTCACCTTCGACCCAGTTTTCGATCCACATGAAGATCTGCGTGTAGACCGTTTGCGGACAGGCGTAGCCGCAGAACAGTCGCCCGGCGATGGCCGTGACGAGGAATAGCCCGTAAGCCGAAACGATCAGCAAGGCAGTCAGGTAGATGACGTCCTGCGGCCAGAAAACGACCCCGAAAATATAGAACTTGCGTTCGACCAGATGCAGAAGAATCGCTTGCCGGTCGTTCCAGGTCAGCCACAGGCCGCCATAAAAGATCACCTGGGTCAGGATGACCAGCGCAACACGCCAGTTGTCGAAATAGCCACGAACGCGTTTGGCGTAAATGACCTTGTGCTTTTCGTAGAAGGAAACCTTGGCTACTTTAGATTCTTCCGTATTTTCTTGGGGCTGATTCATTGACGTTTTCGTGGAGATGGAAAATAGGGTTGGAAACCGGTGCTACCGACAGCAACAAGCGACTGCGCAAAGCAAGCCTGCGGGGCGAGGGAAAATAGTCGCAGTCAGACCCATTGCTGCCAAGGTTGCCGCCCACCGCAATGTGTCGCAATGGCGCGGAGACCCAAGTATTACCGGTTTCCAAGGATACTTACTATCAAGATGCGTGCCTGCCTGGTTTTGGGGCCAAGTTGCTTAAAAATCATTTGCTTATATATCTCATTAAGGTATGAGTTGGCAAATTGTGTCAATATTGACAGACGTGACTGACGAAATTGACGGGGGTGACATGGGCGAACATTCTTTGGGCGAGCTGATTTCTTTCCTCGACGGCTTGCCTGAGCCGCGCATCGTGATGAGCGCCGATTACCGGATTATTGCGGCCAACGCGGCCTATGTCCGCGATTTTGGCGGCGGTCGGCTGATCACTGGGCGGACCTGCTACGAGGTTTCACATCATTTCAACGTACCCTGCGATCAGGCTGGCGAGTCATGCCCACTCCAGCAGAGTCAGAAATCGGGGTCGCCCCAGCGCGTCCTCCACCTGCACCATACGCCACGTGGCGAAGAGCATGTCGCCGTTGAAACCACGCCGATTCGTGATGAAAACGGACAGGTCGTCTATTTCGTCGAGACCATGCGCGTCGTTCGTCAGGCCAGCAGCCGTCCGGCAGCGCAAGGCCTGGTCGGTCGCTCGCCGGCCTTTGTCGGCATGCTGGAAAAGGTGTTGCGCGTCGCCAATTCGAACGCCGCCGTGTTGCTGCTCGGCGAAACCGGCACCGGAAAGGAGCTGGTTGCCCGCGCCATCCACGAAGCCAGCGCCCGGGAGGATGGCCCCTTTGTTGCGGTCGACTGCGCCGGGATGACCGAAACCCTGTTCGAGAGCGAACTCTTCGGTTACGAAAAAGGGGCTTTTACCGGCGCTACGCACCGCAAGCAGGGTCTGGTCGAAGCGGCGTCGGGGGGCACGCTGTTTCTCGATGAAATCGGCGAGTTGCCGCTGGTCCTGCAGGTCAAACTGCTGCGCCTGCTCGAAACCGGGACATATCGGCGGGTTGGCGGGCTGGATTGGCTGCCGGCCGATTTTCGGCTGGTGGCGGCGACGCACCGCGATCTCCGCGCCATGGTCCAGGCCGAAACCTTTCGCCGTGACCTGTATTTCCGCATTAACACCTTCCCGGTGCACACCCCGGCCCTGCACGAACGGCCGGCCGATATTCCCTTGCTGGCGGTTTCCCTGCTCGAACGAGTCGACCGCAAACCGGGCCGAAAATTCACGCCCGCGGCACTGACCTGGCTGAGTGGTCGGCGTTACAGCGGCAATATACGGGAGCTGCGTAACCTGATCGAACGCGCCACCTTGCTGGCTGACGGTGATCTGATCGACCTGCCCCATCTTGAAGAAATGGCTGAGGATTTGCCCCCGGCCTTGCTGGTCAATGACAATGCATTTCATGTCGACCAGATTGTTGAACTGGACACGCTGGAGCGGCGTTACCTGAACTGGGCCAGGGACCGCAATGGGCTCGATACCGTCGAGCTGGCCGCGCGTCTTGGGGTCAGTCAGCGCACCTTGTATCGCAAGCTGCAGGGTTTGAAAGGCAATTGAACCCTGCGCATTCGCCAGCTGGTCGTGTTCTGGAAATTTCATTTTTTGGCCCAAATTCTGGTTGACCGTGGCAAGTTCCAGAAAAGTGTAAAGCGCCTTCCCGTGGTCGTTCGCGGAGGGAAAGCGCAGATACCGGCGAGGTTTGTAAAGGTCAATTGGGGCTGGTTTACCATTTCTTACAATCAGCCTGATGGCGCTCCCTATAATCGCGAATGGCTATTTCTTTGGTATTTTCCTGGGCGCCGGGGGGTAAGTTTGCACGGGCGTGAGGAATTACCGTTTTCCTGCTCAAATAAAAATACTGCTCATGAAAAAAATAACGCTTATCTCGCTTCTGGTTTCGGCTGTATTCCCTGCCTTCGCACAGGTTTCGCCAGCGCAGACAGCCACCCCTGCCACCCTGAAAGAAGTCGCCCAGCGGGCCGTTCTCAACAGCCCGGAAGTCACCGCCAAATGGCACGCCTACCGCGCCGCTGA
>VIKE01000126.1 GCA_008080565.1 Rhodocyclaceae bacterium | reverse complement strand
TGGTCGAGTCGGGTGAAGTCTTTGTCGCCTACGGCCAGAACGGCGAAATGCTGCGTCCGGAAAACGGCTACCCGCTGCGTCTGGTCGTGCCGGGCGTGCAGGGAGTGTCCTGGGTCAAGTGGCTGCGTCGCATCGAAGTCGGCGACAAGCCTTATGCCACCAAGGATGAGGCCGTGCATTACATCGACCTCCTGCCGAGTGGTTTGCATCGCCAGTACAGCTCGATTCAGGAAGCCAAGTCGGTTATCACCACCCCGTCCGGCGGCCAGACGCTGCTCGACAAGGGCTTCTACAACGTTTCCGGCCTCGCCTGGTCCGGTCGCGGCAAGATCAAGCAAGTTGATGTCTCCTTCGATGGCGGCATCAACTGGCAGACGGCGCGTCTTGAAGGGCCGATCCAGAACAAGGCCCTGACCCGGTTCAACACCAATTGGGTGTGGGACGGCTCACCGGCCATCCTGCAGTCGCGGGCCATCGACGAGACCGGTTTTGTCCAGCCGAGTTATGGCCAGCTGCGTGCCGTGCGCGGTACCAAGTCCATCTATCACAACAACGCCATCCAGTCCTGGAAAGTGGTTGAAAGCGGGGAGGTCAGCAATGTTCAGGTTCTCTAAGCCTCTTTTCGTTTTTGCCCTTTTTTCCGCGTCGACCGCAGCAATCGCCTTCGAGAATTATCAGGGTGTCGGCCGTCCGGCCACCTCGGCCGAAGTGAAGGCCTGGGACATCGACGTTCGCCCGGACTTCAAGGGCTTGCCCAAGGGATCGGGCAATGTCGAGCGCGGCAACGAACTGTTCGAGGAAAAGTGCGCTTCCTGCCACGGCTCTTTCGGTGAGTCGAACGAAGTGTTCACGCCGTTGGCCGGTGGCACGACGGCCGATGACATCAAGACCGGGCGTGTCAAGGGTTTGTCCTCCGGCGAACTGCCGCAGCGCACGACCTTCACCAAGGTTGCGACGATTTCGACGGTGTTCGACTACATCCAGCGCGCCATGCCCTGGACGGCGCCGAAGTCGCTGAAGCCGGATGAGGTGTTCGCCATCCTGGCTTACCTGCTGAATTTGCAGGAAATTGTCCCGGCTGACTTCGTGCTGTCCGACAAGAACATCGGCGAAGTCCAGAAGTTGCTGCCAAATCGCAACGGCATGACGACCGACCACGGCATGTGGCCGGGGGCGCCGGCCAAGAAGGGTGGCATCGGTAACGGTGGCAAGCCGGATACGGCCAACAAGGCTTGCATGAAGAACTGCAAGCCGGAAGTGCTGATCGGCTCGACCCTGCCGGAATACGCCCGGACGGCGCATGGCGAATTGCGTGATCAGAACCGTTCATTCGGTCCGGTTCGCGGCACTCAGACGCTTGGTCCGGAAGCCGCCAAGAAGGCGGCCGATGCCGGCACACTGGAGCTGGCGACGAAGAGTGGCTGCATGGCCTGTCACGGCATCAAGAGCAAGATCGTCGGCCCCGGCTACAACGAAGTCGTGGCCCGCTACAAGGATCAGACCGATGCTGAGTCGCGTTTGATCGCCAAGGTCAAGGCCGGTGGTCAGGGGGTCTGGGGTTCGATCCCGATGCCGCCGAATGCTCATATCAAGGACGAGGATCTGAAGACACTGGTTCAGTGGATTCTGTCCGGCTCGAAGTAAACCAATTTCTACAGAGGAGAAGTCATGAACAATCAACGTCGCACCGTACTGAAATCCGGCTCCGGCGCCGCCCTGCTGGGCATGCTGGCTGCCGCCGGCATCATCACCCCGGGCATGGCCCTGGCTGACTGGAACAAGGCTGCTTTTGACGCCAAGAGCATGGCCGATACGCTCAAGGCGCTTGGCGCCGGCACGCCGGCCGACAGCAAGGACGTCCAGGTCACCGGTCCGGACATCGCCGAAAACGGCGCTGTCGTGCCGGTTGGCGTGGCTTCCACACTGCCCAACGTGACCATGGTCGCCATCTTGATCGAGAAGAACCCGAACGCGCTGGCCGCTTCCTTCGTGCTGCCGGAAGGCACCGAAGCCAACGTCCAGACCCGCGTCAAGATGGGCCAGACCTCGAACATCTACGCGCTGGTCAAGTCGGACGGCAAGTTCTTCATGGCGACCAAGGAAATCAAGGTCACCCTTGGCGGCTGCGGCGGCTAAAAACGGGGTTATGGCTACTGCGCTCGGCATAGCTGCGTTGCGCCCGGTCGCCGTGCAATTTGCACTGTCTCCCGGTCGCGCCTTGCTCTGCCTTCGCTCGCTACGCCATTCCTCCCGTTTTCACACTCATAGAATTTAGGAGAAATACTCATGGGCAATCCAATGAAAATCCGCGCCGCCAACAAGGACGGCGTTACCGAAGTCAAGGTTCTGGTCAGCCACGAAATGGAAACCGGCCAGCGCAAGGACTCCGCTGGCGCCATCGTGCCGGCCTGGTTCATTACCGAACTGGTTGCCAAGCATGGCGACAAGGTCGTGCTGACCAGCGAATTCGGACCGTCCGTCTCGAAGAACCCCTACCTGGCTTTCAAGTTCAAGGGCGGCGCCAAGGGCGAAAAGGTTACGGTCAGCTGGAAGGACAACAAGGGCGATACGCGAACCGACGAAGCTGCCATCAACTGATAGTGCGCAATGGTCTGGATCGTCTATTGGCGATGCAGACCATGTTACGGCAGTCAGGTGACACAGATCGCCGCTGCCGTTGCTTTTACCCCGTGGAGGAGTAATCAATGATTCGACGTTTGATGAAAACGCTGGTTGGGGCTGCCGTTCTGGCTGCCTTTGCCGGTGGTGTTGCGGCCCAGGACAGCAAGGTGGCCGATGAACTCGCCAAGTATCGCGAAGCCTTGGCCGACGGTAATCCGGCCGACCTGTTCGAAGTCAAGGGCGAAAGCCTGTGGATGGAGAAACGCGGCCCGAAGAATGCCTCGCTTGAGCAGTGCGATCTTGGCCAGGGGCCGGGCAAACTGGACGGTGCCTATGCTGCCTTGCCAAAATACTTCAAGGATACCGGCAAGGTCATGGACGTTGAGTCCCGCCTCGTCCATTGCATGATGACCCTGCAAGGTTTCACGCTGGCCGAAGCGACCAAGCAGTGGTATTCGAAGCCGGGCAAGGATTCCGACATCGAGGCGCTGGTTACTTTCATCGGCGCCAAGTCGAACGGCAAGCCGATCAATGTGCCGGCGACGCATCCTGAAGAAGCCAAGATGGCCAAGATGGGCGAATACATTTTCTTCCGTCGTTCAGGTCCGCAGGATTTTTCCTGCTCGATCTGCCACGGTCAGGAAGGCAAGCGTATCCGTCTGCAGGATCTCGGCAACCTGACGACCAAGGAAGGCGCCGGCTTTGCCATGAAGACCTGGCCGTCTTACCGCGTGTCGCAGGGCACGGTGTGGACCATGCAGCGTCGCCTGATCGACTGCATGCGCCAGGCCCGCTGGCCTGAGCCGAACTATCTGGCCGATTCGATCATCGCGCTGGAAACCTATCTGCAAAAAACTGCGACCGGCACCGTAATGGAAACGCCGGGAATCAAGCGCTGAAAAAGGGGACGACCATGAATTTCAAATTTGCCCTTTTTTTCGGGTTGACCGTGGCAATCGCAACGCCGGCCCTGGCTCAAAAAGCCGTTGAGGCACCGGGCGGCAAGTACGCCAAGGACGCCGAACAGATGTTCCGCGCTTCGTTCAAGGCCGAGAATCCGAAATACTGGATGACCCGTCTGGAGCAGGATGAAACGATGAAGACCTGCCAGCAATACCGCGACAACCCGCCGCGCAAGGTGGGTGAGAAGCTGGAAAAGCTTAACGCAGCGACCATTCGTTACCCGGTGGACGGCAAGCTGATTGGCGACTGGAAGGAAGGCGAGAAGCTCGCTGCTGTCGGCACCGGCGGTCACATCGGTTTCATCCAGCCGGACAAGGCTGGCCGGGTCCGTGGCGGCAACTGCTACGCCTGCCACGAACTGGCCAAGAAGGAAGTCGCCTACGGCACGATCGGCCCGAGCCTGCGCAATTTCGGCAAGATCCGCGGTAATTCGGAAGAGAACATCAAGTACGTCTACGACAAGATCTACAACTCCAACGCCTTCACGGCGTGTACCAACATGCCGCGCTTCGGCCTGCATAACTGGGTGACGCCGGAGCAGATCACCCACCTCGTGGCTTTCTTGATCGATCCGGAATCGCCGGTGAACAAAGACTAGAACTTGCGTGATTAGCCCGGCCGGGAGACTGGCTGGGCATTTTTTTGGCCCCGCCCGTCGCCTCGCGGGTTTTGCCAGAATTTCATTTTCAAGGAACAAAAATGAGCATGAGCATGAATCGTCGGGAATTTCTTCAGGTCATGGCCGTCGCGGCGGCCGGTGGCATGTCACTGCACAGCGAATTGGCGCAGGCTGAAAAGGGTGCGGCCAAACTGTACGACCTGCCCAAATTCGGCAACGTCAGCCTGCTGCACATCACCGACTGCCATGCCCAGTTGCTGCCTATCTATTTCCGCGAGCCGAACGTCAATCTCGGCTTTGGCGACCAGTTCGGCAAGGTTCCCCACCTTGTCGGCGCCAACCTGCTCAAGCATTTCGGCTTCAAGCCGAATACGCTGGAGGCACATGCCTACACCTATCTGAATTTTGAAAAAGCCGCCCAGACCTACGGCAAGGTCGGCGGCTTTGCCCACCTCGCGACGCTGGTCAAACGCATGAAGGCCAATCGCCCGGGGGCGTTGTTGCTCGACGGCGGCGACACCTGGCAAGGTTCCGGCACGGCGCTGTGGACCAATGCCCAGGACATGGTCGATGCCTGCAAGGCACTCGGCGTCAATGTCATGACCCTGCATTGGGAATCGACCTACGGCGAAGCCCGGGTCAAGGAAATCGAAGAAAAGGATTTCGCCGGCCAGATCGACATCGTCGCCCAGAACGTCAAGACCACCGATTTTGGCGATGCTGTCTTCAAGCCCTTCGTCATGAAGAACATGAACGGCGTGCCGGTCGCCATCATCGGCCAGGCCTTCCCCTACACGCCGATCGCCAACCCGCGCTGGCAGACCCCGAACTGGAGCTTCGGCATTCAGGAAGAGAACATGCAGAAGACCGTCGACGAAGCCCGCGCCGCTGGCGCGCAGGTCGTCGTCGTGCTCTCGCACAACGGCATGGACGTCGATTTGAAGATGGCGTCGCGTGTCAAAGGCAGACGCTGGTGACCAACGCCGGCTCCAACGGCAAGTACCTCGGCGTGCTCGATTTCGACGTCAAGAACGGCAAGATCGCCGACTTCCGCTACAAGCTGCTGCCCGTCTTCGCCAACCTGCTGCCGGCCGACAAGGACATGCAGACGCTGATCGACAAGGCCCGTGCGCCTTACCTGTCCAAGCTCAACGAAAAGCTGGCCATCTCCGAAGGTACGCTCTATCGCCGCGGCAACTTCAACGGCACTTTCGATCAGGTCATCCTCGACGCGCTGATGAAGGTCAAGGACGCCGAAATCGCCTTCTCGCCTGGCTTCCGCTGGGGCACCTCGCTGCTGCCCGGGCAGCCGATCCTCATGGAACATGTGCTCGACCAGACCGCCATCACCTATCCGTGGACCACCGTCAGCAACATGAGCGGCGAGATGATCAAGACGGTGCTCGAAGACGTCTGCGACAACCTGTTCAATCCTGACCCGTACTACCAGCAGGGCGGCGACATGGTGCGCGTCGGTGGCCTGCAATGGACCTGCGATCCGACCGCCAAGATGGGCAACCGCATCCAGAACATGATGCTCAAGGGCAAACTGATTGACCCGGCCAAGACCTACAAGGTTGCGGGCTGGGCTCCGGTTTCGGAGGAGGCGAAGAATTCCGGCGAACCGATTTGGGATGTCGTGGCAAAATATCTGCGCGACATAAAGACCGTCAAGCCGGTCAACCTCAATCTGCCGACGCTCAAAGGCGCGGCCAACAATCCGGGGATTGCCTGATGAAAACCATACACAAGCTTTTCGTAGCCGCTGCGCTGGTCTTTGCCACGCAAACCTTCGCCGCCGACTGGGCGCCCGGCAGCACCGACTGGAACAAGCTGCCCGACGTCAAGAAGTCCAAGGTCGGCCTCTACCTGACGCCGCAGCAGGCTTACGACATGAAGAAGGCCAACCCGAAGGGCGTCGCCTTCTTCGACATCCGGACCCGCGCCGAAGCCATGTACGTCGGCTGGCCGAGCGATGCCGATGCACTGGTGCCCTACGTCGAGCATCCCGAGTTGATGAGCGACTGGGACGACAAGCGCCACATGTACAAGCTCGAACCGAACCAGGATTTCGTGCCGGAACTGGAGCGTCGCCTGAAGGAGATGGGGCTGGGCAAGGATGCCACGATCATTCTGATCTGCCGCTCCGGCGACCGCAGCTCGAAGGCCCAGGATCGCCTGCAAGCGGCCGGTTACACCAAGGTTTACGGGATCGCCGAAGGGGTCGAGGGCGATACCGCCAAGGACGGTCCGAAAGCCGGCCAGCGCGTGGTCAATGGCTGGAAGAACGCCGGCCTGCCCTGGACCTACAAGCTGGACAAGGCAAAGATGTACTTTCCGCGCTGATCGTCAATCAGCGTTCCGAGAAATCCTCGCCGCGGCGGGGATTTTTTTCGTCTGGCGGCACGGGGTATTTCATTTTTTGCCGTTTTTTCGGGTTGACCGTGGAAAGCACAGATTCTTGCTCACGGTGAGCGCGGCACTGCGCTTGCGGGGTGACGCGATCTCATTCGTGAATCGTCCCGGAACCAGTTGATTCTCTGAAGCCTTAAACTTTGGCAAAAGGCGAATTATGGGAATAAGTGCCAATCCGATGCGAAAAGCTTGCAATTTCAGATGCTCGGTTTCGGCCCGGATAAGATTTCGATTGAATGCATGATGAATCGAATCCATGATTCGATCATTTTTCCGGAGTCAGCCAAAGGATTGAATTGCCGTGGCATCAAAGGGATACCACGGCGATTGTTATCCCAGAACCCAGCCGCAGGTCAGAGCTGTTCTCTATTTCTGTTTGCGTCGTGTACGAATACCGACGAGCCCAAGGCCGGCGACCAGCATCAGGTAGGCCTCTGGTTCGGGAACTGGAGTCAGCGACTGGAAGTAGACACCGCTGTCTAAAGTGACGAAGAAATAGCTCCCATCCGCCGCAACTTTAATCCGACCTTCGTTGAAAGCGTGGTTGCCGATCCAGTCAAAAGTGCCATCTACCTGGTAGCGTTTGACCTCAAGACCCGTTGTAGTGTCGTATTCGGCAACATAGCTGGATTGGCTGAATGGCAGATAGATCGAGTCTTTGACCGGAGAATAGGCCGCTCCGATCGGCGCGGGGCCAGCGTAGGTGCCGATCGATGGAACGATCAGCGCGGGATCCTCGATATAGGTCCCCAAATAAGTGGGGATGGCCAATTGACTGCCGTCGCGGGAGGCTGCAACCTCGAAAACGAACGCGTAGGTGTCGAAGGCCGACCGATAACTCGAATCCCCTGTACGGTAGGTTCCGACCGGGCCGGAAGAAATATTTGACTCTGCTACAGCGATGACGCTGTGGTTGGCTGAGGCGGCGAGCATGGTGTCTTGCCGAACCGAGCCAAGGGTACTGGTCGAGCCCGTGACGGGGTCATACTTCCGCAAAGGAGTCCAGCCGGAACCTTGAAACCTGCTGGAAACCAGGAGCTTGCCGTCGGCATCGTAGGCGACGGTGTAGGTGCCCCCTTCAGAAAAGCTCAAGTTGAAACCAGCGCGTGTAGACGTGCCTGTAGATGTCCATGCCGAACGTCGTGCCACCCAGAGCGATTGGCGCCAGGAAGGATTGCGATGGAAGGTCATAACGCAGCAGGGAATTCGAGCCGCTGATGTATAGCACGTCGTGGATGGTGTCGTAAGCGATGTCGGCCCGCGACGCGGCTGAGATAAAACCGCTTTGCGGCAGGGCAGCGTGTGCTGCAAACGATAGGCCGCTTGTGGCGATTGCCAGCGGCAGAAGACCCCAGAAATGTTTCTTCATCGATATTTTCCTGTTGTTATGTGACCCATAACGACGAATGTCGCCAACGGGGGTGATCCAGACTGACAGGTGCGACGGCAACGATAGCCATGTCTCCGTTGGGCTGGTGCGCGAGCATGCACTCCATATGCATGACACGATTGTCGCTTTGAATTATGACGGTAGCGTTATGTTGTTGCCCGGGGGGGGGGCTTGGCGCGGGCCTCGATAGTTCCGAGAAGCCTGGGCTGGGAAGTATTAAGGCATCATCGAATGCCCCCGCTTCTGGCAGCGCGGGGCGAAGGTCGAGCGGCTGTTGCCGATGCCGGGATCTTGAATAGGCGCTGACGCAAAAAGTGTTAGTTGCTGGCCGAGCCGGCCACAGTGCCCTTGATGATGAAGGGGGTAGATACATTTCCTCTTAAAGGGTAAAAATCCCTCCGACCCTTTTTGCTGCGATTCGTTGGTCGTGGGAACCGACTGCACACCGGAATAATGGCGCGTTGCGCGGTATTCTCACCCGTGTTGGCTGGTCAGCCAGGCGGCAATCGATGGCTCCGGGGCGCCGTAGGGGTAATCGTCCACCGGCTCGATGCCTGCTTCGCGCAGCCGGGTGCCGGGGCCGCCGCCGATGCGGGCAACAAACAGCGCCCGGCAGTCGGCAAGGGCGCGCAGGATGACTTCGCGTTTATCCTCGTCGCCATGGCCTCCCTGGCAGTAATGCTCGACCTCGCGCTTTTCGAGAAAGGTCACCACGCCGTCACGTACGGCGTAGATGGCAAAGTCGTCGGCGTGGCCGAAGTGCATGTCGATCTGCTGGCCGGTCTTGGTGGCCACGGCAATCAGGCAGTCCGGGGCGAGAGGGGCGGTGGTCATCGTTGGTCCTTTTAACGTTCGTGGTCGGTGCCGGAACGCAAGGCACGGGCGACGGCAATGGCGCGCCGTTCGTGCAGCGCGGTGGCCTCGTCATCGTCCTCGTCGGGGTCCGGCAGTGCCAGGCAAGCGACCAGGGCTTGCTTGAGCAGGGTGGCTTTTGGATAGGCCGGCGTGGTGTTGCCCGGGTAGGCGAAATAGTCGCAGGCGCAGACGGTCAACAGATCCTCGAAGCGCCCGGGGTCGGTAAAGGCACCGACGCGTTCGAGCAGCGCGGCCATCGAGCCGGCGCGCATGCGTGTCGCGCGATGGACGCGCTCCAGTTCCATGGCGACGAGGATGGCGAAGTCCTCGAGCTCGGCGGCGATGCCGAAGCGGGCGCAGACGTTGCGGATGCGTGGCAGGCAGCGGTCGATGTGGCGATAGTGCGAGGGTAGATGCTGCGGCGGCGAGTCGGCCTTGCCGAGATTGCAGAGCAGGACCGCCAGCCGGACGCGCAGCGGCGCGTTGCCAGCGGCTGCAACGTCGAGTACCCGACCCTGGTGTCGCCCGATATCGACCGGCTCGCCATCGAAGCCGGTCTGGAAGTGGCCGAACAGCGCGGTGAATTCCGGCAGCAGGCGCTCCAGCGCGCCGCAGACGGTCAGAGCCGCCAGCATGCGCGAGGGCTGGTCGCCCATCAAACCTTCGGCCAGCAATGGCCAGACGAGTCGCGCGTCGAGGTCGGCCAGGGCACCACCGGCAACCTGCGTAGCCATGTCGTCGAGCGTTTCTTCGCCGAGTTCGCCGCCGGCCATGGTTGCCCCGGCTGCCACGGCGAACAGCGACAGTCGCGGGTCGAGCGACAGCGAATCGAGCAGGGCTTGTGAGTTTTCTGACATCGTCGGCACAAATTGGGAGGGTATCTGCGCTCAGAGCGAGAAACGTTCCAGACGGCCGTTGCCGGGATTCGGGTCGGCCAGCACAGGGCGGCTGGCCGTTGAAGAAGGATTACGGTGAGGTTGCCGGCGAGCTGCCGGCACACTCCGGTGTCGACTGTTTGGTCGGTCGGTCGATGAGTCGGTCGGCCACTCCGGCGCCGATCCACATGCCGATCAGCGAAATCCACGCCGTCAGCGCGAAAATCGCTGCGCCCGAGACGCCGGCACCGACGGCGCAACCGCCGGCCAGCATGCCGCCGAAACCCATGAAGACGGCGCCAGCCATGTAGCGCCGCATGCTGTGGCCGTCCTTGAAACCTTCCAGCTTGAGTTCCTTGCCCCAGAGGGCGGCGAGGAAGGAGCCGAGGACCACGCCGGGGACCAGACCGATGTTGAAATCCCATGGCTGGCCGGGCGGGGAGAGGACCAGCATGAGCATGTCGGCCGACGGGCCGGTGAAGCTCAGGCTTTGTACGGGAATGATTTCGAAGGATTGGGTGCCAACCTGATAGGTGATCAGCCAGGCCAGCGCGACCATCAGGCCGACGCCACTGCCACCCAGCCATTCGCGCCGGGCGAGGTGGGCGCGGCGGGCGAAGTGGATGGCCGCGGCCAGCCAGACGAGGCCGAAAATCAGGCCGCCGATATTGCCCAGATGGAGGAAGGCAAGCAGGTCGCGGGCGGTGCCGCCGTCGATGGTCAGCCAGCCGGAAACCCAGGTGCGTAGCGGCGAGAGCAGCCCGTTCAGCGAGGCCTGGGCGGCGACGGCAAAAATCAGCCCGGCGAGCAGGGCGCGCAGGTTGCCGTTGGCGGCCAGTACCAGCATGCGTGACGAGCAGCCACGAGCGAGGATCATCCCGACACCGAAAAGCAAACCGCCGACCAATGCCCCGGAGAGGCTGCCCTTGGCGGCCAGTTGGCGGGCCTGCGAGACATCGAGCCAGCCTTGGGTGATGAAGAGCTGGGTGGCGATGACCGCAGCCGAAAAGGCGAAGAGCCAGACGGCGAGCTTGCTGCAGCCGCTGCGGTTCCAGAATTCGACGACGGCGGAGCGCAGACAGAAACGCGAGCGCTGGGCAAAAATGCCGAAAAAGATGCCGATGGTCAGGCCGGCCAGGGTGACTGCGGTCTTCTCGCCCAGGGTTTCGATCAGGCTGGACAATTCCATTTTTGGCCTAAATTTCCGGTTGACCGTGACAATGCAAAACCAGCGTCAGAACAGCTCGATGTCGCCGTCGCTGCTGCTCATCGCACTGGCGCCGGCATGGCTGGCCTTCATCGCATCGCCCTGAACGTGCGAGTTCACCAACAGCGCGACCAGTTTCTGGCTGCGCGAGCGGAAGCGTTGCAGGCCGTCAGCTTCGTTGTCGTACTGCAGGGCCAGGAAGGCGTGCATGTAGTCGCCGACGTTGGTCGTCCGCTGGCTGATGCGCGACATCATCTGCGTCACGATGTCTTCGAACTGCATGGCCATGACGCCTTCCTCGGTCATCTCGTGCATCTGTTCGGTGATGGCCGTGATGTGGTCGGAATGCTCGCGCGCCTTGCTGGTCAGCGCCAGCAACTCGCTGCCCAGATCCTGCAGGGTTGTACGGGATTTTTCGGCCAGGCTCATGTCGATGCTGGTCGCATCGGCCACCCGGGCCCCGACCTCCTGCAATGACTTCATGATGTCGCTGAGCGACGTGCGGATATCGACATTGAATTCGCCGGTGCGGGCAGCCAGATTGCGCACTTCGTCCGCCACTACGGCAAAGCCGCGGCCGGCTTCGCCAGCCCGTGCCGCTTCAATGGCGGCATTGAGTGCCAGCAGGTCGGTCTGCTTGGTAATGCCGGCGATGTCGTTCAGTGAGCGGTTAATCAGTGCAACCTTGCCCTGCATTTCTTCAAAGCTGGCGGCAATGCCCTGACTGGTCGACTGGATCTGGGTCATCTTGCTGACAAATTCGGCAATCAGGACATTGGTTTCGTCGAAGAAGCGTTGCAGGCTGACCTGTTCCTGTGCCGACGCGTTCTGGCCCGTCATGTTAAGCATCTGGTCGATCAGCGAGCGCAGGATCTGGCGCTGGTCAGATGACTGGGATTCAAGACCGGTCAGGCTGCCGGAAAGCTTGCTGACTGAAGTGCGAATGATCTCCTGGGCCTCGCGCATGTCGTTTTCGAGCGAGGAGAACTGCAGTTCGGCGTGCGCCATGGCCTCGTCGGAAAGCACCTGGTATTCCGACATGACGTCCTGCAGTTCAGCGACGTGGGACCGCTGCTTGTCCTTCCAGCGCCGCCGTTCGCCGTAGGAAAACAAAATGGTGCCGGCGAGCAGGACGGCAACTACTATCAGGAAGTGCGGAGAAACAGGGCCGACAGCCAGCGACCACAGCCATAGTCCAAGGCAGGCTGCTGCAGCCAGCCAGATCAGAAGGTCATCAATGCGCTTCATTCACCGGTTCCGGGGGAATATATAGCCTGATATTGTACGGCCGCGCTGGCGCGGCCGTTACAAAATTCTGAGCCGTGAGCACCTATTTAGTGCAGATTTTGCGGCTCTACCCCATCGCCTTCAAATGCTGGATGATCTCGCCCGCCATCGGCTGGGCGTCGCCATAGAGCATCCGGCAATTGTCGGTATAGAACAGCGCATTCTCGACACCCGAGTAGCCGGTGCCCTTGCCGCGTTTGATCACGATGACGTTCTGCGCCATGTCGGCATTGAGGATCGGCATGCCGTAGATCGGGCTGGTCTTGTCGGTGCGCGCGCTCGGGTTGACCACGTCGTTCGCGCCGATGATCAGCGCCACGTCAGCTTGGCCGAATTCGCCGTTGATCTCTTCCAAATCGAAGATCTTGTCGTAAGGCACACCCGCTTCGGCCAGCAGCACATTCATGTGCCCCGGCATCCGGCCGGCCACCGGGTGAATGGCGAACTTCACCTCGACCCCGGCTTCTTCGAGAATCGAGGTCATTTCCCACACCTTGTGCTGGGCATGCGCCACGGCCATGCCGTAACCCGGCACAATGATGACCTTGGAGGCGTAGCGCATCATGGCTGCCGCATCGAGTGCTGAGAGTTCCTTCATCGAACCGCTGATCGCTTCACCCGGGCCGCTCGCTACCATCGGCGTAAACAGGATGTTGGAGATCGGCCGGTTCATCGCCTTGGCCATGAGCTGGGTGAGCTGGGTGAGCAGCGTACCGGCCGCCCCGACGACGATACCGGCGATGATCAGCGCCGGGTTGCCCAGGACATAGCCTTCGAAACCGACGGCCAGACCCGTGAAGGCATTAAACAGCGAAATCACGACCGGCATGTCGGCGCCGCCGATGGGCAGTGTGACGATCAGGCCAAGGACGAGGGCCACGGCGAAGAAGCCGAAGATCAGTTCCGGTTGGGCCGGGGCCATGACGACCATGGCGCCACCGAGGCCGATGGCGATCAGGGCGAGAACGATATTGACCGCATTCTGGGCCGGCAGGCGATGCGCCTTCTTGAGCACACCCTGCAGCTTGGCCCAGGCAACGCAGGAACCGGTGAAGGACACCGCCCCGATCAGTGCGCCGATGACGGCGAGCACCGTCGTCGCGAGACTGTGGGCATCACCCTTGGCGAACTCGATGGCGGCAATGGCGGCGGCCGCGCCGCCACCCATGCCGTTATAGATGGCGACCATCTGCGGCATGTCGGTCATCTTGACCTTCTTGCCGGAAATCCAGGCAGCCGAACCACCGAGGGCAAGAGCCAAGGCCATGAGAGCGATGTTCTGCAGGCCGGGAATGAGGAAGGTGGCGGCGATGGCGACCAGCATGCCGTAGCCGGCGATGATGATGCCCTTGCGAGCCGAAGCCGGCGAGCTCATGCCCTTGAGGCCGAAGATGAACAATGCGGCGCCGAGGAACCAGGCGCCTTGAACGTAAACGGGGATGGTCATGTTCAACCTTCTTTCTTCTTGAACATGGCGAGCATGCGTTCGGTCACGACATAACCACCGGCGGCATTGGCCGCCCCGAGGGCGACGGCGAAGAAGCCGATGGCTTGCTGAACGGGGGTGTCCGCCGTGCCGAGCATGAGCATGGCACCGACCACGACGACGCCGTGAATGAAGTTGGAACCGGACATCAGCGGCGTGTGCAGGATGACCGGCACCTTGGCGATGATCTCGTAGCCGGTGAAGGCGGCGAGCAT
>VIKE01000125.1 GCA_008080565.1 Rhodocyclaceae bacterium | reverse complement strand
CGCAAGGCGCATGGCCATCACCATCACGACCACGATGTGGACCGCCACGACGCCCACGTCTACAGCTTTGCCCTGACTTTCGACCAGCCGCTGCAATGGGTCTTCTTCGCCGATGCCGTGGCCACGCTGCTCGACACCATGGGCGACCGCATCCTGCGCATCAAGGGGCTGCTCAATGTCGTCGGCGACCACAAGCCGCGCGTCGTGCAGTGCGTGCAGCACGTCATGTATCCGTATTCCCGGCTCGACGACTGGCCGGCCGAAGCGCCCTACAACGACCGCAAGAGTCGCCTCGTTTTCATCGCCCGCGATCTGCCGCAGTCGATGATCGAGCAGGCCTTCGCCATGTTCTGCGACGCCCGTGATGTCGGGGAGATAGCGAAGACGTGCTGATCCGTAAGTTGTTCAAGTTCGAGAACGCCCACATCGTGCGCGGCTGCAGCACACGGCGCTGCTCGCACTCGATCCATGGGCACTCGTACAAGGTCGAACTATTGCTCGAAGCGCATGCGCTGGACCACGGCCAGATGGTCTATGACTTCGGCCTTCTGAAACAGGGCCCGCGCACGCTGATCGACGCCTTCGACCACGCCGTGGCCATCTGGTCGGGCGACGACCCGGACTACATCACCGCCTGCCAGCGCCCGCCTGCCAGCGCTTTTCCGAGCGCTGGATACGCATTCCCGTTTCGCCCAGCGCTGAGCAGTTCTCGCGAGTGTTCTTCGTGCTGATCGACCGCCTGCTCGAGCTCACCGAAATGGCCAACGGCGAGGCCGACGTGCGCCTCAATTCGGTCATCGTCCATGAAACCGAAACCGGCTATGCCCAGTGCTTCCGCGAGGATGCGATCAACCCGCGCATGGGCCTGATCGCGCTCGACGACATCAAGTTTTCCGAAGCCATCCGCAACGCCTGGCCCGATCCCGAGCTGTTCGACAAGCTCAAACGTGGCGAGCGATTCGCCAATCCCCTCCGAGTCTGATCCATGATCCGCAAGAATCCGCGCGGCGACCTGCCGCACATCCACGAATCTGCCTATGTCGACCAGACCGCCATCATCTGCGGCAAGGTCATCATCGAAGAAAACGTTTTCGTCGGTCCCTACGCCGTGATCCGTGCTGACGAGGTCAATGCCGCCGGCGAACTCGAGCCGATCCGCATCCGCGCCCACTCCAACATCCAGGACGGCGTCGTCATCCACTCCAAGTCCGGCGCCCTGGTTGATATCGGCGAGCACACCTCGATTGCCCATCGCTCCATCGTCCATGGCCCCTGCGTGGTCGGCAACAACGTCTTCATCGGCTTCAACAGCGTGCTGTTCAACTGCACCGTCGGTGATGGCAGCGTCGTTCGCCACAACGCGGTGGTCGATGGCGCCGATCTGCCGGCGGGCTTCTATGTGCCCTCCACCGAGCGCATCGGTCCGCGCACCGACCTCGCCGCCATGCCCCGCGTCACGGCACAGGCCACGGAGTTTTCCGAGGACGTGGTACGCACCAATCACGAACTGGTGCAGGGCTACAAACGCCTGCAGAACGAGTTTTGAGTCGCGCCGCATGAATTCGACCACGCAACGTCTTGGCAGCATCGACCGACTGCGCGGCGCCGTCATGGTGCTGATGCTGATCGATCACGTGCGCGAGTTCTTCTACCTCCATCTGCAGGTCGGCGATCCGATGAGCATTGCCTCAACGCCACCGGAACTGTTTTTCACGCGCCTGACCAGCCATGTCTGCGCACCGGTTTTTGTCCTGCTGACCGGTCTGGGTGCCTGGCTTTACGGCAGCGGGCGCAGCTTGCAGGAGACGGCCACCTATCTCGCCAGGCGCGGGCTGTTGCTGATCGTGCTGGAACTGACCGTGGTCGGCTTTGCCTGGTCGTTCAGCTTCACACCGAAGATGATCTATCTGCAGGTGATCTGGGCCATCGGCCTGGCGATGCTGGCACTTTCGGCTTTGCTCTGGCTGCCGCGTGCGGCTCAGATTCTGCTCGTGGTTTTGCTCGTTTTCGGCCACAACGCCCTCGATGGCGTGCATTTCGCCAGCGGCGAGGCGGGATTCATTCCGTGGGCCATTTTGCATGACCGCTCCGTCATCGAACTGGGCGGCGGCAGCGCGGCACGTACCTCTTACCCCATCCTGCCGTGGATCGGCATCATCCTGTTCGGTTACCTGCTCGGGCCGCTGTATGCCCCTGACGCATCGGCGGAGACCCGGCAACGCCGACTGCTCGCAATGGGTATGGCAGCTCTGGCAGCCTTCGTCGTTCTCCGCCTGCTCAACGTTTATGGCGACCACGCCTGGCAAACCGGGAACACGACATTGGCGAGCCTGATGTCTTTCCTCAACATCACCAAGTACCCGCCGTCGCTGCATTTCATCCTGCTCACCCTGGGCCTCGGCCTGCTCGCCCTGGCCGGGCTGGAGCGCACGCAGGCCGGACGCAGCCTGGCCCTGATCGGGCGGGTGCCGATGTTTTTCTACATCGCTCACCTCTACCTGCTGCACCTGATCTATCTGCTGTTTGCCGCGTTCTACGGCCCCAACCAGGGAGACCGCTTCGGCTTTTCCCAGGTCTGGATGATCTGGGCCATGGCCTTGCCCGTACTCGCCTGCCTTTATCTGCCCTGCCTCTGGTTTGGCCGGCTCAAGCAGGAAGGGCGACATCCCTGGATGCGCTATTTCTGACCCTTTTTCTTCTTTACATTTTGTGCCAACCATGAAAATCAAAGCACTGACCCTCGCCGTCTCCGCGGCATTTGCCACCGTCGCGCATGGCGCTCCCACGGGAGACTCCACCATCACGCTCGGCGAAGTGACCGTACGCACCGCTCAAGGCGGACCGCTGCTGACGAGGAACATCCTCACTTCGGTCGACGTCATGACCGCCGACAAAATCGAAGACAAGCAGGTCATGAACAGTTGGGAATTGCTTGGCCAGATGCCGGGTATCCAGCTCACCGAAACCCGCATGGGGGCCGAATCCGGCAAGGCGACCTTGCGCGCCTTCAACGGCGAGGGCTACATCAACGGCATCAAGGTCTTGATCGACGGCATCCCGAGCAACGTCAACAGCGGCAACCAGCGCTTCATCGACATGGTCTTCCCGCTCGACATCGACTACATCGAGGTCGTGCGCGGCACCAACGATCCGCGTTACGGGCTGCACAACATCGGCGGCAACATCAACCTCGGTACGCGTCAGGGTGGCAACTACACTGAAGGTCGGCTGACCTACGGCAGCTTCAATACGCGCGAACTCCAGGCCGCCTTTGGCCGCGAGTCCGGCGGCTTTGCCCAGAATTACTTCATCGCCAAGCAGGACTCGGACGGTTATCGCGATCATTCAAAATCGGAGAAATACTCGCTGGGCGGCAAGTGGTTCTACACCACCGACGACCAGCGCCTGAAAGTGGGCCTGACGGCGCGCCTCTATGAACACGATGCCGAAGAGCCCGGTTACCTGACCGCGACGGAAATGGCGGCCAGCCGCACGCAGTCCCCGGCCAAAAACGCCAACGACGGCAGCGAACGCGACATGAAACAGGTCGCCGTCCACGCCGACTGGCAGATCAACGACGACCTGCTGCTCAGCAACAAGCTGTATTTCAATGAGTACAAAGAAGATCGCAAGATCACCTTCACCAGCTACGCCGTCGGCAATGCGCCGCGCCAGCGCCGCCAATGGGATGAAACGCAGACCGGCCTGATCAGCAACCTGACCTGGCGCGCCAATGCGATGCTGACCCTCGACGGCGGCATCAATTTCGAACACCAGGAAAACGAATATCGTCGCTATCGCTACAGCTACGGCGTTCCCACCGATTTCTCGGCGACGCCGGCCCGCGTGCAGAACGACGACAACTACACGTTCAACAACTTCGGAGCTTACGTCCAGGCCATCATCAAGCCGATCGACGCCCTGAAGATCATTCCCGCCTTCCGGGTGGACCGGTTTAATGGTCACACCCATTTGAACACCAACGGCGCCACGGCCGCCTTGCAGGACTACGGCTGGATCAGCCAGCCCAAGCTCAGCGCCGTCTATAACCTGACGGCGAACACCAACGTTTACGCCAATTGGGGCAAAACCTTCCAGGTGCTGACCGGCTCCAGTGGGCCGGCCTACCTGATTACCGGCCAGAGCACCTTTAACCCGTCGATCAATACCGGCAAGGAGATCGGCGTGAAGTTCAAGCCCCTGGCCGGTACCGAAGCCCGAATTGCGCTCTGGCAGCAGGATGCGACCGACGAAGTGGCGAACATGCCGAGCACCGGAACGACAGTCAGTCTCGGCCAGACCCGGCGCCGGGGCGTGGATTTCCAGGTTTCGAGCCGAGTCACCGACAAGCTGACATTGTGGTTCTCGCATGCGCAGCAGGAGGCCAAGGTGGTCAGCGCCTACACCTCGGGCGGCATCTCGCTGGCCGGCAAGGAAGTGTTTTCGACGCCGCGAACTATCACCAACCTGGGTGCCGAATACCAGGCCGACGCCAACTGGCGTTTCGGCCTGCAAGGCCGGGCGCAGGGTGATTACTACATCGACGACCTGAACGCCAAGGGCAAGTACGGCGGCTTTGCGGTGCTCGATGCCAGCGTGCGCTACGCCCTGTCGGCGACGACCAGCATCGACTTTCAACTCAAGAACCTGACCGACTACCAGTACGAGTACGTCTGGTATGACAATTTCTTCTGGGGCGGTGCCGATCAGCCGATGTTCTCGCCGGCGCCAGGTCGCTCGGGCTACCTGTCGCTCAATGTGAAGATGTAATCACGGATGACCGCCATGCCCAGCCTGCTCATCCGCAACGCCCGCCTGGTCAACGAAGGCAATATCTTCGAGGCCGACCTGCTGGTTCGCCATGGCCGCATCGACCAGATCGCGCCGAGCATCGCGTCCAGCGCCGATGAGGAAATCGACGCCGCCGGGCAATGGCTGCTGCCCGGCATGATCGACGATCAGGTGCATTTCCGCGAGCCGGGGCTGACCGACAAGGGCTGCATCGCGACCGAGTCGGCAGCGGCCGTGGCCGGGGGCATCACCAGCTTCATGGATATGCCGAACACCCGGCCGCCGACGCTGTCGATGGCCGCCGTAGCTGACAAGAAGGCGATGGGGGCGCGCGATTCGCTGGCCAACTACGCCTTCCACTTCGGCGTCGCGAACGACAACCTCGACGCCGTGGCCGCCGTCGATCCGCGCCAGGTGGCCGGCATCAAGGTGTTCATGGGCGCCTCCACCGGCAACATGCTGGTGGACGACCCGGCCGTACTGGAGCGCCTGTTCGCCTGCGCGCCGACCATCCTGATCGCTCATTGCGAAGACACGCCGTCGATCACGGTCAACGAGGAAAAATGGCGAAAAACGCATGGCGAGGCGGTGCCGTTCTCGGCCCATCCGCTGATCCGCGACGCCGAGGCCTGTTACAAATCCTCCTCGCAGGCCGTCGAACTGGCGAAAAAGCATGGAAGCCGCTGGCCGACAAGCGCATCACCACCGAGGTCTGCGTCCATCATCTGCTGTTCGACGACCGCGATTACGCGCGACTGGGCAGCCATCTCAAATGCAATCCGGCGGTCAAAACCCAGACCGACCGCGACGCCCTGCGCGCCGCGCTGAACGGCAACCGGATCGACGTCATCGGCACCGACCACGCGCCGCACACCCTGGCAGAAAAAGCCGGCAGCTACTTCCAGGCGCCGTCCGGCCTGCCGCTCGCCCAGCACGCGCTGCCCGGCCTGATGGGCCTGGTGCACGACGGCATCATCGACCTGCCGACCCTGGTCGCCAAAACCAGCCACCGCGTCGCCGACCTGTTTCAAATTGCCGAACGCGGCTACCTGCGCGAGGGCTACTGGGCCGACCTGGTGCTGATCGGCGACCGCGGTTTCGCCGCGCCGGACGACCCGATTCTCAGCCGTTGCGGCTGGTCGCCCTTTGCCGGCCGGCGCTTCCGCAGCCGCGTCGCGACGACAGTCGTTTCCGGCCAGGTGGCCTGGCACGAAGGGCAGCTGCGCTGGGCTTGCCGCGGCCAGGCGCTTTCATTTTTACGCGATTTTTCCGGTTGACCGTAGCAAAAGGATTTTTTCGATGAACGCCCCGTTACCCCGCCATGCAACCCGCAGCTGTGCCATCGCCGACGACCCGCTCGGCCTGACTCGCATCTTCGAGCCAGAAATCCAGCTTGCGCAGTGGCGACGGCCCGCCGACCCCGTTATTGCCGACTGGCTGGCCGCCCACGCCAACGATCTGGGCAGCGGCCTGCGCCAGACGCTTGCTCCGGGGCAGCAGCCCGACCTCGGCCGCCTGCCGGCCGGCGCCGGTCGCAATGCGCTGGCTGCCGACATTGCCCTGTTGGCCGACATGCTCGCCGAACTGCTCGATGCGGCGAGCATCGGCTATCGCCTCGACGTGGTCGGCAAGGCCATGTGCCCGCGCCTGCATGTCGACCGCGTCGGCGTCCGCCTGCTGTGTACCTATCGCGGTCCGGGGACGGAATGGGTGGAGGATGCTGCGGTGGACCGCCGTTTCCTCGGTGCCGCCTCGGGTGGTCAGCCGGATGAAACGTCCGCCTTGCTCTTGCCTGGGCATCGGATCGAGGCCATTCCACCCTTCGCCGTCGCGCTGCTCAAGGGCAACCTGTGGCAGGGCAATGGTGGGCGGGGCATCGTCCATCGCTCGCCGGCGGTCTCTGCCGACGAGGCACCACGCGTATTGTTGGCGATGGATGCCGGCTGGTAATCAAACGGGAGGAACCCATGAAACAATTCATTTTTGGCCTTTTTTTCGGGTTGACCGTGGCAATCGCCGACGCGGCCCCGGCCCATGTCCACGGCGAAGCCAGGCTGGAAATCAGTATCGACGGCGAGCAACTGGTCATCGCGCTGGAGAGCCCGCTCGACAGCCTGCTCGGTTTTGAGCATTTGCCCCGTGATGCCGGTGAACGGCAAGCAGTCGAAAGCATGGCCGCAAAACTGAAAGAGGCCGGCAAAGTCCTGGTGCCGAGCGCCGCAGCGCAGTGCGCATCGACCGGTGTCGAACTGGAATCGCCGGTGCTCGGCGGCAAGTCCGAGCCCGGCGGCCATAACGACCTCGATGCCCGCTACACCTGGCGCTGCGCCAAACCCGAAGCCCTGCGTGATGTCGCAACCGGTCTGTTTGGCGTTTTCCCCCGCCTGCAGCGCATCGTGGTCGAATTCGCCGGGCCGCTGGGCCAGCGGGCCGGGCGACTCGATGCCCGCAACCCGCGTTTTAGCTGGTGAGCATGAGCCATCCTGCTATCGCCATCTCGAATCTGGCCTTCCGCTGGCGACCGGCCGATGCCTTCTGTCTGGAACTGGCCAATGTCACGGTCGACGCCGGGAAAAGCCTGTTTTTGCATGGCCCGAGCGGCAGCGGCAAGAGCACGCTGCTCAACCTGATCGGCGGCGTGCTGCTGCCGGCGCGCGGCTCGGTCAGCCTGCTCGGCCAGCCGCTGGGCGAGCTGTCGGCCAGCCGGCGCGACGCCTTTCGCGCCGATCACCTCGGTTTCATCTTCCAGCAGTTCAACCTGATTCCCTACCTCTCTGGGCTCGATAACGTGCTGCTGCCGTGCCGCTTTTCCGCCCGGCGAGCCAAGCGCGTCAGCCAGCCGGAGGTCGAAGCCCGGCGCCTGATCGGCGCGCTCGACCTTGACCCGGCCTTGCTCGGCCGGCCAGCGGCTGAACTGTCCGTGGGCCAGCAGCAGCGCGTAGCCGCCGCACGGGCGCTGATCGGGCAGCCGGAAATCCTGATCGCCGACGAGCCGACCTCGGCCCTCGACGCCGAGCGTCAGGCCGCCTTCGTCGAACTGCTGTTGAGCGAAGCCGGACGGGCCGGCAGCGCCGTCGTCTTCGTCAGCCACGATTTGCGGCTGGCAACGCATTTCGACCATAGCCTGGCGCTCGCCGCATGACGCCGCTCCTTCACATCGCCTTGAAAAGCGCCTGGAACCGCCGGCTGACGCTCGGTCTGACCTTGCTCGCCATCGCCTTGTCCGTGACCCTGCTGCTCTCGGTCGAGCGCATTCGCCAGGCGGCGCGCGACGGTTTCGCCCAGTCGGTCTCCGGCACCGACCTCATCGTCGGCGCCCGCGGCAGCCCGCTGCAACTGGTGCTCTATGCCGTCTTCAATGTCGGCGAAGCGAGCAACAACGTCGACTGGCAGAGCTACCAGGCCCTTGCCGCCGACCCTGCCGTGGCGTGGAGCGTACCGCTGGCGCTCGGCGACTCGCATCGCGGCTTCCCGGTGCTCGGCACGACGTCGGCCTATTTCGAGCACTATCGCTACGGTGATCGCCAGCCGCTGCGCTTCACCGCCGGCCAGCCCTTCAATGGTCTGTTCGACGCCGTCATCGGCGCCGATGTCGCGGCGAAGCTCGGCTACCAACTCGGCGAATCCATCACCCTCAGCCACGGCAGCGGCCCCTTGCCCGGTCTGGAGCATGCCGACAAGCCTTTCACCGTGGTCGGCATCCTGGCGCCGACCGGCACGCCGGTGGACCGTCGGGTGCACATCAGCCTCGCCGCCATCGAAGCTATCCACCTCGACTGGCAGGGCGGGGCGCCGATTCCCGGCTTGTCCATCCCGGCTGACATGGTCGGCAAGTTCGACCTGCAGCCAAAGACCATCACCGCCTTCCTGCTCGGCCTGCATCAACGCAGCGCCGTCTTCCGGCTGCAGCGCAAGATAGCCGACTATCGCGGCGAACCGCTGCTTGCCGTGCTACCCGGCGTCGCCCTCGACCAGCTATGGCAGACGGTCGGCGTCGTCGAAAAAGCCTTGCTCGGCATTTCCTGGCTGGTCTTTGCCGTCGGCCTGGCCGGGCTGGCGGCGGTCATGCTGGCCAGCCTCAACGAGCGGCGGCGCGAACTGGCCGTACTGCGCTCGGTCGGCGCCGGCCCGCGCCACATCCTCTTCCTGCTGATGCTCGAAAGCCTGTTAGTCACCCTGCTGGGCGTGCTGCTCAGTGTGGCGGCAGTGAGTGTCGCCGCTTGGCTCGGTGGCCCCTGGCTGGCCGCCCGGTTCGGCCTATCGACGCTGCCGTTGGCCGTTTCACTCGGCGAACTGCGCCTGCTCGCCGGCATTTTTGCCGCCGCGCTGCTGGTCAGTCTGTGGCCGGCCTGGCGTGCTTACCGGCTGTCGCTGGCCGACGGCCTGATTCCCCGTTTATGAAAGTTTACCCACGATGCGCCTTTTGATCCCGCTCCTTCTCCTCGCCTTGCTTGGCCCCGCCGTAGCGGCGGACTATCGCGTCGGCGAGCGCCTGACACCGCGCAAGGCAACGCCGGCACTCAACTATCGCGAAATCGACTGGGATGAGCTGACGCCGAAAGGCTGGGACCCGATGGCCGCCTTCAAGGGGCTGAACATGAGCCGACTCAAGGACAGCGATCCCAAAGCCATCGAAGCACTGGAAAAAATGAAAGCGGCCTGGGCCGAGGCACCGGTCGAAGCCTCGCTCGACGGCAAACGGGTCAAGCTGGCTGGCTTCGTCGTGCCGCTTGAGCGCAAGGGCGACGCCGTGCTCGAACTGCTGCTCGTGCCGTATTTCGGCGCCTGTATCCACGTCCCGCCGCCACCGGCCAACCAGATCGTGCATGTCATTCTGAAACAGCCGGCGGAAGGCATGAAGATGATGAATGCCTTCTGGGTCAGCGGCACGCTCAGCTTGCAGCACGGTGACAGCAGCCTGGGCATTTATGGCTACCGGATGACCGCTGATCGAATTGATCCTTACGGCTTACCAAAAGGCGTGAAATGAATACCTTGACGATGATTGTTCTGGCCACCTTGCTCGGCGGATTGCTCAGCATGGTGGCGGCTGCAGGACTGGCATTTCGGCTTTCCCGGCAAGCCACCGCGACCCTCGTGGCGTTTTCGGCGGGGGTAATGCTGTCCTCAGCCTTGCTTGATATTCTGCCTGAGGCTTTTGCCTCCCTGCCGCAGCACGTGGATGCGCTGGAACATGCCGCCCACGCTCACGATGCGCCGGCTGCCCGCCTGTTTGCGGCATTGCTGGCCGGCCTGCTCGGCTTCTTCGCGCTGGAGCGCCTTGCCCTGTGGCGCCACGCCCACGCCGGCTGCGACTCGGCTACCAGTGAGCCGCATGGCGAAGTGGCTGCCCCGCTGATCCTGATCGGCGATGCCTTTCACAACTTCGTCGATGGCCTGCTGATCGCCGCCGCCTTCCTGGCCGACCCGATGCTGGGCATAACCACGACGCTGGCCGTGGTCGCCCACGAAATTCCGCAGGAGCTGGGCGATTTCGTTCTCCTGCTCAATGCCGGCTGGAGCCGGCGCAAAGCCTTCCTGGCCAATGCAGCCTCCAGCCTGACCTCAGTCCTCGGCGGCCTGCTTGGCTATTTTGTACTGGATGGTACCGAGCACGTCCTGCCCTACGTCCTGACCATAGCCGCCGCCAGCTTCATCTACATCGCAGTGGCCGATCTGTTGCCATTGCTGCACCGCCAGCGCAGCAACTTTGCCCTGCAATCAGCCTTGATCGGGCTGGGGGTCATGGTGGTGCCGCTGGTCGGGCAATGGGTGCACTAAATGTTAGGAACCACTCACCCGACGGAGATCTGAGCTTGGGTTTGATGCCGACGTGCGGCGGGTTTCATATCTGTTACCAGTCAATCAGATGAGCCATGTTTATTGACACTGAGTGTCTCTTCCTGGCCG
>VIKE01000124.1 GCA_008080565.1 Rhodocyclaceae bacterium | reverse complement strand
GTACAGCAGGCCATCGAGCACATAGGTCGAGTCGCGCAAGCCGACGTTGACCACCTTGGAGGGTTGGCCGGGAATCATGAAAAATTCCCCGTTTTTTCTCTAAGCCGCTGATTCAGCTTCGAGAATCCGAAAACCATCCGCTAACACCTCAACCTTTCTCCGGAAATCCAGAACATAATCACCAAAGCGATTGATGTGTTCCATACGGTATGGAGCCAAGCCAGCCAGGACTTCCTGGTTGATCAGCACCCCCTCGGCCTGTAGTTGCTTCAATACCCGGCTCATCCCCACCACGTTGTGCAGGATGACCATATTGGCGACAAGATGGTTGTACTTGATCACCTTGCGTTGCTCATGACGCAGGTTCTCGGCGATCTCCCCTTCTCCGCCGAAGAACAACTTCTTCGCGAAGCCATTGAACTGTTCGGATTTGTTGGTTTCCGCATGGATCAGCCCGCGCAGTTCAACGTCGCCCACGTATTTCAGCAAGAACATGGTTCGGATCACCTTGCCCAGTTCCTTAAAGGCGAAATACAGTTTGTTCTTGCGGCTGTAGGTACCCAGTCGGCGCAGGATGGCCGATGCTGAGATTTTGCCGAGCTTGATGGAGATGGCCACGCGCAGCATGTCTGGCAAATGGGTTTCGATCATTTGCCAGTTGATGTCGTCCGAGAATAGACGATCGATGTGCGCAAAATTCTTGTCGCTCTCCGGACGATGGAACACCAGATCCTTGATACCCCGGATACGGGGCATCAGCTTGATTCCCAGTAGATGCGACAAGGCAAAGACCGTGTAGCTCTGGGCTTGTGTGTCGCCGTGGATGGTGTCTGGCCGGATATCCGAGGTGTTGGTCATCAGCCCGTCGAGGATGTGGGTGCCCTCGTAGGTGCCACAGGAAATGAAGTGGCTGAACAAGGCGATGAACTTGTCCGAGACATGGTAATAGCCGATACCGCCATAGCCGCCGTAACGGATGTGGTGCTCGGAAATCAGGTTCTGCTCGTAGAGGTTCCATTTCGTGCCATCGGCCGAGGCGTGTTTTCCGGACCCCCAGTAGCTGGGCAATTCGAACTTGTTGTAGGCATTGATGACCTTGACGATGGCTTTTTCCAGCGCTTCTTCCGTGACGTACTTGATGTTGAGCCAAGCGACTTGCTTGCGGCTCATTCCACGAATCGAACGTGCCGTTTGGGTTGGCCCGAGGTTGCAGCCGTAACAAAACAAGGTGCTGATCACCCTTGGGCGTAATTCTTCGATTCGGCTTTCGGTTCCCATCAAGGGGCGGAACAGCTTATGCAGTTGCAGCCAGCGTTCAGTATCGATCAGCACGTCGACGATGCTGACGCTCTCCATGTGCTCCGTGATCAGATGATCGATCTGGCGGATGCCGGGGGGGAGTTCGCTGGCCGGTGGTTTTTTCAGGATCAGCCGGCCATCGACGATTTCGGCATAGGCATTTTCGGGAAACTCGGCATCGACCGCTTCAGCAGTTTCCAGCAGGGTAGACTTCAATGCTTGGGTAAAGGCCCCTGGATCGGTTTCGACTCCCGTCACCTGACCAAATTCGGTCAGTTCGCGATTCAGGGTTTCATCGTCAACCAACTGTTCGCGATAATCGTCGTAGCGTTCACCATGCGGGATGAAGAGGTCGCCTGACTTTAATTCATCGCGAATGGCATACAAGACCGCCAGTTCAAAATAGCGGCGATTGATGGTGGCGATTCGCCCATCGGCACGCTCCGTCACAACCAGCTTGCGCCAAGCAGCGGGCAGCCATTGGAGATCTCGTTCCGCATCCAGTTCGACCAGGGAAATTGGCACGACCTCGTGCCGCGTGCTGCGTAGTCCTTGCAACGCCCTCATCATCCGGATCAAGGTGTCGTCCTCGCTGCTGCTCTGTGGGTTGATGATTTCGATGCAGTTGAGCAATTGGGCGCGCACGGCCTTGTAAGGTTGCACGAGGAACGGCAGATGATTGCGGCCGGCATAGGCCATGTGTTCGTCGCAGATGGCCACCAAATCATCTACATCGGCGATCAGGCTGGAGCTGATGGCTTCCACTCGCTGATGGTCGGTGCCATTGATCTGATACGCCAGCAATACCTCCTTCAATTGCCCGATCAAGCGATCCGTACGCTGCAGATGTTCCTGCTGGTACTCACCTAACTTGGTACGGGCCTGATTGTCCAGATTCTGGAGCATGCGGACGAACAGATCGGCGGCATCATCGAGGGTTTGTGCAAACTGCGAGCGGATATAAATGACCGCCAGTGCGTAACGCTTCTGCGGTTTCAGTTCCGCCATCTCGCTGGCATTCAGGGAGCGGGCGATGTAGCGATATTGCTTGAGTTTGGGGACGGGAATATCCGGTTGGGGCAATTGTTCAACCAGCAATTGCAAGCGCCAGATGTGCTGGAGATAGGAGCGCGTTTCCTTGTTAGTCGGTTTCTTTGGTTCCCGCTTGAGCATGTTCCAGGTTGTGCTGGATTCATCCTTGCTGACCTTGAATAGGCTGTCGATCCGTTCTTTGACCTTGGTATCGAGTTTGTTGGTGATACCCGCGAAATGCACCTCATGAATTTTCTCGCGGGCCTGGATGGCCAATCGATCCAGGACCGTGAAGCCTGGCAATTCATAGCGATGATGGACCAGTTCCTCCAGCATCACGTTGATGATGTCAGCCACGACGTGACGGTTGTCGGCGGCCGTCTCGGCAATATGCTGCAGCCACGCCCGGCTCTCCTGATTTAAGGGGCGAACGTTCAGGTAGCGGCGCAGCGATTCGATCAAGCGCTCGCGTCCGGTTGATCGATCGAACTGCAACAGCTCGTCCAGCCTCGGCGGCCGGGCGAATCCCGTTTGGGCAATGATGTGCTGTCGGATGAGGGTTGGTATCTCTTTGAGACGGATGAAGTAGCCCAGTCGCTGAAAAAGCTTCAGGTAGAGAAAGGCTGCGGTACGCGCCGTCGGCCGTTTGACGGTCTGGTCGATGAAGGCAATTTCATCGGGCGTCAGGGTGTAAATTTCGTCGAGATCCTGTGCCGACGGGTCTGCTTTCAGGCGGGGATACGCGGTCTCGTGAAGCTGGGTCATGCGGGATCAGTCCCAGTGCCTGCCGGTAGCCGGGTCGCGGCAGACTGCCTCTAGAAAGCATTCACGAGCGTCGGCAATGCGATGGAGTTCGTCGAGCAATGTGTAGAGGTGATCGTCCAGGATATCGGTCGACGGCGTCGGGACGGAAATTTGATATCTACGCCCGTCCGGATCCAGCGGTTGTGCTTGAAATCGGGCAAGACAGGTACTCGCCATATCCCGCAAGGCACTGGCGACACTGCGGCGCCCACCGTTGAAGGCAGATAGGTCGATGGAAACCTCAATCGCGGTTTGGGCGACCTCGGGCAGATTCGGCAGTTGCGGGGTCGAAACGGGCAATCTTTCCGGGAGCGCCCGATCCAGTCCTTGCTCGAATCGCGCTTTCTGGTCAATGCTGACCCCATCCAGATAGCGCATCGCAGCCTTCACGTCACGCCAGCCCACGTAATTCATCAACTCGCGGAGATCCCAGCCGCTCATGCCCGCCCACTGCGCAAACCCACGGCGTAGCGAGTGACTGCTGAAGGCCTCGGCATCGGCCACGCCTGCCTGGCTCAGCAACTTTCGAAGCATGGGAATGATGCTGCTCGGGGTCAGTTCGGCCTCGGACAGATGCCCCCAGCGGTCAATCTTGCGGAATAGCGGGCCTACCGTCAGTTTGGACAAGGCCAGCCAGTCTTCGACTGCCTCGACCGGGCACAGCCGGGACAATGCCGGGCAAGAGTAGCTTCGGCCTTCCAGGTTGCGATCCCCCTTGCTGCGGGGCAAGAAGCAGGTCAACCCCTCGCCCGGCTTGATCTCGACAAATTCGATGCGAAGGTTCGCCAGTTCGTCGGAGCGGAATCCGCGCCAGAATCCGAGGAGAACCAGGGCTCGATCCCGCATGTGTCGCAGGGCATTGGTCGAATCCCCCCGGCTGACTGCCGCCGCCGTGGCCGATGTCAGCCAGTGGGTAACACCGCGCAGGATTTCAAGCTCCAGCGGCTTGGCCCGTTTTTCCTGGGCCGGATGCAGCGTTCGTATACCTTTCAACAGTTGCCGGATCTTCGGAGCTTTGGTTGGGTCGGGAAAGCCATGATCCTGATGCCAGCGTGACAGTGCTGCGAGGCGGTGCTTCAGTGTGTTCAGCGCCAGTAATTCGGCGTAGGCCGCCAGATAGCGGGCAATTGAATCGATGGTCGCCGGCAACAAGCCTCCCCATTCGACTTCGAAGTGCTGGATGGCTGACGCATAGCTGCGTCGGGTGTTGGCCCGTTCGGCCGCATCGAGGTAGAGATCGACCTGGCTCATTCTGGTTCTTTGGGGTGGTTTAAGGCGGTGCCGTGCACGCCAGGAATGTGATTTTCCATCGGCTTCTCGTTGATACCTGACTGCGACAAGCCTTCAAGAATCCCGCAAGTCGAGGCTTGACGCTCATCTGGACAACGGCCGCGCAGCTCAAGGAGTTGTTTTTCCAGCGCTTGGAGTTCACCGATTCGACGAACGACATGCCCGATGTGTTCATCGAGCAAGCGGTTTACCTCGCCGCAGTTTTCCTCCGGTGATTCCTTGAAGTGCAACAACGTCCGAATCTCGTCAAGTGTCATGTCCAAGCCACGACAGTGCCGAATGAAGGTCAGTCGCTCCAGGTGCATTGGCCCATAGATGCGGTAATTTCCCTCGCTCCGCCCAGGTTTCGGCAACAGTCCTTCCCGCTCGTAGTAGCGGATCGTTTCCACATTACTTCCCGCTAAACGCGCCAGTTCGCCGATTTTCATTCCAGTCATCCTTACGACCGGCCAGGCTGCAGCGCGATGATGGCCATGCCACCGAGACATACGGCACTGCCCAGCAGATCCCAACGTGTTAGGGGAATTCCATCGACCTGCCATAGCCACAACAAGGCGATCGCAACATAGACACCGCCATAAGCAGCATAGATACGACCGGCGGCGCCTGGATGCAATGTAAGCAGCCAGGCAAACAGAGCAAGTGACACGGCAGCCGGGATCAGAAGCCAACGCGGGCGACCCTGCGTCAGCACCAGCCAGGGCAAATAGCAACCGACGATTTCGGCCAGTGCACCTTGTAGCGACTCAAGGGTTTTTAATGGCATCAACGAACAGGAGATTGCCATGCCCCCCCATGCCGAGAAGCACCGATCCAATGAGCCTGAACGCTGCGCGTGTTCAGGTGGCTGTACGACTGATACGACCTCCACTCAGGATGCGCCGCGTGTCTCCGTATCCCACTCCTCAGGGAAATCGAGCGTTTTTCGGATTCCCGCCATGGACTGCCCGAACGAAGAAAACGATATTCGCAAGGCACTAGCAGGCATCGATGGGATTCGGTCGCTACGCTTCGAACTGGCTGCCCGGACCCTGACCATTGATGCCGAGCAGTCCGTCCAGAAAAGTGCGTTACAGGCCATCCGTCAGCTCGGTTTTGAAGTGTTGCCCATTGAGCATGAACAGACCGAAGTCCCATCAGGTCTCGGCGAGATCAGTAAGGCCTTGATCGCCCTGGCATTGGCCATCGGAGCCGAGGCGTTGGATTTCTTTGCACCCGATACCCTGCTGTTCAAGGGGCTGGGCATGGCGTTGGCAGCGGCTGCCATTGCCTTCTCCGGATTCTCCACTTATCGCAAGGGATTGTCCGCATTGCGGCGCGGCCAATTGAACATGAACGCCCTGATGGGCGTCGCCGTGACTGGCGCTTTCCTGATCGGTCAATGGCCGGAAGCAGCGATGGTCATGGCGCTTTACGCCATCGCCGAACTCATCGAGGCCCGGTCCGTCGATCGGGCACGCAACGCTATCAAGGGGCTCCTCGCCTTGGCCCCGGAAACCGCAGAGATTCGCCAAGGCGATGGTGGCTGGCTGGAGACGCCGGCCGACAAGGTCGTCATCGGTGCACTGGCACGGGTCAAGCCTGGTGCCCGCATCCCGCTGGATGGACGAGTGACCGCCGGCAGCAGTGCGGTCAACCAGGCGCCGGTCACCGGCGAGAGCATTCCTGTCGACAAGACAACTGGCGATCCCGTTTTCGCCGGCACTATCAACGAGACCAGCACGCTGGAATTCGAGGTGACGGCTGCCGCCAACAACACGACCCTGGCCCGCATCATCCATGCCGTCGAGGCAGCCCAAGGCACGCGGGCTCCCACCCAGCGCTTCGTGGATCGCTTTGCCGCCATTTATACGCCGGCCATTTTTGCGATTGCCGTGGCCGTGGCCATTTGCGGCCCCTGGCTGTTCGATTGGATGTGGACACAGGCGCTCTACAAGGCACTGGTTCTCCTGGTAATTGCCTGTCCCTGTGCGCTAGTTATCGCTACGCCGGTTACAGTTGTCAGCGGACTGGCCGCAGCCGCTCAGCGCGGCATCCTGATCAAGGGCGGCGTCTATCTGGAAGAGGCCCGTAAACTGCGCGCCATCGCTCTCGACAAGACCGGCACCATCACGGAAGGCAAGCCTCGTCTGGTAGCCACAGAGGTGCTGTCCCCCTTCGATCCAGAAGCAAAGGTGCTTTCCTGGGCCGCCAGCCTGGCCGGTCATTCGGACCACCCCGTTTCGAAGGCTATCGCCACCGGCCTGAACCTGCCGGAAAACGGCCTCACCGACTTCACCGCGCTTCCCGGTCGCGGCATCGAGGCCCGCCTGGACGGGCATACCTTGATTCTTGGTAACCATCGCTTGATCGAGGATCGTGGTCTGTGCAGCCCAGAGATCGAGGCGCGTCTTGCCGTTCATGAAAGTCAAGGGCGAACCGCCACTCTGCTGGCTACCGAGGATCGGGTACTGGCTATCTTCGCGGTGGCTGACACCATCAAGGAAAGCTCGCGGGAAGCGATTACCGATCTGCATCGCCTTGGTGTCAC
>VIKE01000018.1 GCA_008080565.1 Rhodocyclaceae bacterium | reverse complement strand
CACCGGACTCTGAAATCGAATCAAATCGCCTTCTCGGGCCTTGATCAAGGCACGGGCAAGAGGCGAAATCCAGCTGATGCGCCCTTGTGCCACATCCGTTTCGTCCACGCCGACAATGGTGTATGTGTTCTCAACGCCGTCGGCCTCGGCGATTGTTACCCGAGCACCAAAGAATATCTGGTCGTTATTGCCTTGACGCAACGGATCTACAACTTCGGCGTTCTCGATACGCTTGGTAAGGAAGCGGATACGGCGATCTATTTCACGCAAGCGCCGCTTGCCATATATATAGTCGCCATTTTCGGAGCGGTCGCCATTCGATGCGGCCCAGGCAACCACTTCAACAACATGCGGGCGCTCACGCTTGACCAGATGCTCGAGCTCGTCTTTCAATCGAGCATGACCCGACGGGGTAATGTAATTACGCGTTCCGGGAGGTAGCTTCAGTGAAGGCGAAACATCTTCTTCATCGTCACTGTCGCTCTCCCGCACAAACGCCTTGTTCATCAATAGCCGATGCTGTAATGCTCGACGTCGACACGGATCAATTCGCGCCCGAGCAGCGCTGCTGTGTTCTTGGCAAACTGCTCAGCCCAAGTACGCTGGTCGCGAAAGCGCTCTTCACCGGCGTATTTGGCGACACTAAGAATGCGGTCTACGGCGAGAATCTTGCCAGTCGGAGTCGCTACGTCGCACTCCAGAACGGTGAACTCATGGTCAAACCACTGGCGCGCCACGTCGGATGGTGCCCCGCCCGGGAATTTGAATTCGAATTCTTTTTCCTTGCCGAACGAGACAATTACATGATGTTGCATTTCTCTCTCCTCCACGAATCGGATCAAGGTATTCTAGCAAAACAACCGAAGCAATCAGGAGTCGAAAATGTCCCTTCATCCGCTGACTGATGCGGAGATCAGCCAGATTCATGCCCAGTTGCATGAACTGCAGGTGGAGCACCGCGACCTGGATCAGGTTATTACGCACCTTATTGAGAACCCGCCACCTGAAGACTTACTCATTCCCCGACTGAAAAAACGAAAGCTTTTGTTAAAAGACCGGATTATTCAACTGGAGGAGATGCTGGTACCCGATATCCCGGCTTAGTCACTATTCGGTGGGATACGGAAGAATATCCAGTAGACGGCGCCAATCACTCCAGCCACTGCCAGCTCCCATAACACGGGAATGGTCCATACGACTCCTGCCAGCACAGCCAGCAGGAGGGTAAAGACAGCAACTTTCAAGATCAAAGAATAATCGAGCCGATATACCAGGCAAGTGCTGCCATGGCCGCACTGCAGGGGATGGTCAGAATCCATGCCCAGACGATCCCGCCTGCCACTCCCCAACGGACAGCCCGAGCGCCACGCGTTGAGCCAACACCGGCAATCGCGCCAGTAATGGTGTGAGTTGTAGAAACGGGGATGCCGAATGCGGTAGCCAAAAACAGCGTGATTGCACCACCGGTATTGGCGCAGAAGCCGCGGGCCTGGTTGAGCTTGGTGATGCGATTACCCATCGTCTTGACGATGCGCCAGCCACCGAACATTGTCCCGAGGCCCATTGCGGAATAGCAACAAAGTACGACCCACCCGGGAATCGGGTCGCTGGTTGTCGAGATACCGGCAGCGATCAGCAACATCCAGATGATACCGACCGTTTTTTGCGCGTCGTTCCCGCCATGTCCCAAACTGTAGGCTGCCGCGGAGATCAACTGAAAGCGGCGGAAATGCTTATCAACCTTGCGTGGCGCCATGTTTCGACAAATCCACGACACGATCACCATCAAGGTGCCGCCGATCATGAAACCGAGGAATGGCGCGACGAAAATGAAGGCGACGATTTTCAGGACGCCGGAAGAAATCAGGCTGCCCACGCCCGCCTTGGCAATGGCGGCGCCAACCAATCCACCCACCAGCGCATGCGATGACGACGACGGAATGCCGTAGTACCAGGTAATGACATTCCAGATGATGGCGCCGACCAACGCACCAAAGACCACGTAATGATCGACTATCGACGGATCGATGGTGCCTTTCCCGATGGTCGAGGCAACTTTCAGCTGAAACAGGAAATAAGCCAGAAAATTGAACCCTGCAGCCCAGATAACCGCCTGATGTGGCTTGAGAACGCGGGTGGAGACGATGGTGGCAATTGAATTGGCCGCATCGTGAAAGCCGTTCATGAAGTCGAACAGCAAGGCGACAATCACCAGGGTTACGACGACCCCGAGACTGATATTAAGCGTATCCATGCCGAGCGATCCGCTCAGGAATTTTCGAGGACGATGGCTTCAACCGTGCCGGCCACGTCCTTGCAGCGATCGGTCACCGATTCAAGCAATTCGTAGATTTCCTTGAGTTTGACGACTTCACGCACATCCGGTTCTTCGCGAAAGATTTTGGACATGGCGCTACGCAACGAGCGATCGGCTTCGGATTCCAACTCGTCGATTTCATGACAAAACTTGAGGATGGCCGGCGCGTTGTCCATGCTGTGCATCAGCTTGATGACTGACTGCACACAGACGCAGCAGTTCTCGGTGACGATGGCCATGGCCTTGGCATCCGTTGGAACACGGGTGATGTCATACAACGAGATCGACTCGGCGACGTCCTGCATGACGTCGAGAATATCGTCCATGCCATTGATCAGCTGATGGATTTCATCGCGATCAAAAGGCGTGATGAAGGCCGTATGCAATTGCGCCAGCGTATCGTGGGTAATGGCATCCGCCTGGCGTTCGAGGGAGTCGATTTCCTCAGCGAACAGCGTTGCCTGCTCAGGATGGTCGACCAGGGCGGCGATCATGTTGGACAAGGCCTTTCCACCTTGCGCAATCAACTCCGCATGCGCATTGAAAAGATCGAAATACTTGCCCTCCCTGGGCATCAGACGAGCGAACATGACAGTCCTGTTAAGTTTTTATTACAACCGTAGAATTCTATCACTCCGGCCCCCGCCACCAAATGCCCAGTTGGCAACGAATAAAGCTCTTGCCGCTAAAATACCGCATGGACATTCCCCCCCTTCCCGCCGACGCATTTGGTGACCGCTTCTCGCTTGACGAGTTGCCTTTGGCCCGGCCACCGGCCGGCTACGCGGTGCAGATGCTCGACACCGACAAGCTGCTCGATCGGCTGACTGGGGCTTTCCTGCCTGTCCGCTCCGAACAACTTGACGGGCTGTTCGCCAGCTTCGACGCCGCCTACGCCGCGGCGCAAGCCTGGGTGAAAAAACACTGCCAACATCCCGACGACCACCGGCTGGCCATCGTGCCGGCCAGTTTTGATTACCTATTGAACCGCCACGTCCTTATATATGGCGTTCTCTGCGGTCAACCCTGATTTTTGCCCAAATTTGGAGCTACCAATGACACTATTCCAAACACGCCAGCTTGGCCGCAGCGACTTTGTTGTTCCCGAAGTCTGCCTTGGCACCATGACTTTCGGCGAACAAACCAGCGAAACCGATGCCCATGCCCAGCTCGATTTTGGCCGAGATGTACGCCGTGCCGCCGCGCGCCGAAACCTGCGGCGCCTCGGAAAGCATCGTCGGGCGCTGGCTGAAACGCCAGCAGCGCGACCAGATCCAGATCGCCACCAAGGTCGCCGGCCCCAGCCGCAACCTGAGCTGGATCCGCAAAGGCCCGCCGGCGCTCGACCGTGCCAATATCCGCGCAGCCCTCGACGGCTCGCTGCAGCGCCTGCAGACAGATTATGTCGATCTCTATCAACTGCACTGGCCGGAACGCAACCAGCCGATGTTCGGCCAGTGGCAATTCGATCCGAAAAACGAACGCGAAGGCACGCCGATCCGCGAGCAGCTCGAAGTGCTTGGCGAACTGGTCAAGGAAGGCAAGATTCGCCAGATCGGCGTCTCCAACGAACACCCGTGGGGCATCATGGAATTCACCCGGCTGGCCGACGAACTCGAACTGCCGCGCATCGTTTCGACGCAAAACGCCTACAGCCTGCTCAACCGGACCTTCGAGACCGGTCTGGCCGAAGTCTGTTATCGCCAACAGGTCGGACTGTTGGTCTATTCGGCCCTGGCCTTCGGCCATCTGACCGGCAAGTATCTGGCCAACCCCAACGCCGCCGGCCGCATCACCCAATGGCCGACGTTCGGCCAGCGTTACAGCAAACCGAACGTCGCCCCCGCCGTCCAGGCCTACGTTGAACTCGCCCACAAACACGGCCTGACGCCGACGCAACTGGCCCTCGGCTTCACGCGTTCGCGTTGGTTCGTCGCCAGCACCATCATTGGCGCCTCCTCGCTGGCGCAACTGAAGGAAACGCTGCCCGCCATGCAGACAACGCTGTCGCCAGAAATACTCGCCGAAATCGACGCCATCCACCTGCGTTACACCAACCCGGCGCCCTGATGGAATCGCTTTTTGCCCGTCTGGCCGAAGCCCTGGCCGCTTCTGAAATTGGCCCAAAAATCCGGTTGACCGTGGCAATCGCCGCCGACTGGCAGGCCGGCCAGCTGAATTGGCATGACAGCACGCCGGTCACGCTGGTTTGCGGCCGGCCAGCCAAGCCCGAACTGCTGCCCCATAAAGATGTACCGAACCGCAACCCGGGCACGCTGGAAGGTCGCGCCCGGTTGCTCCACGCCATCGTGCACATCGAGTTCACGGCGATCAACCTTGCCCTTGACCACGCTGCCCGCTTCCGCGGCCTGCCGCAAGCCTATTACGCCGACTGGATCGGCGTTGCGGCGGAAGAAGCCGAGCATTTCGAACTGCTGCGTAGCCGCCTGCAATCGCTCGGCTACGACTACGGCGACTTCCCCGCCCATGCCGGGCTGTGGGACATGGCCGAGAAAACCACCGACGACGCCCTCGTTCGCATGGCGCTCGTCCCGCGCCTGCTCGAAGCGCGCGGCCTCGACGCCACGCCACCCATCCAGATGAAACTCGAGCAGGTCGGCGACCACGAAAGCGCCCGCGTTCTCGACATCATCCTGCGCGACGAAATCGGCCACGTCGGCCTCGGCGATCGCTGGTACCGCCACCTGTGCGGCGAACGCGGGCTCGAGCCGGAAAGCACCTATCGCGACCTGCTAACGCGCTATCAGGCGCCATGGCCACAGGGAAAAATGAACGAGGCGGCGCGCCTCGCAGCTGGCTTCAGTGCTGGTGAACTGGCGGTCCTCGCAAAAAAAAGGTAGAATAATCAGTTCAATGCGTTGATGTTTCGCCCGCAGTCATTCCGAGCAGCCACCGGTCTCGTAGGTTCTTGTGCAGGATTCACCCCATTGATTCGTTCCCCGGCATGGCTGCGTCGGGGTCACCCAGGCCGCCCGACCATCGGGCCAATCCGTCGCCGGTTATAACAATGTGAATGGCGACGATGAAAGGAAACAGCATCTATGTCGTCTACTCCCGACAGCTTCGCCGATCTCGGCTTAAGCGAAACGCTACTTAAAACCCTCATCGAAATCGGCTACGAAACTCCGTCGCCGATCCAGGCCCAATGTATCCCGGTCCTGCTCGAAGGTCATGACCTCATCGGCATGGCCCAGACCGGCACCGGCAAGACCGCCGCCTTCGCCCTGCCGCTCATGGAACAGATCGACGTCAAGCTGATGAAGCCGCAGGCGCTGATCCTGACGCCGACGCGCGAACTGGCCATCCAGGTTGCCGAAGCCCTGCAAACCTACGCCAAGAATCTGCCCGGCTTCCACGTCCTGCCGATCTACGGCGGCCAGAGCTACACCATCCAGCTCAAGCAATTGTCGCGCGGCGCCCACGTCATCGTCGGCACGCCGGGTCGCGTCATGGACCACCTCGAGCGCAAGACGCTCAACCTCGACAACCTGAAGACCATGGTTCTCGACGAAGCCGACGAAATGCTGCGCATGGGCTTCATCGACGACGTCGAATGGATTCTCGAACGCACCCCGGCCCAGCACCAGACCGCCCTGTTCTCGGCCACCATGCCGGAACAGATTCGCCGCGTCGCCCAGAAGTACCTGGTCGAGCCGCGCGAAATCAAGATCAAGTCGGCTACTGCCACCGTTGCCGCCATCCGTCAGGTTTACTGGCAGGTTTCCGGCATGCACAAGCTGGACGCCCTGACCCGCATTCTCGAAGTTGAAGAAGACTTCGACGCCGCCATCATCTTCGTCCGCACCAAGACCGCCACCGTCGAACTGGCTGACAAGCTGTCGGCTCGCGGTTACGCTGCCGCCGCCCTGAACGGCGACCTCAACCAGCAGATGCGCGAACGCGTCATCGAGCAGTTGAAGTCCGGCGCGCTCGACATCGTCATCGCCACTGACGTTGCCGCCCGCGGCATTGACGTGCCGCGCGTCAGCCACGTTGTGAACTACGACATCCCGTACGACACCGAAGCCTACGTCCACCGCATCGGCCGTACCGGCCGCGCCGGCCGCACCGGCAACGCCATCCTCTTCGTCGCCCCGCGTGAAATCCGCATGCTGCGCACCATCGAGCGTGCCACCCGTTCGCCGATCGCGCCGCTGACGCTGCCGAGCCGTGCCGACGTGACCAACAAGCGCGTTTCCGACTTCAAGCAAAAAGTCGTTGAAGTGCTCAACGCCGAAGGTCTCGATTTCTTCTCCAACATCGTCTCGCAAATTGCCGAAGAGCAAAACGTCGGCGCCGAAGAAGTCGCTGCCGCGCTGGCCATGATGGCCCAGGAAGGCAAGCCGTTGCAGATCGCCGGCGAAGACCCGCGTCCCGCTCCGGCCCCGTCTTTCGACAGCCGTGACAGCCGTCCGCGTCCGGGCAGCTTTGACCGCGACGAGCGCAAACCGCGTGCCGACCGTGGCGACAAGCCCAGCTTCGAAAGCCGTGGCGAACGTCCGCGTCGCGAAGAACGCCCGACCCGTTCGGCCCCGAGCGGCGACATGGTGCGTTACCGCATCGATGTGGGTCGTGACCACGGCGTTCAGGTCAAGGACATCGTCGGCGCCATCGCCAACGAAGCCGGCATTGAAAGCCGCTTCATCGGCCGCATCGCGTTGTACGACGAGTCGAGCACGGTCGAACTGCCGGCCGGCATGCCGGGCGAAGCCTCCAACGCCCTGAAACGCACCCGCGTCCGCGGCGTGCCGATCAACCTGCGTCCGGACGAAGGTCGTCAGGATGGCGGCGCCAGCGCCGAACGCAAGTTCGACGGCGAACGCAGCTTCAAGAAAAAGAGCTTCGACCGCTAATCACTCCCAAGCGGCAAGACACCCAAGGCCACGGCAAGTCCGTGGCCTTTTTCTTGTCCGGAATTTCCTGAACCGGTGATCTGGCGTCGCCAGGAATTTCATTTTTGGCCCTTTTTTCCGGTTGACCGTGGGATTAACCAAAACGCCTATTTGATAACCATTCCTATTTACAAGCACCCAAACACCACCTATGATGAGAACCGTTCTCAACAAAAGGGCATCGACAATGCAAAGCCTGCTGTTCAATACCCTGCTGGCCGGCCTGCTCTTCTGGCTGCTCATTGCCGGCATTTCAAACTGACTTTCCGGCAAGGAGCGATCATGCCAAGCAGCGAACTGTGGGCCGGGGCCTTGAGCCTGGTGCTCATCCATCACGAAACCGGCTGTCAGCAGTCGGCGCTGAACGCCGCCCGTTTGCTCGAACGGATCGGCGACATGACGGATATCGACAGCGAAACCCGAAATCTCTGTGAGCGGGCCAGCAATCGTCTCAATTCAGGCAAGGAGCTGCACCATGCTCGCACCGCTTAAAAACCGCCGACAACTCGAACGCGACAGTGCCGACCCGCAGGGCGATCTCAACCTGCCTGCCGCCGAGGAGTCGGCCAGCCACATCGCCCGGCTCGAATCGGAGGTTGCCGCGCTCAGCCTGGCCCTGCGCCACGCCCGCCGGGCGCAACGCAAAAGCGCCACCGAGGCGACACGCAAGATCATTGCGCAGGACAACGAAATCAGTCGCCTGAACGAACTCACCGCCAGACTGCGCCAACGCCTGAGAAAATTCGAGGCTGGCCAGAGTGTGATCGAACTGGGTTGCCAGTTTCAACAGTTGGGCGCCGCCAGCAGCGAACACGACGATGCCCAGCACCGCGTCTGGTTCCTCGAAAAGACGATCCGCGCCGCCCACGCCGAATGCCAGCGACTGGCCGGCGAACGCGACGCGCTGGCGATCAAGTTCAACTGCCCGCTGGCCGACAGCCTGTAGCGCCAAGGCCTGACAACCTTCCGTTCACGAAAAAATGGCTGACCTTCCACGGTCAACCGGAAAAATGCAGCAAATTTGAAGCAGCCAGCCAACCGGGCGCCCGGCCAGCCAGCGAGTCATCGCCAAGGAGCCCGGACATGCAGGACCATCCTTTTCACGTCGCCGGCGGTTGTTTCAGCGCCGCCCAACCCGCCGCCAGCGAAGCATTTTTTCCGCTGACCAAGGCCAAGCCACCAGCCGACGTAGCCTGCGCGCCGACGGCCGGTTCGCGCCGGCGCAAGCTGTGGGAAATTCCGCACAAATTTCATTGCCCGGTCATCGGCGTCTGTTTTGGCGTCGACGAACTGCGCGGACTGATGGCCAAGGCCCTCGAGTTTCCGCGCGAAACCACCGATTTTGTCCTGCACACGACGGCCGTTGGCGCCTGCGAAACCCGTAGCCGACTGGCCGATTTGCTGCACAAGCAACTGGAAAAACGTTTTCACCTGAGCATCCGCGCCTTTTCCCGCGCCAAGGACGCAAGCGCCTTGGCCCGGCTATGGCGCGAATCGGCCGATTCCGGCTGCGATGTTCCCGGCGCGCTGTGGGCCTGCTGGACGCATCCGGCCTGCGACACCCTCCTCGAACAGGACATCTACGGCGACATCCACATGCTTCAGCACCAGATCGGCAGCGGCACACGGACCGATCTGGCCACGCTGAAGGCACTGAAAGCTGAAAATGGCCAATTGCAACGATTGCTCAACGAGGCACGCCGCGAGATTGAAAAGCAGCGCGCCGAGAAATCGCTGGAAACGCAGCGGCTCGGTCAGCGTATTACCGAACTGCGCATCGACCTCGCCGGCAAGGACGCCTGTGCCGCCAATCTGGCTGGCCAACTCGACACGCTGCGCCAGAGCCTGCCCGACCTCAAGGAGCGCCAGGCGCTGGCCCGCCGGGCCACCGACGCCGAAGCCCGGGCCTGTGCACTGACAGCCCAGGCCGGCGAACTCGGCCGGGAACTTGAGCACCTGCGGGGATTGGTCAAACAAGCCGATCAAACGATCAAGTTTCTGCTGGCCGACGGCAATGAGCCAGCCGCCGCACCGGACGCCAAGGTGGACGAGGTGTCGGCCCATCTATCGGGCAAATGCATTCTCTGCGTTGGTGGCCGTTCCGGCTCAATCGACGCTTACCGCCAGGTCGTCGAACAGCGCGGCGGCCGATTCCTGCATCACGACGGCGGGCTGGAGGAAAGCCTGCACCGCATCGACGGCTTCCTGGCCGCCGCCGACCTCGTCATCTGCCAGGCCGGCTGCATCAGCCACAACGCCTACTGGCGCGTAAAGGAACAATGCAAACGCACGGGCAAACCCTGTCTGTACATGAAAAACAGCGGCGCCTCGAGCCTTTCCCGGCTGATCGACCTGAATCAGAACGAAGCGCAGCCATGCAGCCCGGCAGCTTAGCCAAGCTGCTTGTCCAGCCAGTTCAGCAATATCGCGTAGAGAATCTCGGGGTCGACCGGCTTCGGAACAAAATCGTCCATGCCGGCCGCCAGGCAGGCCAGGCGATCCTCCTGGAAGGCGTTGGCGGTCATCGCCAGAATCACCGTGTGCTGCCGCCCCGGCAGTTCCCGAATGGCGCGTGTTGCCTTGAGGCCATCCATGACCGGCATCTGGACATCCATCAGGATCAGGGCGTAATCGGTGGCGCCCGCCATGGCAACGGCCAGCGCGCCGTTTTCAGCAATATCGACCTGCCAGCCAAGCGATTCATGCAGCAACTCAAGGGCAACCACGCGGTTGATCTCGTCATCCTCGACCAACAGGATACGGGCGTTGCCATGCCGGGCTTTCAACTGGCGCTCGGCCTCGGCGCCGGACAGCCTGACAGACGGGCCTTCCACGTTGTCAGCCAGGGTATTCCGGGTCAGACGCAAGGTCAGTGAAAAAATGCTCCCCTCCCCCGGAATGCCCTTCGCAACGACATCGCCCCCCATCAGCCGGGCGAGCCGTCGGCAGATCGCCAGGCCGAGGCCACTGCCGCCATGCTGGCGGGTAGTTGAACTGTCGGCTTGTTCAAAAGGCTCGAAAATACGTTGTACGGCATTGGGTGAAATGCCAATGCCGGTATCGATGACATCAATCGCCACCAGTACATCGCAGGCGCTTTCCTCGGCAATGACCGCGCGAACCGTGACGCCACCCCGCGTAGTGAATTTGACGGCATTGCCGACCAGATTGAGCAGTATCTGCTGGACACGCAAAGAATCGCCGAGCAGCGGGATATCAAGCAACGTTGACTGGATCTCGCGCTTCAGCCACAAGCCCTTGTCCTGGGCGCGCTCGCCGAGCAGGCTGTCGATATTGGCGAACACAGTGCCGAGCCGGAACGGGGCGTTTTCCAGCGCCAGCCGGTCAGCTTCGATTTTCGACAGGTCGAGCACATCGCCAAGCAGGGCGAGAAGATGATTCGCCGCCTGGTTGATCCGCCCCAGGTTTTCGGTCTGGGCCGGATCAACGTTATGGCGGGCCAGCATGTGGGTCAGTCCGATAATCGCGTTCATCGGCGTGCGCACCTCGTGGCTCATGTTGGCCAGAAAAGCGCTTTTCGCCCGGTTGGCCGATTCGGCGACCTCCTTGGCCTGCGAAAGCTCGGCCGTTCGATCGGCCACCAGCGACTCCAGATCATCGCGATGGCGCAACAATTCGGCCCGCGAGGCTTCCCGCTCAGTCGCCCAGCCGGCCGAAATCCAGCCTCCCCAGGCAATACCAGCCAGTCCGATAAGCCAGATGAGCAAATGGCTGAAGCCCAGACTCAAGCGCGAATTGTCAATTTGCTCGAGATAAGGCGCCAAAGGCAGATTGAGCCCGGTAGCGCCGCGCATGTCGCCGGTCTTGTAGCCGAGGATGGCGTGGCACTTGTCACAACCCGGTTCCATCATCATCGCCCGCAGATAACGCAAGTACGGCTTGCCGTTGACCGACTCCACTGCCCAGACCTCTTTTTTATCGCCGCGGACAAAGGCCTCGAGCTGGCTCTTTTCCCAGGCATCCGGGGCATTGCCCGGATTCAGGTAACGGAGCCCGGTAATGCGACCGCGAATACCATAGTCGGTGGCATACAAATCCATCATCTGGCGCAACATTGAGGCCGGATTGAGCAGGGTCAGCTTGCTCCCGTCAGAGGTCGTTACGTCCCGACCCGGCACATGCGACAGCCAGGGTACCGACTTCTGGGTTTCCGTGAGCGGCACATAAACTCCGCCATGCATCGTCCCCCAGCGGCGAAAAGTGATGTCCTTGTTGAGGTTGGCACGCGCCTCGGCGTAGGCCATCCCCATCGCCTGATCCCGGACATTGAGGAAATTCCATACCATCGACAGGGCCAGAACAAACGTCCACATTGCGGCGGCCAACAACGCAAGGCGAACTGAGCGAGTTTTTTCGGCCATGATGCTATCGAGCTTCGATTCAAGGAATGAAATCGTCTTGAATCTAGCATGAAAACAGCATGACCAAGCAAACTAGGTCACATATGCCAAACAAATTTATGACTCGTCAATCAACACCCAGTGATTATCCACTGCCATTTTTTCCGGCCAAGGCAACAGAGCCGGCTTGGCGCTCGGGTGCCAGCGAACCAACCCGAGAGCCGTAGACACCAGTACGCCGCCGCCTGGCTGGGGGCCTTCCCAACCGGTCAGGGCATAGGCTTCCTGCAATTCGACGATGCGCGTCAGTTTGTCCGGCTGGCCGGGGTGCCACAACTGAGCCATGCCGACCTGGTTGCTCGACAGGGCAAAACCGCCGTTGTAAGCCGGGGCGATATCACCAGCATAGCCAGCGCCATCGCTGACCCGGGTTGGAACGGTCAGATCGTCGCCATCGAGTACGGCGAGAATCGGCGCCGCGGCGCGAGCGACCGGGTCGTCATGTTCGGCCTGCATGGCGACGCCGAGCAACTTTCGCCCGCCGGCCGGCCAATGGCTCCAGGCCAGGTGACGCAGGCTCAGGCGGCGGTCGTCCAGCGTCCATTGGCGGAGCAGGCGGCCGCTCTGGCCGTCGAGGCGGACCAGCGAGGCATCCATGCGATGCAGATCGTATTTTTTGTCGGCGGCCGTGCGCGGGATGCCGCCGTTGGCAACCATCAAATGCCCGGCGTCGTCGACCAGCAATTGATGCGGCTCCTGGCCGTGGCTCTGCCATTCGGCCAGCTTCTTCAGGCTTTTGCGGTCACGCACGCCGATCAGGCCGCGGCCAGTCTTGCTGTCGGTTTCTGTCGTATAGATCACGTCGCCACGCGGGCTGACGACCACGTGGCCATTCAGCCGCGCGGCAGAAGACTCCCCGGCGATGTCGATTTGCTGCGCCACTTGTCCATCAGGGCCGATGCGCATGAGCCAGCCGCCGGGACGCACGCCGGTCACCAACAGGCTGCCATCCGCCTCCGGCGTCAGGCCGTGCGGGCGGGTCGGCAAGGCCACGGCGTGGCGGATTTCCAGCTTCTTGCGCGCCCAGTCTGCCGCCATCACACCAGCGTAATAGGTATCGCCGGAATTCGGGCCGCGCCAGGCGGCGGCGATCGAGGCGCCTTGCGGCCCCTGCCCAGCCCAGGCAAAACCGGCCTGCGGCAAGACGGCCAGCGCACCAGCCATTTTCAGAAACTCGCGTCGTGTCGTTTTCATGCTTGATCCATCATTCCTGCGGTCAACCGGAAATTCTGCCCAAAAACAAAATGCCGGCTGGTTCGAAAAAGCCCCGTCCACAGACGGGGCTGCTCAGCCACAACTTAGAACTTGAACTCGCCACTCAGGATGAAACGGCGTGCCTGGCCGGGAACGGTGAAGCCACCGTTGTCGTAGAGCGCGTCGTAATACAGCTTGTCAAAGATGTTCTGGACATTGAACTTGATCGCGTATTTCGGCTGCTCGTAGGTCACCATCGCATCCCAGCGGATGTAGGACGGCACGGTGTTCGGATTGAAAGCCGCCGTGCCGGTCGGTGCGCCGCCGTAGCGCTTGCTCTTGTACTCAGCACCGCCGCCGACCTTGAAGCCCATCGGCAGGCGATAGGTTGTCCACAGGTTGACCGTCCGCTTCGGCGTATTGCGCGGCTCCTGCCCGACAAAGTTCGGGTTGCCGTTACCCGGCGCAACCTGGAGGATTTCTGCGTCGATCAGAGACAGGCCGCCGAAGACCTCCCAGTTGTCGGTGATGCGACCGGCCAGTTCGAGCTCCAGGCCGTCCGACTGACGCTTGCGGGTCAGGATTGAGGCCGTCGATTCCAGATCGGTATTGCGTTCCCACTCCTTGACGGCGTGGTAGAGAGCGGCACGGAAAGCCAGGTTGCCATCGAGCAGCAACCACTTGGCGCCCAGCTCGGTCACTGCCGAGCGCTCGGCCGGATACTGGCTGCCGGAAAGCTGGTACAAATCGGCCGTCGGGCTGAAGGAATCACTCCATCCCAGGTAGTAGTGCGAATCGGCCCGCGGCTGCCAGGACAGGCCAACGCGGTAGCTGTTCTCGCCAAAGTCGCCGGAATACGCCGTCGTCGTCATCGTCGATGTGCCAGTCCGGGCCACCGTCACGTAGTCCGAGCGCATTTCGTCGCGACGAATGCCACCGGTCAGTTTCCAGTCCGGAATGAATTCCACCGCATCCTGGACGTAGGCACTGAAGGTTTCACCCTGATAGGTATTGGCTGGTCGGGTGTCGATCAGTTGGCCAGTCGCGCTATTGGTGAAGCCAACCACGTCCTTGAAAAAGATGCCGTTGTTGCCGACATTCGCCAGCGCCCAGCGCTTGGCCTCTTCCTTCAGATATTCAACGCCGGTGACCAGTTCGTGCTTCATGCCGAGGAGGTTGAAGCGCGTATTGAGATCGCTCTGGATCACCAGGTTGTCGGTATCCGTCTGCCGCGTCTTGGCGCCACCGCCGGTGGCGAACGACGCTGCACTACCCGGCGCCGACGCCCAATATGAACGCTTGTAATTGCTCGAACGAAGCACCGTCCGCCACTGGGTATCCGCCGACAGCGTGAACAGGTAGTTGAGCGTCGTGATGTTGGTTTCACTGTCGTCGAAAGTGCCATCAACGCCCCAGAAGGCGCCCGACTTGGCGTAGCCGGAATTTGGGCGCTTGATCGCAGTGTCGAAAGGCACGCCGTAATCGGCCCGGTCCTGGGTGGCCAGATACAAGTGACTCAAGGTCACCTCATGAGCCGTTCCCAAGCCGAAAGCAATGCTCGGCGCAAAACCCTGACGATGGATTTCCGGCGTCGTTCCGGTCACCGGGTTGCTCCGCGAGCTGCCCTCGTCACGCGTCATGAAGTTGATGCGAAACGCCGTGTTATCGCCAATCCGCTGATTCAAATCAGCCTTTGCTTCAAAGTATTCATTGCTGCCGATGCCGATGCTGGCCTTGTTGATGCCATACAGCATCGGCGTCTTGCTCACCTGATTGATCACGCCACCAGCCTGGCCGCGCCCGAACAGCATGGCCGCCGCGCCGCGCAGGACATCGACCTGCTCGGTATTGAACACCTCGCGGTTGTACTGGGCGGTATCGCGAATACCGTCGAGGTACATATCGCCAAAGGTGTAGAAGCCGCGCAACATCATGTTGTCGCCGGAGCGGCCGCCCTCGGCAGCATTAAAAGACAGGCCGGAGACATTGCGCAGCGCCTCGCGCAGCGAATTCGCCTCCTGCTCTTCCATCAGGGCACGGGTAATGGTCGTGATCGCCTGCGGTACGTCGTGCGGATCCTGCACCACCTTGCCGACGCGCGTCTTGCTGGCCCGGTAACCGTCCTGCTGCTCGGCGGTCGCCTTGACGGTGACCGGCGCCAGCGTCTGCTCCTCGGCTGCGGACGCATCCGCCACGCCGAGCAAACCGGCAACGACAGCCGCCCCCAGCGGCAACAGGCCGGCATGTCGCCCGCCACGGAACGGTGCAGGCGATACCCCACGCACCTGAAACTTCGGATAGTTATTTTTCACAAGCGGTCCTCTGTCGAGTCAGAAATGGCTGGCTGGCATGGAGGCTGGCTTGCCGAACAATAGATGTTCGAGGGGCGAAACAGTCACGCGCCGATAACCGACAAAGCAGTCGGACAAAACCCGCGGAGAAACCCCCTTGAACGCACTTCAAGACATGGCGGGCAGGAAAGCGGCTGGCTAGTCGATCAACGTCGATGCGAATGTATCGCATTTGCAACAACACATCAATACTGTTGCGAATGATTCGCAATAATATTTGACATCAATTCTCATCCACGAGAAGATGCGACCAATTCTTGTTTGCAATAGGCACCTACCATGAACCCGCAGCCCCCCTCTCCCGAGCCCACCCCGCCCGCCGAGAAAACCGAAACCCGCCCGCGGATCGATAGTGAAAAGATTCTCGGCGGCGCCACGACGGTCGAGATCGAACACGCGGGACAGCGCTACCTGCTGCGCGTCACCCGCGAAAACAAACTGATCCTGACCAAATAGTTTCTCTCCGTTGCACCTCTCGTTCCCATAGCCAGCCAGCACAAGCCAGCGAGCCAAGGGTTTTTTCCGAGACAGCCGGCAAAACCTGAAAAATCAACCATGAGCTACACACTATCCCGCCCTTCACCCTTCCAGCGCAGCGGCCTGCTGACCGCAGTGGTTGGCCTGCATGTCGGTGTTTTCCTGCTCATTCTGGCGGCCAAAACGGTGGTACCGCAGATCATGGAAATCCCGCTTGTCGTTGATTTGCTCGAAACGCAGGAAATCAAGAAAGAGCCGGTGGCCAAGCCCTTGCCGATGACCAAACCGGTCGCGGTCAAGACGCCGCAAACGCCGGCCCCGAAGGCCGCCGCGCCGGTCGTCGAGGCCACCCAGAGCAATGTTCCGGCGCCTGCCGCCGTGGTCGCCGCCCCCGCCGAAGCCAAGCCGGTTGCCCCACCGGCCGAGCCAGTCAGTCTCGCCCGTTTCGATGCCGATTACCTCAAGAATCCGGCCCCCGCCTACCCGCCGCTCTCCCGCCGCATGGGCGAGGAAGGCAAGGTCATCCTGCGCGTTTCGGTCAATCCGCAAGGCTCCGCCGACAGCGTCGAAATCAGGACCTCGTCAGGCAGCCAGCGACTCGACGAGTCAGCGCAAAAAACAGTTCGCAACTGGAAATTCATACCGGCCAAGCGTGGCGATATCGCCGTCCAGAGCTGGGTGCTGGTCCCCATTATTTTCAAATTGGAGCAATAAAAATGCAGGAAAACTCGTTCGGTTTCGCACACCTGTGGGCCAGCGGCGACACCATTTCGCACGCCGTCGCCATCATTCTCGCCATCATGTCCATGATCAGCTGGTACCTGATCCTGGCCAAGGCCGTCGATTGGTGGATGGTCCGTCGCGCCGCCAAAGCGCTTGGCGCCTTCTGGTCGGCAAGCAGCGTCAGCGACGGCATTGCCTTGCTCAACCAGGCCGGCAAGGACAGCCCTTACGCTCAGCTGGCGACCCAGGCCAATGGCTGCAACAACGACTGTGAAGCCGTCACCGGCCGCCTCGCCTCGCGATTCGACCCGGCCGAGCAGATGGAGCGCGCCTTGCGCCAGCAGCTTTCCACGACCCAAGCTGGTATGGAAAACGGCCTGACCCTGCTCGCCACGACCGGCGCCACGGCACCTTTCGTCGGCCTGCTCGGCACCGTCTGGGGCATCTATCACGCGCTGGTCGCCATCGGCCTGTCCGGTCAGGCGGCGCTGGAGAAAGTCGCCGGCCCGGTCGGTGAAGCGCTGATCATGACCGCCGCCGGCCTCGCCGTCGCGCTGCCCGCCGTCTTCGCCTAGCCGTCGCGCTGCCCGCCGTCTTCGCCTACAACGCCTTCACCCGCGCCAACCGCGTCATCCTGGCCGATCTCGATGCCTTCGCGCACGACCTGCATGCCTTCTTCACGGTCGGCAAGCCGTTTGTCGCCAACAGCGCGCAGATCCACCCGATGCGTGCCCGCGTAGCGACGGAGGCGGCATAACATGGCCATGGGCAGCTTCAATTCGCAGAACCACCAGATGCCGACGGCGGAAATCAACATGACGCCGCTCGTTGATGTGATGCTGGTTTTGCTGATCATCTTCATCATCACCGCGCCGCTCATGACGCATCAGGTGCCAGTCGACCTGCCCCGCGCCTCGAGCACGCCAACCCCGGAAAAGCCGCTGACCCTGCAGGTCAGCATCGATGCCGACAACCATGTTTTTGTCGCTGCCGAGGCGGTTGACCAAAGCAGCCTCGAAGCCCGCTTCCGCGATGCCGTGGCGCAGGATGCCAAGGTCGAAATGCACCTGCGCGCCGACCGCGCGACGCGCTACGAAACGGTAGCCGAAACGATGAGCGCGGCGCGTCGGGCCGGGCTGACCAAGATCGGTTTCGTCACGCAGCCAGGCCAGGGAGCGCAATAAGGGCGGCGGCCAGCCAAGTATTTACGGCGATCACCCCAGGTATCGCACGTACTTTTCAAAAACCGCAGGGAGGCGGAAATGAAAATCAAATTACATCTAACACCCTTGGTGGCCGCGCTTTCGCTCGCCTTTTCCGGCACCGCAATCGCCGACAAGCAATTGGGCGAAGTCACCGTCAGCAGCGGCAAGACAACCGGCGCCAAGCCGGTGCTGCGTGATGAAATCATCGCTACCGAATCGCTGGGCGCCCGTGAGCTGGAAAAAACCGGCGCCACGATGCTGACCGAAGCACTCGACAAGCGCCCCGGCATCTCCATGCAGGTCGAGTGCTCGATCTGCAACGTGCGCAATGTCGTCCTCAACAACCTGCCCGGTCGCTACACCACGCTGCTCATCGACGGCATCCCCATTTTCTCGTCAGTGTCTACGGCCTACGGCCTGGATAGCGTCAGCCTCGGCGGCCTGGAGCGCATCGACATCTCGCGCGGCGCCGGCACCAGCCTGATCGCCCCGGAGGCATTGGCCGGCTCGGTCAATATCGTCACCCGTCGCCCGACCAAGGATGAATTGCTGATCAACCAGCAATTCGGCTCCTATGGCCACCTGAATACCGACCTGTTCGGCGCCAAGGCATTCCAGGGCGGCGCCCTGACTGCCAATTTCAATCACAACCAGCATGACACGGTCGACGGCGACGACAACCGGATTTCCGAATACACCGGCTACAAGCGCAACCTGGGCGGCATCGGCTTCTTCGTCGATGATCTTGGCGGCTTCAAGGTCAAGGGCCGCTTCGACATCGTCGATGAAAAGCGCATGGGCGGCGCCATGGGCACCGATTACAACGGCGTCAAGGCCAACGGCAGTGGCAATCCGTTCGACTGGAGCAAGGGTCAAAATGGTTCGCCCTATGCCGGCGGCTGGATCGTCCCTGATACCGGCCTGACCCAGGACTACACCGACGGCCTGGCCGGCATGTCGGAAATCATTTTCACCGACCGCAAGCAGTTCGTTTCCAGCGCCACCCACAAGCTGGGTGACGGAACCATGCGTTTCGCCGTCGGTTACGCCAAACACAAGCAGGACTCGTTCTACGAGAAGGCCGTCTACAAAGCCGACCAGACCCAGTATTACCTTGAGGCCAGCACCCAGCAACCGCTCGGCGAAACGCTGGTGACGACCGGCGTGACCTATCGTTACGAAGATTTGGCCAGCGTCGGCACCGATGCCAGCGGCACGCCAAACAACGGCATCGACAATTACAAGTACCGCACCCCGGGCGTTTTCCTGCAGGGCTACCACAGCTTTCTGGAGGGTGTGGTCGAGGTCAACGGCTCGGTGCGCTACGACAAGCACAATGTCTTTGGCGGCATCACCAGTCCGCGCTTCAACGTGCTGTGGAACCACAACCACGAACTGAACAGCCGCTTTGCGGTTGGCCGCGGATTCCGTGCCCCCACCTCGTTCTTCGAGCAGGACCACGGCATCCTCGACACCACGCGCATCGTACGTAACATCGACAAGGCTGAAATCTCCGACAACGCCTCGTACGCGCTGTCTTACGCCGAAGACCGGCTGGCCTGGGTGGGCTCCCTGAACTACAACCGGATCAAGAACATGGCCTTGCTCGATTCGGGCCAATGCGACAACGCCGGCGTCATTGGCGCCTGTTCCGGCGCTCCGGGCGAACAGGCCGTCACGCTATTTACCTCGGCCCGGGATAAAGTCACCGTCATTGGCGGCGACCTGACCGTCACCTACAAGCTGACGCCGAACCTCGAAACGACGATCGCCGCCGAGCACTTCAAGTACCAGTTCTCGGAAGCCGGCACGCTCGCCTTCGCCCGGCCGGAAACCAGGGCCTACCTGCGTCTCGACTACGAAAGCGGCCCCCTGACCGGCATGCTGCGCGGCACCTGGACAGGCCCGATGGACCTCGCCAAGTTCTACGACTACGCCAACAACCCGCGCTACAACTTCGACGGCACGCGCAAGATGGACAAGAGCCCGGACTACTGGGTGGTCGACCTGCGTGGCGAATACCGCCTGAACAAACAATGGTCGGCCTTCCTCGGCGTCGACAACGTCTTCGACTTCAAGCAGTCCGACAAGGAAAGCATGCTGTGGGTCGACGGCAGCGGGGCGATCGACGTCACCCAGATATGGGGCCCGAATCGCGGCCGCTTCATCTACGGCGGTGTAAAGTTCGCCCTGTGACCCTGTTCGAAAAGACCTCTCTCCGGTCAAGCCTCGCCCTCTGGGCGGGGCTTTTGGCCTGTGCTGCGGTCAACGCCGAAAACCAGCCAAATTCGGCACTTGATTTCGAGCTGTCGGATGGACACCGGTTCGTACAGCTATCGCGCCTGCCGGCGCAAACCACGGTCATCAATTTCTGGCGTGCCGACTGCCCGCCCTGCCTGAGAGAAATGCCGGCCCTGGCCGCCCTCGCCCGTAGCGGCAAGGTTCGCGTCATCACCATTGCCCTGCAAAAGCCGGTCGAAACACTCGGCGCGCCCAGCGCCATACAGGCCGCATTGACCCCCCCCATGCACGTGCTGCACGGCCCCGGCGAACCACGCGGTTTGCTCGCCCGCTTCGGCAACCGGGTCGGCGCATTGCCGCACACCCTTGTATTGGACGACCAGCGCCGCCCCTGCACCCAGCGCACCGGCGAAATCACCTCCGACTGGCTTGAACAAGCCGTCATCAACTGCACCAAAGCCGAAACAACGTGACCACCTCTGCCTCTGCCTCCGCCGCCAACGCCATCCTGCTCGTCGGCCACCCCAACGTCGGCAAATCCGTCCTCTTTCACCGCCTGACCGGGGCCTACGTCAACGTCTCGAACTATCCCGGGACCACCGTCGAAGTGACCCGGGCCAGCGCCCGCTTCGACCGCGAGGCGATGCTCCTCGACACCCCCGGCGTGCTCGCCCTGCCCTCGCGCAGCGATGACGAACGAGCGACGATGCGCGCCCTGCTCAACGAATCGTCGCGCTGCCTGGTCCAGGTCGGCGACGCCAAGAACCTGCGCCGCACCCTGACCTTGACCGCGCTGCTGGCCGAACTCGGCGTGCCAATGGTCCTGGCCCTCAACATGCACGACGAGGCGGCGGCGCGCGGCGTCGTGGTCAACATCCCGGCGCTGGCCGAAGAACTGGGCATCCCGGTGCTGGCCACCGTCGCCACCGGCGGCGAAGGCATTGGCGAACTGACCAGCAGTCTCGGCCATGCCCGTGCAGCCGGCGCGCTGCTCCGCTACGACCCGGAGATCGAGACCGACATTGCCGGCATGGCCGAAGCCATCACCCGCCTCGCCCCGCACCCGCAACTGGCGGCGCGCGGGCTGGCCATTCTTTACCTCGGCGGCGATACCGTCGTCGCCGACTGGCTGGCCGAACAGGCCGGCGATTCCCACGGTCAACTGGAAATTTTGCGCAAAAACGCAATCGAACGCAGCGATGGCGATCTCCCCGCCCTGCTCGCCCGCGAACGCACCGAAGCCGCCGATGCGCTCGCCGCCAGCGTCATCCAGCGCGCCGTGCGGAGCAGCCCGCTGCTCTCCCAGCGTCTCGGCCAATACGTCGTGCATCCGGTCTGGGGCGTCCCCATCCTGCTCGGCGTGCTCTATCTGATCTACCAGTTTGTCGGTGTATTCGGGGCGACAACCCTGGTTGGCCTGCTCGAAGAAGACCTCTTCGAAGGCATCCTCAACCCGGCCTTCACCGCTCTCGTCGCCAATGTCTTCGGCCCAGGCTGGGTGCAGGAACTGCTGGTCGGCCAGTACGGCCTGTGGACGATGGGTATGACCTACGCGCTGGCGCTCATCCTGCCCATCGTCACGACCTTTTTCGTCGCCTTCGGCGTGCTCGAGGATTCGGGCTATTTGCCGCGCCTGACGGTCATCGCCAACCGGCTGTTTTCGTTGATCGGGCTGAATGGCCGGGCGGTGCTGCCGATGGTTCTCGGCCTCGGCTGCGTGACGATGGCGACGCTGACCACGCGCATCCTGCACAGCCAGCGCGAACGGATCATCACCATCTTCCTGCTCGCCCTGGCCATTCCCTGCTCGGCGCAGCTCGGTGTCGTCCTCGGCATGCTCGGCGGCGTCTCCTTCACCGCCGTCCTCATCTGGGCGCTGGCCATGGTCGGCATCCTGCTGCTCTCCGGCTTCCTCGCCGCCAAGCTCATCCCCGGCAGGCGCATCCCGCTGGTCACCGAACTGCCGCCGATGCGCCTGCCGATCTTCGCCAATGTGTTGAAGAAAACCGGCGGCCGGCTCAAGTGGTATCTGATCGAAGTCATCCCGCTTTTCCTGCTCGGCACCTTCATCATGTTCTCGCTCGACAAATCCGGTGCCCTGCCCGCCATCATCGAAGCCGGCGAACCACTCGTCTCCGGCTGGCTCGGCCTGCCCAAGGAAGCCTCGGCCGCCTTCGTCATGGGCTTCCTGCGCCGCGACTTCGGCGCCACCGGGCTGTTCGCCATGGCCCATACGTTGAGCCCGATCCAGGCCGTGGTCGGCATGATCACCATCACCCTGTTCATCCCCTGCTTCGCCAGCCTGATGATGATGGTCAAGGAGCAAGGCAGCAAAGTCGCCCTCGGCATGGTTGCCATCATCGTCCCCTTCGCCTTCTTCGTCGGCGGCCTGTTCAACATCCTTCTCCACGCCGTCTGGTCATGAGCCCCACCCACGAAGCCCGCCTCCCCCTCGCTTTCATCCCGCCCGGCAGCGAAGTCCGCCTCGCCGCGCTCGGTGACGAAATCGACCCGCTCCAGCGCGAGCAACTGACCGCCTACGGCCTGGCCGAAAATCGCCCGATCAAGGTCCTCCAGCAACGGCCGATGGCCGTCATCCTCGCCGACGAGGTCGAACTGGCGCTCGAACACGCCGTGGCGCGGTATATCTGGGTAAACAAGGCCCCGTCCGGCACATAGGCCAGCCAGCCGATCCCACGGTCAACCGGAAAAATCGGCCAAAAATGGAATCATCAAGCCGGGGCCGGGATTGAATCTCTCCGGCTTCGCGGGCGGGAGAGCACAAGCTCACCGCGCCAGACTCCCAACCTAGCCCGGGAGCCTGTGTCCCCGGCGCAGGCCTTCGCCCAACAAGCCGGCCAGCAGGGCCAGCGCCCAGAGCGGGAGCGGCACGTCGCCACTCGTATCCGGCTCGCTGCCCCCGGCTCCGGTCAAAACGATCGAGTAGCTCCCGCTCTGCGCATTGCCATTACCGGAATCGGAAACCACGACCGTATAGTTTCCCGCCAGCGTTAACTGGCGGGACAGCGTTGCCTCGATATCACCCCGAACGCTTGTCAGATAACCGCCACCGGGGCCGTAAAGCGTTATTTTTGGAAAAAAAACGCTGGCGCTCGTATCACTGATCCTGATCTGGATACTTTCCCCCCCATTGGCGGAAAACGTGTAGGAATCAAGGTCGCCGAGATCGATCGCATCCACCTTGCTTGCACCATCGAACAGCGTTCCTCCTTCGCTGGCACGGGGAGCAATCGCCAGATTGAGCTTATAGTCTCCGGCATGCGTCCCAACGGTGTCTGAAACAACAACCGTATGCACCCCGCTGATCAACGGCGTGTAGGTAACATCACCGACCTGACTGCTGTAGCCGCTGGCAACCCGGGCACCTGCCGGGTCATACAGCGTAACCTTGGGCTGAAAAACGCTGCTTCCCGTGTTGGCGATCCGCATCCAGATGCTCTCACCAGCGTTCGCCGTAAACGTATATGAATCAAGATCGCCCAGATCGATCGTGCCCGCACCGGCACCGCCATTGATCAGTTGCCCGCCCTCGTTCGCCCCTGGTACCCGAACGTGATACAGCGTGTAGGTTCCGGTATGCGTGCCGACCGCATCCGAGACAACAACGGTATGGGTTCCGGAACTGGCAATCGTGAATTCCAGCTTGCCCACATCGCTGTCATAGTCGCTTCCGATCAGTGTTCCACCGGGGCCATACACGGTCATCTTTGGCTGAAAATCGGAGTTCCCAGTATCCACGATGCGCAACCAGACGTTCTCACCGGCGTTCGCCGCAAAGACATGGCTGTCCAGCCCACCTGCCATGCCGATCGCGCCAGACACCGTTCCACCATTTACCAAAGTCGCTGCGTCTGCCGGCAAACTGGCGCAGAGCGCCAGCATCAGGACGCCAAGCCAGCGCATGGCATCTCGCTGCATAGCGCCCGAAATCCATTTGCCGATTAACTGTTTCCGAGTTGCAAGGCCACACATGCGCCCAGGCCAATCTGAAATCATTTTTTACCCCCGTATTTGTCCTGTCAGGGCATGCCAACACGAGCCCCTATTCGATAAGATTTTTATCAACTGCGAGGAAGAAATTTGATGACAGACAAATGATCCAAACGGCTCAATCTCACCAACCGAGAAATGCCGGGATTGCCATGCGATGGCCAATCGGCCGGATGGTGACGATCTGGACACTAGTTTTCTTCGTTTGGTAATTCACGGTCCAGGCAAATTAGCAAAACTTGCTGCAGCTTTTGAATGGCATAATCGTCCGAATACAAAAGCATAAGGGGGCGGCCTTGGCTGCGCTGATACCGGCAATCGGCACCTGCGTGTCGAACATGACAGGCGGCGAGCGGCGCCTGGCCTACCGCCTCGAACAAAAGCTCGAAGACGACTGGCTGCTCTGGTACGACGTACCGCTCGGCCCGCGCAACGTGCATCCCGACTTCGTCGTCTTCAACCCGCGCCGCGGCCTGCTGGTGCTCGAGGTCAAGGACTGGAAGCTCGACACCATCCGCGACATCGACCGCACGAGCGCCAGTATCCTCACCAGCACCGGCCTCAAGCGCGTCGCCAACCCGCTCGAACAGGCCCGGCAATACGCCCACGAAGTCAGCAACCTTCTGCAACGCGACCCGCAACTCACCATCAACAGCGGGCGAATGCAGGGCACGCTGCTCTTCCCATGGAGCTACGGCGTCGTGCTTGCCAACATCAGCCGCAAGCAGTTTGAGAGCACCAACCTCGGCGAAGTCATCGAAGCCCACCGCGTCATCTGTCAGGACGAAATGACCGAAAGCGTCGATGCCGAAGCCTTCCAGGAACGGCTCTGGGGCATGCTGCCGTTTTCCCGCAGCGTGCCGCTCGCCCTGCCCCAGATCGACCGCATCCGCTGGCACCTCTTTCCCGAAATCCGCATCGCCGCGCCAATGCAAAACGGCCTGTTCGACGATCAGGAACCGGAAATCCCCGACATCGTCCGCGTCATGGACCTGCAGCAGGAGCAACTCGCCCGCAGCCTCGGCGAAGGCCACCGCGTCATCCACGGCGTCGCCGGCAGCGGCAAGACGCTGATCCTCGGCTACCGCGCCGAACACCTGGCCAAAGTCTGCGCCCGGCCGATCCTCATCCTCTGCTACAACCGCACCCTGGCCAAGCGCTTGAGCCGCACCATGGCCGCCAAGGGGCTGGCCGACAAGGTGCACGTTCACACCTTCCACCAATGGTGCCGCGCCCAACTCGTCGCCTACAACGCCGGCCTGCCGGAAAACGGCAAGGACGGCGAAATCTACGCCGGTGAACTCGTCGACCGCATCATCCGCGCCGTAGACGCCAACATCATCCCGGCCGGCCAGTACGACGCCGTGCTCATCGACGAAGGCCACGATTTCCAGCCCGAATGGCTCAAGCTCGTCGCCCAGATGGTCACCCCGAACACCAATTCGCTGCTCGTCCTCTACGACGACGCCCAATCCATCTACGGCAATGGACGGCACAACAAATTCAGCTTCAAGAGCCTCGGCATCCAGGCCCAGGGCCGCACCACCATCCTCAAGATCAACTACCGAAACACGCAGGAAGTGCTTGAGCTAGCCAGCGGCATCGCCAGCGAACTGCTCAAACCCAGCGCCTCGGACGAAGACGGCGTCCCGCTAGTCGCCCCCATCAGCGCCGGCCGCCACGGCCCGAAGCCGCTGCTCATCAAGCTGCCCAGCATTCAGGAAGAAGCCGACTACATCGCCAAACACCTCAAGGAAGCCCACAAAACCGGCACCCCGTGGAGCGGCATGGCCGTCATCTACCGCGACTACAGCATCGGCAAACCGGTCCTCGCCACGCTAAGAAAAGCCGGCATCCCGGTGACCTACCAGGACGACATCACCTTTGCCGAGAAGGAAGACACCGTGAAATTCCTGACCATGCATAGCTGCAAGGGGTTGGAGTTTCCGCTGGTGGCGATACCGGGGGCTGGGCGGGCGGTGGATGAGGGGCGGAAGGATGAGGAGGCGCGGCTGTTGTATGTGGCGATGACGCGGGCGACGCGGGAGTTGGTGGTATTCGATGCATACGCATCATAACTTGTGTATATTTATTAGAGTAAATTAGGACAATTTAATGAATGATATTTCTGTTCAGGCTTTGCCAGAAACGCTAACCAAGGCATTAAAAGACCATCTTCCCCTTCACGTCATTAACGACTTTCTCAAGAAAAAATCTCTGGCGACGGTCAAAACCTGGGAAGATCTTTCGTTGATTCACAAAGATCAAACCAGTTTGATGACTCAAATACTTGAAGAAGTAATTTGTTTTGGTCGAAAAAGCATATTTGCATTTAGGACACCCGACGGATGGGCCAAATCAACAAAAATGCCGACATCAAGCAAAAAACAGGACATATTTCAATCCATAAAATCGCCAAGCAAATCCCACCAAGCGTTTTCTTGTTTTTCACATGACTCATATGACGCTTACACATATTTTATTGAACGGGAAGCAATAGAGACTTGTCTCTTAGGGAGTAGTGACCTATCTGATTCCGCAAGGTCGAAATATTGGTCGCCAGAATCTGTTTTCAAAGTTCAGAAGCCAATAAAGTATTGCGCATTTGATTCTATATTAATAGACAAAGAGAAAGATTTAATTTACGTACTACTCGACAACCTTAGATATCGTACCAAACAAGATTCATCGGATATTTATGGGGATCTGCTTGCGGCCATTGATAATAATGGCGATTACAGAAAATCTCTTTCCCCGATTGATCTCTACTCTGCTATCGGACAAATGTACTCATACTCTGACGAAGGAATTGTCTGTCAACTCAGCTTTGAATGCGGAACGGGCGCCGTTCGTGACGAGAAATTAAAGCAGGGAGAGTTAGATCTGCGCAAGGAGTTATACCATGTAAATGGCAAAGCCGCTGTTGGAAAGTTACACCCATACAAGATTGAATTATCTTACCACCAGCAAAAATATTCCAGCTTGCATACAGAAGCAAACTTTTCAATTAAAGGACGCCGCGCCAATATTGCAAAAAAAGGTGGTGTATTTAAATCTGAGATATTATCAAACTCACCGCTGGCAGATCTAACATTTTGCCTAAACCGGCTTGCATTATATATTCAAAATGAACAGGCTAATTAAAGCTGTTTTTCGGAAGATCGCCCAAGAAAAAGGGGAGATGTCAGCGGAAAGCTGCGTACTTAGAGCAATGATTGAGTATTGCTCTCAATCGGCTTTTGAATACATAGATACCTCAGTGCTTAAAGACTTTTCAAAAAAATGCAACGGCGCCAGTGAAAAATTAATCGTACAGTATTTTGTAGAAAAACTGAGACTTTTTGATTTCAATTTCAGACTGTTTATAGAAGACGACAAACATATTGATATTGACTACCATCAACTTCAACTGTATCTAATCGATGAATTTGTAATTATTGACAATATAAAATATTCACGGAGTTATATTGGGGAAAATACATTTGTTTTCCTAACCCCGCGCATGCGGTTTCGGCGACTGCTATAACATGGCCAACCTTGACGAATTTATCGAATTATATGGTAAAGCCGATTTGCTTCGAGTCGCCGAGATTAAAGCACCCAAAGATTACGATTCATTTATAAATCGCCTATATATTGAGATTGGCGATGTGATCAGCGGAATGGAGTCAGCGAGAAAAGAACGCACCGAAGATGGCGAAGACAGAATTTCTGTTGAAATCGTGCAAAACATGAAAGCCAGAGGCTATATTGCCTTTAAAGATCCAACACACGGAGGGCATGTTGACATTTTTGTTCAACCAGAGCGAAAGCAAGAGTTTACTTGGTTCGCAGAGGCAAAGATCTGGCGCGGCTCAATAAAGCTAAAAGGCGGTTTGGAACAACTCTTGAACAGATATGCGTCTGGCCGCCAAAAAAACCTTGGGTTATTGGTTTATTTTAAATGTCCAGAGCTAACCATTAAGCTAAATGAATGGCGCAGCTTCATTAGTGATAATGGTTTGTGTCAATTTAAAAATAATAATTTAATTAACGATTTTTCATTCGAAACGACCCATAAGCAACAAGCAGGAACTGAAGTTGTGGTACGTCATATGGGCATTAACCTTTGCTGGAGCCCATAAATCCAGCCAAAGCAACAATAGGGGTCACAACAATCACAACAATAGGGGTCAGAGTGAATTAGTTTTTCCGACTCCCACGGTCAACCTGGTTTACTACGCGAAGCGTAAAAAACAGCCAAAAACAAAATCGGCCGGGCATGTCCCGGCTTTTTTGCGCATAAAAATCGGGCTTTGCCCCCATCCATTTTGCCCACCGAGGGTTTGGGCCAGTCGGCTTCGGAGAACTGCTCTTGCCGGTCGCTCGGCAAATAACACCAGCATTGCCGCGAACGAGCCGCCGGCGTTCAGGTCTACGAGGGGTCGGGGTAATTGTGCCCGGTGCGCCGGGTTGTCTCGTGGTTCCTTGTGCGACTAGCGGTCCCGGCCGGGTGGTCCGGTTTGCGCTGCTTTGAACCAAGGCTCTGCGGCAGACGGGTGTGGTTTTTGCTGGTAGTTGGGTGTGAAGCAGGACGAGGGTTCTTGGCCCTCGGCAACGGTTGGAGGCGATATGTCGGTCAATGGTATTAACGGTAACGGTTTCGATATTTCGAAACTCCTGGGCGGCACGGTGACGACGCCGGCGGCGGGTTCGGCTGAGGCGAGGGATTTCTTGTCATCGCTGAAGTTGCAGATTGCCAATGTCGAATCGCAGACGGTCGGCTTGCTGGTCTCGTCGGCGGCGTCGGGCGCGGCGAATTTTGCCGACATTCTCGGTGCCGGCAAAACGGCTGGCACGTCCTCTCTGGACGCCCTGCTGGGCAATGCCGCCGGTGTGGGTGGCACGAATGGCGTGTCGGCTGCGGGTCGCAACATGGCGCTGTTTGACCCGGAGTCGGCCTACAGGATGATGACGGGCATCAACCGCTTTGCCGTCAATTTCAAGGCCGAGGCGTCTGAAATGGGCGATATGAAGTCCTACGTGTTGACGCTGCAGCAGGAGGCGGTAAAGCTGGGCAGCACGGCGGTGTCGACCAGCAACGATGAAATCCGCGGCCGCGTGCAGGCTTTTGCCAATGCCTACAATGGCTGGATGCAACGTTTCGGCAGCGAATTGCAGGATGGCGGCATGCTGGCGGGTTCGCAGGCGGCCAAGATGTCGCAGTACGAACTGGAGCAGAGTATCGCCAACCCATTCAATGGCGCGATGAACGGCGTGCACGGCATGGCTGATCTCGGCCTGAGCATCGATCCGGTGACCAAGCTGGCGACCGTGGATAGCGCCCGGCTGGATGCGACGCTGGCCGGCAACAAGACGGCGGCTATCGGCGCGTTGCATGAATTCACGACCAATTTCGCCAAGTCGGCTGAGCTGTTGAATTCGGCCGGCAACTTCATTACCAACCGGCTGGACAATCTGACGCGCGCGATCAGCTACGCCGATACCAACATGACGTCCTTGCAGGCCGAATTCGGCCTGGGTGACCCGGCGACACCGACCGGGCAGGTGGCCAAGGCCTTGGCCAATTACAACGCGGCTCACGGCATCGGATGAACGGGCTGATTTTTGTGTGAAATGAACCCCAAAGAGGCCAGGGTCGAATTAAACGCGGTCGCCTGCGTCATCAGATCGCCCCCTACGTTTAAGCAAATCGGATATGCGGCTGTCGCGGCGAATTTTCTGACGATTTGTCTCGCCTTCCGCAGCGTTGCCGAGGTTGCAAATTCACCTATACAAAACCGATTCAACCAACGATAATTCGGCTCCCCTTGGACGCTTGACGTCCGACCGAGCCAGATTGATTCGGGTGGAGGAGACAAACCATCTGAAAAGCCCGCGTTAGACGGGCTTCTTTTTTGTCCTGGCGAATGGTGCCAAAGCGCACCGGTTCTCTCTGTGAGGCGTTGATCCGGACAAAAAAATGCCCGCTCTAGGCGGGCATAAATCCATTTCTTGGAGGAGATGGAGGAGACAGTTCCTATTGTCGCAGAAAATTGCTGCAATGCAACAAATAATATGTGTCGTTTAAAAAAATACTGCGCGGCACCCTTGGGGCCGGGGATTTCTCCCCTTTTCAATTTTGGCCTTTTTTTCCGGTTGACCGTGGAAACCGCGCCAGCGCGGCCCGGTATTCGCCAGAAAAACTGACACCTGGTCTTTTTTGAACGCCCGCCAAGGGGCGAATAGTCAGTGTCCGCAACCGCAGGAGGGGACGTTTTCGCCGCGGTTGCGCATGAATTCGCCGATGCGGACGAATTGCTCGTACAGGGCGGCGCGCAGGGGTTCGTCGGTGACTGACTCGGCGAGCGCGAGCTTCATGCACATGAGCCATTGGTCGCGCTCTTCCGGCCCGATGGCGTAGGGCATGTGGCGCCGTCGGAGCATGGGCGGGCCGTATTTTTCGACGTAGAGCTGCGGGCCGCCGAGCCAGCCGGAGAGAAAATCGACAAACTTGTTGCCTGATTCGGTGAGGTCCTGCGGGTGAATTTTGCGTGCGGTATAGGCTTCGGGTAGCTCGTCCATCAGCTGGTAGAAGCGGTCAACCAGTTTGCGGATGGCGGCTTCGCCGCCGATGCGTTGATAGGGTGTTTCGGTGGTTTGGTCGATTGTTTCCATGTCATTTTCTCAAGTGTCGCGCCAGCCCTTTTGCCATGCCTTGATGGCCGCCGTGGCGCTTCCATCAGGCTCACCGCGAATTTGCCGCGCGATTCGCGATGGGGTGGCTTGAGGGCAAACCAACAGCAACATGCATGCCGGAGCGGCGTCTGTGCTCAAAGTCGGCCCCAGACGGGCGAATGCCGCGAGTTTGTGCGGCGAAACGAGGAAATCCGCTTGATCAGGCTTGCCAGGCGTGACAGCTATTGGCGTGCGCTTTGCCATAAATGGCACACCCGGCCTTGTCGGGTGTTTTCGCTGGCGGGCTCGTCATTTCAATTTTGGCCATTTTTCCCGGTTGACCGTGGAAGCCGCCCCTCCATTCGCTCTGCTTCGGACAAACAGGGTAACCAATCATCCGAAGCAACCGAATTTCAGCCTGGCGCCCTATCTCCCGAACAGTTTCTGCAACTCCTTGCCCAGCGCTTCCTTGGCCTTTTCCTTGAGCTGGCTCTTGGCGACTTCGACGAGCAGTTTGTCGAGTTCCAGCGTGTAGGCGATCTGGCTGTACGGGCCGCGCAGGCGGAGCGGTACGGAAATGCCCTTGAGCTGCGCCAGTTCCGAGCCGGGGCCGGTCAGGGAATCGTCTACGCTGACCTTGGCGAGATAGTCGATCCGGTCGTGCCCGATGTCGATGTTGCCCTCGCCGGCCAGGCGCACGACGGGTGATTTCAGCGACAGGTCGTTATTCCGGGCCACTCCGCCGTCTATGTTGAAGCTGGCGGTCAACCCGGAAAAATCGGTCTTTTCCGCCGTATCGGTGGTGCCGCTCACCGCCTGCTTGCCACCCAGCAAGTTCTTGGCGCTGCGCAGCAGTTTCGCCACGTTGATGCCCTTGATGGCGCCGTCACGCAAGTCGAGTGCGGCCTGGCCAGCCAGCCCGCGCTTGAGTGCAGACACGGTGTCGCCACGCGTCGTGACATCCAGCGAGACGTTGCCATGCCCTTCGAGTATGTCCTTGTCGGCCAGATCCTTGAGCAGCGGCGAGATATCAATGCCGCGCAGGTTCTGGCGCAGGGAAAACTGGTTGTTGGCGGCGTTGACCGCAAGCGCTCCGTCAAGCGAACCGCCGTAGAGGCTGGCGCGCAGCGGCGCGACTTGCAGCCGACCATCGGCCGCCTCGATCTGCACGTCGAGCCCGCTCAGTTTGAGCTTGTGCGCCTGCAGTCGGCCGATCTTGACGGCGCCCTTGAGGTCGAGGCCTTTGAGCGCAGACAGATCGATCTTGGCCTCCGCCCCGGCCGTTTCGGCTTTGGCAGTCGCGCTGCCGCCTGCCCCGGCCTTTTTCGGCGGCAGATAGCGGTCGACGTTGAGCTGGTCGATGCCGACGCTGAAATCCAGCGCCAGTGGCGAGAAGCGCTCCACCAGCAGCTTGAGGTCCATTTGCGAGTCGTCGAGACGGGTCTTGAGGGCGAAGTCGGCCCGCTGGCGGCCGATGTCGGCGGTCAATCGACCGTCCATCGGCAGCTTGACCCGTTTCATCGGCAACGCCGGGCTGCTCACGTCGAGGCTGCCGGTCAGCTTGGCCAGCGTGACGATCTTGTCCTTGCCATTGACGCTCACCGGCGAGCTCAGATCGGCCTTGAACGCGGCCTCGCCGACTTTGCCGTCGAGCCCGAAAGCGAGGTTGCGGATGGTCAGCGCGTCGAGCGAGCCGGCCAGATCCTGCAGCGAAATTTTCGCCGCCACCTTCTTGCCGGCGCTTTCCAGCGTCGCTGAGAAAGTCACCGTCTCGCCCCTGGCCTCGCCTGCCGTCAGCACCACACCCGGCGTTTCGAGGGCGAGCAAGAAATGGTCAGGGCCGGAACTGCCCTGCGTCGCCAACTTGAGTTTTTCGACCGCGAAATGCTTGCTCCCGGTATTGCCGGACAAGGCGCCGGTCGACAGGTCGAGGTCAGAAATTTCGGAGGCCTTGCCGCTCGCCTCGTCGTGCCAACTGATGCGCACATTGCGCAGTTCCAGCCCGGCGACGTCGATTTCCAGCGGCTCGCCCGGCTTGCCGGCCGCCGCTTCCGGCGTTGCGCCGGGCGCCGGTTTGTCGCCGGCCAGGTCGTCGATATTGAGCGAGCCGTCCTTGTGCTTGACGAGATTGACGGTCAAACCATCGATTTCAATGCGCCTGACTACCAGCCGCTTGCTGAGCAGCGGCATGACGGCAACGGCGATGCGAGCCGAGGCCAGTTTGAGAAATTCGCTACGACCGTCGGCTTCGGACAGGCCAACCTGCCCGACGCGAACCGCCACATCGGGCCAGACCGAAAGGCCAAGCTCGCCCCCGATGGTCAGTTGCCGGCCGGTCTTCGCCGCCACCTGCTCGACCAGCTGGCGCTTGATCGCCGCCTCGTCGAACAACGCGTACAACACGCCGGCCGCGACGGCCAGCACGCCGACCAGCACAGCAACGACGATCCCCAGTTTGCGAACAACGGTCATGCCAAATCACCTCGTTTTTGTTTCGACATTGTTTTCAGACTAGCAGCCCGTGAAAAATACGTTTGGATAAATAGTAAATGAGGGCGCCAACGCCTTGCCACGAATCCCGCGGTCAACCGGATTGACCAGGCGAAAAGCAATTGCGGGCCAAGGCAACTCACGCCCGCTAAGCGCTTGCGCATCGCCGACTAGCGCAACATGATGTGCTGACGCCAAGGCCTCAACCGCCTGCTTCGCTGTCCATGGCCAAAAACCCGGGCTTTCTCCGTCCCCGTCCTTCTGCGAGAATCGGCGCTTTCGCGTTTTCAGCCCAACCATGATCCAAGGCCAATTCCGTTCTTCCATCCTGCAGGTGCCGGCCGATGTCACGGCGCTCAGGTTCCGCGGTTATCTGCGCAAGGAGATCGAGGCGGTGCAGGCATCGGCGCAAAGCGCGGAGGACATCTTCGTGGTCCGCGTTTTCGTGCTGGAAAAGGTGTTGTTCGGGCTGGGTGCGAAGAAGGTGGACAGCATCGTCCAGGGCGTCGTCGGCAAGTGTCCGAACATTCAGCGCATCGAGCTGGAGGCGCTGGTTCGGCCGTTGACGGCTGACGAGATGCAGGAGGCGGCGGCCGATGCGCAGGCAACGCTGCAGGCGTTGAGCGATCGGGTGATGGCTTCGGGCGGCAAGCTGGGTCCGACTTCGGGCGCCGATTAAGCGACGGCGGGCGCCCGGCGCCACGGAAGACGGTTGCTCCCACGGTCAACCGGAAATTTTGCCCAAAAATGAAATGTCCGGCAGGCGCTATTGCGGCCGGTCCGATGGCGGCTGATTGCCTTGCTCCCCGGGGCAGCCATGTGCATGACCGCTCGAGCGTGGAATAACTCTCCAATAGCCACAAAAAATCGAGGGGCAATACGGCCAGTTCTGACAAAATACCGAATACGCCATTTGCCCACTGCCTGAACACATTGCTGCAGCAATATACATGACCGGTTTTCGAAGCATGACGCCAACCCAACGGGCTCGACTTTTTTTGGTTGCCGGGCTGGTCGGCGCCAATCTGCTGGTTTTTGTCCTGGCGTATTTCTCGGTCGAGCGCAGCAAGGCGCTTTACGAAGAGCAGCCCCGAACGCAGACGCAAAATGTTGTGCGTTCGCTGGATCAGTCCGTTTCCGGCAGCATTCGCAGCATCGACCTGGTCCTGCACGCCATTGTCGATGAACTGGAGCAGCAACTGGCGGCAGGCGGGATTGATGAAGCGGCGATCAGCAAGCTGATTGCGCGCAGCCACGAGCGACTTCCCGAACTTGAAGGGCTGCGCATTGCCGATGCGTCCGGCCTGGTTTTTCTCGGCACTGGCGTGAACAGGAAGGAGGCCGTTTCCTGGGCTGACCGTGACTATTTCAACCACCACAAAAATAATGCTGACGGCGGGATGTTTTTTCGCAAGCCCCGCGTGGGGCGGGTCGCCAAGCAATACATTGTCAATTTTTCGCGCCGCTTCAACGACCGGGATGGCCGCTTTGCCGGTGTGGTTTCGGCACCGATTGCCGTCAGCTATTTTGCCGAGCTTCTGACGCAGTACCAACTCCCCCCGAACAGCACCCTGATCCTGCGTGACGAGGACCTGGGGATCATCGCCCGATTCCCGCCGGACCCCAACCTGCCGGTGGCTCAGTTGGGCAATACCACCGTTTCACAGGAGCTTCGCTCGCTGCTTGAATCGGGCGTCAAATCGGCCACCTTCCATACCGCCAATTCGTCGGATGGCCAGGATAAAACAGCTTCGTTCCGGCTCTTGAAAAATGCCCCGATGCTGGCCATCGTCGCCATTCCGAGCGACAGCTACCTGGCCGGCTGGCGCAGGGAAACAGTGAAAACCACGGCCATGGCGGCCGGCTTCTTCCTGCTCTCGGCGCTGCTTGGCACCTTTCTGTTCAGGATGTTGATGCGCTCGGAACAGGACCGGACGCGCCTGACGCTGAGCGAAGGCAGGTTGCGGACAATCATCGAGACCGAGCCGGAATGCGTCAAGCTGTTGGACAAGGATGGACGGCTGGTAGAGATGAATCCGGCCGGTCTGGACATGATCGCCGCCACCTCGCTCGATCAGGTGGCCGGCCATCGAGTTCTCGATCTGGTTGCGCCGGAGGATCGCCAGACTTTCAGCGAACTGCACCAGAAGGTAATAAGCGGCCAGCGTGCCATGTGCGAATTCGCCATCATCGGGATCAATGGGGAACGCCGCATCATGGAGTCGCACGCCGTCCCCATTCAGATGGGCGGTGAAATCGCCCATCTGGCGGTTACCCGCGACATCACGGCACGCAAGCAGTCGGAGCGCGAACTCGACGCCTACCGCAACCATCTGGAGTCACTGGTCGAGGCGCGGACGGCCGAACTCCATGCCGCCAAGGATGCGGCCGAGGCGGCGAGCCGCGCCAAGAGCACCTTCCTCGCCAACATGAGCCACGAGCTGCGCACCCCGCTCAACGGCATCACCGGCATGATCCGGCTGGCCAGCTTCCGGATGACCGATCCGAAAGGCAAGGATCAGCTCGACAAGGCCAGGTTCGCCGCCGACCACCTCCTCTCGGTGATCAACGACATCCTCGACATTTCCAAGATCGAGGCCGACCGGCTCGTTCTCGAGAAAGCCGACTTCACTCTTCAGCCGATCATCGACAGCATTTTCAACCTTCTTGGCGAAAAGGCGCAGGCCAGGGGACTTGAAGTGCAAGCCATTCTGGCACCGGGTCTGGGCAACCTGGTCTTGGTTGGCGATCCCTTGCGCCTCGGGCAAGTGCTGATCAATCTGGCGGCCAACGCCATCAAATTTACCGAACATGGCAGCCTGACCATCCGCGTCACCGAGCGCGAATCGCGTCCGGACAATGCGCTGCTGCGCTTCGAAGTCATCGATACCGGCATCGGTCTGAGCACCGACGACCAGACGCGGCTGTTTTCGCCGTTCGTTCAGGCGGACAACTCGATGACCCGAAAATACGGCGGCACGGGCCTCGGCCTGGCCATCAGCAAACGCCTGATCGGGCTGATGGACGGGAAAATCGGCGTCGACAGCGGGCTTGGGCAAGGCAGCAATTTCTGGTTCGAGATAGGCCTTCCAAAATCCACCAAGGCGGCGGCCAATGCAAGCGAGCCGCTTACCGAATCGGAGGCGAGCCGGATTCGCCGCGAGCATCGGGGCAAACGCATCCTGCTCGTCGAAGACGAAGCGATCAATCAGGAAGTCGCCCGCGACATACTCGAGGACGCCGGCCTGCTCGTCGATGTTGCCACCAACGGCGAACAGGCCGTTGAGCGGGCCCGTCAGCAGACCTATGCGGCCATCCTGATGGATGTTCAGATGCCGGTCATGAACGGCTTGTCGGCAACCCGGGCAATTCTTGCCGAATCACTCAACCAGCAGACGCCGATCATCGCGATGACGGCCAATGCCTTTACCGAAGACCGGGCAGATTGCCTCAAGGCGGGAATGAAGGACTATCTCGCCAAGCCGGTCCGCCCGGAACGCCTGTACCAGACCTTGCTGAAATGGTTGTCGGCCGGGCGACAGACCTGAGCAGGATTGCTCCCCGGCTGGCCGATTAAAGCAGCGCCTGGATCGCCTCGACCAGCTCTTCCGGCCGGCTGGCCGAGGCATAGCGATGGACCACCTTGCCCTCCCGGTCGACCAGGAATTTGGTGAAATTCCATTTGACCGCCTCGGTCCCCAGAATGCCGGCCGCTTCGTGCTTGAGCCAGGCGTAGAGCGGATGGGCGTGGTCGCCGTTGACATCGACTTTGGCGAAGAGCGGGAAGGTCACATCGAAACGGGTCTGGCAAAACTGGCCGATGGCTTCGGCATCGCCCGGTTCCTGCGCACCGAACTGGTTGCACGGAAAGCCGAGAACAACAAGACCCCGGTCCTTGAAGCGCCGGTAGAGTTCTTCGAGGCCGGCGTATTGTGGCGTGAAGCCGCACTGGCTGGCGGTATTGACGATGAGCAGGACGTTGCCGCGATAGGCGTCGAGGCTTTGCTGATCGCCGTTCAGACGCTGGGCGCTGAAGTCGTAAAGGGTTTGGCTCATGGGAATTGGTCTGGCCTTTCTGCTGGCGCGGTTTGGCGGTTGGGTCAGGTATTCTGAGTGCCGATGGTGACCTTGGTTCGACAATTCATGGCGGGACCCGCGAAATTTCCGGGCGAGGATTGTCGGGCTTGCCTCGGCGAGGCTGTCGCAAAGCCGGCAATTGCCGGCGGCCGCAAAAAACAATAACGCCAAATCAATCACTTGGCTTCGGGCATTTCTCTTGCGTGAGCTTCTTCATGCACGCCCACGCCCATCTCGCCCGACCCGATTTTGCCGCCCAAGCGCCAGGCAAGGCGGCGGCCGGGCTGCTCGACGGCTTCACGCTGCGCGATGTGCCCAAAGGCTACCTGCTGTCGACGCCCGACAGCCCGCACAATCAGGTACTCATGGTGCAATCCGGTCGTTTGCGGGTTTATCTGGCCGGCGACAATCGCGAACTCAACCTGAGTTTTCTCGAAGCCGGCGACATCTACACGACGCATACGCCGACCTATGTCGAAGCTGTGGTGCCGACCAGCATCTGGCTCATCGACACACCGACCTTCACCCGCAAGCTGGCCACCGACCCGTCGGTAACGCCGATCATGATGCGCGTCATGGGTCGCCTGCTGAGCAACGCGGTCGGGCTCATCGAAGACCTCGCCTTTCGCGAAGTGCCGGCCCGGCTCGCCCGCTTTCTCTGCCAACTGGCCGAACGGCGCGGCCTGCGTCAGGAACACGGCTGGCTGGTGCCGCTCGACTTCAGCATGCAGGACATCGCCAGCCTGCTCGGCACGACGCGGCAAAGCATTTCTTCGCTGATCAACCAGTGGGAGCGCGAAGGTGTGCTGCTCCGCCAGAGCCGGCGCAGCCTGCTCGTGCCCTCGCTCGACGCGCTCAAGGCGCGCTGCTCGCCTTTGCCATAAAGTCCCGCCCTGAATCAAAACGTCGGCCAGCCGACGGACAGCCAGCTAGCCATCCAGCTAAAGTTCTTCCCGACAACCTTCAGGGAGAACGCCATGTCTCAACAATGCGCTTGCCGCAAGACCGACCGCTACGTCAGCTTCCAGGACATCGATTGCGCCGGCAATGCCCGCCGGCTCATGGAATATCTCGACCGGCAACTGGCCATCCCGGGCCGCAGTAACGCCTTCTGGGAATACTTTGCAAAAAAACGCGCCGGCAACGCGGTCACCAAGCCGGACGATCTGTTTCTGATCCACTCCAACATCAACCAGTTTCGCGATTTTTTTGAACACTGGAACGACAGCGAGGCCCTTGGCCTGTTGCTGCAGATCGAGGAAGAGTGCTGCTAAGTTTTCCGCCAGTTCCACGGTCAACCGGAAAAATGCGCCAAAAATGAAATTCCGCTCCCGCTGCGGAACATGACCAGCTCGGCATGGAGCCACACTATCGTTATAAGGCAGAGTTCGGCCATCACCTGCCGTTGGCTGTTACGTTTGGATTTTTCATGTTGAGCGGAAGCAAACGGCCGCTTTACGGCAACGAAGTTGGAACCCGTTTCGGCTCAACCCGGCCACAAGCCGACGCACGAGGTCGTCGTCCAATTTGAATAGCCTGGGTCTCTCCCGCCCCAACTCAATGGCCGGTTTCCGGCGCCCAAGTTCCGGTGGCACTGCCTCAACTCAGCCACAAGCGGCCCCACAGATAGCCTTCCTCAAAGCAGACATTGCCGCGGTGAGATTGCCTAGCATATTGATGTTTTTAAACTAACATCAAATATTCCAATTGACTTTATATAATGGATTTAGGGCCGTAAGATTGGTGTCAGCAGTATCATTTGCTGGCGCCTCCGAGCCCGTGTAAACACTGTTATGCTTCAAGGAAGCACCATCGCGCGTATTGATAACGTGACTTAATTGGTTGTTGTTTTCGAGCAATTTAACACTACCATTGGTCCAATATACAAAACCGCTTATTTTCGAGTCATTTCAATCCTATTTTATCTAAATCGAGAAACATTTTATGTGGTTTGAGCGAGTAAAATCGGCAGTTCAGGAAAGCTTTCCCGGTGCAATGGTTAACGTCGAAATTAACGAAAAATATCTGACCATTGGTGTGATTGGCACCGGTAATGACAGAAAAACAGCGACGTCCATGTTGTACGGTGCACTCAACAAAATTGGTGCAACTGCGCACTTTTTCGCCATAGTCATGAATCTCCACAAAAGTCGTGAAGACTGGATTCTATTAGAACTACGTAGACTCACTGACGGTGAGATTAGTGTGCAAGTATTCGGGACGACTCTAGAGATTTCAGTGTATTCAACTATTAACTTTTCGGTCGATAAACAGCTTGAGCCAATACTTAGCGAACTGATGAACATCTATGGCGCATCAAGAATAAGCATCAGATATCCCAATAGGATGAACTCCGGAGTTGTTCCATTTTCTTATGATGGCGATGATGATGATGACAGCAAAGAAAACCCAAACTGGCCAAGTAAGACCGGCAATCCGTCGGGAGGCGGCAGGGGAAATAACCCGCCCCACCGTTGATGTTTTGTTTTGAACGAGGGTATTAATACGTAAATGAACCCAAAACGGGGTTCGGCTTAGGTTGCGCCCCTTTTCACATCGACAGCCCTCGTTTTACGAGAGGTGACCTCCTGTGGAGGCTAAAAGGTGCCTAGATGTTTAATATGCATAACATCTCGCTCCAAGCCGAACGTCAGCCGGCTTCGCTACCTGTAGTCAACTGAGCTGGCACATTGAAGGTCTGCTTTTCAAAGCCCTGACTGTCGCCTTTGGGTCGTCAGCACTCGGTGACGAGCGGCTGCTTCGGAGAAGCGAAACGTCAACGTCCGCTTTCCGGCAGCGAAGTTGAAAAGGGGACTGTCGTGTCCCGACCCATACCAGCCCGATGACATACAAAACCCTTCCGGCAGCTTAATGAACAGTAAACTGACGATAAGGAAATAGTCTTGGGCAACTGGAGTACTGGTATAAAACGGTCGTTCGGAATACTGCTATTCGGCATAAAGCTACCACTTGAAATACGGAATTCATGAATGCAGATAGAAACCCACCACCTCCTTGAGGGAGCAGCAAATGCGACAGGAGTTGTGGTTATTATTGATGTCTTCCGTGCATCCACAACAACTTGCTATGTCATGTCTCAATCGCTAACTGACTACTTCCTCGTTGGCGACTCCATTACAGTCGCGCAACTGAAGAAAGCAGATTCTCAAGCTTTTTTGATTGGCAAACCGGAAGGCGGGCTAGACCCCCAATACGACATTCCAAACTCGCCAACACTCTCACTTCATCACGATCTTAGTACTCGTGTGGTTGTGCACCGAACAGCAGCTGGCGCACGCGGGGTTCTTAATGCGCTTCGTGCGGATGAAGTTCTCGTCGCTGGCTTTGTGAACGTGGGAGCAACCGTTACATACATTCAGAACCAGAAATCCAGTGTGGTATCGCTTGTTTGCATGGGCCATGAAGGCACTCTTCCCGCTCCTGAAGATGAGTTGTGCGCAGAGTTCTTCATGGCGCGATTGAAAGGAGGAGAAGGGGTGGCTGACCGCGAACGGATTCACACGCTTCGCTTGACCTCTGGAGCCTATTTCTTTGGCGAAGCGCAAGGCGAATATCCAACTGCGGATTTTGAACGCTGTTTGGAGATCGATCGCTTTGGATTTGCAGTACGCGCTGAACAGATCGGCAGTTATGCTCGCCTGCGGAAAGTTAGCGTTTGAGACGGAGCAGCACCAGCAGCTGCAGTGATATCTCCAACTGTGGCGAAATCGGCATTACGAGTCTGTTTTAGTATGTCAATCAGCAAGTCCGCTATTCCTCGCTCGTGCCAGCGCAAGTCCTGAAGCGTTCGCGATGATAGCCCCGTCCACTCTGTTCGACTGAGCCGTTTTTTGATATTCACCATGAAGTCAAAGTGGGGCGTATTAAGTGCGAAATGCATTGGGTGCAGGAGCAAGACCTTGATGCCGTCCGCCTGCAAGGCTCGATTCAGCTGAGATGTGCCGCGCAGCGAGTGACCTCGGTGAAGATATCCGCCATCCTCCATGAATATTGGAACCTCCAAGAGGCCACTACGGTTGCGGAAGGGCGGGATCATTTCCAAGTCTGTGCAGACGTTTGATGATATTGTCATCCCGGCGTCGAGCATAGCGGTGTCTGTTTCGTTCGATCCTGCAAACCTGTGGCAGCGGAAAGCCTTCAAGTTGTGCGGGATGCCCATGACGTGCTCAACAACCTGTTGGATAGTAGAGCCATGAGAGGAGTCATTGCCGCCAAAGTATGGGTGCAGACCTACCTCAAGATTTTCGGCACGTGATTCAACTGCCGCAGAGTGATGAGTCGCGAACACCGTCACAGGAACTTGTAACTCTTCCATAACCCGCAACGTGTAATCGATAGCTGGCTCACAAGCCCAATCCAGATCAATGGTAACGATAAGCATGTTGCTCATTGATTAGATAGCGTGAAAACGATGGAACGCGACGCTGTCTATTTCGTGCGCGGCAAATAGATCACTCATCGAGGCGTAGTTCTGCAAATTACCAGTACGTTGGCTGGAAGACCAAGTATCGCTAGTTCGCAAATATTGCGCATTACCATAAGGCAAAATATTGAACAGCGAGTCGTTCATTTCCTTGTTGTCTTTGAAGTGTAATTGGATATCGGAACCTTTGAGTGCGGAGGATATACGATCGCACCCCTGCTTGAATTGATCAGTTTCGATGGAGAAAGCGCCATCGCGAAGTGGTTCGTCATAGGACATGTACTGGTAAAACTTCCACTTTGTTATCTGTCCACCTGCTGCCAGAACGGCATCGAGAATCTCTAGTACCTCGTAGGCGATCTGCTTATAGTTCATCTGCCCAATAACGCTATGCAGTTTTACCGAGACACCGCGCTTTCCAAGTAGGCCACAAGCATTAACGGCGCGTTGAAAGTATTCCTGATAACGCCCTTTGTTGCGGCCAATGGCACTTAACAACGTATTATTGGCACTGTCAATCGTGAGTCCAACCATATCAACAATACCGACGAACTCATCCGCAACCACATCACTCAGGAGTGTTCCATTGCTGTAGACAGTAATACCTAGATTCTCATCGGCAACCTCTGAACGAAAGCCACGAAGATAGCGTAGGAGTTCGATAAAGTCGTTTGGCGGGTGCTTGCCAATAAGTAGCGCTTCTCCGCCTGACAACGTCAGATGTCGGAACCGTAAGTGCTCGTACAAGTGAGCAATAAGAGCCTTCTTGTCTTCAAAGTCGAGCTCCTGGCGTAGCTGATGCGGCGCATTCTCCAGCACACAGTAACCGCAATCAAGATTACACCTCGATGTCATCAAGTAGTAACCCTTGTAGAAAGGCTCTCGGCCTCCCTGTAACAAGCCGTCCAAATTATCTCTAGGCTTGAGCATGGGTTACTTCCCTAGATTCACGCAGTATTGATGTTGTAGATGGTTCGCGACAAATTCGAATTCCAGAAAAATAGTTGAGTAGCTCCAAGTCATATTGGTTGTCACCAAACGTGCTGACACGGCCCTCCCAATTCAGGTGACGAAGTAAGCGAAGAACTGAGTGGAGCTTCGAGACTCGCCACGGGCGGATATATGAAGCGCCTTCATAGATTTCCACACGAAACCCCAAGGGAGCGGATACGACCTGATCTCGCAAGACGAATTGCATCACCTCCCTACCTTCGAAAACCTTCTCAGCCACAGGAAAGCAGGCTTGAATCTCCGCAATTTCAGCAGTCGAAAACGGCATACTCCATAAGACTTGGCCTGTGCGGTTAGTCAGCATGGCGCCACTCCAACTGATCAGATAGTCTGCATCTATTCCGAGAGCCACGGCTGCGGAATCTAGTTGCTTGAACGAGCGCGCCGAGCAAATAATTCTGTGAGCATAGCTCTGAAATGCCTTGATTGACCTGCGCGTAAGGTCAGCGTCGTTCTTGTGAAAAAGGGTGCCATCAAAGTCGCTTACAACAAGCGCGTCTGCACCTACGATTTCGGCTGCCATGCGTCGAGTAACATGATCATCGTGATATAAGTCCGCAACTTCACGCGACAGCTCTGAAAGCCTAGTCCAGTCCAATAGGGTTGCATCAACATCAGTTAACGCCGTATCGACGTCATTGAAAAAGCGTACGTAGGGCACTGAGTGAAGGAAATCAAACGCCGCATTCGCTTCAGCAGCCACAATGTTGGGCAGGCCGAGCGCAAGTGTTTCAAATATTGCTCGACCAAACGTTTCGCAACGCGATGTAGATAGGTGGATGTGTGATTCGGCAACGACGGATGCAAGTTGCGCGTGAACAACCGGGCCAGTGAACTTGACCGCAGAACCCAAACCAAGCGCCTCAACCTCTCCAAGTACATCGGCGGCGTAGCTCGCGTCCTGAACTGGCCCGATAACAAGCAATGTCGCTTTTGGATATCGGATGCGGATCTTGTGAAATAAGCGAATGAGGCCAAGGGTGTTCTTTTGTCGCTTGATGCTTCCAACGCTGCAGAAGCGAGGTGTATCTAGACTAGGGCGCTTAGACAGCGTAGGGGGAAACTTCGACACGCCACGCGGAACAACCCTGATTCGTTCATCAGGTAAGCCGTAATAGCGGGTTAACTGGAGCTTCTCAAAATAGCTCGGGGTCAATATTCGGCCAGTTCCAGCCAGAGAGTCCCGCTCCAAACGAGTATATTCGGGGGGAACGATTTCGCCGGAAGCGGCATAGGATGGCGTGAGGAACATCGGAAACGTCCAGACAATAACGTCCTTCAACGGCGCGTCTGCGAAACCAAATTGCATGGAGATGTGTGCAAAGATAACGTGCGTATAGCTTGGTAAGAGCGTTCTCACTTGGGAAGCAATAAATGCGGCATTTGCGATGCGACGTGTAAACCGGTTGGTGTTAGCGTTCGGATAGGTAAAGCGGAAAACTGGCGCGGGCTGATTATTTTCTTGCCCGTCGTCAAATTGCGCCACATCTAAAATCGGGCCGAAGGACCCTCTCAATGCCTGAACAAGACGTGCCCCACCGTCGCATTGATCAGGACGTGGCTTAAATTTCTCAGTTACCAATAACAGTCGCATGCATAGCTTTCCACCGCGCCTCATAGCGCTGAAAGTAAAAATCCCACTCGTACTCATTGGTTCCCGGCAAATCGTCAGGCAAGCGTGCAAAAACGGATGCGATTTGTGCAGCAAGCTCATGTGGTGGGGCCTTCTCCAGCACAACACCACGATCAGGTGTCACAATTTCATCAAGTGCCCCACTCCGCAGAGCAATGACATATGTGCCATATGAAATTGCTTCAAGAATTGAACGCCCCATGCCCTCAGCGTGGATATAGTGCCCCCCGGGAACATACGTAAATTCATCACAGCTAAATTGGATGTAAGCGTCAGCCACTTGAAGTTCGTTACACACAGCGGAATTATCTAATCGCCCGAGAAAACTAACGTGAGCGGTAATTCCGAGTTCCTCAGCCAGTTGTTCCGAAGCTGAATAAAGAGGGCCATCTCCCGCCAAACGCAACTCCAATTTATAGCCGGCCTGTATCAAGTTGCTGACTACTTTCAGAAGCAATGCGTGGTTTTTGTATGGTACGAACCGTGCAGCACAAAAGAGCACCAACGGTGAATCTGAGATTGAACTTTTGCGGCGCGACCTTGTAAGCGCTGAAGAGTTAACGCCACCAACACACCGAAATAGACGATCGGGAAACATGCCGATCTGAATAAGGCGGTTATCCGTGAACACAGAGTTTGTAATAACTTCGTCGATGTTCTCCGCAATCTGCTTGACCCAGTAGTTTTGGCGAGAAGTGTGATCAGCGATGTGCTCGCGGACCAACGGCGCTTGCAAAATCTCATTTCCGCCAGTTCGGTAAATGAACTTGGCGCCAGGAAATTGCTGCCTAAGGAAAGCCAAATCCTCAATCCAGCGACCACTGTTAAAAAATACGATCTTCGGCTCGTCTCCGATTCTGGAGGGTAGATCGCTAAGCGAAAGCGGCAATAGGTCATCATCAACAAGAAGACAATCCCGTTGCTCGGCATCTCGGGTGACTACTCCAACCAATGGAAAGACTTCGTGTTCATGGAAATGCTGGATAAAAGCGCCAGCGTGCATCTCCATGCCTCCAACTAGTGGAGGAAGACGATCAGCAAATAGCAAGATATGGCGTTGAGGCGGCTGTTCCATTTGATTATTGATGTGTTTCACCCCTAATTGTATTGCCATTGATTATGACAATACAGAAGTGAATCACTTCAACATCTACGGGCATCCATTGATGGTATTTGAATGCCGAAACCTTGACGCTTAATCTTTGTCAATGGCTACTTTGGCTTGTTGAGCAGGCCGAGCCCTTACTGAGACGAGCGACAGGTATTTTTAGAATTACCGGCCATTCAATTTGCTCGATTTTTTGGGGCAGCTACGTCCGCACCTGGCCGAATGGGTGAGGTCGCGAATGGCCGGTTCGGAGCATTCCACTTCAAAAACTCCGGGTTTGGCTGAGCGGCCGGTATCGGGAAACCTCGATGACCGGAATGGGCACCAAGTTGCCGTTCGACCTGGCCCGGTCAAATTGGCTTCTTCGCATGGTCGAAACCGATGCAATTCGGTGGTCATCACAGCAAGACTCCGCTACGGCTACTTTAGTGGCCGAATTTGCACGCCATCTGTCTGACTGAGCAGTGGCCGCTGAGCACCGCCTCGCCTACGATGCTGCTTTGCCAACAATAAGGAGACAGCATGCAGGCCTTTCAGGATTACTACCCGGAGAACCTCGCCCATTGCTACGGTTGCGGCCGCAACAACGAGCACGGGCATCAGATCAAGACCTTCTGGGAGGGTGACGAAACCGTCACCCATTTCCAGCCACGCCCGGAACACACGGCGATCCCCGGTTTTGTCTATGGCGGCCTGCTCGCTTCGCTGATCGACTGCCACGGCACGGGAACAGCGGCCGCCGCGATGTACAAGGCCGAGAACCGGAGCATGGACAGCCTGCCGGCCTTTCGTTTCGTCACCGGCTCGCTGCAGGTCAGTTACCTCAAGCCGACGCCGCTCGGCCCGGTCCTCGAAATTCGCGGCAAGGTGAAGGAAATCAAGGGCCGGAAGGTCGTCGTCGAGGCGACGGTTTACGCCGACGGCGTGGCCACGGCGCGCGGCGAGGTGATCGCCCTGCAGATGCCGGATACTTTTGTGGCGAGCTGATAGCCTGCGCTTTCAGGCAGTGGAGCGGGCTGCCTGAAACGCTTTCATTGAATTATTCGGAGCAACGCGGTCGACGCTATCGCCTGCCGCCCCGGGCAGCGTATCCTTGCCGCCCACGCCGTATTTCCCGCCCCCATGTCCACCACGCTCACCCCCCGTACCGAACGCTTTTTCCTGCTGACCCTGGCCGGTATCCAGTTCAGCCACATTCTTGATTTCATGATCATGATGCCGCTCGGGCCTATCCTCATGGCGGCTTTCGGCATCGGCACGAACGAGTTCGGGCTGCTCGTCGCCTCCTACAGTTTCAGCGCTGCGGTGTCGGGAATTCTGGCGGCGACCTTTGTTGATCTCTTCGAGCGCAAGCGCCTGCTGCTCATCGTGTTCACGCTGTTCGGCGTGGCAACGCTGGCCTGCGGGCTGGCGCCGGGCTATTCGACGCTGATCCTGGCGCGCGGCATGGCCGGCGTCTTCGGCGGCATCATGGGGGCGCTGGTCCAGACGATGATCGCCGACGCCATCCCCTTTTCGCGGCGGGCGCGGGCGAGCGGCGTGGTGTCGAGCGCCTTTTCGATTTCGACCATTGTCGGCGTGCCCCTCTCGCTGTGGCTGGCCAACCACTTCGGCTGGCGCGCGCCCTTCGTGCTGATCGCCGCATTGACCGTCGTTTTCCTCGGCATCGGCCTGCGCTTCCTGCCCGAACTGCGCCACCACATCAGCGAAGAAAAGCGCGCCCATCTGCTCTCGGCGACCTTCAGCGTGCTCGGCGACGCCAACCACCTGCGCGCCCTGCTCTTCTCGGCACTGATCATTTTTTCCGGCTTCACGATCATTCCCTACATCACGGTCTATGCCGTCAATAACGTCGGCATCGCCCAGACCGACATCCCCATCGTCTATCTGGTCGGCGGCTCGGCCACCTTCATCAGCGCCCGGCTGATCGGGCACTGGGCCGACAAGCACGGCAAGGTCGAGGTCTATCGGCTGGTCGCCCTGCTCGCCATGATCCCGACGCTGGTTCTCACCCACGCCGGCGTCCTGCCGCTGTGGGGCTGGCTGATCATCTCGGCCAGCTTCTTCGTGCTCATCTCGGGGCGCATGATCCCGGCCATGGCGATCATCGCCTCGTCGGCCCAGCCCAAACTGCGCGGCACCTTCATGTCGCTCAACGCCACCACGCAGTCGCTGGCCATGGGCCTGGCCACGACGCTGGCCGGCTTCCTCACCTCGCTCGACGCCAGCGGCCGCATCGTCGGCTATGCGCAGGTCGGCTACGTCGCCGTCGCGGCCAATCTGGTCGCCATCTGGTTCGTCTCGCGCATCGACATGCACGGCAAGAACACCTAGCCCGACTTCCACGGTCAACCGGAAAAAACAGCCAAAAATGAAACGCCGCGTCGCTAATCGGGCGCGCCGAAAAAATCGGCCTTGTGCACCTCAAAAATACTGTATAAACTACTGTATATCGTAATCCCGGAGACGCCGCCATGTGCGGATGCTACGAACTCAAGGCCAGGACCAGGGCACTGAACAGGCGCTTTCCGCAACTTCACCTTGGCCACGGCGAACCGCCCCGCAGCGGCGATATGCAGCCGAACGACCCGGTGCTGATGATCACCGCCGGCAACCCCGGTTTTATCGGCAGCCTTGCCGGCTGGGGGCTAGTCGGCAGTTTTCTCGATCAGCCACCGCGCAACCCGCTGCTCACCCTGCCCGCCGAAGGGCTGGCCAGCAAGCCGTTTTACAGCAAGATCCTGAAACGAAACCGCTGCCTCATCCCCGCCACGGCTTTTCACGAATGGCAGACGCTGACCGGTGGAAAACAGAAAATGCGTATCCGCGAGTCCTCTGGCGATCTGTTGATATTCGCCGGCATCTTTGACCACCACCCACTGGCCGGAACTACCTGCGCCATTCTCACCACCGCTGCCGACGCCGCCGTCGGCCTGATTCATCCCCGCATGCCGGTCATTCTTGATCATGACGAATGCAGCTTCTGGCTGAGCGACCACGGCGACTTTCCCGAGGCCGATTTCGCCGCGCTCCTCGACGCCCCATCACAGCACGCGCTGACAATGGAAGCCATCATCGCGGCGCAACCCTCGCCACAGCTGTCGCTCGCCTTCGCCTAGATAGCGGTCTATAAAAAGGTGATGCTCGTTACATAGTTGAATGACTGCACCAAGGAGCGGCTTGCCATGCAGCAGGACACCTACCGATACCATGCAAGGTTCTACGACCTGCTCTACGAACCTGCGGCGCGGATTGTCCGCGACATTGGCCAACTCATTTACCCGCCGCGGGAAAACATCGCGATCCTCGACGTCGGCTGCGGTACCGGCACCCAGCTTGCCCTCTACCAAAAACCCGGTTGCCGGCTGGTCGGCCTTGACAGCTCACCGGCAATGCTGGCGCAGGCCGCGCACAAGCTGGGCACGACGGCCGAACTGCAGGTCGGGGAGGCGACGCAAATTCCCTTCGCGGCGGGCAGCTTCGATCTGGTCACAGTCATTTTCGTGCTTCATGAAATGTCACCCGAAGACCGCCCTGCCGTATTGCAGGAGAGCCGACGCGTCGTCAAGCCGGATGGCCGCATCATGCTGATCGACTACCACCCCGGCCCCTACCCCTGGTTGATGGGGCAGGTCTGGCACCACCTGATCAGGCTAATGGAAATCAGTGCAGGCCCCGAGCATTTTGGCAACTATCGCCATTTCATGGCCTCCGGCGGGCTCGACACCCTGGTCGCCGGACAGCCGCTACGCGTCGACCAGCGATACGTTTCGGAACACGGCGTCACGGCCATCCATCTGCTCTGCCCCGAATAGCTGCCAGCGCCGGAAAAAGTCAGTATTCTGGCGACCTGTTTACGGCCATACGAGGGCAGCAGCCCGGCTTGATGATCACGACCATCCGTTTCTCCCGCCAGCCTCCCGATGAAAGTGCGACGTGGATATCGACTTTTTCCTGAGCAGCCTCAGCAAACTACCCCTGTTCGACAAATGGGCGTGGGGCGCCGTCTCCGTCGCAGTGCTGGCGGCGGCCGGGCTGATCCTGTTTATCGAGCGCCGCCATTTCGCTGCGCGCGACAAGGGCGGCAGCTGGCTGTCGCTGCGTCTGCTCTCGCTGTTCGTTCTCCTGCCGGTCACGGCGGGGGTCATCGTCATCCCGAGCATGGCGATATCGGGGCCGGAGGCACTGGCCTATTTCTATCTCGCCCTGCTCATCCTTGGCCCGCTCGTCTGGTTCGCCGGCCATTCGCTCTGCGGCCGTCTGCTGCGACCAGCCTTCAGCAAGGGCGAAAGCCGTTTCATGGCGGCCAGCGGCCTGCTCATCCTGTTCCTCCCCTTCGCCGCGGCCACCATCGCCCAGGGCCCGATTTTCCTCGCCTCGCGCGGCCTGACCGAAAGCGCCTTCCAGGCTGCACCAGCCGCCGCTTTACCGCATGCCACCGGCCCGGTACAGCGCTTCAACCTGCCGACCGTCGGCCTGATCTACACCCAGTCGCTCATCGCTCCACCCGGCCTCGAACTCGAGCGAATCGACCGCAAGGTGGGCGAAATATGGGCTGACACCGCCACCAGCAGTCGCGACATCTTGTGTCGTGATCAGCAGAACGTACACCTCATGTGGTCGGCCCACGAGCCGACACCGGTCCTGCGCCTTTACTGGCGCCTCAACGGCCAGCGCGTGCAGGCCGATTTCTCGCCGGCCACCGTCGGCGATTCGGCCGAGCCGCGTGAATTCAAGGTCAGCTTTCGCCCCGACGGCATCGACCCGCCGGTGCCCATTCCCCGTTCACGCGCCTCGATTGCCTATTTTGTCGGCCCTGATCGCCTCTATTTCAACTCGCTGAACCCGCTGCAGCCAGGCGAAACCTTCGCCAACGACTGCATCATGCCCGGCTACAAGCGCGTCGACAGTGAAAAGGAAGGCCCGCCGCAAGCCGTCGCGCTGATGTTTTTCCAGAGCGCCAATGCACCTTACTTGCGCGCCGAGATCAAACGGCCGGCCGAGCCGCAGTCAAACCGGCAGCCATAAGCCGTAAAATTCAGCATCCCGGCAAGCAATTCAGGCCGAAACACGCGGCACCCATTTCAGCAAAGGCAAAAACATGTTCGACAATCTGCTGGGCTTCTTCATCCATTGGGGCATCACCGCCGTGTCCCTGTGGGGCGCCAGCCTGGTCTTCAAGGGCATCCGCTTTTCGAGCACCTCGGCGCTGATCATCTCAGCCCTGCTGCTCGGTTTTGCCAACGCCGTGCTGCGCCCGCTACTCGTTTTCCTGACCCTGCCCCTGACGCTGATCACGCTCGGCCTGTTCGTGCTGGTCATCAACGCGCTGCTGCTCATGCTGGTTGCCAAAATGGTCAGCGGCTTCACCATTTGCCTTCTTCGCCAGCCTGTTCATTTCCATCCTGAGCATCGCCCTCGGCACCCTGGCGCCGAATGCCGAAACGACGATCTACCGCCTGCCGCCCAACCCGTCGGCACAGACCATTTCCGCCTGAGCCTTGGCCATGAACCAGCCCGCTTACTGGATTCTGCGCTGCGAGCATCGCCTGCTGACGATCAGCGGCGCCGGATCGGTCTTCCCCGCCGGCCTGGCAGCCGATTTCGGCCACCCCGAAAACGCCCTGCACGTTGGCGACCTGAACGGCCAGCCCTGCCACGCCGCCGATGTCGCGCAGTTCCCCGAGATTCCCGGCGGCGAAGCGACGCCGCTGCGCGCCATATTCCAGCTCGCCGGGCCCGACACCTTCGCCCTGGCCGGCCGCGCCACCCAGTTGCTCGACTGGCAGGCCAACCACCGTTTCTGCGGCAAGTGCGGCGCGCCGACAGCGTTGAAGGCTGGCGAACTGGCCATGCACTGCCCGGCCTGCGGCCTGCTCGCCTACCCGCGCATTTCGCCGGCGGTCATGGTCCTCGTGCGCGATGGCGACAAACTGCTGCTCGGTCGCAGCCCGCATTTCAAACCGGGCGTCTTCAGCGCCCTGGCCGGCTTTGTCGAACCCGGTGAAACGCTCGAAGAATGCGCCGCCCGCGAAGTGCGCGAGGAAGTCGGCATCGAGATCGCCAACCTGCGTTATTTCCACAGCCAGCCCTGGCCCTTCCCCAATTCGCTGATGGTCGCCTTCTTCGCCGACTATGCCGGCGGCACGATCACCCCGGACCCCAACGAGATCGAGGAAGCTGGGTGGTTTTCGCCCGATGCCCTGCCCATCCTGCCCGAACCGATCAGCATTTCACGTCGGCTGATCGACGCGGCAATGGCAGATCGCCAGAAGCAGCCTGATATTTGAATTTTGGCCTTTTTTTCCGGTTGACCGTGGATTGCCCTCATACCTTCATTGCCAATACGGCAGTTGGTCGCTCCATGCCTGGCGAGAAACCAAGCCATGACATTGGCACGAAGCGGAACACACGCTCGAACATGAAGCGGACCGCCGCATTTCGGCGCTCAAGAAAGCGAATGAGAACGGTTCCTAATTAATTGTAATTAAAGAACTTTTTTCACCACTTGCCTTCTAATACCAAGCAAGCCAACTTAAAATCGCCACGGGCAAGCCAGCTGTGGCCCGCCAGCCAGCCCGCTACCCAACGAACCTTACGGAGAAAGCCATGAAGGGCGATAAGAAGATCATCGATATCCTGAACGAACTGCTGACCGGCGAACTGACAGCTGTCGATCAATACCTGATCCACGGCGAGATGTATGCCGACATGGGTCTGAGCCAGTTGGCCGAGAAATCCATCCATGAGTCCGACCACGAACGCCAGCATGCCCGCGCCCTTATCCAGCGCATTCTCTTCCTCGAAGGCAAGCCGGACCTCAGCAAGCGCGAAGCGCTGAAGATCGGCAAGACCGTGCCGGAAATGCTCAAATCCGACCTCGCCGTCGAATACAAGGTGGTCGGCGACCTCAAAAAGGCCATGGCCGCCTGTGAAAAAGCCCAGGACTACGTCAGCCGTGACATGCTGGCCATTCAGCTTGAAGACACCGAAATGGACCACGCCTACTACCTCGAAAAACAGCTCAAGCTGATCGAACTGGTCGGCCTGCCCAACTACCTGCAGAGCCAGATGGGCTCGGGCACCCCGGCTTAAGGAGCGACGACGATGAAAGGCGACAAAAAAGTCATCGAAGCCCTCAACAAGGTGCTGAAGAACGAGCTGACCTCGATCAACCAGTATTTCCTGCACGCCCGGATGTTCCGCAACTGGGGTCTGGAAAAGCTCAACGACTACCAGTACAAGCAGTCGATCCGCGTCATGAAGGAAGCCGACGAGATCATCGAACGGGTGCTCTTCCTCGAAGGCCTGCCCAACCTGCAAAACCTCGGCAAGCTCATGATCGGCGAGCATGTTGTCGAGTGTCTGCAGGGCGACCTCAAGTACGAGCGTGAAATTCAGCGCCCCCTGCTCATCGAAAGCATCGCCCTGTGCGAAGAGTTACAGGATTACGTCAGCCGCGACCTGCTCGAGGAATTGCTCGAACACTGCGAGGAAGCCATCGACTGGCTGGAAACGCAGCAGACGCTGATCAAGGATGTGACCTTGCCGAACTATCTGCAAGCGCACATGGAGCCGGGCGAAGGCTAGGCCTCTCCGCCCCGCCCCACCCCACCCAAAGCCGCAGCCAGTCTGCGGCTTTTTCATTTTTGACTCCATCCAGCGGCAGCTGGCTTGCGAATTGCTCAGTACCATGAGGCTCGGGCTCGGCTGTCGACTATGCGACAAAACCGGGTTGAAGGCCGAATGCAACATAGTTGTTGACAATCATTCGCAACACAATAGAATACGAATTATTCGCATTTACAACCGCATCAGGAGGCAGTCCATGTACGTCTGCGTCTGCAAAGCAGTCACCGACACCCAGATTCGCGAAGCCGCGCAAGATGGTGCTCGCACGCTCAAGGATCTGCGCCGTGATCTCGGCGTCACCCGTGACTGCGGCCGGTGCGCCTCCTGCGCCCACGAATGCCTGCGCGAAGCGCATGGCGAGCAACCCAAGCCAGGCAAGGTGATGCGCAAGGCTGCCTGAGTTTCACTCTTTTCAACAACAGCAAGCCACCGCCAGCCACCCAGGAAACCCCAGGCAGCCCGCCGGCACCATCCGGGAGTTTCCATGTCGTTCCTGCACACCCTGCCGGCGGTTTTCCGTCAGCGTCCCCTTTTTGCCCTGATCACGGCCCTCCATATCGGCCCGGCCGTTGCCGCCGAGCCGCCGGCCGGCAGCGAAACGGCCCTTCCCGCCATCACCGTGACCGGTAACGCCGACAGCGAAGTAAGCACCGAGAAGACCGGCTTGTACACCACGTCCCGCAGCAGTTCGGCGACCAAAATGAATCTGTCTCTGCGTGAAACGCCACAGACCGTTTCAGTGCTTTCGCGCAGCCAACTCGACGACTTCAAGCTGGACAACGTCAATGACGCGCTGGCTGCATCATCCGGTATCGTCGTCGAGCGTCCGGAAACCGACCGCACCTATTACACCGCGCGTGGCTTCGACGTCACCAATTTCCAGTTCGACGGCATCGGTGTTCCTTTCGTCTACGACATCGTCAACGGCGATATCGATACCGCCATCTACGACCGGATCGAGGCCGTTTATGGCGCCAACGGGCTCATGTCGGCCACTGGCTTCCCTTCAGCCACAGTCAATTTCATCCGCAAACGGCCGACCGTCGATTTCGCTGCTTCAGCCGGGTTGACCGCCGGATCGTGGGAAAAGTACCGCCTCGACGCCGATGTCTCAGGCGCCCTGATCGACTCCGGGCGGATTCGCGGCCGACTGGTCTTCGCCCGCGAGGACAAAAATTCCTACCTCGACCGCTACAGCCGCGAGAAAACGGTGTTCTACGGCATCGTCGAGACCGACCTGGCCGAATCGACACAGCTCGCCATCGGCCACCACACCCAGATCAACAAGCCGAAGAGCCCGATGTGGGGCGCCTTGCCGCTATACTACTCGGATGGCAGCCCGACCAATTTCGACCGCTCGACGAGCACGGCCGCCGACTGGGCGGTGTGGGATTCGAAGACGCAAAGCACCTTCGTCGAACTGACCCATCATTTCAACGACGACTGGTTGGCCAAGGCCGTCGTCACCCGCCAGGAATTCACCAACAACTCATCGCTGTTCTACGTCTACGGCACGCCGGACCGGACGACCGGTCTCGGCCTCTTCAGCTATCCGTCGCAATACGACATGACCAACAAGCAGACCATGGTCGACCTCTACGCCACCGGGCATTTCTCGCTGGCAGGGCGCAAGCACGACGTGAGCATTGGCGCCAGCTGGGCCAAATCGGCGCTCAGCGACCTGTCCAGCTACGGTCAAGGCATTGGCACCGCGCTGCCGCCACTCGAGAGCTGGACGGGCAATTACCCGATGCCGACTTTCGACGCCGCCTTTAACGGCAGCGACTTCACCGACACGCGCAAGAGCGCCTTCTTCGCCACCCGCTTCAATCTGCGCGACGACCTCAAGCTGATCGCCGGCGTCCGCGCCACGTCGGTCGATATCCGCGGCACCTCCTACGGCGGGAGCCGCCAATCCGACACCAGCAAGCTCACCCCGTATTTCGGTGCGATCTACGATCTGCTCCCGGCCCTCTCGGTCTATGGCAGCTACACCGAACTCTTCAATCCGCAGTATCAGGTCGATGCAACCTTGGCGCCGCTTGACCCGGTACGCGGCAACAGCAAGGAGATCGGCCTCAAGAGCGATTTCTTCAACAAGCGTCTGAATGCCTCGCTCGCCTACTTCCAGACCGAGCAGAATGGCTTGGCCGAAGCCGCCGGCTACGTCGGGCCGGTTGCCATCTATCGCGCCATCGACGCCGAATCGAGCGGCGTGCAGCTCGACATTTCCGGCGCGCTGACCGAGCGCCTGCAGGTCAATCTCGGCTACACCCAGCTCACGCTGACCGACCCGCAAGGCAACGACGTGCGCACCCATACGCCCCGCCGTCTGCTCCGCCTGAGTGGCACCTACCGCGTGCCGATGATCGAGCAGTTGAAGGTTGGCGCCAACGTCAGCTGGCAGGACGACATCCACCGCGTCGACGTCTACGACTTCGGCACCGGCGCCACCACCCGGACGACCCAGCCGGCCTATGCCCTGGTCAACCTGATGGCACGCTACGACATCAACAAGCATCTCAGCGTAAGCGCCAACCTCAACAATCTGACCGACGAGAAATACTTCACCAGCCTGATGTGGAGCCAGAGCTATTACGGCGCGCCGCGCAACTTCAGCGTCTCGCTCAACTGGAAATACTGAGCGGGGGAAGACCGATGCGTCCGTTTCTTGTCTTGCTGCATCGCTGGTTCGGGCTGTTCGCCGCTCTTTTCCTGTGCGTTTCCGGGCTGACGGGTGCCGTCATCTCGTGGGACCACGAACTCGACGAATGGCTGAACCCGAACCTGTTCGACGCGCCGGGACGGGGCCAGCCCCTCTCGCCGCTCGAACTGGCGAGCCGCCTGGAAAGCGCCGAACCGCGCCTGCAAATCCGCTTCATGCCGCTCGCCGTCGAGCCGGGGCATGCCTTCGGCGTCTTCGTCGATGCCCGTCTCGACCCGGCGACCGGCCAGCCCTACCCGCTCGGCTACAACCAGGTCGCGCTTGATCCGGTGAGCGGCGAGGTACTCGGCCGGCGGGAATGGGGCAAGGTCTCGCTTGACCGCGAAAAACTGCTCCCTTTCCTCTACAAGCTGCACTACAGCATGCACATCCCGGATGCCTTCGGGCTGCAACTCGGCACACTGTTCATGGGTATCGTCGCCCTCGTCTGGGTCTTCGACACCTTGCTTGCACTGTGGATTTCCTTTCCCAGCCGCAACAGCTGGCGGCAATCCTTCGCCTTCCGCTGGCAGGCCGGCGGCCATCGGCTGAACTTCGACCTGCACCGCTCAGGTGGTGTCTGGCTCTTCCTGCTGGTCCTCATGCTGGCCATCACCTCGGTCTCCATGAACCTCAAGGAACAGGTCATGCGGCCGGTCGTCGGCTGGTTTTCCGAACTCTCGCCGTCGCCCTTTGCCGCTGCGGCGAATGCTACGGTCAACCGGAAAAACGGGCCAAAAATGAAAATGGACGAAATCGTCGCCCTCGCCGAACAGGAAGCCCGGCGCCATGGCATCGCGGCGCCGGCCGGCGGCATCTTCCACGAACGCCTGTCGGGCGTTTATGCGGTTGGTTTCTTCGAACCTGGCACCAGCCATGGCGATGTCGGCCTCGGCAACCCCTGGTTCCATTTCGATGCCGCGACCGGCACCCTGCTCGGCCGCGACATTCCCGGCACCGGCACGGCTGGGGACATTTTCCTGCAGGCGATGTTCCCGCTGCATTCCGGCCGTATCGCTGGCTTGCCGGGACGTATCCTGATCTCGCTGTGCGGACTGGCCATTGCCGCACTGAGCATCACCGGCGTACTGATCTGGGCCAGAAAAAGACGGGCTCGGCAAGATTCGTCAAAGCGCCGCCAGACCAAACGCGAGCCATCAAGCCCGCCACATCCGGCTGGAGAAATCGGCGGCGATTGCCGAGGTCGTTAAGTCAGGCAAATAGCGAAAAAATCTGTCGTCCCGCACCGGCGCGAATGCCCCATCAACCCGACACGTCAAATAACGTCGATACCCGGCTCGCCTTCGCTAACTTCGCCGATCACGGAAACGTGCGAGAACCCCTGCTGCAGGAACAGTGACAACACTTCCGTCACCGTTTCGGCCGTGCATGAAACAAGCAGACCGCCCGAGGTTTGCGGGTCGGTGACCAGGGTTTTGGCGGCGCTTTCCAGGTTCGCCGCGAGATTGACGCTGGCACCATAACTGGCCCAGTTGCGCCCCGAGGCGCCGGTCAGATGACCGGCATCGACAAACTCGCGGGCGCGGGCGAGCAGCGGCAGGTCGGCGTAATGCACCGTAGCGCGCACATTGCTGCCCTTGCAGACTTCCAGCAGATGCCCGGCCAGACCGAAGCCGGTGACGTCGGTGACGGCATGCACGCCATCCAGACAGGCCAGCATGGGCCCCGGCGTGTTCAATTGGGTGGTGGTTTCGACCATCGCATCGTAGTCGCTGCTGTGGAGTTGATCCTTCTTGAGCGCGGCGCTATAGACGCCGACGCCAAGCTGCTTGCCGAGGATCAGCTTGTCGCCCGGCTTGGCGCCGGAGTTGCGCTTGAGATGGGCCGGATTGACGATACCGATGGCAACCAGCCCGTAAATGGGCTCGACCGAGTCGATGGTGTGGCCGCCGGCAATCGGGATGCAGGCGGCACGGCAGACGGCTTCGCCGCCCTGCAGAATCTTGCCGATGGTTTCCAGCGGCAGTGTATTGACCGGCATGCCGACAATGGCCAGCGCGAAGAGCGGCGTGCCGCCCATGGCGTAAACATCGGAAATGGCGTTGGTAGCGGCGATACGGCCAAAATCGTAGGGGTCGTCCACGATCGGCATGAAAAAATCGGTCGTCGCGACGATCGCCTGTTGGGCGTTGATCTGATAAACCGCTGCGTCGTCGCAGGTCTCGGTACCGACCAGCAATTGCGGCGGGATGATGCCCGACGGAGCACCGGCCAGAATCTGCTGCAAGACGGCGGGTGCGATCTTGCAGCCGCAGCCGCCGCCATGGGAAAGCTGGGTCAATCTGATTTTTTCTTCTGGCACGGCTGTTCTCTCGAAAAACTGTTGTTGTTTGATTTTTATTCTGCGTCGAAGCCTGCATCTTCAATGGCATTGACCAGTGCATCGCGGGTTACCGCCTGCGGATCGAATGCCACTTTAGCCTCGCCCGCCTCGAGCGAGACTTCGGCGCTGGCCACACCCGCCATGCCACTGAGCACGCCGGTAATGTTCTTGACGCAGCCCTGGCAGCTCATGCCACCTACTTTGATAACTGTGTTTTCCATGCCGTTTACCTGTTCATGAAGGGTTGAACGCGAAGGATTTCGGCTATTCCAGCCGCCGATGTCGGACGACTGAAATAATAGCCCTGCGCCATATCGCAGCCCATTTTACGCAATTGCGCCAGCTGCTCGCCAGTTTCGACACCTTCGGCCAGCACCGTCATGCGCAGGCTGCGCCCCATGCTGACGATGGTCGAGGCAATCGCCCAGTCGTCGGGATCGGTTTCCAGATCATTGACGAAGGAGCGGTCGATCTTGAGCTTGCCGACCGGGAAGCGCTTGAGATAGGCGAGCGATGAATAGCCGGTCCCGAAATCATCGAGCGACAATTCGACCCCCATCCGATGGAGCGCTGACAACGTGCCCAGATTGATGTCGGCATCGTGCATGACAGTGCGTTCGGTTAATTCCAGTTCAAGCAAGCTGGCTTCGAGACCTGACGAGGCCAGTGCGCCGGCCACCATTTCGATAAATCCCGGCTGCCTGAACTGAACAGGCGCCACGTTGACGGCCATGACCAGCGACGGCAAACCCTCGTCGCACCAGGCCTTGGCCTGCCGGCAGGCTTCGCAGAGAACCCAGTCGCCAATCGGGTTGATCAGGCCGGTTTCTTCAGCGACATGAATGAAGCTGTCCGGCATGATCGTGCCGAGTTCGGGATGCTGCCAACGGATCAAAGCTTCAACACCGATCACCATGCCGGTTCGCAGATTGACCAGTGGCTGGTACTGGAGCACAAATTCGTTCTGTGCGTTCTGCGCCAGGGCGCGCCGCAGATTACTTTCCATGAGCAGACGATCCAGCGTCGCCGTGTTCATCTCGGTAGCGTAGAACTGGAAGGTGTTGCGCCCGATATCCTTGGCCCGGTACATCGCCGTATCGGCGTTCTTGAGCAGGGTTTCGAGATCCTGCCCGTCATGCGGATAGATGCTGATGCCCAGCGACGGCGTTACCGTCAGTTCATGCCCCGCCACCTCGAATGGCCGGGAGAAGACATCGATCAGGCGACGTGCCACATCAGCCGCGGCCGCCGTATGAAATCCCGGCATGGCAAAAATGAACTCGTCGCCGCCCAGGCGGGCCAGCGTATCGATGCGCCGCACCACGCTGTCGAGGCGACGCGCCACTTCGACCAGAAGTTCGTCGCCGACACTGTGGCCGAGCGAATCATTTACCCGCTTGAAATGATCAAGGTCGAGAAAGATGACGGCGATTTCCGTCTTGTCCCGTTCCGCCGCGGCCAGCAACTGGACAAAACGTTCGCGCAACAGGCGGCGATTAGGCAATCCGGTCAGCACGTCATAGTCGGCCAACTCGCGGATGCGCTGCTCGGCGGCCTTCTGCCAGGAAATATCGAGCAGGGTTCCAACCGATGCCGGGCGTCCATCAAATACCGACGGCGAACCGAAGACCATGGCTGGAAACTCCGAGCCATCCTTGCGCACCGCGGTGATCTCGTAATGATGCCCGCTGATTCCGGCGGCCCTGGCCTGCATCTGGTCGATGACGAAGGCATGCAACTCGGGCACAACGACATCGAGCGGCCCCATGTGGCCCACCATTTCCTCCGCGGAATAGCCAAAGAGGCGCGTCAAATAGGGATTGACGTATTTGAAACACTGATCCTGCAGAACGAAGATGCCGACCTGTGCCGCCTCCATCGTCGTCCGGAACATCGCCTCCTGCTCCGTCAGCGCCGGCGGATTGCCCACGCCATCGCCGGCTGCCGCCTGCAAAACTGACATCCTTTCGACCCCTGTGGTCATCGAAACCCCTTGTTCTTGCTTCTAGCGCCCCGGCCGCCAGCGCTTCAAAAGTAGCGAGTTGGAGACAACCGACACCGAACTCATCGCCATGGCAGCCCCCGCCACCACTGGATTGAGCCACCCCAGCGCCGCAAGCGGAATTCCCATCACATTGTAAATGAAGGCAAAGAATAGATTTTGCCGGATTTTCCCCAAGGTGGCCGCCGATAGGTCGATAGCATCGACAACTCCCATCAGGTCGCTGCGAATCAATGTTAAATCCGCTGCCTCCACCGCCGCGTCGGAACCGGCGCCAATGGCAAAGCTGACATCAGCCGCCGCCAGCGCTGGCGCATCGTTGATGCCATCGCCGACCATGGCCACCAAGCCGCCACCGGACTTCAATTCGTTGATCGCCGCCGCCTTGTCGCCCGGCAAAATACCTGCCCGGAACTCGCCAATGCCCGCCTCGGCGGCGATCGCCGCCGCCGTTGCCGCATTATCGCCAGTCAACATGACAACACGGATACCGCGCTCGCGCAGCCGCTCGACGGCCGCCCGTGAGGTCGGCCGCAAGGCATCGGCGACGGCAAACAAAGCCAGCGTTGTCTGGCCTTCGGCCAGCACCACCACCGTCTTGCCGGCCTGCTGCAAATCACCCACCGCCGGGTCGGCAGCCAGCCCCAGCCAGCTCGGCGAACCCAGGCGCAAGGTCCGGCCGGCCACATCGCCTTCGACGCCATGCCCCGACAGGGATTTGAAATTTGAGGCTTTTTCCCGGTTGACCGTGGAAATGCCTGCAACAGCCGCCGAAACGATCGCCCGCGCCAGCGGATGCTCTGAATTCTCCTCAAGCGCCGCCGCCAGGCCGAGCGCTTCATCGCGCGACAGGCCGTAGGGCACGACATCCGTCACTTGCGGCGTGCCGCAGGTCAGCGTTCCGGTTTTATCCAACGCCAGCACCGTGATTTTCTCGGCTCGCTCGAGCGCCTCGGCATTTTTCACCAGGATGCCGGCCCGCGCCCCCTGCCCGGTGCCGACCATGATCGCCGTCGGCGTCGCCAGGCCAAGCGCGCACGGGCAGGCAATGACCAGCACGGCGACGGCATTGACCAACGCCTCGGCAAAATCGCCGGCGTACCACCACCAGCCGGCAAAGGTGACGAGGGCGATGACGCACACCGTCGGCACGAAAATCGCCGAAATCCGGTCGGCCAGCCGCTGCACCGGCGCCTTCGACCCCTGCGCTTCGCCGACCATGCGGATAATGCCGGCAAGCAGCGTACGTTCGCCAACGCCGGTCGCCCGGCAGCGCATCGCCCCTTGACCGTTGGCCGTCGCGGCAAAAACCTTGTCGCCGGCCCGCTTGCCCACCGGCATGCTTTCGCCGGTCAGCATTGCCTCGTTGACGCTCGATTGACCGTCGATCAACTCGCCATCAACCGGCACGCTTTCGCCCGGCCGAACGAGAAAAACGTCGCCCGGCATCAAGGCTTCGACCGGCATGTCGATCCACTGGCCATCGCGCTCGACGCGTGCCGTCTTCGGCTGCAGGCGGATCAGCGACTCGATGGCCTCCGAGGTCCGCGCCTTGGCCCGCGCTTCGAGCAACTTGCCGAGCAGGACCAGCGTGATGACCGCCGCCCCGCCTTCGAAATAGACATGCTGATCGAGCCCGAACAGCGTCACCACCGTCGAAAAGCCCCAAGCCATACTGGTCCCTAGCGCGACCAGCACATCCATATTGGCGCCGCCGCCACGCAGGGATTTGAAGCCGCCATCGTAGAAACGCCAGCCGATCCAGAACTGCACGGGCGTCGCCAACGCCAGCTGGAACCAGCGCGGCAATTCATTCATGTGGCCGTGTTCGCCGAACATGAAAAACATCTGGCCGACCAGCGGCAAGGTCAGCGCCACCGAAATCCAGAACCGCCGGATTTCGCTGCGGTAGACCAGCAATTTGGCGGCTTTTTCACGTTCGCGCGTTTGCCCGTCGACCACTGCAGCACTGAAACCGGCCTTGGCGACAGCCGCCACCACGGCAGCTTCATCAGCTCCGACCGCAAGGCGAACTCGCGCCCGTTCGGCCGCCAGATTGACGTTGGCCTGCATGCCAGCCTGGCGGTTGAGTACCTTCTCGAGGCGCGCCGAACAGGCTGCGCAGGTCATGCCACCAATGGCAAACTCGACGACCCGGCCCGTTTCGGACTCAGTCATTTGACCAGCAGAACAGGACAAGGCGCCAGATGCAAAGTCCGGCTCGCCACGGACCCCATGACCAGCCCGGCAATACCGCCCCAGCCATGCGACCCCATGACGATCAGATCACAGGCCAAATCGCCAGCCACCCTGGCAATCACCTCGGCTGGCTGGCCGACGTGAATGTGCGTCGTATGAAAACGCCCGGCCGCGTCCAGCTTTTTCTGGGCCGCGGCCAGATGCTCCTGTCCCTCTTCCAGATAATAGGCATGCAGCGTTTCCTTGCCGACATGGGCTTGCACGCGACCAATCGGAATCGGCGCATGGACGTGCAGCAGGTGAATTTCCGGCACGTCGCGAAACCAGCTGACGTGGGTAATCAGGTGATCAACCGCGCGCAAGGAACATTCGGAACCATCAACCGGCAACAGGATTTTCATGATGTCATTTCCCGACTAAAGCTGGCCTGACAAATAGATCAGGCCGACGAATCCATATAGGCCAAAGCCTAGCACCAACAGGCCGGACAGGGTACGTACGACCGGCCGCCGGACGAATTCGTTCAGTCGCGCCAGGACGATGCCAGCCAACAATAGATTAGGTAGGGTTCCGAGGCCAAACGCCAGCATCATCAGGCCGCCACGCGTCGCCGAACCTGCCGTCAGCGCGCTGGCCAGCGCGCTATAGACCAGACCGCAAGGTAACCAGCCCCAGAGCAGGCCAAGCGGAAAAGCCTGGCCAACATTGCGTGCCGGCAGAAACCGCCGGGTCAGCGGTTGCAGATGGATCCACAGTTTTTGTCCGGCACGTTCGGTGAAAGCCAGCGCCCGCGTTACACCGAGCAGGTAAAGGCCAAGGGCCACCAGCATCAGATTGGCAATGAAATAAAGAATCAGCCGGGCCGGAACCTGCCCCTCCAGGCCCATGCTGGCCGCCCCGAGAGCCCCGGCAATGGCGCCGGCCACGCCATAGGACAGGATGCGCCCACCGTTGTAGGCGAAATGCATCGACCAGCGCGCCGTGACGCCCATCGACAAGGCGCCAACAATGCCGCCACACATGCCGACGCAATGGGTCCCGCCGAGCAGACCAACAAGAAAAAGTGCGAGAAAACCGGAATCAGGCATCGAACAGAATCAACAAAAGCAAAGCGGGCAGTTTAACTGCCCGCTTTGATTGCTGCACACCGCTCAGATAACTTTGGAGTAAGTCGCCCGCTGGCGACCAGCCCGCAGATAGCGGTCGAAGACCATCGAAATGATGCGCACCAGAAGACGTCCCGGCGGCAGGACAGTGATCCATTCGCGGTCGATCTTGAGCAACCCGGCCCGCTCCATTTCCTTCATGTCTTCCAGCTCTGCTGCAAAATACTCGCGGAAGTCGATCAGGTGAGCGCTTTCAATGCTTTCAATGGACAATTCGAAATGGCACATCAGGGCCTGGATGATGGAGCGACGCAGAATGTCGTCAGCCGTCAGTTCGATGCCACGGAACACCGGCAGGGAGCCAGTATCGAGCGCATCGTAGTACTCATCGGCGGTCTTGACATTCTGGTAGTAGCTCGGCCCGACCTTGCTGATCGACGAAATGCCGAAAGACAGCATGTCGCAGTCGGCATACGTCGAATAGCCCTGAAAATTGCGGTGCAGGCGGCCTTGGCGCTGAGCAACAGCCAGTTCATCATCGGGCTTGGCAAAGTGGTCCATGCCGATGAAAACGTAGCCTGCATCGGTCAGTTTCTTGATGGCCAGCGCCAGAATCTGCAACTTGGTATCGGCCGACGGCAGATCGGCATCGTTGATCCGGCGCTGCGGCTTGAACATGCTCGGCATGTGCGCGTAGTTGTAGATCGACAGGCGATCCGGATCCATCGCCAATACCCGCTCGATGGTCCGGTTGAAACCCATGACAGTCTGGTGCGGCAAGCCGTAGATCAGGTCCACAGAAACCGACTTGAAACCGTTGGCCCGTGCATCGCGGATCACGCTGTAGGTTTCTTCCTCGCTCTGTACACGATTGACGGCGACTTGGACTTTTTCATCGAAATCCTGGACGCCGACGCTCATCCGGTTGAAGCCGAGTTCGCCAAGTAGCGCAACGGTCGCCGTATCGACCTTGCGCGGATCGACTTCGATAGAGTATTCGCCGCCTTCAAGCAGCTTGAAGTGCTTGCGCGTTTCACCCATCAGTTGGCGCATTTCATCGTGCGACAGGAAGGTTGGTGTACCGCCACCCCAATGCAGCTGGATAACTTCGTGCTCACCATCGCGACCTTCCAGCGCCGCAGCCTGGATATCCAGCTCCTTTGCCAGATACCGGAGATATTTCGCGCTACGCCCGTGATCCTTGGTGATAATTTTGTTACACGCGCAGTAGTAGCAAATAGTGTTACAGAAAGGTATGTGGAAGTATAATGAGAGAGGTCGGCTTATGCCGCCGATATTCCGTTTGCCAAGCCAGACTTTCGCTGCCTCAGAATCGAAGGCCTCGACAAAGCGATCGGCCGTCGGATAAGACGTGTAACGGGGGCCGTTGACATCAAAACGGCGGATGATCTGGGGATCGAATACGAGGTTTTCAGTTGCGAAATTCATTAGGCCAGCCACTAAAAGTAGGTCTGATTATGTTCGGAAGGTTCGATTTTATGGTTGACTTGGATCAAGCGAATGCAGGTTGCGAATGGCTCAAACACACCCGTTAAATCAGGAAGTCACGCTGTCTGTTATCAAGACAGCCTGTTCCAATTGTAACCTGCGCGAACTGTGCCTGCCGTACGGTCTCAGCCTCGAAGAACTGGAACGTCTTGATGATCTGGTATCGACCCGCCGTCGGATCAAGCGCGGCGACCACCTCTACCGTGCCGGCGAAGTTTTTGATGCCATCTATGCGATTCGCAGCGGCTTCTTCAAGACCGATGTGCTGCTTGAAGATGGACGCGACCAGGTAACCGGCTTCCAGATGGCCGGCGAATTGCTCGGCCTCGATGGCATCAGTACCGAACACCACACCTGCAATGCCATCGCGCTCGAAGACAGCGAGATTTGCGCCATTCCGTTCTCGCGCCTGGAAGGCCTGTCGCGGGAGATCCACACGCTGCAGCATCATTTCCACAAGGTGATGAGCCGGGAAATCGTCCGCGACCACGGCGTCATGATGTTGCTTGGCACGATGCGCGCCGAGGAACGACTGGCTGCCTTCCTGCTCAATCTGTCACAGCGCTTCACGGCGCGCGGCTTTTCGCACGCCGAGTTTTACTTGCGAATGACGCGCGAGGAAATCGGCAGCTACCTCGGCCTCAAGCTCGAAACGGTGTCTCGCGCTTTCTCCCGCTTCCAGGAAGAAGGCCATATCGCCGTTCAGCAGAAACACATTCGCATCCTGAACGTGAACGGGCTGAAAGCCCTGATGAACCACCGCGCCTCCTGAGCGAGGCTTACCAGCGCAGGCGGGCCAGTTCCGCGGCGCGCAGGACAATCCGCTGCAACAACGATTCGGCACGCAGTCGACCGGCGGTCGCGTTACCCGACGAGCGATACGCCAGCCGGATTTCCGACGATTTTCCCTTGATGGTATAGAGCGCAATGGACAGCGGGCAAAGTGTCAGTTGTACTGGGTCCTCGCGGACTAGCTCTGCGGCGAGCACGGCACTGCAGAACTGGACGATTTCTGCTTCACCGTAGGGGATCGTGCCATCACCAACGGCTGTGCGGGCCAGCATGTCGCGAAACGGCAGGATGCTGCCGACCACCAGGCCTTCGCTCTCGATAGCTTCGATCAGCCCGTCGTGTGCTGTCCGAAAATCGGAATTCCCGACTTTAACGACGACCGAGTCTTCAGCAAAGGACGCAGACGAAAGACAAAGCAGTGACAGTAAAACAATAAAAAAACGGGACGCCCCGTGGGGCGCCCCAAACAGATGTGTAGAAACCATCTGACGCAAGAGTACTTTCCTGCACCGTTCTTTAGAACGTGTGCTTGATGCCCATATCGAAACCGTTGATACCGCCGCTGGTGCCGGAGTTGTTGCCCATCGGATTAATGGTGAAGGCAGCGTTGGTATCGTTGTTGATGTGTGCGAAGTCGGCGTACAGGGTCGTCCGCTTGGACAGTGCGTAGCGCGCACCGACAGCCCACTTGCTGGCGTCGGCTTCGGTCAGGGTCTTGTCCTTGACCCGGCCATAGCTAGCGAGGAATGAAGCCTTGCCGAATGGAACGCTGGCGCCGATCATCCAGTTGCGACGATCATATTTTTGATCTGCTGCCAGCCCGCCCAGGTTCTGCAAGCCCGCCGTGGTGCTATCCAGATCGATGTTGCCACCAATCAGGGAGTTTCTGTCGCCCTTGATGACATCATACAGACCGGAAATCTTGACTACGCCAAAGTCGTAGGAAGCGCCTGCCGTTGCAACAAACAATCTGCTATCCGTGTAACCGACGGCACGAGTGGTTTCATAATCAAGATCAACGCTCAACGGACCGTTGGCGTAAATCAGGTTTACAGAATACAACTGATCATCACCGCGATTGCCGCCACTCGTGATGGCGGGAACGTGCACGGCGTTAAGCCCGCCTTCTGTGGCCTGGGTATTGGTTGCGTAAGCCACAATCGCCGTAAATCCAGCGAAGCTAGGCGAAATATAAGCCACGGCGTTTTGCGCACGGTCGTACTGGGTGGTCATCGAAGCGAAGTTACCGACCGAGTAGTTACCGAACGGGCTGTACTTGCCATAGATGCCGTAGCGGATACCGTCCAGATAACCGGCTACAGCGGTACCGAAGCCGCCGGTCAGACCGACATACTGGTGACCGGCACCAGCGCCGCCGATGGTGGAGTTGGCATCCGGCGTGAGGCGGTATTCCAGATCGAACAGGGCTTTCAGGCCATTGCCGAGATCTTCGACACCTTTGAAGCCGAGACTGCTTTGTGCAGAGTTACCTTGCAGCGAGTGCGAGCTGTGGGTGTTCTGAACAGCGCCGCTATTGCCGCCACGGTACAGGTAGCCCATGTCGACCGTGCCGTAGATGGTGACGTTGGATTGTGCGAAGGCTGCACCGGACGTAACAGCTGCAACAGCCAGCGCGATAAGTTTTTTCTGCATTGAATTGCTCCTCAATCATCTTTTGTGTGAATGAACCCCGAAGCGAGTACCGCTCCGTACGAATCTTCCCTCTCCCAACCCCGAGGGCAGTGTTCCGCGCTATGTAATTGCGAAGGCCGTGCCAGCCCGTCAAAAAACCCCGTGATTTTTCTGCAAAGTCCGCTAGCACTTGGATTTCAGGCCTTTTTCCCGGTTGACCGTGGCAATCATCCGAACATGCTGACGCGTTCAGTTTCTGGACAATTGCTGCGTCGCTGAGCCAAAACGAAACAGTGTTCAGCGTTTCAGCAGGCGTAAAAAAGCCCGACCGGGGCCGGGCTTGAGCGGGGGAATGGAGGTGCTCAAAAAGTATATCGCGCGCTCACGCCGGCCAGCCAGGTGCGCCCCGGCGCCGCTTCGTAGTAGCGGCTGTTGCCGTCGCCGACGATGACCGAGCCGACGTACTGGCGATCGAAAATGTTGTCAAAGCGCAGGAAGGTACGCAGGTTGAGGTCGCCGACCTTGCGGTCGACACCGAAGCGCAGGTTGGCGATGGCGTAGCCCGGCGCTGCCTGCCTGGTGTTGGTGTCCTCGACGTAAACCTTGCTCCGGGCGATGCCCTCGACGGCGGCATGGAAGCCGCTGGCCGGATGTTTCCAGGCCAGTTCGCCGAACAGGCTCTGGGCAGGAACGCCGGGCAGACGGTTGTCAGCATTGATCAGTCCGGACGAGGTGGTGAAGGCTTCGTCGTAACGGGCGTCGAGGAAGGTATAGGCGATGCGGGTCGACAGGTTGTTGGCCCAGCGGCTGTCGAGCCCGGCTTCGAGACCACGGCGCAGGGTCTGGCCTGCATTGCGGTAGGTTGTCCGGCCCCCGGAGGCCGAATCGACGACCAGTTCATCCTCGGTTTCGATCTGGAAGACCGCCACGTCAATCCGACTATCGTTGCCGATAAAGGCCTTGAGACCGGTTTCGTAGTGCGTACTGGTCGACGGCTTTAGGTTGTAGCTGAAGGTGCCGCCGGGTCCGGAATAGAACAACTCGTTGAAAGTCGGCGCCTCGAAGCCGCGCGCCGCGCTGGCGTAGATGTTCACCGTTGGCGTCAGGCGGAACATCGCGGCGATGGTCGGCGTCGTCTTCTCGTAGCTGACGCTGCCACCATCGTTGCCGTTGCTCAGATAGGCGTCCTTGACGTTGAATGAAACCTGGCTGTGGCGAACGCCACCACTGAAGGTCCAGCGCTCGCCCTGCCATTCGGCCTGGGCGTACTGGTCGAAGCTGGCGACGCGATCCTCTTCGGCGCGGCGCTGGACGCCCTTGACGCCGAGCGTGGCGCCGATGAAATTCTCGTAACCGCGCCGGTTGTCGATCGACTGCTCGTAGTCGACCCCGACCGTCGTCGTCAGCTTGCCGCCGGCCAGCTGGAAGCGGCCGATCCAGCGCGTCGAGGCACCAGCGAAGTCGCGGTCAAAATCGATGATGCCGCCGGAGTGCTTCGGATTGCCTTGCGGGCCGGGCGGAATCGACTGGTACTGAATGGTCGAGCGCTGCCCGGCGTAGGCCGAGGCCTGCACCGAATGATCGCCAAAACGGTGCTCGTAGGTCAGCCCGCCCTGCATGTGGTCGATGCTCTTGCGGGTGTTGTAGTCAAGCGCTGGCTGGGCAACGCTGCGCGGATCAGCCTGGTAGCCAGCCCAGGTCTGGCCTTGCGGGTCTTCGGCCGTCTGTTTGAAGCTGTTGGCGATGAAAGTCAGCTTGCCGTCCTGGCTCGGCCGGTAGGTCAGCTTGACCATGGTCTGGTCGCGTTCGGCCTTGCTGTGGGCGCGATAGCCGTCGGTGGTGAAATGTGAGGCGTCTATGACATAACCGAGGCCGCCGACTTCGCCCTGGGCGCTGACGTCTGTCTTCCACATGTTGTCGCTGCCGGCGACGAAACTACCTTCAACGCTCGGCCGGCCCTTGCCGTCCGGCGTGAACATCTGGATGACGCCGCCAGCATGGTTGCCATAAACCACAGCCAGCGGGCCACGCAGCACTTCAATGCGCTCGGCACGATCAAGGTTGAAGGTGGCAGCCTGCCCCTGGCCATCCGGCATCGAGGCCGGAATGCCATCGGAAATCAGACGAATGCCGCGCACGCCAAAGGCCGACCGGGCGCCGAACCCGCGCGACGAAATCTGCAGATCCTGCGCATAGTTCTGACGGTTCTGCACAGTGATGCCGGGCACCGCCGCCAGCGCTTCCGAAGCATTGACCCGCGCCTGATCGGCGCCGATGCGGGCAGCGTCGACAACATCGACGGCAGCCGGCAGGTCGAAGGTATTGTGCTCGACCCGGCTGCCGCTGACGACGACCGAATCAAGCGTCAGCGCCGTTTCGGCGGCGAGGCCGAGGCAGGGAAAAGTTGCAGCGAGGATAACGGCAAGGCGCTTCGGGTTTTGTCTCATGATTTTTGTCTTATTCAGGTTGATGCGTGATTTCGTTTTAGACCAAATTTTCCGGTCGACCGTGGAAAGCGACCTCGTTCTGATTATCGACAATGCACAAACAACAGGCGACGAGACAATCGCCAGATGCATCTCATGAAAATCATGAGATGGCCGGATTTCATTTTTGGCCATTTTTTCGGGTTGACCGTAGAACAGCTGCTTTTATTTGCAGCAACCGTTCGATATCTCCACAGTTGCCGGAACAGAAACCGCCGTCCGGCCCGCAATAAACCGCTAGCACACTCCTTGCTATCAGCATAAACCGGCAAAACAGCCCGATCCACAGCAAGCGGGCGACATGGAGACCAACAATGAAGCTTGAAGAACTACTGCACCACACACTGGCTATTCACGCACCATGGCACATCGCCCGCGTCCGCAACGACCTCGGCAAAAACCAGATCGACATCTGGGTCTCCCGCGAAGCCCAGCGCAGCGGCTGGTTCTTCACCGCCCGAAGCGCGCCTGAACAAGGCCGGGAAAGCGTCTGGCGTCACATCAACATCGGCAACGCCCGCTGCATCGTCCATGCCGTCATCCCCGGCGAAGCGGATAGCGCCGATCTTCAATGGCTGGGCGAAACCGACCAGCCCTTCACCCGCGCCTTCGCCCGGCAGATTGCCGGCATGTTCATGCAAGGCGTCAGCTTCGCCTCGGTCTGCGCCCTGCTCGACCTGCCCGTCGCCGACCTCTGGAAATTCAAGCATCGCCTCGATAACGGCAAATCGGGGCTGTCCGGCCCGGGCAGCGCGTCCGACTCGATCTCGGCCCGGATACCAGCACCGAATGACCCAATCTGGGAAGAATTGCTCAGCGGCAACCTCCAGCTCGACATCCGCATCCTCAGCCTCAAACTGCTGCTGACCAAGCTGCGCGAGCAATTCGCGATCATCAGCGATGGCGAAGTGCGCACCCTGAAGGCCCATGAATTGCAACGCTACTTCACCCGCCACGAAAAAATGCTCAGTCACGAATTGGCGCAACTTGCCCAAAACTGACCCGCTCCACCGGTAAAAACCATGAAAACCCAACAAGAACTGATGTCAGTCAGCCGCGCCGCCGAACTGATCAACGCTGGAAAATACCTGAGCATCGCCGGCGATGAAGCCGCCCTCAGGCAACTCCCCCAAGGCCACTGGATCGGCGGCACGATCCCCTATTTCATGGCGGCCGAAGGTGGCACGGTCAGCCGCGAGCAGGTCTTCGTCAGCGAAGTCAGCGGTTTCGCCGCACCGCCGCAACTGCGCTTCTACGACGGTGCTACCTTGCCGCAAATCTGCCGCAATGCGCCGGACAACGGCTACAGCATCCTGATCATTCCCGCCTTCAGCGCCACCCACGCCGGATTTGCCCAAAACGCCCCGAATTTCGAAGAGATGTACATGAAGCCGCTGATCGGCTGGATCGCCGGCGTACACCTCGACGACCTCGGCAAGACCACACCCAAGGTCGTCCTCGGCAGCACCGGCGAATTTTCCGAAAGCGACGCGGTGGTCATGGACGTACCGCTGCCGCCCGAAAAGTTCGCCCAGATCGACATCGTCAACCTCTTTCGCCCCGGCAGCGGCGCCGGCATCCGCTTCGAGAACAACGGCTTCAGCGCCGGCGACTGCCTGATCGGCGGCCAACCGGGGAATCTGGCCGACCACCTGCTGGCCAACCAGATCGACCCCCGCCTGCCGCTGGTCGCCGATTACAGCGGCGCCATGATCAACGTCAGCATCAAAAGCATCGACCGTGAGGCAAGGCGCGTCGAGTTCTACGCCCCGGTCTTTCCGGGCCCCGAATACCGCTTTGCGGCACCGGTCACCGACTATGTCACTGCCTTCCAGGCCGCCCTGCCCAGGAGTGGGCTGGACATTTCCTTCTCCTGCAACTGCATCCTCAATTTTCTCAATTCGCAGCTTGAAGGCAAGCGGACGGGTGAGGTCACCGGGCCGATGACCTTCGGCGAAATCGGTTACCAGTTGCTCAACCAGACCCTGGTTTACCTGACCGTCACCGAATGAGCCGGGGCGGACAATTTTTTCGCGGCCCCCTTTACTCGCCCGACGACTTCCCATTAACGTAGCCAACTTTCAACGCCCAACCTCAACCAAGGCAGATCCATGCAAAAGCTCGCTACCGCAACCGCCCTCCTCCTCGCGCTCTCCTTCCAGGCCACGGCCGCCGAACCGAAGGAAGAAATGACTGCCTCCGGCATCGCCATCACCATGCTCAAGGAAGGCAGCGGCGCCAGCCCGAAGGCCAGCGACACGGTCAAGGTGCACTACCGCGGCACGCTGACCAATGGCCAGGAATTCGACAGTTCGTACAAGCGCAACGAACCGGCCGCCTTCCCGCTCAACCGCGTCATTCCGTGCTGGACTGAAGGCGTGCAGAAGATCAAGGTCGGCGGCAAGGCCAAGCTGGTCTGCCCGCCCAACCTGGCTTACGGCAGCCGCGGCGTGCCCGGTATTCCGCCCAATTCGACGCTGGTTTTCGAAGTCGAATTGCTCGACATCGCCAAGTAAGACAACAGCCGGCTCAAGCCGGCGGAATCAGGCGGCGCCTAGTCCGGCTCATGCGTCGCCTGTCATTCAATCGTCATGCCAATGGCGCAGACTTCAGGGATTGCCATTCTCCCGGAGGCGACCATGCGCCACCTTTCCCTGCTCCTGTCCGCCCTGCTGTTTTCGGCGTTCGCTCAAGCCGCCTCGAACGCCAACATCGCCACCATTGGTTGCTCCGGAAATTCATCATTCGATTTGAGCAACGGCGCCATGCTGTCCTGCGATGGTGATTTCTCGCTGATCGGTGGCAGTATCGATTCGGACATCGGCATCACGATCAGCGCAGTCGGTTCATTGTTCCTCGACGACCTGAGTTTGGTTGCCCCCCTTGTCCAACTGAACTCACTCACCGGCCCCCTCACCCTTGCCGAAGGCGTATCGATCGATACGATCAACTGGACCAGATTCGACGTCGGCACATCTCCTGGTTTGACTGTGGCGCAACCCGGGAATCCAAGGCTTCTGGACAGAGGGACCGTAACAGTCAGCACCGGCGGCGATATTTCCCCAGGGCAACCGGGGCAGATCACGCTGCGCAATGGAGGGGGTATTCTCGTGCGTAAGGGAGGTGACATCGATCTGATCGCCGGCGGTCAAATTACGCTGAATGGTGGCAGCGACCTGACGCTGGTCTCATCCGTGCCCGAACCCGGCATGGTCTGGTCGCTCCTCTGCGGCGGGCTGCTCCTCGCCATCCGCCGGAACCGCCGACAAGACCCAGCCTGAGCAGCGCTCAGGCCATTGACTTGCGGATCGCCGCCGCCAGAACGGCCGGATCCTCTGCTCCAACCACCACATGCCGGCCATCGACGATGAAGGTCGGCACCATTGAAATGCCCATCGCCCGGAAGCGGCGCTCCGTGGCGCGCACTTCGTCGACATTCTGATCGGAGGCGAGGTAAGACTCGACTTCATCGCCGGGATATCCGCACTCCACCGCCACCTTGGCCAGCAACGCCAAATCGCCAATCCGCTCGCCACGCTGGAACTGGGCGACGAACAACCGCTCGATGAGCCGAGCCGCATCGCCGCGTTGCTGCGCCCAGTGGATCAGGCGGTGCGCCTGCAGGGTGTTGGCGCGGACCTCGATTTTCTCGAAGGCGTAGTCGATACCCCACGGCCGGCCGGCGGCGCGGACGCGCTCGAACAGCGCCTCGACCGGCGCCGGCCCGCCAAATTTCTTTTCGAGAAACGGCCGGTAAGGCTCGCCTTCCGGCGGCGTATCAGGGTTCAGGAAAAACGGGCGCCAGCGTTTCTCGCAGACAAAGTCCGGCAGCTCGCGGCGCACCTCGGCGATAGCCGCATCAAGCCGACGCAGGCCGATGTAGCACCACGGACAAACAAGGTCGGAAACAATTTCGATGCAGGTCATGGGGCGATCATACAACCGAAAATCGGGGCAAATCGCCTGCCGTGACCAACCAACTCAGTCAAAATCTTCAGCACACTCCACCATCCAGCCCAGCGCCTTGATGCAGGCGCGGGCCATGGCCGGCGACAGCGCATCGTGGCCGGCGCTCGCCACCGGCACCCAGGTCGCCTCGGGCCAGGCGCGATGCAGGGTTTCGGCCGCGATCGGCGGACAGACCGGGTCGGCCATTCCCTGGACGATGACGGCCGGCAGATGGTGGATGCGGGAGATGCCAGCCAGCAATTGGCCGGGAACAAGAAAGCAGTCGCGCGTCAGGTAATGCATCTGGATACGCGCCCGGGCCAGCTGGATCACATCGAGCTCCCCGTCGAGCGGCGCCTTGCCAACCAGCTCGCGCTGATAGTTCAGCCAAAGCCGCGCCGCCTGCGCCGCCGCATCCGGATCATCGCCGAGAATGCGCCGGGCAAACGAGGTGAGCGGATGGGCTTGCTCGGATGGCGGCAACAACCCGCCCAGGCCGCGCGCATAGGCGACGATTTCATCGTGCGAACCGAGAAAGATGCCGTGCAAGACCAGGCCATGCACGCTTTCGGGATAAATCTGGGCATAGGCCAGCGCCAACAAGCTGCCCCACGAACCGCCAAAAACGATCCAGCCGGAAATGCCGAGCGCCTCGCGCACGTAGTCGAGATCGGCGACCAGATCGAGCGTCGTGTTCGCCCCCAGTTCACCGCTCGGCAGGCTGCGCCCGGCGCCGCGCTGGTCGATCAGGACGACGCGAAAAATGTTGGGGTCGAACAGCCGGCGATGTTCTGTCAGGCAACCGCCACCCGGCCCGCCGTGCAGGAAGAGGACAGGGATACCGTCGAACGGGCCGCATTCCTCGACATGCAGGATATGGCCGTCGCCAACCGCCATCTGCCGGACGCAGCGCGGCCGGCACTCGGGGAAGAGATGATCGACCGACATCAGGCCTCGATCAGGCCGTTGCGCACGGCGACCAGCGTCAGCTCGGCGGCGTTCTGCACGTTGAGCTTCTGCTTGATGTGATAAAGATGGGTCCCGACCGTGCTCGGACTCAGGCAGAAATCCTCGGCCACATCATTGACCGAACGACCTTCTGCCAGCTTCATGAAGACGGCCAGTTCCTTCTCGGTCAGCGTATCGACCGGGTTGGCCGAACCGGACAACTGGGCCAGCGCGACGGCTTGCGCCAGTTCCGGGTCGAGGTAACGGCGATCGCTCGCCACCTGGCCGACGGCGCGCAGAAACTCCTCGGGCGCCGCCCGTTTGCACAGGTAGCCGCGGGCGCCGAGACGCAGGGCGCGGACCGGCACGATGTCGTCGTTGTGAGCCGAGAGCATCAGCACTTTGGCCTTGGCATCCCAGGCCAGCAACCGTTCGAGCGCCGCCAGGCCGCCGATGCCGGGCATCGAGACGTCCATCACGACGACATCCGGGTTGAGTTCGGCGTAGAGACGAACGGCACTTTCGCCGTTTTCCGCCTCGCCGACCACGATGGCGCCAGCCCCTTCGAGCAGGCAACGGAAGCCGAGACGAACCATCGCGTGGTCGTCGGCGAGCAGGATGCGCTGACCTTGCAGTGCGTTGTTCATGCGAATTCCTCCGGGGAGTGTTGCGCGCTGGCGTCGGGCAGGCGGGCGAAGATGCGGAAGCCGCCGCCGGCCGGTTGTTCGAATTGCAGATGGCCACCCAGTTCGGCAATGCGTTCGCCCATACCGGCCAGGCCGAGTCCGCAGCCGGCTTGTGCCGAGGGCTGACCGGAACGGCCACGACCGTTGTCGGCCAGGGTCAGTTGCAGCCAGCCGGCGACGCGGCTGATCGCCAGCTCGACCTGCGTGGCGTCGGCGTGGCGCACGACATTGGTCAGGCCTTCCTGCACGATGCGGACAACGGCCATGGCCAGATCATCGGCCACCGTTTGCGAGCCGATGGCGAGATGGCTGTTTACGGTGATTTCCGGGTGCTGCACCTGCCAGCCGGCCAGCTGGCGTTCGAGCGTGGCGGCCAGACCGTTGCCGGCAGCCGGACGCAGGCGATGCAGGATATTGCGCACGCCATCCTGCATTTCGCCGGTGACGGCAACGATACCCCGGGCCGGAATATGCAGCGACGGCGCATCGCCGGTGCGCTGGACAATGGCGCCGGCCAAGGCGCGGACGGCGGTGATGCCCTGGGCCAGTTCGTCGTGCAGCTCGCGGGCGATGACGCGGCGCTCCGCTTCAAGGCGGTCATGCATCTGGCGGTCGACTTCACGGGCGCTTTCAAGGCGGACATTCTCGTCAACCGCTTCGCCCAGCCGGTCGGCCATGCCGTTGAAGGCGCGCGAGATGCGGCCGAGTTCCGGCGTCGCAAAAACCGGCAGACGGGTATCGAAACGCCCACGCCCGGTCCGGTCGAGGGCGCGCATGATCTGGGCCAGCGGGCGCAGGGCCCGGCCCAGCGCCGTGCGTGTCGCCACGAAGAGCAGAACAAGGAGGGCCAGCGCCCAGCCGGCCATGGCGGCCAGATCGTCCCAGGCATCAAGGATGGCACGCGAATCATCAGGATGCAGCGTCAAGGTATAGCCCTCCATGATCAGCGCACGAACCGGATATTGACTGGACAGCAAGCCCGAAAACCAGCCCGGCACCTGGCGCCCGGCCTTGTAACTGGGGGCCGGCGAGCGATAGATGGTCTCGCCAACAGCCGTGCGGATTTCCAGTTCATTGGCGCGCACCCGGCCGATGGCGCGCGCCACGCCGAGCAGCCGTTCACCCCGCGTCGCGGCCGGCACGTCGTTCATTTCGCCAAGCACGGCTTTGAGCCATTGCTCGGAAACGCGCGATGCAGCCTCGACCTCTTCGTGAATGGCGTTACGCGTGCCGTGCAACCACAAGCCGGCGAGGACGATGAGCAGGCTGGCCGCCAGCGCGGTAAGGACGAGGCCGACACGGGTATGCAGGCTCAACCGCAACTTGCTACGGTCAACCGGAAAAATCGGCCAAAAATGAAATGTCATTTGCCACCAAAGACGTAACGCACGCCGAGCCAGGCAGAACGCGGAGCGCCTGGAGCGACGAAGGTTTCACGACGCCAGTCGTCGGGGTTGGTCTGCAGGCTGCCGCCGACGAAGGGGTTTTCGGCCAGGGCGCCGGCCGTGGCGTAATGCTTGTCGAAAACGTTGTTGACCTTGGCAAACAGCTGCCAGCCGCCGCCCAGCCTGGCTTCGGCGTTGAGGTTGAGGATGGCGTAGCCGGGAATCCGGCCCGAGCCGTCGAAGGTGCGCGTGCTGCCCAAGGCATCGGTGGCAGTGCCGCTCTGGTGCTGGTTGTTCTCGTTGCCACGCACATACTGGCCGGAGAAAGCCTGGACGTCGCCGCCGATGCGCAGCCAGTCGGTAGCGCGCCAGGCGAGGCCGAGCTTGAGGCTGTGCTGCGGCAGGCCGGGAATGCGGTTGCCCTTCTTGACGAGGATTTCATCGTCCTGCCCGCCGCCGGTACATTCCGCCGTGGTGCCGCGCGTGCTGTTGTTTTCGGCCAGAATGCAGGCGTCAGAACGGAAAGTGGCCTGCAGCCAGGTGTAGTTGGCAAACCAATCGACGCGATGCAGGTTGCCGTTGAGGCCGAGTTCAAGGCCCTGGCGCAGCGTCTTGCCATAGTTGGTGAAGTAACCGGCACTGGTCGAGGTGCCGACGAACAGGATGTCGTCGCGGCTCATGGTGCGGAAAAGGCCGGCATTCCAGTTGGTTTCACCGGCCAGCTTGCCGCGCAGCCCGGCTTCGAGCGTGCGGGCGACGACCTGTTTGAGGTAGGGGTCGGCGGCCATCGAATTGGGCAGCGTGCACGGGTTGGCCGGGTCGGCGCAGCCGAGTTCGATCGGCGTCGGCACGCGGTTGCCCTGGCTGAAGCCGGCGTAGGCGTTGAGCGTCGGGACGATCTGCCAGGAGAGGCCGATGGCCGGGTTGAGCTTACGGTATTTGTGGTCGCCGTCGAGGTTGGGCGCCGTCCGGTTGAGTTCGTCGAAGGTCGTGACGTGGCTCATGTTGTAGCGCGCCGAGGCGGTCAGGTGCAGGTTCGGCTGCAGCGAGAAGGTGTCGGTGACGAACAGGCTGGCCGTGCTGGTCTTGCCGTTGATCTGGTTTTCGACGGCGAGCGGCGACAAATTGGTCACGCCGCGCGTGGCGTCGAGTTCACCCAACTCCTGCGTCTGCTGGAAGTTGATGCGCGCCTGATCGTAGGATGCGCCGACAGCGAGCTGATGCTGCTTGCCGCTGAAATTCCACTGGGCGGCGATGCCCGTGCCGCGCTGGGTCGTCCGCGTCCGGTTGTTGGCACCGGTTTCATCGGGCTCCAAACCAGGAGTGCTGCCATTGTTAACCCAGTCCTCGTACTCGGTCTCGTAATCGTCATTCATGTCGCCGTTCAGCGTGCGCGTCTTGCTGCGGCGGTGATAGACGCTGCCGCTCAGGCTTTGCGTATCGCTGAGCCACAGCTTGCCGTTGAGGGCGACCTGGGTCATGTCGTTGCGCGTCTCGTCGGGGTGCGTGAAGATCGACTCGCGACGTTCGGCGAGCATCGATTGCGGCAGCAGGCCGTTGCCGATCAACCGGCTACGCGCCTTGGTCAGCGTCAGGTCGGCCTCACCGGCGGCATTGCGGAAGGACAGCTTGCCGAAGAACTGTTTGACGTCGGATGGCGAATGGTCGCGCCAGCCGTCTTCGCGGAACCAGTCACCGGCACCGTACCAGCCGAAGGTGCCGTTGTTGCCGCCGTACTCGAGTTCGGTGTTGGTGCGGTTGAAACTGCCGCCGGACAGTTCGAACTTGCCGCCGGGGTGCGAGAAACCGCTCTTGGTGCGCATGGACAGCGCGCCGCCCAGGGTATTGAGGCCGAAAGCCGGGTTGGAGCCGGGAATCAGGTCGATTCCGGCAATCGCCGAATTGGGGATCAGATCCCAGTTGACCGTGTCACCGAAGGGTTCGTTGACGCGCACGCCATCGACATAGACCGACAACCCCTGGGCCGTGCCGAGCAGTGGCGAGGCGGTGAAGCCACGGTAGTTGAGGTCGGCCTGATAGGGATTGCCCTGGACTTCATTGACGGTGACGGACGGCACCTGGCGAAGCAGTTGTTCGGCGATGTTCTGGCTTTCAATTTCGTCGAGCCGGCGGTCATCGAGCGACTGGACGTTGGCCGGCAGATGCAGGCGCGGCACGCCAATGCCGGAAAGCGGCGTGGTGCCGACGACTTCGACGGTGGCCGTGGTGACGACAGCCTCGGCGGCGAAGGCCGGGGCGAAGGCAGCGGAGATGGCGATGGCGAGCAGCGAACGTTGCGGGATTTGTCTCATGATGTTGTTTTCTTGAGTTTGTAGTTGATCGGTACGACGACTTGAATTTCGTTGGCTTCCAGCGCCTCGGGTAGCGGCGGCAGGCTGGCCAAGGCTTCGAGCATGGCCAGCGCGTGCTGGTCGAGGACCGCGAAGCCGCTCGAACGGTCTAGCACGACGCCGAGCAGATTGCCCTTGCGGGCGACTTTCAGGCGCAGGCGGACTTCGCCCTCCCAGCCGCGCATGGCGGCGACGCGCGGGTATTCCTGATGGCGGGCGAAGAGTTCGCCGAGGCGCTGGCGATAGCCGTCGAGGACTTCGCTCTGCGGGCGTTGCGGGGCGATGGCCGGGGCCGGCCGGGCGGCTTCGGCAACCGGAGCGGCAACTGCTGGCGCGGCGCTTTCGGCAGCCATCGCCGATGACGACGATGGCGCGGGGGCCGGCACGTTGGCCGGCCCGGCAGTCTGCGTCGTTCGCGGAGCCGGCCGCTCCGAACGACTTGCTTCCTGCCGGGCCTTCTGGGGGACGGCTGCCGGCGCCGGGGCGACTTCGGCAACAGGTCCGGATTCGGTAACCGCGATCAGGCGGATCGAGGCAAAAATGGGCGGCAGGCTGATCGGGCCATTCTCGCGCTGCCACGAAGTCAGGGCAAACAGCGAGGCGTGGAGCAGCATGGACAACGCCAGAATTGCCCAGAATTTCCGGTTGACCGTGGGAATCACCGGTACCTCGATGTTGGCCGCGGTGATCACGGTTTCGCCCCCAGCGCTTCCTGTTCGGCGGCCGGGAAGAGATGGCCGACCGAGCGGCGATATTCGCTGGCCGCTACCGGCAAATTGGCGAACTCGCGTTCATGTCCAGCCCGGCTTTCGCCGCGTCGCGCATGGCGGCGCTCAGCCAGGTCAGCCAGGCGCGGGTCTGGCGAATCGGGGCGGCATCGCCGGTCGGCGCGCCGTGGCCGGGCAGCAAGACCTTGAAGCCGGCTTCGCGGGTCAGCGCTTCGAGCTGGTCGAGCGCCTTGAGCCAGTGCGCGACGTCGGCGTGCGGCGTGGTCGGCGCGCGGCCGTTGAAGGCGAGGTCGCCGGCAAAGACGACACCGCTCGTTGCATCGACAATGACCAGGTCGGCGCCGGTATGACCGTCGAGGGCAACAAGACGCAGGCTGCGCCCGGCGACGTCGACAACGCCGGCATTCAGCGTCTGGCCGGGCAGCTGGACTTCGGTGCCCTTCATCCAGTCGCCGCTCATGCGGAAGAGGTTTTCGGCGAAAGCATTGCCATCGGCGGCGATGCCGTTGCGCGTTTCGGCCAGCGCAGCAATCGGCACATCGGCGAATGCCTGATTGCCGAGAAAGTGGTCGGGATGATGGTGAGTGTTGATGACCAGCGCGATGGGCTTGGCGGTGATCGCGGCAATCGCCCGGCGCATCTGCTGGCCGTAGCGCAGCGACGGCCCCGTGTCGATGACGATGACGCCCTGCGGGGCGACGATGAAGGCGGTGTTGACGATGTTGCCGCCGTTGTCGGTGGAGAAATCCTCGGTTTTTCCGATGAAGGCGTAAACATCCTTGGCGATCATGACGGCCGACAGCCGGTAATCGAAATCGACTGCCCCGAGCTGGCCGGCAACCAGCATCAGTAGCGCACAGAGCAGCCGTTTCACTGGTCGATCCTCGCCTTGAAAGCGTTGCCGTTGTTGTCGCGACCAGTTGCCTCGACCGGGCCGTCGGCGCTGGTTCGTTGCAAGGTGAATACCGGATTTTCGCTGACCGGCTCGTAGGTCTGGACGCGCATCAGGCGCTTGCCGGCGGCGTCGGCGAAGTTGATTTCTTCGAGGAAGAAGGCCGGCGTGCCGGCAACCAGGCCGGTGTCCATGGGATGCACGATGCGCATGCGCAGCCGGCCGGCGTTCGGGCCTTCGCTCCACTGGCGGCCGCTCACTTCATTGAGGCGCTGCTGCCATTCCTTCGAACCACCCGCCGCTGACGGTGCCGTGCAGCCGCCGCCAACGGTGTTTACCCAGGTGCCGCCGACATGCCAGACGCCATCGGCGGTGCGCACCGCGGCACGGACCGGCGTCGACTGCTGGAGCTTGACGCGAAAACCGAGGAAAGCCGGCGCATCTTCGGGGAAAAAACGCAGCACCTGGACGATGGGATTGAAGTCGGCGAAGACGACGACTTCGACCACACCAGCCAGTGCCGTGGCATCGACAGTGACCGGCACCTGCATCGGGTTTTCGGCCGTCGATGGGGCAACCACCTTGACACGCGGATCAAAGAGCACGGGGGCCCCGGCCAAGAAAGCTTTCTGCATTTCCGACCAGCGTGCCGAGGCGAGCGGATCGCCGTTCTCACGCAAGGCGGCAGCCTCGGCCGGAGGCATCAGCGCCGCCAGGGCAATCGCCGCAATGGTCAGTGGGTATTTCATCGTGTCTCGCTCCTTTTGCCCTGTGGGCTCTTTGTGCAGACTCGTGTGCAAAGCGCGTGCCAAGAACCGCTGGTTTTGGCGAATCCCTGATCTGGCCGGCAACGGCGCCGTAGTGCCGGACACTGTCACGGCCTCTGAACAACCCGGGTGTGCAACTTTGGAGCAGGTGGTGACAATTGGAACAGACAACTGAATCACCTCCCGGCGACACGAATAGCCGCGCCGAACGCGGCTTCAGCCCCGCCAACAGGAGCGCCGGGCATTTTGACGTGGCTTGGCACAGCCCTTGCAGATTGTGTCCCCTGCCAGCGAGCCGGTTCAGGGAATGGAGGTGGCTCGCCAGCATGTCATTCCACGCGGCCGGACCGTGTTCAGCACGGTTTTCCGCGTTGGAACCATCGGATAATCAAGGAGACAATCCATGCATAGTCATACCCCTTTCAAGCGGAGAGTCGTTACCCTCGCGCTTCTGACGGCCGCCGCTTTTGCCGGCAGTCCGGCCAGCGCCGGCGTCACTGACGCCGACATCCTCAACGATGCCAAGACCCCCGGCGACGTCGTCAGCTTCGGCCTCGGCACCCAGGGTCAGCGTTTCAGCCCGTCTACCCAGATCAACGCCAAGACCGTCAAGAATCTGGTCCCGGCCTGGTCGATGTCCTTCGGTGGCGAGAAGCAGCGCGGCCAGGAATCGCAGCCGGTCATCAGCAATGGCAAGATGTTCGTCACCGCTTCCTACAGCCGCCTCTTCGCTGTCGATGCCAAATCCGGCAAGAAGCTGTGGAAGTACGAGCATCGTCTCCCGGACGGCATCATGCCGTGCTGTGACGTGATCAACCGCGGCGCTGCTCTCTACGACAACCTGGTCATCTTCGCGACGCTGGATGCCCAACTGGTTGCCCTCAACCAGGACACCGGCAAGGTCGTCTGGAAGGAAAAGCTCGGTGACTACGCTGCAGGCTACTCCGCTACCGCCGCCCCGATCATCGCCAAGGGCAAGCTGATCACCGGCGTTTCCGGTGGTGAATTCGGCGTTGTCGGCCGCATCGACGCCCGCGATCCGAAGACCGGCAAGCTGCTGTGGACCCGTCCGACCGTTGAAGGTCACATGGGTTACAGCTTCAATGCGGCTGGCGAGAAGGTCGAAAACGGCATCTCCGGCACCCTCAACGCCACCTGGACCGGCGACCTCTGGCAAACCGGCGGCGCCGCCACCTGGAACGGCGCTACCTACGATCCGGAAACCAACCTGATCTTCGCCGGTACCGGCAACCCGGCCCCGTGGAACAGCCACCTGCGCCCGGGCGACAACCTGTTCTCGTCGTCCACCGTCGCCATCGACGCCGACACCGGCAAGATCGCCTGGCATTACCAGAACACCCCGCACGACGGCTGGGACTTTGACGGTGTGAACGAATTCGTTTCCTTCGACTACAAGGACCCGAAGACGGGCAAGATGGTCAAGGCCGGCGGCAAGGCCGACCGTAACGGTTTCTTCTTCGTGAACGACCGCACCAACGGCAAGCTGCTCAACGCCTTCCCGTTCGTCAAGAAGATCACCTGGGCAACCGGCTACAACCTCGAAACCGGCCGTCCGAACTACATCGAAGAAGGCCGTCCGGGCGACCCGACGCAAGGTGCTGACGGCAAGAAGGGCAAGGTCGTCTTCTCGGCACCGTCCTTCCTTGGCGGCAAGAACCAGCAGCAGATGGCCTACAGCCCGCAGACCGGCCTGTTCTACGTGCCGGCCAACGAGTGGTCAATGGACATCTGGAACGAACCGGTTTCCTACAAGAAGGGTGCTGCTTACCTCGGCGCAGGCTTCACCATCAAGGCTCTGAACGACGACCATATCGGCGTGCTGCGCGCTGTCGATCCGGCCACCGGCAAGATCGTCTGGGAAAACAAGAACTACGCTCCGTTGTGGGGCGGCGTCCTGACCACCGCTGGCGGCCTCGTCTTCTACGGCACCCCGGAAGGCTTCCTGAAGGGTGTTGATGCCAAGACCGGCAAGGAACTGTGGTCCTTCCAGACCGGTACCGGCATCGTTGCACCGCCGGTCAGCTGGGAACAGGATGGCGAGCAGATGATCGCCGTCACGACCGGCTGGGGCGGCGCTGTTCCGCTCTGGGGCGGCGACGTGGCCAAGCGCGTGAACTTCCTCGAACAGGGCGGTTCGGTCTGGGTCTTCAAGCTGCACAAGTAATAAATTCTCTCTCCTTCGGGCGCTCCGGCGCCCGATTGAAACGGCGCGGCGGCTTCGGCCCTCGCGCCGTTTTTCATTTTTGGCCAATATTTCCGGTTGACCGTGGAAGATCATTTTGGCGCTCCGGCCCTTGCTTCAATGAAGACCTGAATCGCCCAGGCCAGTTCCTGTTTGAGCACGCCCTGCCACGGCGGCATGTGGGTAACGCCGACGATGATCTTGCCGTTGCGCACCGTTTTGGCGAAGTAGGCATCGTTGTCGCGCAGGCAGGCAGCGTTCAGTTCGGCGTCGCTGATCCGCTTGCAGAAGCGGTTGAGATTGCGCAGGTCGGGCGCCGGGGCGGCGTTGGTGCTGGCATCGGCACCATGGCAGCGGGCGCAGGCCTGGTTGTAGGCCTGTTGGCCGATGGCCAGGGCAACCGGGTTGCCGCGGTAGGGGTTTTCGGCCAGCCAGCTTGCACCGAGCGGCGGCAGGCCGTCCGGCGACACTGCTGGCGCCACGGCGACTTCGTTGGCCACGGCGAGCGAGGAAGACAGCGCCGTCAGAAGAATGAGGATCAGTTTTTTCATGGTCATCACCAGTCGGTCGGGCAATTGGTGCAGCCCTCGAAATCGGCATCCTGAAACACTGCGAAGCGACGGAAGATGCCGGTCAGATCGGCTTTGCGGAAATTGACGGTAAAGAATTTGGTCTCCTGGAGGTTGGCGTTGTTGAGCCGGGCGCCGATGAACCAGGCGAAATTGGCCTTGGCCGCTTCGAGGTTGGCGCCGGTCAGGTCGGCATTGGTGAAATCGGTGCGAAACAGGCGGGCGAATTCGAGATCGGCACCGACCATTTTGGCGCCGCGAAAGGTCGCCGTCGGCGCACTGACCTTGTTGAGGCGGGCGGCTGTGAGGTCGGCCCCGTCGAGGTTGGCGCCGGCCAGGTTGGCGCCACGCAGGTCAGCCCGCGCCAGCTGGGCGCCACTCAGATCGGCGCCGGCCAGGTTCTGCCCGGCCAGATTGGCGTGGCGCAGGTCAGCCCCTGGGCAGCGGGTATGCGGCCAGATGCCGCAACCGTTGATGACCAGCGGTTCGAAGGGTTCGGCGGCCAATGCTACGGTCGACCCGAAAAAAAGGGCAAAAATGAAATGTCTGGGCATTGTCGTCATTCGAAAGATGCTTCGATCCAAATATTCCCAGGCTGAGTCGGCGTCCATGCAGCGCTGACCCAGCCTTGCTTGCGGGCAATCCGCAGGCCGGGGGAATCCGGCCTGCGGCGGGAACGGTCGGAGCGAAACGCTCGCTCAGTTCTTCAGCGACTTCGGCAGCTTGAACACCCACATCGAGCCACCCTGCGTCACCTGCTTGGTCAGGTCGGCCATGTCGCCGCCCCACAACGGCACGGCGCCGCCGTAACCGGACTGGATGCCGACAAACTGCTCGCCGTCCATTTCCCAGGTGATCGGCACGGAAACCACGCCGGAGCCGGTCTGGAACTTCCACAGTTCCTTGCCGTTTTTGGCGTCGAAGGCTTTCACGTAACCGTCCGAGGTGCCGGTGAACAACAGGCCGCCGGCGGTGGTCATGGTGCCGGCCCACAGCGGGAATTTCTCCTTGTGTTCCCAGACGATCTTGCCGGTTTTCGGGTCCATGGCGCGCAGGGTGCCGACGTGGTCGTCGAACAGACGCTTGATGCGGAAACCCTGACCAAGGTAGGCGGAGCCGGCCTTGTAGGTGAGCTTTTCGGTCCAGTAATCCATCGCCCAGTGGTTGGCCGGGATGTAGAACAGCTCGGTCTGCTGGCTGTAGCTCATCGGCATCCAGTTGGTGCCGCCGAGGAAAGGCGGCGAAACGAAGATCGAGTCGCCCTTGTCGGCGCCCGCTTTCGGCTTCGGCGGATGCTGGCCTTCGACGATGTTCGGCTTGCCGGTCTGCAGGTTCCAGCTCTTCGCCCAGGTGATGCCCTCGACGAACGGCCAGGCGCCGATCAGTGAAGTCGGCTTGTTCGGATAGCCGGCGCCGTTGGTCAGCTTCTCGCGGTCGGTGACGAAGAAGTAACCGTTGCGGTCGGCGTGGGCCGAGGCCTTGACCATCTTGCCGGTCTTCGGATCCTTGTATTCGAACAAGACCACCGAGTTGTTGCCGGAGAAGTCCCAGGCATCGTTCGGGGTGTGCTGGAAGAAGCCCATCGTCGCCCTCCTTGGTTCGGTGCCAGGTGTTCCACGGCGCCGGGTTGCCGGTGCCGATGACCACCATGTTCTTGTCCACATCGTAGCTGGCCGTCTGCCACGGGGCGCCGCCACCGTGGTTCCAGGCATCGACCTTCTTGCCATCCGGACCTTCCGGCCAGCTCGGCGCCTTGGCGTCGCCGGTCGGCGTGCTGTCCTTGCCGTTCAGGCGGCCCATGTGGCCTTCGACCATCGGGCGGGCCCAGACTTCCTCGCCGGTATCCGGATCGCGGGCGAACAGGTAGCCGACGACGCCGAATTCGTCGCCCGACGAGCCATGCACCAGCAGCACCTTGCCGCTTCGGCACCGGCAACCCGGCGCCGTGGAACACCTGGCACCGAACCAAGGAGGGCGACGATGGCCGCGTCGAGGGTGCCGAAATAGACCTTGTCGCCGTAGATGGCGGCACCGCGGTTGATCACGTCGCAGCACGGACGGATGTCTTCCGGCAGGCGGGCTTCGTACTCCCACAGGCGCTTGCCGGTACGGGCATCGATGGCGAAGATGCGCGAGTACGAGGCGGTAACGTAGATCACGCCGTCGTGCACCAGCGCCTGCGCTTCCTGGCCGCGCTGCTTTTCGCCGCCGAAGGAGAAGCTCCAGGCCGGCACCAGGTGATCGACGTTCTTGGTGTTGATTTTGGTCAGCGGGCTGAAGCGCTGGGCTTTCAGGCCAAGCCCGTAGGACAGCACGTCACTGGTCGTCTTGTCGTCGTTGAGGATGTCTTCCCAACTCACCGTCTTGCTGGCCATGGCCGGCGCACAAAAGGTGGCCGCGACCAGCGTCGCAAGGATGGTCTGGCGTGGATTGAACCGTGTAAATTCCATTTTTATTCGTCTCCTGAAGAGTGTCTTTGCTTTCCCGAGAGGCCGGGGCGGCCTGTCTTGATCGACGGGCAAGCCCAGTATAGAAAGCCGATTTGTCCGAAGTCTCGGGACAAGCTCACCCCCAAACCGGGAAAAATTCCCGACCGTCATCCGGCCGGTATGAAACCTGCTGGGAGTCACTACAACTAAAAACAAGGTGGAGACATGGATCTGCGTAGACGGCTGGTGATCTGGCTCGGCGGCTTGCTCGCCGGGCTGATGCTGATGGCGACGCTGATCAACCTTCACTCGCTGCGCGGCGACATCCAGGCCGAAGTGGCCGCCTCGGAGCAACTGGTCACGGTGCTGCTCAAGGCCGGCGAGGCGCAAACCGGCAACAAGGCCGAGCTGGAAGCCCTGCTCAAAAATGCCCAGCTACGCCACCTGAGCATCCACCTTGATGACGCGGCAGCCAAAGCCGAGGAAAAACCGCACTGGCTCGCCCCCCTGCTCGGCATTGCGACCAGCGCCACGCCGGCCCAGACCATCCGCCTCGGCGACCAGACCCTGACCATCGCCGCCAACCCGAACTCGGAAATCGAGGAGCGTCTGGGCGACACTGTTCGACTTTGCATCACCCTGTTGCTCTATTCTGGAGCAACTCTGCTCGTCGCCTGGTGGTCGGCCGATCGCGCGCTGACCCCGGTACGTGAGCTGGAGGCCGGGCTGCAGCGGCTGGCCGACAATGCCCCCGACGCCGCCATGCCGCCATTTGCCCTGCGCGAATTTCGCCGCGTGGCCAGCGCCATTGATGCACTGGCCAGCAAACTGGACGCCTCCCGAGCCGCCCAGCAACAGCTGGCCCGCCAGCTGATTGCCGTGCAGGAAGAGGAACGCCACACTCTGGCAAGGGAATTGCATGACGAGATGGGGCAAACGCTGACCGCCATCGGGGTTACCGCCGCCTTTCTCGAACGCAACGCCACGCGGCTCGACGCAGCAAACATCGTCGAATGCGCCCAGGATCTGCGGCGCGACGTACGCACCAGCGGCGAGCAGTTGCGCGCCATGCTCAAGCGCCTGCGCCCGCATGGTCTGGATGCGCTCGGCCTGGCCAGCGCCCTGCGCGAACTGGTGACCAGCTGGCAGCAGCGCGAGTGCGGCATCGCGTTTGATCTCGAGATGCCGGCGGAACTACCCGTGCTGGACGAAGCGACGGCCCTGGTGGTCTACCGCGTGGTGCAGGAAGGGCTGACCAATGTGGTTCGCCATAGCGAAGCTCGGCATTGCCGGATTCGCATTGAGGTGGCACGGAATACGCTCTACTTGAGCGTGGAGGACGATGGAAAAGGCCTGCCCGAGGCCGGCCCGGCACGCCGCGGCGGTTTGCTCGGCATGGCGGAAAGGCTGGAAATGGCCGGGGGCAGTCTGCACATGGAAAACAACGCAATAATCGGGTTGCATCTTCAGGCTCGCTTGCCGATGGGCCAGGAAGAACGACAGGAGGAACAACGATGATCCGCATCATTCTGGTCGATGACCACGCCGTCGTCCGCACCGGCTATCGCCGCCTGCTCGACGCCGAGCCCGGCCTGCAGGTGGTCGGCGAAGCGGCCTGCGCCGACGAGGCCAATGCGCTGATCATGCGCGTCGCCGTCGATGTCGCCGTGGTCGACCTCAGCCTGCGCGGCAGCAGCGGCATCGAAGCCATCCGCCGCATGCGGGCCCGCCAGCCCAACCTCAAGGTTCTCGTCCTTTCGATGCACGAAGGCGCCGGCCACATCACCCAAGCCCTGCGCAGCGGCGCCCTCGGCTACCTGACCAAATACAGCGAGCCGGGCGACGTCATCGACGGCATTCGCCGCGTCGCCACCGGCAAGCGCGTCTTTTCGCCGGAAATCGCCCAAGTGCTGGCCGAAGAAGCGCTTGACGGCAACGGCGCCCTCGCCCACCTGACGCCACGCGAGTTCGAGGTGCTGCGCATGCTGGCGCACGGTGAATCGGCCAACTGCATCGCCAGTTCCATGCACCTGAGCCCGAAAACGGTGTTGAATTACCTCACCCTGATCCGCCAGAAACTCAATGCCGACAACGACTTCAAACTGCTCCACCTGGCCGCAAGGCATGGCCTGGTGGATATGAACCATGCCATCAGCGCCTGAAAACCGCCCCCTTCAACAATCAACAACCCGGAGTAGAGAAATGTTCCGTCACTCAACACTGGCCGCTTTGCTGGCCTGCAGCCTGATCACCCCCGCCGCCATGGCCGACGCCAAGCTCGATGCCGAGATGAAGAAACTCGCGCTCAGCAGCGGCTGCACGACCTGCCACGGCATCGAAAAGGACAAACCGGGCCCTGACGGCCTGAAGCCGATCGGCCCGGCCTGGATCGATGTGGCCGCCCAGTACCGCGGCAAGCCGGGCGCCACCGAATTCCTGACCCGCGTCGTCCAGGAAGGCTCCAACCCCTACTCCAGCCACTGGAAGAACCGCGTTTCCGGCATCGCCATGCCACCCAACGCCGTCGCCATCAGCCTGGCCGATACCCGCCAGCTGGTTTCCTGGATACTGTCGCTGAAGTAAGTGGCAGCGCCCGCCACTGTCGGCCCAACCTTCCGGAGTTTCCGAGCATGAGCAAACCTTCTCTCGCCGCCCGCCTGGCCGTGCACCTTGCCAGCCTTCTGCTGGTCGTCTGTTGCGGCACGGCCCTGGCCGGTGACCGTGCCACCCCGCGCGAAGCCCGCGCCCTCTTCGACCAGGCCGTGAAGTATCTGCAAACCAACGGCCCCGAGAAGTCGTGGGCCACCTTCAGCGACCGCAAGGGTGCTTTCGTCAAAAAAGATCTCTATGTTTACGTGATCGACCGCAAAGGCACCTATGTCGCCAACGGCGCGGCGCCCGACACGCTGGTCGGCCTCAATGTGCTCGATAGCGTTGATGCCGCAGGCACGCCGCTCTTCCGCCACATGATCGCCGTCACCGACAAGCAGACCGAGGCGCGCATACGTTACGTCTGGCTCAATCGCAAAACCAATCACGTCGAGCCCAAGAATGCCTGGCTGTACCGTCAAGGCGATTACATTCTTGGCGTCGGCTATTACTCGCCGCACGCCACGGCGATCGATGCCCAGAAGCTGCTCGGCGAGGCCGTCGCTTTTGCCATCAAAAATGGCTTGAGCGGCGCCACCAAAGCTTTCAACGACACCAGAGGGGCTTTCGTACGTGACGACCTCTACGTCTTTGCGGTCAATCTGGACAGCGGAAAATTCGAGGCGCACGGCGTGAACCCGGCGTGGACCGGCACCGACGCGCGCAATCTCCACGACGTCGAAGGCCACGCGCTGATTCAGGAAATGATCGACCAGGCGAAAAGCAAGGGCACCGGTGTCGTCGATTACGTCTGGCGCAATCCGGTCACCAATGCCGTCGAGCGCAAGCGCTCCTTCATCCAGCGCGTCGACAACAGCCTGCTCGGGGTCGGTTACTACCTCGACTGAGCGGCTGCACCCAATTCAAGCATTTCAGAATTGGGCAAAATTTCTGGTTGACCGCAGGAATGACCCAAACCGGCCCGCGAGGCCGGTTTTTGTTGCCAGTCCATTTCCCAATTGCCGACTGGCCTGCCACGGTAGATACTGGAAACAGAGGATGGTTTAGCGTCGCGCCGTCCACCCGGTAGAGAAGGGATGTCATTGCTTTTAATGAATACCCGGCCGAAGTCCGTGGAGAGGGAGATCGTCATGTTTGCGCCATTGAATCGGCTCAGCATCCGCAACCGGATCTGGGGCATTGTTGCCATTTTTGTCGGCAGTATCCTGCTGACCGGTGCGCTTGATGTCCTGACCCTCAGGGACACCCTGCACCAGGAAAAGGAAGACAGTATCCGGCAACTGGTCGAAAGTGCCCATGCCGTGCTTGGGCATTACCAGAACCTCGAACGCAACGGCGAGTTGAGCCGGGAATTGGCCCAAGCTGCAGCCATCGAGACGATCAAGGGCATGCGCTACAACGGCCGGGACTATTTCTGGCTTAACGACAATCAGGCTCCACCTCGGATGCTCATGCATCCGATCTCACCGGAGCTGGATGGCAAGCTGCTACTCGACGACAAATTCAACTGTGTGACCAGCATGCGCAACGGCACGGAAGGACCTTTTGTCCCGACCGATGGCAAGAAAAACCTGTTGCAGGCCTTCGCCGAACTGGTGGCACAAACCGGGCAAGGCTATGTCACCTATCCGTGGCCCAAGGTCACTCCGGATGGCAAAAGCACGCCCGAAAGATTCCCCAAGCTGTCCTATGTCAAAGGTTTTGCCCCTTGGGGCTGGACCGTCGGTTCCGGCATCTACATTGATGACATCGATGCCGCGATTCAGACCAGGGCCGTGCAGCACATGTTGCTGCTGCTCGGCATCACCACCACCTTGTTGTTGCTGACCAGCCTGATTGCTCGCAGTATCACGGTGCCGCTGCTGGCCACAATGCGCACCATGCACGCCATTGCGAGAGGCGAGGCCGGACTCGACAAACGCCTGGCCATCCAAGGAAAGAGTGAAATATCCGAACTGGCGTCCAATTTCAATGAAATGCTCGACCACATAGAGATCCGGGACAGGGCATTGCTCGCGCATCAGGAAGGACTGGAACAGGAAGTCGCCAAGCGCACCGCCAGCCTGAGCGAAGTGAATCGACAGCTGGATGCGGAACTGGTCGAGCGCAGGCGCATCGAGAAGATCATTGGCGAGAGCAAAAACCGCATGCATGCCTTGCTCGATGCCACCGATGAAGCGGTACTGCTCCTGGCGCCGGATGCCACGGTTCTCGAGATCAACACGTTCGCGGCCCGCCGCTTCGGGAAAACGCCGCAACAGATGGTCAGGACAAACTTCCTCGATCACATGCCACCCGAACTGGCAAAGACGCGCCGGCACATGATGCGTGCGGCGGTCGACAGCGGGGATGTGGTCCGCTTCCAGGACCAGCGGGGTTCAACATGGTTTGACAACAACCTGTACCCGGTCAAGGACGAAAACGGCGTCGTCGAAAGCGTTGCCGTCTATGCCAAGGACGTCTCCGAGCAAAAACGTATCAAGATGGATGAGGACCTCTTCCTGCAACTGGGCACGGTACTCATGCGCTGGGGAGTCGATTCAATGGCCATCTCCCAGATTTTCTGTGACGGCATTCTGCCTATTTTCAATCTCGACGCTGCCTGCATCGTGGTTACCGGCAAGGATGGCAAGCTTTCCCTGGCCGCGGCTTCAGGGAGTCTGACGAGCAAGGCCATGGCCCGCGTTGCCGGCAGTGGCAGTGAAGCCTTGGCATGCCTGCCGTTGGCCTCGGTAATTGCCAGCGGAAAACATCTGGTAGTGTCGCTCACCAATGAGAGTTGCGCGGTCTGCAAAGCGAGAAACGAGGCACTTACCGACTGCGCAACGGCCATCCTGCTGCCCCTGAATATCCACGGCGAATGCTGGGGCGTTCTGGCGCTGTATGGCAAGGAACCCGACCAGTTTACCGACAGCCTGTTGCAGCAACGCCTGCTGGCCAGCGCCAACCGCCTGGTCATCACACTGGAATCAGCCTTGCGCCAGGAAAGGCTGGCTCTCTTTGATCTGGCCCTGGCCGAAGTCGGCAATGCGGTGATGATCACCGATGTCGCCGGCAAGATCATCTGGGTCAATCGCTCCTTTACCCTGCTTTCCGGCTACACCAACGAGGAACTGCACGGCCAGCCGCCCTCCCTTTTCAACTCCGGCACCCAGGATGCAGTGTTCTTCCGACATTTCTGGCAGAGCATTTCGGGCGGAGCGACCTGGCGCGGCGACATCGTCAACCGGCGCAAGGACGGCAGCCTGTACACCGCCAACCAGATGGTGACGCCGCTGTTCAACGCCGAGGGCAAGATCAGCCACTACATCGCCGTACTCGAGGACATCAGCGAACGCAAACGCCAGGAAGACGAGCTGAAGAAGAACTACGAGCATTTACGCGCCCTCAACGAACAACTGGCAAATGCCCAGAACCAGCTCCTGCAATCGGAAAAAATGGCCTCCATCGGCCAGCTGGCAGCCGGCGTCGCCCACGAGATCAACAACCCGATCGGCTTCGTCAACTCCAACCTGGGCACACTGAAAAACTATGTCGACGAACTGCTCGGCGTCATCCACGCCTATAGCGCCGCCGATCCACTACTCGCCGGGCATCCCGAGTTCAACGCCAGCATCGCCGCCCGCAAGGCAGAGGCCGACCTCGACTTCCTCGGCGAAGACATCCATGGCCTGCTCAAGGAGTCGCGCGAAGGGATCGCCCGGGTCACCAGGATCGTCCAGGACCTCAAGGATTTCTCACGCATAGACAGCATGGACTGGGCCCTAGCCAATCTCGAACAAGGGCTGGACAGCACGCTGAACATAGCCATGAACGAAATCAAGTTCAAAGCCGATATCATCAAGGAATACGCCGGCATCCCCGATATCGAATGCCTCGGCTCGCAGTTGAATCAGGTGTTCATGAATCTGCTGGTCAATGCAGCACAGGCCATCGAAACGCATGGCACCATCACCATCCGCACCGGCACGACGAGCGATGCAGTCTGGATCGAGATTGCCGATACCGGTCGGGGCATCCCGCCCGAAAACCTCAAACGCATTTTCGACCCCTTCTTCACCACCAAGGCCATCGGCCAAGGCACCGGCCTAGGCCTCTCGCTGGCCTACAGCATCGTCCAGAAACACCATGGCAAACTCGAAGTCAGCAGCGAAGTCGACGTTGGCAGTTGCTTCCGTGTCGAAATTCCACAACGGCAACCGGAGCCTGCAGCAGCAAACCCGGTCGCGGCCTGAGTCGGGAGTAGGCATCGGAATGGCGCTTGACTTGAGCCCATAGCTCGGTCAATCCCGTTCGGTTCTTGCGCCCCTTGAATTGACTGCTCCATTCCTGAACACCTGTTGAGCAGTTGATCACACCACGGCCTGCTCCAGGCCTTGTTGAACACCCCATCCAGCGAAACAAGTATTTGAAAATTAGTCATTTTTTCCGGTTGACCGTGGAAATGGCATGGCTGGCACACGGCATGCACATTAGATGGCACGAGTCACGGCAGGTCATCGTCTGGAATCAACAGAATCTGCCGGCTTCGAGTTAGCCCTGAGTTACCCAATTTGCAACTTCATTCAAGAACACTGGAGACAACCATGATTTATGCAGCTCCCGGCGCCGCTGGTGCCAAGATTGCCTACAAGGCCCAGTACAACAACTTCATCGGCGGCCAGTGGGTTGCCCCGGTCAAGGGTGAGTACTTCGACGTAATCACCCCGACCACCGGCAAGGTTTACACCAAGGCCGCCCGTTCCTCCGCTGAAGACATCGAGCTGGCGCTCGACGCCGCTCACGCTGCCGCCGATGCCTGGGGCAAGACCGGCGCCGCCGAGCGCGCCAACCTGCTGTTGAAGATCGCCGACCGCCTCGAAGCCAACCTGGAAATCCTGGCTTACGCCGAGACCGTCGATAACGGCAAGGCCATCCGCGAAACGCTGAACGCCGACATCCCGCTCACCGTCGACCACTTCCGTTACTTCGCCGGCTGCCTGCGCGCCCAGGAAGGCGCCCTCTCCGACATCGACGAAAACACCGTCGCCTACCACTACCACGAGCCGCTCGGCGTCGTTGGCCAGATCATCCCCTGGAACTTCCCGATCCTGATGGCCGCCTGGAAACTGGCCCCGGCCATTGGTGCTGGCAACTGCGTCGTCTTGAAGCCGGCCGAATCGACCCCGATCTCCATCCTGATCCTGGCCGAACTGATCGCCGACCTGCTGCCGCCGGGCGTGCTGAACATCGTCAATGGTTTCGGTCGCGAAGCCGGCATGCCGCTGGCCACCAGCAAGCGCATCGCCAAGATCGCCTTCACCGGCTCCACCTCCACCGGCCGCGTTATCGCCCAGGCCGCTGCCAACAACCTGATCCCGGCTACGCTGGAACTGGGCGGCAAGTCGCCGAACATCTTCTTCGCCGACGTCATGGACAAGGATGACGGCTTCCTCGACAAGGCCATCGAAGGCATGGTGCTGTTCGCCTTCAACCAGGGCGAAGTGTGTACCTGCCCGTCGCGTGCCCTGATCCAGGAATCGATCTACGACAAGTTCATGGAACGTGTGTTGGCCCGTGTTGCTGCCATCAAGCAAGGCAACCCGCTCGACACCGACTGCATGATGGGTGCCCAGGCTTCCCAGGAGCAGATGACCAAGATCATGTCCTACCTCGAAGTCGGCAAGCAGGAAGGCGGCTGTCCTCGAAGGCGACCTGGCCGGCGGTTACTACATCCAGCCGACCCTGTTCAAGGGTCACAACAAGATGCGCATCTTCCAGGAAGAAATCTTCGGACCGGTGCTCGCCGTGACCACCTTCAAAGACGAAGCTGAAGCCCTGGCCATCGCCAACGACACCCTCTACGGCCTCGGCGCCGGCGTCTGGAGCCGCAACGGCAACGTCGCCTACCGCATGGGTCGCGCCATCAAGGCCGGTCGCGTCTGGACCAACTGCTACCACGCCTACCCGGCGCACGCAGCGTTCGGCGGCTACAAGGAATCCGGTATCGGCCGCGAAACCCACAAGGTCATGCTGGACCACTATCAACAGACGAAGAACCTGCTCGTTTCGTACAGCGAAAGCAAGCTGGGCTTCTTCTAAACCGGGCATCTCCTCCACTGGCCGCATTTAGTTTTGCGGGCAACTCTTCGGGGGCGGGCAACCGCCCCCCCTTTTTTAGGAGAAAATCATGGTCGACCGTGTCATTTGCACCCCGGCAACGCTTGAACTCATTGCGCTCCTGAAACAGCAATACGGCCCGGAACTCATGTTCCACCAGTCCGGTGGCTGTTGCGACAACAGTGCCGCCAACTGCTACCTGCCCACCGACCTCACCATCGGCCCCTACGACGTCCATCTCGGCGACATCGGCGGCGTGCCTTTCTACATCGGCGCCTCGCAATACGAATACTGGAAGCACACCCAACTGATCATCGACGTCATCGACGGATCGGGCGGCACCTTCTCGCTCGAAGGCAATACCGGCAAAGCATTCCACACCCGTTCGCGGCTGTTCACCGATGCCGAATGGGCTGAATTGCAGGCGGCTGGCCTCGTTTAATTCAAGGAATTTTCCACATGAACAAGCACCTGAGCATTACCCTGCTGCCTCTGCTCGCAGCCACCCTGTTCTCCGCTGCCCCGGCCCATGCCGCCGACGGCGAAGCCATCGTCAAGAAAGCCCGCTGCGTCGCCTGCCATGCCGTCGACCAGAAGCGCGTCGGCCCGGCCTACAAGGAAGTCGCCGCCAAATACAAGGGTGACCCCAAGATTGCCGCTATCCTTTTCGACAAGGTCCGTCATGGTGGTTCCGGCAACTGGGGCCAGGTCCCGATGATTCCCCACCCGGCCGACAAGATCAGCGACGACGACCTCAAGGCCGCCGTACAGTGGATTCTGGCACTGGAATAAGCAACACGGCGCCCCGGTTTCGGGTGCAAAAAGGGAGAACAGCAGCTCTCCGACAAGAATGGCCGCAGGCCATCGAATGAAAAATCGCGGGGCGCCAAGCCGGTCACGATCCCGGCCGAGCGCCCCCGCCCCCTCTGTACCGCTTCTGCGAAGCAGGCCGGATTCCACGGTCAACCCCAAAAAACCACCAAAAATGAAAAGCCGGGCCGGTTCGACAGGGGCCGCAACGGACAACAGAGTGCACTGCCGGGTCCGGATTTCGGCACCCATGTTAAAATTGGCCGCTTTTTCCGGTAAAAGAAGCGGAGAGCAAGATGAGCACACTTACCACAGGCGATCGAGTGACGCACCCCAACCAGCAGGAATGGGGTCTGGGCAAAGTGCTTAGCGCAACCCCCGACAATCTTGATGTATTTTTTGTCGGCGCCGGCCGCAAGCGGCTCTCACGGTCCTTCATCAAACTCGAGAAAGCCGAAGGGGCCGCCTCGAAACATCGCCTCCTCGACAACCTGATCGAGACCTCGCAAATTGTTGGCGACAGCTTTGTCACTATCCCCATGGCGATTGAACGCTTCATGGCCAAATACCCGAACGGCTTCGAGGACGCTGATTACATCAAATCCGTGCGCGAAGCCAACATGCGCGGGCAAAAGATGTGCGCCCAGTTGCTGAGCCAGGACGAGCTTTCCCGGCTCATCGCCGAAGGCAGCTTCGACGCCGTCTGCGATCGTGCCCGGCACGTCGAAACCAGCGCCAACCTGCTGACCAAGAGCGAGCGCAAGACGTTGCACGAAGCCCTCGAACTGCCCGCCTGCCAAAAACTGTTCTCCCTGGCCCTGGCCGAACTGCTCTACGGGACAGAAAGCGAGGAGGCGCGCTTCAAGCACCTCCTGCGCACGCTGGGCATCCTCGAGCTGAACAAATGGCAGTTCGCGACGCTGTTCAGCTTCATCCGCCACCCGCAGCAATCCGCCTTCATCAAGCCGACCGCCATCCAGAATGCCGCCAAGGCGCTGTGCTGGCGGATCAACTACAAACCCGAACCGAACTGGAAGACCTACGATGCAGTCACCCGACTGTACAGCTACGTGCGCACCAACCTGCTCGAAGAAGGCCTGATGCCGCGCGATCTGATCGATGTGCAGGCCTTCATCTGGTCCGTCGCCCAGAAATAACCCGGCCGCCCTTCACTGGCGCAGTGCCCCACTCTCAGAAAAGGAAAAACATGAACGCTCAAGCCTTAGCCGAAAAACTCAACAAACTTGGATTTACGCCCACCGCCCTGAGCGAACCATCGAAACGCGAGGACGGGATGATCGTCTTTACCAAGGGCGTGCATGTGCAAGTGCCGCTGCATGGGGACGAACCCAATGTCGTCCTTGAAAGCGATGATGGCGACCTGGAGTTTTACGATGCCCAGCGCAACATCGAAGACCTGATTACCGATCTGAAGGCTGCCCTGCAAAGCGAACAGGCGATGAATTCGCGCTGAATAGCGGAAGGCTGACGACGCAGGCGGGGCAACAACCAATGCGCCTGCGGTGCCGGCCTGCCCTCAAGCCACGCCGGCCAGAACCGAGCGCAGCACCCCGGCCCCCGTCGCCGTCAGCGACCAGGCCAGCACCCCGCAATTGATCAGCACCGTCGCCCAGAACGTCGCCTGAAACGACGCCTTGCTCGACTTGTGGCGGAGCACGCGCTGCGCCAGCAAAGCCCCCGGCCAGCCGCCGAACAGGGCGATCATGTGCAAGGTGCTCTCCGCCGTCCGCCACCGCCCGCCCTGCGCCGCCGACTTGTCCCAGGCATAGACCACAAAGGCCAGCAGGCTCGCCCCGGCATACAGGCCGACGACAGCGAGCGGCAAGCGGCCGCCCAGGACACCCAGGCCAAGGAACGCAGAAAACAGTACGCCGATGGCGACTGCCCAGCGGTTTGGGAGACCTGGACTTTTCTGGAACACGCTAACCTGCAACCTCGCCCACCCTCAGCGCATCACCCAGCCGCCACAAACGGGGAATACCTGGCCGACAAAGCAATTCGCCAGATCGCTGCACAAATAGGCGGCGAATTCGGCGTCCTCTTCCGCGCCGACCAGCCGCCCGAGCGGAACCTCGCGCTTCAGACGCTCCTGAAAACGCGGGTCGGCCTGCACCTCGGGCGGGAAGTAGGTCGGGTTTTCAACGAAGTTCTGGGCAATGGCATTGACCTGGACATTGTGCGGTGCGACCTCGACGCCGACGGCCTGCACGTAGGCCAGCTGGGCGCCGCGCGCCGCGCTGTAGGTCGACCGCCCCTTCATGCCGCGCAGGGCCGAAGCGCTGCCCATGACCAGAATCTTGCCCGAACGGCGAGCGATCATCGCCGGCAGGACGGCCCGGAACAAGCGCGTCAGCGGATGGACAAGGACCCCGAAGGTGTCGTTCCACTCCGCTTCGGTGACCTCCGCGACGGCCGTACCCGGCGCCGGAATAGCCAGATTGGCGACAAGAACATCGACCCGCCCAGCCTCGGCAACGATGGCAGCCGGCGCCTCGACATCAACGAGCGAGGCGGTATTGGCGATCACCGTGGCACCATGGCGGGCAAACACCTCGCACAGCACCGGGCCCATGAACATATCGGCCTGGGTGACCAGCACCCGTTTACCAAGCAGTTTTTGATCGGACATGTGCGCTCCTTTGGCGAAGGTCTGCTCATCCCTCCGCCGCGACGAGTTAGCGCACGGGGGGTAGCGTGGTGATTTTTTCCAGCCGGTCTTCCAGCTCGCCGATGTAAGCGGCAAGCGTGTTACCCGACTGTTCGGTGAACGAGCGGAAATCATGCTCAAGCCGATCGATTCTGGCAAGAACCATCTCTTTCGCTTCACCGTTGAGCGTCGTTTGCCTGGTCAATTCGGTTTCAAGAAAAGCGCGCAATTCGGTAAAGCGGGAAGCCTCGGCACTGTCCGCAAGCTCCCTGTTGGTCTGCAATGCACGTGAATGGCGGCGGGCCTCAAGGAGAACCGAACCCTGCAGGTAGACGACATAGATCAGAAACAGCGCGGTGATCAAGACCAACAGTCCGAGCATCAACAGGCCCAATGGCATTTGCACCGACGTAAAACCAAGCCATAACTCGGTAGGCGCGAGAAAGACGCCCCAGTTCAAGGCAGCGAAAGCGGCGACCACGGCCAAAATGATTAGCAACAATAGCGACTGAAGTTTCATGTCTAGGTTCCCGAATGGACAAACGTTGATGGGTGAAAGCCTGAAGCAGGCTTCAACATGAGGCACAGGAAAAACTCAGAAAGTCGACGCGCTGTGTCTCAACAAATTTCACGGCTGTTTATCCAGCCAATGCTGCGTGCAAAATCAGGTTTTTAGAATATCACGCGTATTCAGGTCGCATCTGTTCGCTACGGCACGTAAAAAAGCCACCCGAAGGTGGCACTGAATTTCAATTTTGGCTGTTTTTTCCGGTTGACCGTAGCAATGGCTATTACTTTGGTCAGATCATCCTGCTCCGTCGTGGAGCAACTGTTCAATTTTTGAACAAGCCACCGGGCAGCATGCGTTGCAGCGTACCGTCACGTTTGAGCAAATGTTTGAGCGCGCCGGCGATGTGCAAGCCGATAAAACCGGCAAGCCCCCAGACGAAGACGACATGGGCCTGTTTGAAAATACCGTTGAGCGCCTCGTCGGGCCAGCCCATTTTGGGCAGTTCGATACCGAAGAACTTGATCGCGTAAGGCGTGAAGGACGAGGCGAGGAAGCCGGCCAGCGGCGCCATGAACAGCAAGGCATACAGCGCGTGATGAACCGCCGTGGCCAGTTTGGCCTCCCAGCCGCCAGTCAGCGGCTTCGGCGCCGGATGACCGCGGCGCCAGGCGAGGCGGACGAAGATGAGCAACAACGCGAGCAGGCCGAGCGATTTGTGCAGGCCGTAGGCAGCGCTGCGCTCGGCGCCCTTGGGCAAATCGACCATGGTCCAGCCCAGCCAGAGCAGCCAGACGACGACAATCGCCTGCGCCCAGTGCAGCACCATGGCCGGTAGCGTATAGCGCTGACCGCTCATCGGATGCTGACGCCCCAAGGCAGTTCGCCGACTTCGATATCAGGCAGCTTCTTGTAGCTGGCGGTATCGATGACGGAAACCGTACCGGAGCGGCCATTGGCCACGTATAGCTTGGCGCCGTCCGGCGTGATCGCCATGTTCCACGGGCGTTTGCCGACTTCGATGGTGGCCACGACAGTGTTGCTGGCGACGTCGATGGCCATCACCGACGGGTCGCGCCCATTGGAGACAAAAACCCGCTTGCCATCTGGATGTACGGCAATCCCCGCAGGGTACTGTCCGGCGACAATCTCAGCAGTGACGCGGCGCTCGGCAACGTCGATGACATAGACCTTGCCGGTCATTTCGCTGGCCACATAGGCCCGGCTGCCATCGGGCAGGAAGCCGATGCCGCGCGGCCGCTTGCCGACCGGGATGCTGGCTACCTGCTTGCGTGCCTTCACATCGACGACATCGACCTGCTCCGCCTCTTCGGCGCTGACGTAGAGCCAGCGGCCGTCCGGGCTGAACACCGCATGCTCGGGGTTCTTGCCATGCACCTTGATGCGCGCCAGTTCCTTGCCCTGCGGTGCGGAGAGAAGCACGACGCTATTGTCGTCCTCGACTGCCACAGCGAGCAATTTGCCGTCGGCCGAGAGGCTGACGCCTTCCGGCGAATCGCCAACCGGCACGGTCTTCACCAGCTTGCCAGCGACGGTATCGACGATCAGCAGGCTGCCCGTCTTGCCGTCAGTCAGATACAACCGCCCGGCACCGGCGGCAATGCCGCGCGGGCGTTGACCGGCCGGGATGTCGCTGAGGCGCTGGTCGCTGGCCGTGTCGATGACGCTGACCGTGGCTGATTTTTCATTCGGCACGTAGGCAAACGGCGCGGCCAGGGCAGCGCCGCCAAAAACCGTAATCAGCCCGGCCAGCAAGAGTTTCGGCAGACGCTGGCGCATGCTCAGATTGCCTGATGGGAAACGCCGTGACGTCTGAAGATGTCGGCAATCGTGCCGTCATTCCGCAAACTCGCCAGCGCCCCGCCGATCGCTTCGGCCAGGGCCTGATCCTCGACCTTGACGGCCATGCCGAGCGGCCAGCTATCGACCTTCAGTTCGGCAAATTTCGGGCTTTCGAGAATGAGATTGCCCTGCCCTTTGGTCGCCGCTTCAAGTTCGGCACGCGGTGCCAGAACGGCCGCCACCTTGCCGTCAGCCATGCCCTTGGCGGCCTCAGCCACCGTCTTGTAATGCACAACATTTTCACGCAAACGACCGTTCAGCACGCCAAGCAGGAAGGAATCGGCCAGCGAAGCGGTTTCGACGCCGATCTTCTCGCGCGTGAATATCTCCAGGGCAACGGCGGCCGAGCCGGACAAGGGCTTCGGCACACGCTCCGGATTGCGCGCCAGGGCCAGCGTTTCGACGTGGTAGGCGCCGAAGATCCGGACCTTGTCATTGCTGCGCGCCAGGTACTCGTCGACCGGCACATGCATCATCACATCGGATGGCTGGGTGCCCAGATAATGGCCTTTCCAGACCATGTTACGCAGGTCGTCGTTCATGTCCTCGTCAGCGTTATAGCCGACGACTTCCGCCGTCAGGCCGAGCTTGACAGCAATCGCCCGGGCGACATCGGCATCAATGCCCTTGCCGCCAGCCATCGAATACGGCGGAAAATCGTTATACACCGCGACGCGCAGACGACCGCGCTGGCGGATCGTTTCAAGGCCATCGGCCAGCGCCGGCAAGGCAGCTGCCATGGGCACGGAGGCCAGAGCCTTGAGCAAGAGACGACGATTATTCTTCATGGACAGTTTCCAGCCAGGTACGGATGGCCCACATGGCCTCCTGACTCAGTGTACCCTCGAACGGCGGCATATAAACACGACCGTCGCGTACGGCCCCCTTGCGGATACGGGGCAGGAAGACTTCGTCACCCTCATCGCCGAGCGGCAGGTAGCGCAGGTCCGGAGCGATGCCGCCGGAGATGCCGCCCAGGCCATGGCAACGGGCACAATTCTGGTTGTAGGCGGAATCACCGATGCGAATCGCGGTCTTATCCTTGCGGAAAGGATTGCTTGGCAGGAAATCGGCGCCCAGGTTTTTCAGCCCGGTCGTATCGACGGCTTGCGGGACAACGTCGCCGTGAGCGAAAACCTGCGGCGCGGCCGTGCAAATAATAAGGGCTGCGGCAACAGCACCGAGGTGTCGGAAGGGATGTTTCACAATGTCTCCTTGTTTGATTGCGGGTTACTGCCTTTGTGACAAGGCATCTGCAAACCCTGTGCCAGCTCGCTGATCAAACCGGAAAATCCCTTGGCTACCGGCGTTTGCCGGAGATGGTGCGAAAGCAGCAACATTTGCCCGCGCATGGCACGGCATTTGCTGAAAGGTGTAGCGCACTGCTCGCTTCATTGCTAATAAAAAGGGCAGGTGTTACGTTATGGAACAACAAAACTATAAATACAGATAGAGCAGTCGCCGGAGGAGAGATGGGACAAATTCAACTATTGGCCGATATTCATGGCCAGCGCCTGGAACAGGCGCGACAACTGTTTTTTGATCAGGGCGCCCTACCCGATGGCTTGATCGATCCGGTGATTCTCCGTTCGTGGGAACGTTGCCGGCGCTTCGGGCTGGGCGAAGGCCATGCCATCCCGGCCGTCGAAGCCATGGATCGCGTAGCGCTCAAGACCGAACAGGACCGCAACCGCTTCCTGCTCGCGCAAGGGCGGCCGATCATGGAGCATGTCTACGAGCAGATTCGTGAATCCGGCAGCATGGTTATCCTGGCCGACGCCAACGGCTTGCTCCTCGAAACCGTCGGCGATGCCGATTTCGTCGGCCGCGCCGACCGCGTTGCGCTGTCGGCCGGTGCATCGTGGGACAAAAACCAGCGCGGCACCAATGCCATCGGTACCGCCCTGTCTGAAGAAATGCCCGTCTCCATCCTTGGTGGAGAACACTTCCTCGAGCACAACGGTTTCCTGACCTGCTGCGCCAGCCCAATCTTCGGGCCGGACGGCCGGTTGATCGGCGTTCTCGACATTTCCGGCGACTACCGCAGCTATCAGCGCCACACCCTGGGCCTGGTCCGGATGTCGTCGGCCATTGTTGAAAGACGTCTGTTCGAATCGATGCACGCCCGCGACATCCTCGTCTGCTTCCACAGCCGTGCCGACTACCTGGGTAGCCCGAAAGAAGGCATCGCCGCCGTTTCGCCCGATGGCCAGGTGCTGGCCATGAACCGCAACGGCACCGAACTGCTCGGCATCCGCCAGGTCGACGCCGTGCGCCGCGACTTTTCGATGGTTTTCGAAAGCAACCTGTCGGCGCTCGTCGACCGCCTGCGCCATACCCCGTTCAGCAGCTACGAGATCAACGTCAATGGCAAATCCCTGCACGTCCAGCTCCGCGGTCAACTCCCGCCGCTGTCCGTGGCCGGCCGCATCTACGACGAACCGGCAAGTCTGCGCGCTCCGCGCCGGCCAGAAACCGCCGCCCCGTCAGGCCCGACGCTCGATACCCTGAACACCGGCGACGCCCGCCTGCAGGCTGCCATCGAACGCGCCCGGCGCATTCTCGGCAAGGACATTCCGATCCTCATCCAGGGCGAATCGGGCGCTGGCAAGGAGATGTTCGCCAAGGGCTTCCATAACAGCGGCCCGCGCAGCACCGGCCCCTTCGTCGCGCTCAACTGTGCATCGATTCCGGAAACCCTGATCGAATCCGAACTCTTCGGCTATCAGGGCGGCGCTTTCACCGGCGCCCGCAAGGAAGGCGCGCCGGGCAAGATCCAGCAGGCGCACGGCGGCACTCTCTTCCTCGACGAAATCGGCGACATGCCGCTCAACCTCCAGGCCCGCCTGCTGCGCGTGTTGCAGGAACGTTGCGTCACGCCGCTGGGCAGCACGCGGGCAATTCAGGTTGATATTTCGCTGGTCTGCGCCACCCACCGCACGTTGCGTGAAGAAGTCGCTCGCGGCGCCTTCCGCGAAGACCTCTATTACCGCCTGAATGGCATGAGCGTCACCATGCCTGCCCTGCGCGAACGAACCGACATCAGCGCCCTGGTGGCCAAGATCGCCGCCTCGGAAACGACGACCCGCAGCCTGCAGGTGCGTTTCTCTGAAAAGGCCCGGCACGCCATCGAAAACTACGCCTGGCCGGGCAACATCCGCCAGCTGTTCAACGTCATCCGCGTCGCCATTGCCCTGCTCGACGACGATGAATCGCTGATCACCGAAAGCCACCTGCCGGAAGAGTTGTTCGAAACCATCATCGCCAGCGCCCCCAACGCGCCGCAAGCCTTCGACCCGTGGGCAGCGGCGCCACTGGAAGGCGCCAACAGCATGGATGCCATCAGCCGTCAGGCCGCCATGCGCGCCCTCGACGCCGCTGGCGGCAACATCTCCTCAGCCGCCCGCCAGCTCGGCATCAGCCGCAATACGCTGTATCGCAAGCTGGGACGGATGTAAGGGCTAGAGGCCGAGCAGCGGGCTGCGCGTCAGCGCCACGCTGACGATGTAGACATAGGCCAGCACGGCCAGTCCGAAGTAACGCGCCCGGATCGCTTTGGTCCGGCCACGTTTGAGCGCCATCATGCCAAGCAGGATGTAGGCGAGCAGGCCGAAGAGCTTGGCGGTCAGCCAGCCGTGCACAAACGGGTACTGGCCGCTCATCCAGGCCATGGTCAGGGCGCTGCCAAGCAGCAGGGTATCGATGAAGTGGGGCAGAGTTCGCGTCAGTCGATGGTGGCTGAGCGGAGATTCGCGCAACATCCACCAGCCACGCAGGCAGAAACCGAGGCCGCTGAGGACGACGCAGGTGACGTGCACGTATTTGAGGACGAGATAGCTCATGGCGTTGCCGGTCTGGCGGCGAGTTTGGCCTCGATTTCGGCAAAGTGCCGGCGATAACGACCGATGGCGCCGGCCAGGTTCCACCACAGCCAGCCATTGGCCACGGCGAAAGCCAGACCGGCCGGACGGGCCAGCCAGGCCGGGATGAAGATGGCGGCGAGCAGCAGGGCCAGAGCGATGCCGTAGGCCAGCATCTGCCGGTGCATGGCGGGCTCGGCGAGAATCTTGTTCATGGCCGGGGCAGGCACCTTGGCCTGGCCGCAATTCTGCAGGTGCATCCAGGATAAAAATGGGACGATCTTGTAGAGCATGCCGGTGATGAAGGGAATGAATCCGCCGGCAATAAGCAAAATGCCGAATATCAGCGTCCAGCCCTCGATATCGGACGCCTCGGGCCGGATTGCCACGGTCAACAGGAAAAACAGGCCAAAAATGGAAAGTATCAGGCCGAGCTGCCAGTAGCGGTAGGTGGCATCCGGCCGCGCCCGCCGCCGTTTGCCTTGCAGACGCAGAGTCAGCCCGGCGAAGGTGATGCCGGCCAAAGCGGCGCCAAGCTGGCCAAGGCGGCCGAGCAGCGGCCAGTCGGCGAGCACGCCAAGGCTCCACAGAATCAGCATGGCCAGCATGAAAACCGGGAACCACCAGCTAGCGCGTGCCGGGTAGCCTGGCGTCAGCTGGAACATTGGCACCACGACGTAGGCCATCGCCGCGAGCAGGACACCGGCCCAGCCGCCCAGCCCCCAGCCGGCATGCAGGTCAGCCAGCACCATCAGCGGCAAGGGCCAGCCATAGGCCAGCCCCAGGGCGAGAACGACGCCGAGGCCGACGACGCCAGCCAGACCGAACAGGGCGACTTTGATGCCACGAATGGTCGGGCTGGTTGTCGGAACAGCAATCAGGGCGCTGAATGTCACGGCCAGGAAGAACAGTACGGTCAACCCGAGCATGAAGGCGGCGATGCCGAGCAGCGCGGGCGCCCCGAAGAGAAAACCGGCGGCCAGCAACAGCGCCCCGGCCGAGAGGCCGACATGAACAATCCGGGCCACCGCCACCGGCCGTTTGAGGCTGGCGCCGGCGACCACCGGCAGGATCTGGATGAGTGCCCCGAGCATGACGTGGAGCATGAAGCCGATGGTGATCAGATGCGTCGCCGCCAAGGCGCCGGGCGTCCACCGCGAGGCAAAAATATCCGGACCCTCGAAGGCGACGAGCAGGCCGGCCAGTGCGGCAAAGAGCGGCGCAGTCAGGAAGAAGCGCAGCGGTGCGGCGAAGGGCGGCGCGTTTTCGAAGGCCAGCATCGCTTGCATGGAGCGTGAATTGTCGAGGGGGGCGGCTAGCCTAGCGCGATATCAGGATTTCGAAGGTGCCATCGGGCAGCAACTCGGTTTCGTAATCATGGCCATTCTGGCGCAGCACCTTGTAGAGCGGGTGCGGTTCGCGGAAGAGCAGCAGCAGCATTTTCTCGCCGTCCTTTAGCGTGTCGAGCATTTCCATGGTGGCCACGAAGGGGCCAGGCGGCTCCATGTAGCGGGCGTCGACGACATGCGGGGTCTTGGGGTGGCTCATTGTTCGCAAAGTTCCGTTTCCAGCCGTTCGAGAATGGCTGGCAGTTCGGCCGTCAGATGCTGGTCGCACATCGGGTAGAGCATGTTCTCTTCCTTCATGTTGTGCTGTTGCATCATGATGACCAGGGTATCGGCCAGCCCGAGGTAATCCTCGGCATTGGCCGTCTTCAGTGCCTCGGCAGCATCGTCGAGAAGGCTGCGCAGTTGCTCGTGCTCCATGCGCATGACCTGGGTCGGTCCCATGCGCATGCCGGTCTTGGCTTCGAAGGTCGGAAAAAGTGTTTTTTCCTCGCTGTCAAAGTGCGCCAGCATGGCCGAATGAAAATGCCCGAAGGCGGCGCGGGCCAGGTCAAAACTGCCCTTGCCGACAGCCTGCTCGGCTTCGGCAAAAAGATCGTCGCAACGGCGATGATCTTCGGTCATGAAACTGCGAATGGTGGTCATGGACGGCTCAATGGCGAATGATAAGCCATTCTCGGGGTAGCCCCCCGAGCGGCTCCTTGACCGCCATCAAATCCGGCTCAATCAGCCGCCGCAGATGCCAACCTGCAGTCCGTCGAACCAGTTGATGAAACGCTGGACATCGGCGCCCTGATAGATGGCACCGTGCTGCGGGCAGAGCATGTCGATCTCCATTTGCGAGACCCGCTCGCACCAGCGGCGCTTGGCCTCGTTGGAGCCCATCCAGCGCCGGTGGAAACCCTCGGCATGGCGAATGTGCTTGTCAAAGCTTTCCACGAACAGGCCATCTTCGCCCGGCGGTAACAGGGCTGCGCCGACATCGCCGGAAAACAGGACCTTGGCGACCTTGTCGTAGAGATGAAAATTGCCCGACGAGTGCAGGTAATGCGCCGGAACGGCTTTGAGCATCAGGCCATCGAGCGAGATGTCGGCACCTTCGTCGGGCATCGCCACGAAAGTTTCCGCCGAGCCACCAAAATGCGGAATGAAGCTGCTCCACAGCCAGCTGACATAGCAGCGCATCTTCGGATTGAATTCGAGCCACAGGGCCAGCGACGAACAGATGTCGGGATCTTGATGCGAGGCGAAAATAGCGCTCAGGGCCGACGGATCGAACTCGGACGACAGGGCGGAAAACACCGCCGGGAATACCTCGGCGCCGCCCGGGTCGAGCAGAATGCCTTGGCTGCCGTGAGTCACCAGGTATTCATTGGTATCAATCAGGTAGTTCGGCTTGTCCGGATCGCGCACGATGGCGACCCATTTGTGATTGCCATCCTGAAAGATCGTTTTTGTTTTTTTCACGCATCCGCTCCCGAATTCTCAATTGCCGGTAAAAAAGGCTGACCGGCGCAGCGCTTCCAGCGAGCTGCGGATTTCTTCGACGACGCCGTCGAACTCCCCCGAAACCTGCGATAGCGGCACGGCAAAACTTTGGCCGGCATCGTCGAGCGCCCCCCTGAGCTGCTTGCGCAAGCGGGCCAGGCGCTCGGCATGGCGTTCATTCTCGACTTCCCGCGCGGCCAGCACATCACGCCCGCAACCGCCCGACGACAGCTCGACGGCCCGCCGCAACAGCGCGGTGTGGCGGATGTCCTGCAGGACCAGCGACACTTCCGTGACGCAGCCATGAATCAGGCTGGTCAATGCCGACATGCCGTCGCGCAGATCCTGCGAAAACACCCGCAATTCGTTGGACAGCACCTTGAGGGCCATGATGTTGATCTTGAAGGCAACGCCGACCACCGATTTGATTTCCTCGTTGATCCGCACGATGCGCAACAGGTCTACGCCCGCCAGCTGCGCCTTGGTCGGTCGGGTGGTCAGTGCAGTCGTCATGTTCATTCGGCAGCCTGTTGTTCAGTCAGCCATCAATGTATCAACTCCAGCAAGGAACAACCAGATGATTGTCGGTTTTGCCACTTATTTTTCGAGAACATAGCTGCCCGGCGCATCGGCCAGGGCCGGGAACTTGCGATTGGCCGCCGGGTAGGCATCGACCAGATTGCCCGTGCGTTCGCCGAGCCAGCGAGTCCAGTCCTCCCACCAGGTACCCGGCTTTTTCTCGGCCCGGTCGAACCAGTGTTCCCAGTGCTCGTTGCGTTCGGGTTCGCCGATCCAGTAGGCCCGCTTGGGCGGGTTGGCCGGCGGATTGACGATGCCGAGGATATGACCCGAGGTAGACAGCACGAAGCGTACGGGTGCCTTGACGTTGATCTGCTTGCGAATCCGGTAGCACTGCTTCCATGGCGCAATATGGTCGTCTTCCGCGGTCACCGCGTAGAGCGGCTGTTCGATCAGGTCGAGGTCGATCGTTTCGCCGGCGATGGTCAGCTTGTCGCGCTTGATCAGGTTGTTGTTGAGGTAGAACTCGCGCAGGTAATAGGAATGCATGGCCTGCGGCATGCGCGTCGTGTCCATGTTCCAGAACAGCACGTCGAACGGCGGCAAAGGCTGGCCGAGCAGATAGCTGTTGACCCAGTAATTCCAGATCAGCGGGTTGGAGCGCAGCATGCGGAAGGAACTGGCCATTTCGCTGCCGTCGAGATAGCCCTTCTTGGCCATCGACTCCTCCAGCGCGCTGATGCAGGCTTCATCGATGAAGACGTCGATGTCGCCGGGGTGGGCAAAATCGGTCAGAGTCGTGAATAAGGTCCAATGGGCGACCGGCACCTTGTCCGTCCCCAAATGCTTGTTGGCCCAGGCCATGTAGGTACTGACCAGCGTACCCCCAATGCAATAGCCGACCAGATGCACCTTGGGCACCTTGCAGAATTCGGTCACGACGCGAACGACTTCGTTGACGCCTTCGAGCAGGTAATCGTCGAAGCGCACGTCGGCAAGATCCTCGCCCGGATTTTTCCAGCTCGTGATGAATACCGAGAAGCCCTGGTCAGTCAGGTACTTGACCATGCTCTTCCTGGCCGTCAGGTCGAGGATGTAGAACTTGTTGATCCACGGCGTGATGATGACGATGGGCATCGCCCTAACCTTTTCGGTGGTCGGCGCGTAGTGGATCAGCTCGACCAGCCGGTTGCGGAAGACGACCTTGCCCGGCGTCGTGGCCAGATCCTCGCCGATCTTGAAGGCATCCGGCTCGACCATCAGGATGTTCTTGGCCTTGACGTCGCGCTGGAAGTTTTCCCACCCTTGCTTGAGGCTGCCGCCACTGGTTTCGACGAAGCGTTTCATGGCCACCGGATTGAGCCAGAAGAAATTGGTCGGCGCCACCATGTTGAGCCAGTTACGCAGCCAGAAGGCGGAGCGACGACGCTCCTTGTCGGACAACCCCGGCGTCTCGAACAACATGTCCTCGAAATGGTGTTCGAAGGCAACATACCACTCCTTGACGATGTCCCAGCTGGCCGACTCACTCCAGATCGGGTCGGCAAAACGGGCATCGTCGGCACTTGGCCGGACAACGTCTCCGGACGGGATGCCCAGCGCCCGACGCATGACATGGGACTGCAGCGCAACGAGATCGCCCGACAGTGCACTCATCGCGCGGCTCAGCTCCTGCGGGTGCATCAACCAGGCCATTTGCGCGTTGAGCAGCGAGGTCGTCACGCCATAAGGGTCGATGGCGTTGCTGACCGCCTTGCCGAGCGACTCGACCGGACTCAGGGTATTGATATCGACGCCGTTGTGGCGACCTGTTCCATTACCAGACATGGGATTCCCTCTTACTGATTCAGTATGAATACAATAAATTGATGTTACGCCGATATGAACTCGCCGGGGAGCGGCAATCGGACATCCGACCAGCCGAGTGTGGCTTCGATGGCACGCTTGAAATTGGCCGATGCACCGGCTTCGCCGTGCACAACGAAAGTACTGCCTGGCGCCTTGTGAAAGCCGCCCAGCCACTTGAGCAAGGCAGCCTGGTCGGCGTGGGCCGACAACCCGCCAACGGTGTAGATGCGGGCCCGAACCGGCACCGGCTGGCCGAAGATATGGACCAGTTTCGCCCCATCCACCAGACGCCGACCGAGCGTGCCGGCCGCCTGAAATCCGGCGATCAGGATCGAGCACTCGCTGCGCGGCAGGTTTTCGCGCAGGTGGTACTTGATCCGGCCGGCCTCGCACATGCCGCTGGCCGAGATGATCACGGCACCGCTACGAATGTCGTTGAGCTGGATCGAACGCTCGACATCGGCGACCAGTTCGAGGCTCATCTGCCTGGGATGGGCTTTCATCCAGGCGATCAGCTCGCAGGTTTCGGCATCCAGCAGGTGCTGGTTGGCCAGCGTGATGCGTGTTGCCGCGTTGGCCATCGGCGAATCGACATAGACCTTTAGCGGCGATAACCGCTTGCGGCGAACGAGGTCAGCCAAGATGTAAATGATCTCCTGCGTCCGCCCGACCGCGAAGGCGGGGATGATCAGGTTGCCCTTGGCCGCCAGCGTGCGCTCGAAGGCAGCGACAATTTCGTCTTCGGTTTCCGGCATGGAGCGGTGCAGGCGGTCGCCGTAGGTCGACTCGATGAGCAGCACATCGGCTTCGGTGGGCGACGGCGCCGGGTCGCACATCACCAACCGGTTCGACATGCCGAGATCGCCGGAAAATACCAGCCGACGCGGCTTGCCCTCCCTCCTTACGGTGACTTCCAGAAAAGCCGAGCCAAGAATATGGCCGGCATCGCGAAAAATGACGCTTATGTTTTCGGCCGTTTTTTCCGGTTGACCGTAGGAAACGGCCCGTAGAAGTTTGAGCGAGGCCAGCGCCTGAGCCACGGAATACAAGGGCGCAGGGATACCCCGCTCGGCCTTGCCGCCACGCCGCCGATGGCGCAATTGCCACTCGGCTTCCTTTTCCTGGATGTGGGCGCTGTCCGGCA
>VIKE01000017.1 GCA_008080565.1 Rhodocyclaceae bacterium | reverse complement strand
ACCTTCAACATGCTGCGCGCCAACGACCTGATCTGGTCCTTCGTGGTCAACAACTACCTGATGGGCAAGGATCCGTTCCCGTTCGATTTGCTCTACTGGAACTCCGACTCGACCCGCATGCCGGCCGCGATGCACAGTTTCTACCTGCGCAACATGTATCTGGCCAACCTGCTCAAGGAACCGGGCGGCATCACGCTCGGCGGCGTCAAGATCGACATCAGCAAGGTCAAGACCCCGTGCTACTTCATCTCGACCATCGAAGACCACATCGCGCCGTGGAAGAGCACCTACATGGGCGCCCGTCTGCCGTCCGGCAACACCAAGTTCGTCCTCGGTGGTTCCGGCCACATCGCCGGCATCGTCAATCCGCCGGTCGCCAACAAGTACGGTTTCTGGACCAATGACGCCACCGACGGCAACCTGCCGGAAAGCCCGGAAGACTTCCTGGCTGGCGCAACGCAGAACGCCGGTTCGTGGTGGACGCATTGGAACCAGTGGGTTACCGCCCTGCCGGGTGGCGATGCCAAGGTCAAGGCGCGCAAGCCGGAAGACGGTACCCTTAAGGTCATCGAAGATGCACCGGGTTCCTACGTCAAGTTCCGTCTCGATACGCAGAAGAAAAGCTAAGGGCGGTTTGGCCTGAAGAACCGGACGGGAGGCTGCGGCCTCCCGTTTTTATTGGGCGAACCATGCTTGTTCCGGCCTGTCCTATAAACACAGACCCGAGGAGGCACATCATGTTCGATTCTCCCGTCGTATCCGTTCACATACCGCAGGCGCTACGCAGTTTTGCCGGTGGCCAGCATGAAATCATGGCCAGCGGCGATACCGTGGGCGAAGTGCTTGAAGCCGTGGGGCATGAGTACCCGGCCATTCGTTCGCATCTGATGTCGGCAGAAGGGGATTTGCAGGCCGGCGTCGCCGTCTTTCTCGGGCCGCGCAGCATTCGTGAAATGCAGGGCTTGGCGACCCCCATCGAACTGGCTGAAACGCTCAGTATCGTGCCGATTGGCGCCGTTTAGCGGATTTCAATTTTGGCCAGAATTTCCGGTTGACCGTGGAAATACGGTCGGACCGGATAACGCTCGCCTAGTGGCGGAAAACCGGCAGCCTGGCTGAAAATTTCGGCCATTCCACCGCGTCGAGCATGTTCTTGACGATCAGGCCAAGCTCGGTGTCACCGGTGATTTCCAGTTCGCGGTTGAAGAATAGGGTGTCCGGGTCTTCCTGGCGGGAAAGCAGTTGCAGGTAGGCCGACAGATTGGCGGCAAAAGCCAGATCGGGTTCGCGTTGTGAGGCGAAAACCGGCCGGAACAGGCCGTTGGCGTAGGTGTATGAAGCCTCGCCGCCGGTATCGAGAACGCGGACGCGAAACAGCTTGTCTTCGAGCAGGGCCAGTTCGCTTTCCGGCAGCAGTTTCATTTTCAGCGCGGCGTTGAGGCCGGCGACCAGCACCAGCGCATGCGGCCATTGCGGCAACTTCTGGCCGAGGTTGGCGACGAAGGTGGGCAAGCGGAATTTGGGGATGGTGAAGCTGCCGTTCATGATCAGACTCCGAGTTGTGCCAAGGCTTGCGTGTGATGCTGGACTATACCCGCATCGCCGAACCAGTAGCCATCGACCAGGCCGCTGCTGTTCCATTCCCGGCAATCGACACTCACCGCCTCGCCGCGTCGTGCGGCATCGAAAGCGGCGATGATGGCATTGATGTGGTCCTTCTGCGGGCTGATGCGCACGATGTCGATGCCCATTTTCAGCATGTCCGGTATTTCGTGCAGCAGGTTGTAGCTTTGCGCCGACATTGTCTGAATGCCGTTAATGCAAAGAAAATCCTGGCCTTCGCGTGTTTTCAGGGTCAGGCCCTCGGCGTGATCCAGGCACTTGAACTGGCAGTCATCCTTGTTCAGATCGTAGTGGCGGGCCGTGAAGCAGCGGGCCGAAAAGGCGAGCGGAATCTTGCCGAAGGCAAAGACCTCGGTCTCGACCCCGGCCGGCTTGCTGGTGTGCAGGGTTTCGATCATCGCCCGCGTGCCTTCGAGCGGCGGCACCCAGCGCTTGAGGCCGTGGCGGGCAAAGGTGGCGAGCGTCGTCTCGTTGTAGATGTTGAGGTGCGGGCCGGCGACGAAATCCTGGCCGTGCACGAGGTTGACTGCACCGAGGTCGTTGGCTTCGAGCATGCAACCCGAGTCGTCCACCAGCCGGCGTAGCGCCTTGAGATCGCTCTCCGATTCGAGCAGGGCCTGGGCCGAAACGACGACCTGCTTGCCGGCATCGGTCAGGTCGCGGGCCAGGCCGATCCAGTCGGTGGTACGCAACTGCTGGCGGCGCGAGCAGACGACTTCGCCGACGTAGATGATGTCGAGGGCCGGGTTCTGCGCCATTTCGGCGTAGAACTCCATGACCTCGGCCTTGGGCCAGAAATAGAGCAGGGGTCCGAGCGAGAGTTTCATGCTGCGTTGTCCTTCAGCGCCATGGCCGGTTGTAGGCGCCGAGCGTCGCCTGGCTGCCTTCGGAGACTTTGGAGAGCTCGGCCTGCCAGGCCGGTTTGACGTGGAAGCGCTCGCTGCCGTCGCGCAGCGAATCGAGCGCGGCGCGTAGCGTGCGGGTAACCTGCGCGACATAGGTCGGGCTGCGCTGGCGGCCTTCGACCTTGATGGCGCGGACGCCGATCTTGATGATGTCAGGCAGGATTTCCAGCACATTGAGGCTGGTTGGTTCTTCGAGCGCGTAATAGGTTTCACCCTGGACCTCAAAGCGGCCCTTGCACAGCGTCGGGTAGCCGGCCGGCTCGTCGTCGCCGAAACGGTCGATGAGCACGCCGTTGAGGCGGGTTTCCATGGCGCCCGGCTTCTTGTCCCACTTCACGTACTTGGCCGGCGAGCAGGCGCCGACGGTATTCGGCGATTCGCCGCAGGCATACGAGGACAGCCAGCAACGCCCTTCGTTCATGACGCACAGGCTACCGAAACCGAAGACTTCGATTTCGACCGGCGTGTTCTTGATGACGTTCTCGACCTGGGCCAAGGTCAGGACGCGCGGCAGCACGGCGCGGCGGATGCCGAATTCGCGCTGACAGAAATTGATCGCTTCGTAGCTCGTCGCCGAACCCTGCACCGACAGATGCAGGCGTTGGCGCGGGTGACGGTTACGGGCATAGTCGAGCAGCCCGATGTCGGCCAGAATGATGGCATCGACACCCTGGTCGACGGCGGCGTCGACCGCCTTTTGCCAGTCGGCGACGCGGCCGGCCTGGGGGAAGGTGTTGATCGCCAGCAGCACTTCGCGACCCTTGCCGTGGGCGTAGCGAATGCCGTCGGCCATGGTCTTGGCGTCGAAATTGAGGCCGGCGAAGTTGCGGGCGTTGGTGTCGTTCTTGAAGCCGAGATAGACGGCATCGGCGCCGTTGTCGACGGCAGCCTTGAGGGCCGGCAAACTACCGGCTGGGCAGACGAGATCGGGCAGGGAGGTCATCGGAGACATCCGGAATAGCAAGCGGCGGAGTATAGCCAGCCGCCTGCTTTTGCCATTGATCCTGGTCAAACGGATAGCTCATGCTAGGATCACACCTCGCGGATGACCTGTTTGCCTGCGGCGAACGGCATCGAAATTCGCGGTGAATTTGGCCGGTGGGCGGCTGGGAAAAAGGAAGGCGATGCGGGAAGGCTGATGCATGGATAAGGAACGTGTTCTCGTCGTCGATGACGAACAGTTGAACCTGTTCATAATCGAAGAATTTCTCGAGCAGGAAGATATCTCGCTCGAGATGCACAGCGATCCGCTGGCGGCGTGGGCCAGCCTGATTGCCCCGGAGAGCAATTTTTCGCTGGTCATTCTCGACCGGATGATGCCCGAGCTCGACGGCATGGAATTTCTTCGGCGCATGAAGCGCGAGTCGCGCTTTGCCGACATTCCGGTCATCATGCAGACGGCCGCATCGTCGCCGGATCAGGTGCGGGAAGGTCTCGCAGCGGGGGCTTACTACTACCTGACCAAGCCGTACGAGCCGGAGGCGCTGATATCCATCGTCCGTGTGGCGATGGAGGATCGCCGGGCGCGCAGCCAGTTGCGCAGCCGGGCGGCCCGGCTGGAAGACGCACAGAAGCTGATTCGCACGGTCGAATACCGCTTCGTCACGATGGACGACATTGCCAGCCTGGTCCCCGTACTGGCTGCCATGTGTTCGGTGCCCGACGTGGTTGCTCCAGGGCTTTCCGACTTGATGGTCAATGCCGTCGAGCACGGCAATCTTGGCGTCAGTTATCAGGAAAAATCGCTGCTCAAATGGGAGGGCGACTGGGAGGCAGAAATTTCCCGGCGGCTCGCTTTACCGCAATTTTGCGAGCGTTTCGCAACGATTCGGCTGGAGCGCACGACGGAATCCGTGGTGTTTACGATCACCGATCAGGGCCATGGTTTTGAATGGTCGAAATTCCTGGCTTTCGATCCGGATCGCGCTTTCGACCCCAACGGCCGGGGCATCGCCATGGCCAGGATGATGAGTTTTTCCAGCCTCGAGTATCAGGGCTGCGGCAACGTGGTGGTCGCCACGGTCAACAACGTGGTCGAAGCTTAGCGGCTGACGATGGTCGGCCGGTAGCCGAGTGCGGCGCGGATCTTTTCCGCCACGCGGTCGGCATCGCCGCGGCTGGCGTAGGGGCCGAGGTGAACGCGGTGAATGCCGCCGGCCGGATTGACCCGCATGGCTTCGGTCAGCCAGTCGAGTTCGCGCACCAGATGGTTTTTGAGGCTTTCCGCGTTGTCGGCGTTGGAGAAGGCGCCGAGTTGCAGGTAGATGCCCTTGGCTACACCGGCATCGCTGTTCGGTCCGGCCGGAACTGGTGTTGGCACGGGTGGTTCGTCGAGTGCCACGCGTTTGGCCAATTGCTCGATCTCGTCATTTTCGGCGTTGCTGGCTATCCGCGGTGGAGGCGTGACCTGGGCGTAGGCGGTGCCGGCCAGCTCGCCGGGAATGATCGCCTCGACCTCGACCTGGCCGCTGCCGCCGTTGATCAGGCCGAGCTTGTAGGCGGCGGTGTAGGACAGGTCGATGACGCGGTCGGCGTGGAAGGGGCCGCGGTCGGTAACGCGGACGATCACTGATTTGCCGCTCTGCAAGCTGGTGACGCGCACGTAGGAGGGCAGGGCCAGCGTCGGGTGGGCGGCAGTCATGGCGAACATGTCGTAGGGTTCGCCGATCGAGGTCTTCTGGCCGTGGAACTTCTTGCCGTACCAGCTGGCGATGCCGCGGGTCTTGTACGGTTTGAGCGCGTTGTTCGGGATGTATTCCTTGCCAAGCACGACGTAGGGTTTGGTTGCCGGCTTGTGCAGCGGTTCCCACTTCGGTTCGGCGTCCGGGATGTCTTCCAGACCATCCGGAATGTCGTCGGCCGGGCCGTCATCTTTATAAAAGCCGCCGCCGCGCTTGAGGACGGCGGTCGGCTTTCTGGTCGGCGTCGGCGATTTCAAATTTGGCTGTTTTTCCCGGTCGACCGTGGAACCCTGCAATGGCGCGGGAGGCACGCTGACGCAGGCGGCGAGCAGCAAGGCGAGGGTCAGCGGGACAAGTGGTCGGGTCATTTTTTGACCAGCATCCGGTGGGTGTGGATCGACATCAGCATGCCGACGCCGAGGAACAGTATGACCAGCGCCGTGCCGCCATAGCTCATGAAGGGCAGCGGTACGCCGACGACGGGCAGGATGCCGCTGACCATGCCCATGTTGATGAAGGCGTAGGTGAAAAAGCCCAGCGTGATGGCGCCGGCAAGCAGACGCGAGAACAGCGTTGGGGCGCCAGAGGCGATTATCAGGCCGCGGCCGATGAGCAGGGTGTACAGGAAAAGGAGCAGGACGTTGCCGAGTAGGCCCCATTCTTCGGAATAGACGGCGAAGATGAAGTCGGTATGCTTTTCCGGGATGAATTCGAGGTGGGTCTGGGTGCCGTTCAGGTAGCCCTTGCCAAAGGCGCCACCGGAGCCGATGGCGATGGTCGACTGAATGATGTGATAACCGGAACCGAGCGGATCAGTGGTCGGGTCGATGAGGGTCAGGATGCGCTTTTGCTGGTAGTCGTGCATCATGCCCCAGAGAATCGGCGCGGCGGAGCCAGCGGCGACGAGCAGCCCGGCAATGACCTTCCACGGCAGCCCGGCGAAGAAAATGACGTAGAAACCTGCCGAGCCGACGAGCAGCGCGGTGCCGAGGTCCGGCTGCTTGGCGATCAGCGCAAACGGGATGAAAAGCAGTAGCGCGGCAACGAAGTAATGCTTGAGTCTGAGGGTCGCCTCGTATTTCTGGAAATACCAGGCGAGCATGAGCGGCATGGCGATCTTCATGATCTCGGACGGCTGGATGCGCGTGAAACCGAGCGACAACCAACGCTTGGCCCCGTTGACCTTGATCCCGAACAGGAACACGGCAACGAGCAGGATGATCCCGAAGACATAGAGCGGGATGGCGAAGTTCATGAGTTTCTGCGGCGGCAGGCGCGAGACGAACCACATGACGACCATGGCGATGCCCATGTTTCCGGCCTGGGAAAGCATCCGGTGATTGCTGTCCCAAGTCGCCGAATTGACCGTGGCCAGGCCGACACCCATGATCGCCAGGGTAATGAAAAAGAGCGGAAAGTCGATATGGGCGATCAACTGCTGCCAACTGCGGCGGAGGGTGCCAACGATGTCGATCATTCTTCGTGCTCTTCCTCAATGGCCGCCGGATCTTCCGGTGCCGCACCACCCGGCAGCTTGCCGAGCAGATAGTAGTCGATGACCATGCGGGCGATCGGGGCGGCGGACTGGGCGCCAAAACCGCCGTTTTCGACGAGCACGGCGAGGGCGATTTTCGGGTTGTCGGCCGGAGCATAGGCAATGAACAGGGCGTGGTCGCGCAATTCCTTCTTGGTGCTGCCCTCCTTGTACTGGGCGCCCTTCAGGGAGAAAACCTGCGCCGTCCCGGTCTTGCCGGCAGCCTCGTAGGGGGCTCCGGCAAAAGCGCGGGCGCCGGTACCTTCCTTGTTGACGCCAACCATGGCCCGGCGAATGACATCGACGTTGCTTTGCTTCAACTGCAGGTCGCGAATCGGCTTCGGTTCGACCTGACGCTTTTCGCCAGTTTTCGTATCGATCAGGTAATGCACCAGATGCGGCCGGAACATCACGCCGTTGTTGGCAACCGTGGCGGTGGCCTGGGCCAACTGAATCGGTGTGTAGGCGTTGTAACCCTGGCCGATGCCAATCGAGATCGTCTCGCCGGCATACCATTTTTGCTGCTCGGGCTTCTTGAAACGCTGTTTTTTCCACTCCTGCGACGGCAGAACCCCCTTCGATTCGCCCGAGTCATCCTTGCCGAGATCGACCCCGGTACGCTGGCCGAGACCCAGCGAACCCATGAACTTGGAGATATTGTCGATCCCCATGTCGTTGGCCAGGATGTAGTAATAGGTGTCGCAGGAATGGACGATGGACTTGTACATGTCCACGCTGCCGTGGCCCCCCTTTTTATCGTCGCGGAAAGTATGGTTGCCGAAGGTGAAGTAGCCAGGATCGCTGATCGCCTGATTGGGCGTGCGCTTGCCCATTTCCAGCGCAGCCAGGGCCATGAACGGTTTGAAGGTCGAACCCGGCGGATAGGCACCGTTGATCGCCCGGTTGACCATCGGCTTGTCCGGGTGCTCGTTGAGTTCCTTCCAGTTGTCGGGCGTAATGCCGTCGACGAACAGGTTGGGGTCGTAGGTCGGTGTCGAGACCAGGGCGAGGATGCCACCGGTCTTCGGGTCGATGGCAACGAGGGACCCCTTGCGGTCGCCGAAGGCCTGCTCGGTGATCTGCTGCAACTTGGCGTCCAGGGTCAGGGCCAGGTTGTTGCCGGATACCGGCGGAATCCGTTTCAGGCTGCGCAAGGCACGGCCACCGGCATCAATTTCGACTTCCTCGTACCCTGTTTCGCCGTGCAGTTCGAATTCGTAGTGTTGTTCGAGACCGGTTTTGCCGACGTGATCGGTACCCTTGTAGTTGGCTTGTTTTTCCGAATCTTCGATCCATTTCAGATCACGCTCGGTGATCCGGCCAATGTAGCCGATGGCGTGCGAGGCGATAGCGCCGAGCGGGTATTGGCGGAACAGTCGGGCCTTGACCTCGACGCCGGGAAAACGATATCGATGTGCCGCAAATTTGGCGACTTCGCCATCGGTCAGGCGCGTGCGAATCGGGATCGATTCGAAATTCTTCGCCTCATCGAGCAGGCGTTTGAAGCGCTTGCGATCCTTGGGCTGGATGTCGATTACTTCGGCCAGTGCATCGATGGTGGCTTCCAGGTCGCCCGCCTGGGAAGGGGTGATTTCCAGCGTGAAGGCTGAGTAATTGTGGGCCATGACCACCCCGTTGCGGTCGGTGATGACGCCACGGTTGGGGACGATGGGGATCAGCGCAATGCGGTTGTCTTCGGCCCGGGTCTGGTAAAAATCGTGCTGGATGACCTGCAGCCAGACAAAGCGGCCAAGCAACAGGCCGAAAGCCAGCAAGACGCCGATGGCGGCAATGCCCAGGCGAAAGCGAAAACGGTCTACATCGGCTTCCGGATTGGTGAAGTGGGACACGTACTGCCTGCCTCGGTCTTAAATCGGGCGATTGGGGTCCTGCTCAACCGGCCGGTACTGGGGCAGGAGCAGGATGAAGGTTGCCGGAATCCAGAGCAGGGTGGCCACAACGGGGCCGATAAAATAGCCCCAGCCCGGAAAGTCGGCGCCGACAGCAAGGCGCATCAGGGCCTGAACGATTTGCGTGGCAACCAGCAGAGGCAACACCTGCAAGGCCTGCTGGACCAGCGGGAACCACAGGATGCGCCGGGACAGGGCTGAGGCAGTGTAGGCGAGCAGCACGTAGGCGAAGCAGTGCTGGCCGAGGACAGCGCCATCGGCGACATCCATGAGCAGGCCGAGGACAAAGGCCCAGCCCATGCCGACGCGGCGGAATTCGCGGATGCACCAGAAGCACAACACCAGCGCGACCCAGTCGGGAACGCCCGGCCAGTGAGCCGTCGGCAGGAAATTAAGGGCGACGGCGCCGATCAGGCTGAAGAAAATGAACCAGGGCTGGACCGGCTGCAGGATGCGCGAAGAGGAAAAAGTCGGTTGCATCAGTTTCCCTTACCCACGGTTTTCTTTTTCTTGCCAGCCAAGCCGGGTTTGTCGCTGCTTCCAGGTCGCCCGGTTGATTCCGGCGGCGCTGGCGGCAAGGGCTGGCGCGGGTCGAGAACCATCACCTCGCCGAAGTTTTCGACACCGGCAATCGGCACGCAGAAAATGCGGGCGAATGAATAGGCGCTGTCGCGTTCGATATTGACCACCTTGGCAACCGGGAAGCCGGGCAGGTAGATACCGTCAAGTCCGGAGGTGACCAGAACGTCACCGATCTGGATGTCGGCATTGGCCGGCATGTAGCGCAGTTCGAGCTGGCCGTTGCCGAGGCCGAAAACGACCGAGCGCTGGCCGCTGCGCACGATCTGCACCGGCACCACCTGGTCCTTGTCGGTAATCAGCGTGATTTCAGCCGAGAACGGGAAGACGCGGGTGACCTGGCCGACGACGCCGGTTTCGTCGATGGCTGGCTGTCCGGCCACGATGCCGGCTTGCTGGCCCTTGTCGACGATGATCTTGCGCGAGAAAGGATCGCGTGCGGTGTACAGGATTTGCGTTACCTGGCCGTTGGCCTTTTCACGTTCCTTGACCGACAGCAGCTTGCGCAGCCGTTCATTTTCAGCTTCCAGTTGGGCCAGCCGCTGCAGGTTGGGAGCGGTGGTGAGCTGGGCGTGTTTCAGCTCGTTGTTTTCCTGTTGCAGGCCGCGCATGCCTTGCAGATAGCTGGCGGCATAGTCGACCAGACTGCCCGGCGTCTGGGCCACGCGCTGCACCGGGTCTACAACCAGTGCAATGCTCTGGCGGAGCAGTTCAAGGCTCTTGAAACGCAGGTCGACAACGAAGATCGCCAGCGAAACGGCGATGTAGAAAGTCAGAAGGGCCAGCGGCGCTGGCCCTTGCTTGAAGAACGGTGGAGGCGCGTGGTCGATGCCGGCCATCGCTCAGTCCTGTCGTGCTGCAGTCAACGGTCAGTCCGAGGCAAAAATACTGCCCAGCTTGTCCATTTTTTCCAGAGCCAGGCCGCAACCGCGCGCCACACAGGTCAGTGGCTCGTCGGCGACGATCACCGGCAGGCCGGTCTCTTCCATCAACAGACGGTCAAGGTCGCGGAGCAAGGCGCCACCACCGGTCAGGACCATGCCCTTTTCGGCAATGTCAGCGCCCAGTTCCGGCGGTGTCTTTTCGAGCGCCGATTTCACGGCGGAAACCACCTGGTTGAGCGGGTCGGTCAGTGCTTCGAGGATTTCGTTGGAGGAAATCGTGAACTTGCGCGGAATGCCTTCGGCCTTGTTGATGCCAGAAACTTCCATTTCCTTGACTTCGGCGCCCGGGAACGCGGAGCCGATCGTCTTTTTGATGTTCTCGGCGGTGTTTTCACCGATCATCATGCCGTAGTTGCGGCTGATGTAATTGATGATCGCTTCGTCCAGCTTGTCACCGCCAACGCGCACGGAACCGGCGTAAACCATGCCGCCGAGCGAGATGACGCCGACTTCCGTGGTGCCGCCGCCGATGTCCACGACCATCGAACCAGTCGCCTCGGAAACCGGCAGGCCGGCACCGATCGCCGCAGCCATCGGCTCCTCGATCAGATAAACCTGGCTGGCGCCGGCGCCGAGGGCGGATTCGCGAATGGCGCGACGTTCGACCTGGGTCGAGCCGGAGGGTACGCAGATGATGATGCGCGGGCTCGGGCTGAACAGCTTCGAGTCGTGCACCTTCTTGATGAATTGCTTGAGCATCTGCTCGGTGACGGTGAAGTCGGCAATGACGCCGTCTTTCATCGGGCGGATGACGGTAATGGTGCCCGGCGCCTTGCCAAGCATGTCTTTGGCTTCACGGCCGACCGCCTGGATTGTTTTTTTTGCGTTGGGGCCGCCTTCGAGGCGGATGGCAACGACTGATGGCTCGTCAAGGACGATGCCGCGCGCACGCACATAGATCAGCGTATTGGCGGTGCCAAGGTCGATGGCGAGGTCATTCGAGAAGTATTTGCTGAGGAAACCGAACATGTATGCTCCGCTTGGGGGGTGCGGTAGGGAAAACTTTTATGATACCTTATAACGCTTTCCATTTTAAGACTTTGTGCGCTGCAATAAAGTCTCCGGACCCCATGTCGCTCACACTAGAACAGGTTAAACGCATCGCCCATCTCGCCCGAATCGAGATCAGCGATGACGAGGCGCAGACCACTCAAGGCCACCTCAATGGCATCTTCCAGTTGATCGAGGAGATGCAGGCTGTCGATACCCGCGGCGTCGAACCGATGGCGCATGCTCAGGATGTCAGCCAGCGACTGCGCGAAGATGCCGTCACCGAAGGCGACCGTCGTGCTGCCTATCAGGCCGTCGCCCCGGATACCGAAGCTGGCCTCTATCTTGTGCCGAAGGTGATCGAATGATCAACAAGAGCCTGAAGCAGCTGTCGCAGGCCCTGGCCGCCAAGCAGATTTCGAGCGTCGAACTGTCGACGCTCTTCCTTGATCGTATCGAGCGCCTGAACCCGACGCTCAACGCCTTTGTCACGGTCGACCGGGAAAAAAGCCTGAAAATGGCGTTGGCTGCCGATGCTCGTATCGCCGCTGGCACGGCCGGCCCGCTGACCGGTATCCCGATTGCCCAGAAGGATATCTTCTGCGCCGAGGGCTGGACGACGACCTGTGGCTCGAAAATGCTGGCCAATTTCGTTTCGCCCTATGACGCGACGGTCATTCACAAAATGCACGCCGACGCCGGGATGGTGTCGCTGGGCAAGACGAATATGGACGAATTCGCCATGGGTTCGTCGAACGAAACCTCGTTCTTCGGCCCGGTGCGCAATCCTTGGGATACCAGCCGAGTGCCTGGCGGCTCTTCCGGCGGTTCGGCCGCTGCGGTTGCCGCTCGTTTGGCGCCTGCCGCAACCGGCACCGATACTGGTGGTTCGATCCGCCAGCCGGCCGCACTGTGCAATCTGACCGGCCTCAAGCCGACTTACGGTGTGGTTTCGCGTTACGGCATGATCGCCTTTGCCTCGTCGCTCGACCAGGGCGGCCCGATGGCGGCCAGCGCCGAAGATTGCGCGCTGTTGCTCAATACCATGGTCGGCTTCGACGAGCGCGATTCGACTTCGCTGGATCGCCCGGTTGAGGACTACACCCGCGATCTGGAAAAGCCGCTGAACGGTCTGCGCATCGGCCTGCCCAAGGAATTCTTCGGCGAAGGTTGCGATGCCGAGGTGATGGCTGCCGTTCGTGCCGCGATTGCCGAATATGAAAAGCTCGGCGCAACGACGGTTGAAGTCTCGCTACCCAACTCGCATTTGTCGGTGCCGGCCTATTACGTCATCGCGCCGGCCGAAGCGAGTTCCAATCTGTCGCGCTTCGACGGCGCCCGTTACGGTTATCGCGCGCCCGAGTACGACAACCTCGAGCAGATGTACGAAAAGACCCGTGCTCAGGGCTTCGGTGCCGAGGTCAAACGACGCATCATGATCGGCGCTTATGTGTTGTCACACGGCTATTACGATGCTTATTACCTGCAGGCGCAGCGTATCCGTCGATTGATTGCCAACGATTTCGTCGAAGCCTTCAAATCCTGCGACGTGATCATGGGGCCGACCTCACCGTCGACCGCCTTCAAGCTTGGAGAAAAAGCCGCCGATCCGGTGCAGATGTATCTTTCCGACATTTACACGATTGCCGTCAATCTGGCTGGTCTGCCCGGCATGTCGATTCCCTGCGGCTTTGTCGGTGGCTTGCCGGTTGGCCTGCAGTTGATCGGTGACTATTTTGCCGAAGGGCAATTGCTCAACGTGGCGCACCGTTATCAGCAGGCGACCGACTGGCATCAGCGCCGGGCGGCCGTCGAATAGGCATGTGGCGGCGTCTGCTGCTTGTTGTCGTTCTGGCAGCGGCCGGTTGTGCCGAGGTCGAGAAGCAGCCGGAAATCGTTGCTGCCGAAGAGCCGGTGGTCGACAAGCCGGCGGCAGAAAGCAAGGAACCGAAGTTCAAGAACTCGACACTCAAGTATCTGGCCAATCGCAACCTCAAGCCGCAGCCGACGCGCCCGCTCAATGTCCGCTCGCGCTGTACGCATCGTGATGCCATCGGGACGCAGACGCGGCTAGACCTGCTGGTCAAGGAAGCCCAGGTCAAGACCTTTGTCGCCCAGGTCAGCATGAAGGGGCACGGCACCTGCCGCTTTGATCTGAACGAGTTCGAGCAGATAGAAAAAATGCCGCAAGCCTTGCTGCGTCACAAGAAACAGTCGGATTGCCTGGTTCGCATGTGGGAACAGGGTCCGAAAGTAACGATTGCATTCAACAGTTGTCCCAAGTCCTGCGACGGGCAGGCCTTCGAGTATCTCTGGCCGATCATGGTCGAGGCGAAGAGCGGACATTGTTTCTGAAACGGATGAAGCCATGAATCAGTGGGAAGTAGTGATCGGTATCGAAACGCACGCACAACTGGCGACGGTTTCGAAGATTTTCTCGGGCGCCTCGACGGCCTTCGGCGCTGCACCGAATACCCAGGCGTGTGCGGTTGATCTCGCCTTGCCGGGCGTTTTGCCGGTGCTCAACAAGAAGGCGGTCGAGTGCGCCATTCGCTTCGGCCTGGCCATCGGCGCCGAAGTCGCCCAGAAGTCGGTCTTTGCCCGCAAGAACTACTTTTATCCGGACCTGCCCAAGGGTTACCAGATCAGTCAGATGGACCTGCCCGTCGTCGTTGGCGGCAACATCACGGTGCAGGTCGGCCAGGGTGACAAGGCTTACGAGAAGGTTGTTCGCCTGACCCGTGCGCATCTGGAAGAAGATGCCGGCAAGTCGCTGCATGAAGATTTTCAGGGCAAGTCGGGCATTGACCTCAACCGCGCCGGCACGCCGCTGCTCGAAATCGTTTCCGAGCCGGACATGCGCTCGTCCGACGAAGCGGTCGCCTACGCCAAGGCGCTGCATGCACTGGTGCGCTGGATCGGCATCTGCGACGGCAACATGCAGGAAGGCTCCTTCCGTTGCGACGCCAACGTTTCGGTGCGGCCGAAAGGTCAGGCCGAATTCGGTACCCGGCGCGAGATCAAAAACCTCAACTCCTTCCGTTTCCTCAAGGAAGCCATCGACTTCGAAGTCCAGTGGCAGATCAACGAAATCGAAGAAGGCCGCCGGATTCAGCAGGCCACCGTGCTGTTCGACCCGGATAGCGGCGAAACCCGCATGATGCGCAGCAAGGAAGACGCGCACGACTACCGCTATTTCCCCGATCCTGATCTGCTGCCGCTGGTCATTTCGAGCGAGTGGATTGCCCGCGTCCAGAGCGAACTGCCGGAACTGCCGGTGCAGATGCGCGAGCGCTTCATCAGCGAGTTCGGGCTTTCGAACTACGACGCAACGGCGCTGACGGCAAATTCCGAAATTGCCTCTTTTTTCCAGTCGACCGTGGCAATCGCCGGCAAGCAGAATGCCAAGCCCTGCGCCAACTGGGTCATGGTTGATCTCGCCGCCCGCCTCAACAAGGATGGCAAGGAAATCGCCGAATCACCGGTATCGGCGGCCCAACTGGGCGGCTTGATCCTGCGCATCGCTGACAACACCATCTCCAACAACATTGCCAAGAAGGTTTTCGAGGCTTTGTGGAATGGCGATGGGATGACAGCTGACGAAGTCATCGACAAGCAGGGTCTCAAGCAGATTACCGACAGCGGCGCCATCGAATCATTGGTTGACGAAGTTCTGGCAGCCAATCCCGCCAATGTCGCCGAGTTCAAGGCCGGCAAGGAGAAGGCGTTCAACGCCTTGGTCGGTCAGGTCATGAAGGCGGCCAAGGGCAAGGCCAATCCGCAGCAGGTCAATGACCTGCTCAAGCAAAAACTGGCCAGCTGATCAGCGGGCAGGTTGAGCTGTGCCGCTCGGCGCTGGCGGCGAGCGGCGGGTCAGTTCGTAGTAGCGCTTGCGGTCTGCGTCGTACTTGGCCTTGATAACGGCGAAGTCCCGCTTCTTGATGTCGAGCAACTCCTGCTGGAGCTTGATCTCGTGGTCAATGGCGCGCAAATCCCGCTCCAGGTCTGGGGGCAAGGCTTTCTTCTTGTAGAACTCGGCCTCGTTTTCAAACTTTTTGCGCTTGGTTTGTGCTTGGTCTATGCGTGTAATGGTCGCCAGAATGGCCAGGTTCACGTCTGCCTCGGCTTTGCGCTGAGCCAAATCGATGTCTTCTGGCATCGCGTAGGTATCGAGCAATGCCTGATCACGTCGCCGCTGCTCGCGGCTGGCGTTTTCAAGCTGCTTGCGCCGTAGGTTTTCTTGAGCCTGTTCGGCTTTTTGCTCCGGCGTCAGCGCCGCGCCCACTTCCTTGACGATGTTGCCACCGCTGTCCAGAACCCGATAGGCGCGTCCCCGGCACTGCTCCGGCAACATGTCGCCGCAGACCCGGCGACCCGTGCTTGGATCATGGCAGCAGTAAAACTCCCCCGCCGCTTGCGCCGAGCCAAGCGAAATCAACAACAGAGGGGCAATGAGCAGCGTTTTACGCATGGATGCCGTACTGCTCCCGGTAGCGGGTAACGGCGTCGCGGTGGGCAGCAAATTCCGGATGGTGGGCCAGGAAGGACATCAGGTCGCTCAGCCCGGCAACGGCGATGACCGGGATGCCATAGTCGCGCTGGACTTCCTGTACCGCCGACAGTTCACCCTGGCCGCGTTCCTGGCGGTCGAGCGCAATCAATACGCCAGCCGGGGTGGCGCCGGCAGCGCGGATCAGTTCGACTGACTCGCGGACCGAGGTGCCGGCTGAAATCACGTCATCGACAATCAACACCCGGCCGGTCAGTGGTGCGCCAACAATGTTGCCACCTTCGCCGTGATCCTTGGCTTCCTTGCGATTGTAGGCGAAGGGATAATTTTGGCCGCGCTGGGCCATGGCCATGGTGATCGTGGCGACCAGCGGAATGCCCTTGTAGGCCGGGCCAAACAGCATGTCGAACTGGACACCGCCGGCTTCAGCAGCTTTCGCGTAGAATTCGGCGAGACGGCCGAGTGAGTTGCCGTCATTGAACAAACCAGCATTGAAGAAGTAGGGCGAGAGCCTTCCCGCCTTGGTTTTGAATTCGCCAAAGCGCAGTACTTGGCAGCTCAGCGCAAATTCAATAAATTCCTGACGAAAATCCATATTTTTCCATTCTATCCGACCGGGAAAACCGGGCCGATCATTGCACAATGTTACGCATCATCTCCCTGAATCTCAATGGTATCCGCTCTGCCTGGAGCAAAAATGTCTTGCCCTGGGCGGCCTCTCAACACGCTGACATTTTTTGCTTACAGGAACTGAAGGCACAATTACCCGACTTGACGTCCGAGATGATGGCTCCGGATGGCATGCACGCGTTCTATCACTGCGCCGAGAAAAAAGGTTACAGCGGCGTCGGGATCTGGAGCAGACAGAAGCCTGACCGTGTAGTCGAGGGTTTCGACGGAGGTGAGTTCGACACCGAGGGGCGCTATATCCGGGCCGATTTCGGGAATCTGTCGGTGATTTCGCTTTACCTGCCTTCGGGCTCTTCTTCGCCTGAGCGGCAAGAAGCCAAATTCCGCTTTCTCGATGTGTTTCTGCCGCACATGGTTGCCTTACGGGCGGAAGGGCGGGAAATAGTCCTGTGTGGCGACTGGAATATTGCGCATCAGGCCATTGATCTGAAAAACTGGAAATCGAACCAAAAAAACTCCGGTTTCCTGCCAGAGGAGCGTGCCTGGCTCAGCCGGGTGTTTGATGAACAAGGCTGGGTCGATGTCTATCGATCTCTTTACCCCGACGCCGGCGAGGCTTGTTATACCTGGTGGAGCAATCGCGGCCAGGCTTGGGCCAAAAATGTGGGGTGGCGGATCGATTACCAGATTGCCACGCCGGGTATTTCCGCTTCTGCCCGGCAGGCTGAAGTCTACAAGGCCGAGCGTTTTTCCGACCATGCCCCGCTGGTAATCGATTACGACTTCAAATAAGCATTCATGCGAATTGATTTCGCTGCGCCGTAGGGATAATCTGTATCTCTGCCTAACTCACTAACGAGGTTAAAAATGTCCGAAGAAATGACTGCTGCCAACAAGGAAAAGTTGGTTACCGATTTGAAGGTAGTGATCTCCGACACCGAAGAGTTGCTGCGTGCCACCGCCGGTGCTGCTGGTGAAAAAGTGAGCGAACTGCGTGAACGTCTGAGTGTTCGTCTGCGCGATACCAAGGAGCGTGTTCTCGATCTGGAAGCTGCGTTGGTCGACAAAACCAAGGCCGCTGCGCGTGCCACCGACGATTTCGTACACGAAGAGCCTTGGAAAGCCGTCGGTGTTGCCGCGGCACTGGGACTTGCCCTTGGTGTGCTGATCGGCCGTCGCTAAGCGAATGACCGAACAAGCAGGCGGTGAAGCGGGCCGCGAAGGCCTCTTCGCCGCGCTGAAAGGTAGCGTTGCGACGCTGATCGCGATTGTCAAAACGCGGGCCGAACTCCTCGTTACAGAGCTTGAGGAAGAAAAACTTCGTCTCATGTCGCTCTGGTCGAAGGCGATTGGCGCCGCGTTTTTGCTCGCGGTTGGCGTTGTCTTGGCGATTTTTTGTCTGTCGCTGGCTTTCTGGGAGCACCGGGTTTTGGTGTTGGGCATCTTTGCCGTGCTATTCATAGGTGGTGCCTTGTATCTGATTGCTTCACTGAAGCGGCAAACCTCTCAACCAAGCAAAATGTTTCGGGCGAGCCTGTCTGAACTCGAAGCGGACATGGCGCTATTGCGTCGTTATCGCAACAAGTCTGAATGAACCCGAAATTACTGGAGCTGGCTACCCGGCATGGTGCCCTCAAGGCGCGCATCGATGAACAGCGCCGTGTTCTGGCGCGTCATTCGGTGCCACTTGAAGCGGCGCTTGGGCGTGGCGATACGGTTCTCAAGGGTGTCGACTGGCTCAAACACCATCCAGCCGCTGTTGGCATAGCTGTTTTGGTTGCCGTCGTCGCCCGCCCGCGGCGGGCAATACGCTGGGCTCGGCGCGGCTTCTTTCTGTGGCGCGGCTGGCGCGCCATCCGGACTTCCCTGATCGGTGCGCGTTAACCATGGGTGAGTCGGTCGGTGATGAAGCCGTACTGCCCACCTGGTGGCGGCAGATGGTTTCTTCTCAGCGACGGCAGGTGCGCAGGGTGCTGGCCGAGTTGATCGCGACGCGCGGCATGATGCCGCTGTTGATGAAGGTGCGTAATGGTGGCCACTGGACGCCGGATGAAAAGCTGGAGCTTATCCGGCATTTGCGCCGTTTGGTCCGCCTGTCGCCCTATCTGATAGCCTTGCTATTGCCTGGCTCCATACTGCTTTTGCCCGTGTATGCCTGGTGGCTGGACAGGCGCAGGATCAAACGGGGCGACTAGTATTTGCTGCGCTTTCGTTCCATGGCGCCACTTTCAGCAATAGAACCATTCCCGGAACGGCCAGCCCCGCACATAGCCAGTAAAAGCTGCTCCAGCCCAGCGTTTCAACAAGCCATCCGGCAGAGGCGTTGATGAAAGTGCGTGGCACGGCCGCCAGACTGGTGAAGAGCGCCATCTGGGTGGCCGTGTAGGCCGGATGAGTCGAGCGCGCGATGTAGGCGACGAAGGCTGCCGTTCCCAAGCCGACGCCCAGTGCTTCGAGGCTGATGACGAAGGCCAGCGCGATGCGTTCTTCTGCGCCGATGCTGGCATAGTGGCCCTGCGACGCCAGCCAGGCAAAGCCGAAAATGGATACCAGCTGGACAACGCCGAACAGCCATAGTGCCCGGTTGATCCCCAGCCGTATCATCCACAAACCGCCGAGCAGGGCGCCGATTACCGCTGGCCAGAGGCCGGCATGTTTGGCGATGAGACCGATGTCAGTCTTGGTAAACCCCATGTCGAGATAAAACGGAGTAGCCAGTGCCGTGCATAGGCTGTCCCCGAGTTTGTAGAGGAAGATGAAGCCGAGAACCATCAGGGCTCCGCGCCAGCCTTGTCGGCCGATGAATTCGTGAAACGGCTCTGTTACTGCCTGGCGGAGCGTTTTTGGCACACCCTTGATGAGTGGTTCACTGACCAACCAAGCCATCACCATGCCGGGGATCATGAAGGCGCCGGTTATCCAGAACACTTCATTCCACGGAAGGCGATCTGCCAGGATCAACGATAGCGAACCAGGGATCAGGCCGGCGATACGATAGGCATTGACGTGGACAGCATTGCCAAGGCCCAGTTCGTTGTCATTCAAAATCTCGCGCCTGAAGGCGTCGACCGCAATATCCTGCGTTCCCGACAGAAAGGCGAGCAGGGCGGCGAGCCACAAGATGGGCCAGATACTTTCTTTGGGATCGAGGCCGCCGAGCGAACCAATGACCAACAGCAAGCCGAGTTGAGTCAGCAACATCCATCCCCGGCGCCGGCCAAATCCGGGAACGCTGAAGCGATCAAGGAGTGGCGACCAAAGAAATTTCCAAGTATATGGAAACTGGATCAGGGCAAAAAAACCGATGGTCTTGAGATCTACCCCCTCGCTACGTAGCCAGGCGGGCAGAAGGTTGAGCAAGAGGTAGAGGGGCAGGCCCGAACTGAAACCGGTAAAGATGCAGATCAGCATCTTCCGGCTGAGCAGGGCGGCAAGCCAGACCGGCATCAACGGGTTTGCGTCAGGCGATAGACCGCCAGGCTGCCGAGAAAGTTGACCTCGCTGGTGACGGGGTTGCCTTCTTCATCAAGAACGCTGCGCTCACGGATGATCAGTCCCATTTTGTTGCACAAGTCCTCGAAATCGAGCAGGGTGAAGAAGCGCACATTGGGCGAGTCATACCACTGATAGGGAAGATCCTCGGAAACCGGCATGCGGCCATCAATTACTGAACGCAGGTTCTTCCAGTAGGCGAAGTTGGGGAAGGAGACCACTGCCTCCCGCCCGACGCGTAGCATTTCACGCAGGATGCCCTCGGTGTGACGAACGGTTTGCAGTGTGCGGGACAGCACAACGTGGTCGAAAGCCTGGTCGGCAAATTCGTCGAGGCCACGCTCCAGATTGCCCTGAATAACATTGATGCCGTTCTTGATGGCCGCGAGCACGTTGGCATCATCGATTTCGACCCCGACCCCCTGTACGCCACGAAGGTCAATCAGATGTTTCAGTAGCGTGCCGTCGCCACAGCCGAGGTCGAGCACGCGATGGCCTGGCTCAATCCAGCCGGCGATCAATTCAAAATCAGGGCGGCCCAGAGTGTGCGTCATAGCTTGATGTTCCGCAGATAGGCATCGACCACGGCGTGATAGTGAGCATCTTCCATCAGGAATGAGTCGTGCCCGAAATTGAGGTCGATTTCCGCGTAGGACACATTGCGTCCGTTGGCCAGCAGGGCAGCGACAATCTCTTTCGAACGCGCCGGGGTGAAGCGCCAGTCAGTGGTAAACGAGGCAATCAGGAAGTTGGCTTTACTGCGTGCCATGGTGGCATTCAGGTTGCCGTCGTCCTCGCGCGACGGGTCGAAATAGTCGAGTGCTTTGGTCATCAGCAGGTAGGTGTTGGCATCGAAATAGCCAGCGAACTTGTCACCTTGATAGCGCAGGTAGGACTCGACCTCGAATTCGACATCGAAACCGAAGGAGAAGGCGCTGTTGCGAAGTTCGCGGCCGAATTTCGCACCCATTTGGTCGTCCGACAGGTAGGTTATGTGGCCGAGCATGCGCGCCAAGCGCAGGCCGCGTAGCGGACGGGTGTTGTGTTCGTAGTAGTTGCCACCGTGGAAGTCCGGGTCGGTGAGTATGGCCTGGCGGGCAACGTCGTTGAAGGCGATGTTTTGCGCTGACAGCTTGGGGGCTGCGGCGATGACGATAGCGTTGCGCACCCGCTCCGGGTAGGTGATGCTCCAGCGCAGCGCCTGCATGCCGCCCAGGCTGCCACCCATGACGGCCGCCCAGCTATCGATACCGAGTCTGTCGGCCAGCCTGGCCTGGGCGTGCACCCAGTCGTTCACAGCAACAATCGGAAATTCGGCACCCCACGGCTTGCCGGTGGCCGGGTTGGTCGACGATGGTCCGGTCGAGCCGTGGCAACCGCCCAGATTGTTCAGGCCAACAATAAAGAATCTGTCGGTATCCAGTGGTCGCCCGGGGCCGACGATGTTGTCCCACCAGCCGATATTTTGCGGCTGGTCCGCGTAATGGCCAGCGACATGATGATGGCCGGAGAGCGCGTGGCAGACCAGAATGGCATTCGACTTTGCCACATTTAGCGTGCCATACGTCTCATATACCAAGTCGTAGGCCGGCAAAACTCCACCGCTACGCAAATGCAACGGCTGATCGAAGTGAGCGCGCTGTGATTCGACGGCGCCGACGGGTTGTCCTGGCATGCTGTTCCTGAATACAAAAACCCAGTTGGCCTTAAACGTGAACTCGTCGGGCGAACTGGGTGGTTCCCGTTTTAGCTGAATTTATTTGGCGCCCGCAATCAGAGCTCAAATCGGCGCGGCTGGAGTGTTTCCAGCGTCGGGAGACGATACCGAGCAGGGCGCAAAAAGTCAATGTGGTGATCTACTTATGCAATAGGTGGTAGCGTGCTCAACATTTGATAAAATCCCGACAAAACAAATTTCTAGAAAGCTTCGGCCACAATGCTGGATCAACGGCGGCATCAACGGATTCGTTTCGGCAACTTGCCTAAAGTCAGAATTGGCTTCGGGGGGGCGATTGGCGAAGGGCTAATCGAGAATCTATCCTTGTCCGGGCTGATGGTGCGGACGGAGATGCCGCTCGAAATTTCGCACAACATCGGTTGTGAATTTCGGGTTTTTGGCTCGCCGTTGATTGACGTTCCGGCAGCGGTTGTCAGCCGGGTCGGCAATATGTTCGGCGTTCGCTTCCAAACCGGGCCGATCAATCAGATTCTTATAGATGATGCCATCAACGCCGCCCTGGCATCCGGGAATGCCTCGATTCTCGGCGTTCGCGAGTTAGGGGGGAAAAAAATCATGCGCATTACTGGCGGCCTTGGCAACTCCTTGCGCAATGATTTCATGCATGCCTTGACGAGGGTGGGGGTCGACGAAATTGATCTCGAGGGCGTTACCGTGGTCGATCAGGCAGGGTTGGCCCTGTGTCTGGTGGCTTGTAACCGGCATGGAGTGAAGCTCGGCGCGCAGTCAGAGTGTTTTTCTGAGGCCTGGAAGCTGGCCTTGGCGGTGCCCGGTGAGATCGAAAAAATGGAGACACCGGGCTTGTGACCCGTAAAACAGGCAATTTACCAAGCGCCTCGTTGGCTATCGTGCTGGCAGGGGTGTGGATGACCGGCAATGCCTGGTCGGCGGATGAGGATGCTTATTTCAGCGAGTTGCCGATCGTGGCTTCGGTCAGTCGCTTGCCGCAGAAATTGGCCGACGTACCTGCTGCGGTAACGGTTGTCGACCGCGACATGATCAAGGCCTCCGGGGCGCGGGATCTGAACGATATTTTCCGTTTAGTGCCAGGTTTCCAGACTTATCCAAACAACACCGAGGCCGCGCGGGCTACCTACCACGGTTTGGGTGATGGCGATTACGCGCCACGGGTACAGGTACTCATTGATGGGCGTTCAATGCTGTCGCCTCTATTCGGGAGCGGTGTCAATTGGGTCACGTTGCCGGTCGCGCTGGAGGATATTGAGCGGATTGAGGTCGTGCGCGGCACTAATGCTGTTTCCTATGGCAGCAATGCCTTTCTTGGTGTTATCAATATCATTACGGTTGATCCTGCGCTGGTTCGGGGAACTTCTGTGTCCACCGGTTACGGCAACCAGAATGTCCGCGACTACACATTCAGGACAGGCGGCAAGATAGGCGAGATTGGGGATTTTCGTTTTACCTATCGGCATCAGAATGATGATGGGCTAACCGATCGGCATAACTGGATTGACTCCTATAGGACTCGATTGTTCGATTTTCGTGCGGATTTTGTCCTGAGTGAAAGAGATAGTCTGCAATTCAGCGCGGGGCAAATCGAAGGTGTTACGCAGAGTGGCCGACTGGACAAGGCGACATTGTTGCCGGACCCGACGAATCCCTTTCGTGACGTAAAGCAAACCGACAGTTACGCGCAACTATTGTGGCGTCGGGTCCTGTCGAGCGATTCGGACATTCAGTTACGCTATTCGTATGTGAATGACGAGTCTACTGACGCATTTATAGTTGCTTTGCCGTTTTTGGCGCCCGTAAACGTCAATCAGTCTGGCGATCAGGGAACGCGGCATGAAATCGAGTTGCAGCATAGCTTGCATGCTTTCGAGACTGCGCGATTGGTCTGGGGGGGCAGTTGGAGAGCTGACGCGCTGCGCTCGGAGTGGACGCTGCGTGATCAGGGAACGGTGCGGCGTGATGTTGGACGAATTTTCGGCAATGTCGAATGGAAACCGGTGAAGTGGTTTACCGGTAACGTTGGCCTTGCCGGTGAGAGTGACTCGTTGGCTGGGGCGCATGTTTCTCCCCGGATCAGTTCCAATTTCCACTTCAATAGCCAGAATACGGTGCGCCTCGGCGTTTCGCGTGCCTATCGGACCGGAAGTATCCAGAACTATCGCGGGCACGAGGAAACGCCGATCCCGAATGCGGGCCCGTACCGCCCCTACTATGAGTTCATCTATCGAGGAACTCCGGATATGGCGGCGGAACGGCTCGATACCTTGGAGGTCGGCTATCTCGGTGACTGGCGCGACTGGCGGTCCAGTCTGGACGTCCGGCTATTCAGTGAGAGGGTTTCAAATCGTCTGTACAGGATGGATTTGGGCGCCAGCGATCAGGATGTCCCAAAATCGACGGTGCCGATTCAGGATGTCAGGATTGCAGGTCTGGAGTACCAGTTCAAATGGCAACCTTTTGAGTCGACTCGGCTGGTGTTGAATCAGACATTTGCGCGAATCACCAGTGATTTTCTGGCGTCGGCGCTGGCGTACCCGAATTCCGACTTGTCGTCTTCCGCGAAGCGGCTTGATGTGGCTGAGTTCACTGAAAACTCTATGCCCAGCCGTGCAACGTCGTTGATGTGGATGCAGAAATTGCCGCTGGGCCTCGAATTTTCCCTGATGGGCTACGCGCAGCAGGCCATGCAGTGGTCGAGCAATACCGTATCGCTCAAGTACCGTCGGCTGGATGCACGCCTGGGTTACCCGTTCCGCGTTGGGGCACTCGGCGGTGAGCTCGCGCTGACCATCCAGAATCGGAACCGCATGACTGCGCCCTCGAGCCAGACGTCAAAGGGTTCGCTGGGGGCGATGGCCTTGCCTTCGGCAAAATCCACTCCCAGGCTGCGAAGTTGTTCCAACGTATCCAGATCGTCAACACCGTCGGCGATCGTGTGGATGTTCTGATCTGCGGTAATTTCCTGAACGGCCCTTAAAAGTGCCGTGGAAGCTCGATTTCCACCCAGTTCCCGGGTCAGGCTCCGGCTGAGTTTGACGTAGCTCGGCGTGATGCTGCGCAAATGGGTGAATGATGACAAGCCGCCGCCGAAATCGTCCAGGCCGATCTGGCAGCCGAGGGCGCGCATCTGGCGTGAAAACTCCATGGCGTGGCTGGTCAGGAGCGTCAGCGTGTCTTCGGAAAATATGAAGCACAGCCGGTTTCCCGGCAAGTTGCGGCTACTCAGGCTACGCGTGATGAACTCGACCGTTTCGCGGTTACCAACCGAGGCGCGGGAAAGAGGAACAAGGCAGTGCAGCAGCTTTTGCTGATTCTTGGCGCGCGACAGCGCTGCGATGGCAGTTTCGATCAGACGTTGGTCAATGGCTGGTGCGAGATCGTAACGCTCCGCCGCATCGCTTAGTGCAGAGAGTGTCACCGGCGGCTGACCGGGCTCGTTGAGTCGTGCCGTCAATTCGACGAGATGGTTGCCCGACGGATGTTGCAGGGCGCGCAAAGGCATGGCTTCGACAAGGAGTCTGTCATCGGCCAGAGCGCTGGCAATGCGGCTGGCCCAGTTGGCAGTTTCCTGGCGGCGATCCGGGATGAGCTGTGCCTCCTGCTCGCAAACGCGGTTACGACCACTTTCCTTGGCCCGATGGCAGGCGGCATCGCCGGCGGCGAGTACTTCATTGATGTTGCGAACCTTGCGGTTTACTGTGGTCAGCCCGATGCTGGCGCCGATCGCGAAGACCTTGTCTTGCCAGATAAAGCGATAGGCTGCGGCGAGTCCACAGATGTCCTCTGCTACCTGGTTGGCGCGCGGGCCGCTGCAGTTGGCCAGCATGATGCTGAATTCGTCGCCGCCGAGGCGGGCCAAGGTGTCTTCTTCGCGCAAACGACCCTGAAAGAGCAGGGCCATCTGACGTAGCAATTCGTCGCCGGCCAGATAGCCGCAATTGTCGTTGACCTGTTTGAAGCGGTCGAGGTCGAGGAAAAGCACGGCGAATTCATCGCCGCCGGCCTGCACGCTGGCCAGCGCTTTTTCCAATCGGTGTTCGAATTCACGGCGGTTGAGCAGGCCGGTAAGCGCATCGTGCCGAGCCTGGAAGGCAAGCTGGGCCGTCGCTTCCTCGATGCGGGATTGCATCGAAAAATGCACCTCCTCGATATGCGTCGCCATTTCGTTGAAACCGTTTTCGAGAATGCCGATTTCGCCGCTCGATGTTGCTGGTACGCGGATGTCCAGTCGGCCTGAGGACATTCCGTGAATGGCCTGGACCAGGCGCATTACCGGCCGGGCGAGATTGTCAGCCATGGCGATGGCGAGTGCGGCCAGTATGAGCAGTCCGGATAGTACGATCATCAGCCCGCGCAGGAGCAGTTGGCGTTGCCGGTTGGCCAGTTCGGTCTTGTCGAATTCGACAAAAACGTGGCCGATGATTTCTGGAGAAATGACCTTGCTGTCGGCACTTGGCTCGAACAGTACGTCGGATTCGCTGATCGAGCGTTTGACTGGGGCGCCAAAGGCAATCCAGAGGTCGTTTTCACCGACCTGCATGGGTTCGCTCATGGTTCGCCGCAGTTCCTCGGCAGCCAGCGAAACACGTCCGCTGACGGCGATGGTACGGCCTTTCTGGTTGACGATGACGGCAGCCTTGACCCCCGATTCCTGGACGGTGGCCTGGGCGAGCCCGTGCAGGCTTTCGAGCTGCCCGGCGATAATCCCGTATTCGCTGACCGGCGCCAGATAGCGGACCGTGGCCATGCCTTTGGCACGCAATTCGCCTTCCAGCGTGCGGATGCCGCTGTAGGTGAAATAACCGACCAGCACGATGGCGATCAGCATGCTGGGCAGTAGTGTCAGCAGCAGCAGGCGATGGCGGAGGGTAAGGTGGCTCATCGGCCCTCCCTGTCGGCGACCATGGCGCGCCGGATGGCGGCCTCATCGGTAATGTTGAGACCAAGTGACTGAGCGACATTGCTGTTTATGGCAATGGCGAACTGGCTCGGTCCACTGGGGTTGGGCAGATTGGTGCCGTGCGCCATGATCATCTCTGCCGTTTGGCGGGCAATCTGGGCAGGTGTGCTGTGCAGCGCGGCGAGGGCGCCAGCGTTGACGAAGGCCGGGGAGTAGCCGATGACCGGTCGCTGGTAACGGAAGGCGGTAATCAGAATCGGTTTGATGTTGTTGCGATGGTAAATCTTGCTGTCGGGAACCGCGATCAGGACATTGGTCCGGCTGAGCAGTGAATTCAGTGCTGGCAGCAGCGTGCTGTCGGTGTCCGCGTCTTCGCTATCGAGAGTCAGCCCGGCGCTGCTGAGCGCCTGACGATACTGCCCGGCGATATTTCTCGTTTCGCTGCTTAACAGCATTCCGACGCGTTTCTGGCCGGGTAGCAGATGATTGATAAAGGCTGCCTGGCGGGCTGGCGGCTGGTCAAGATAGATTGCTGTGCTGCGGCCGGGTCGGCGAAATTCGGCAACAATCTTTTCGTAGCTTTGCCGCGGCAGCAGGGTGGCGATGATCGGCGGGTTGTCGCTGCGGCCGAGCGTCTTGCGCAAGGCTTCGCTGCCGACAGTAACGACCAGATCCGCCTGTCCGGCCAGTATCGGGAGAAGATTGGCCTGGTGTCTGGCCGAGATGCTCCAGTTTGTCCCGGCTAGTGCTTCTTCCAGCGTACCCGAAAAATCGGAATAGGCGCCTCCCTGGTCGCTCAGGACGAGCGCAACAGTTCCGCCCCACGCCGGCAGGGCAAGGGAAAACAGGGAAATGAGGGCAAGCAGGAAAAACCTCGGCATTGCCCGAATATTGCCTTAGCGACTATGCCAAAGCAATTGTGGTTTTGCACAATTCAGTGATTTTTGATGAAGTTTCGGAGCTGCTCCGTGATATTTGTCACGGGCATGGCAAAAGCGAATTTCTTGATGACCGCGCCATCCGGTCCGAGCAGGGTCATGCCGGCGGAATGGTCGACCGCGTAGCGATCGGGTGGGGTGCCCGGTTCGCGAACTTTGGCGTAGCGGATCTTGAAATTGTCGGCGGTGCGGCGGACCAGGGCCGGCGAGGCGGTCAGGCCGAGAATGCGGGGGTCGAAGAATTCGGTGTAGGTTTTCAGGATCTTGCCGGTGTCACGTTCCGGGTCGACCGAGATGAAGATCGGCTGGACACGGCTGGCGTCCTCACCCAGCTGCTTGAGAATTTCAGCCATCTCGACGAGCGTCGTCGGGCAGATGTCGGGGCAGTAGGTGTAGCCGAAGGCGATGAGCTGGAAGCGGCCGCGGAAATTCTCGCTGGTGACGGAGCGGCCGTTCGGGTCTTGCAGCAGGTAGCGCGGGATGATTTCGGCGCTCGCCTCGTTCAGTAGCTCAAGGCTGTGGGTGGCCTGGGCGAAAGCCGGGCCGGCACAGAGCAGGGCGAGGAGTAGCGCGCCGCGGCGGATCATTTGGGCGCCGGGAAGCTGGCCTGCAGTTGCTTTTCGGCGGCGGCCATATTGCTGGCCAGTGTTGCCGCATCGGGGCAGGAGGCGCCCTTGCCTTGTTCCAGATAGGCCGCGTTGGTGGCGTTTTCGAAAGCTTCGCCGTAGCCGCGGGTCTTCGGGGCAATGGTGATCACGGCGTTGCGGGCACGGGCGACCAGGGCCGGTTGCTGGCAGGCGAGGGCGATGCCGTTGAGGCGGCCGATGGCTTCGACGGCGGCAGTGCCTTCGTTGGCGGCCTGGCCGATGTTGGCGATGGCGCAGAGGGTCAGGGCGAGCAGCGGGGCGGCGATCTTCATGGCACGAATCCTCAAGGTTGAAGGACGATTATAGGGAAGGCGCCGCGGACGACCTTTTCACAGATCAAAAATGGCGAGTAATTGTGGCAGGCCTTCGCTGATCGCCACCGGTCCGGGAGTCAGGATGATGGCCGATTTGATTTCATGCATGTTTTTCCGGTTGACCGCAGGAATGGCCTCCCAGCCTGGTCGCGCGGCGACGCGTTCGGGGCGGAAGTGCTTGCCGCACCAGGAGCCGATGATGATGTCCGGGGCGCCGGCGATGACGTCTTCCGGCGTTGGCCGCCGGTCCTTGGCGAGTGGTGAGCGGGCCTGCTCGGCGAAAATGTCTTCGCCGCCGGCAATTTCGATCAGTTCGGAGGCCCAGCGGATGCCGCTAATCAGCGGTTCGTCCCATTCCTCGAAATAGACACGCGGCTTTTTGCCGGTCTTGGCGTAGCGCTCGGCCGCGATGGCGCGGGCTTGCTCGATCTGCGCTTCCAGCCCGGCAACGATTTCCAGCGCCTTGGCTTCGGCACCGACCAGTCGGCCGACGGTTTCAACCATGCCGAGGATGTCCTCGACGCTGCGCGTGTTGAAGGCGTAAACCGGCACGCCGGCCTTGATCAGATCGCGTGAAATCTCGCTTTGCAGGTCGGAGAAGGTCAGCACGAGATCGGGCTGCGTCGCCAGAATCTTGTCGATGTCGCCGCTCGTGAAGGCGAAGACCTTGGGTTTTTCCTTGCGCGCTTCGGGCGGGCGCACGGTGTAACCGGAAATTCCGACGATGCGGTCCTGCTCGCCGAGGGCGTAGAGCACTTCAACCGTTTCGGTGGTCAGGCAGACGATGCGTTGCGGCGTGCGGCTCATTTGGCAGGCCTCCGGCTGCGCGCGACATCGAGGTGGGCGCAGAGCCTTTCGGTGCCGTCGAGGATGCGTGGCGTGTGGCGTTGCATGATGTCCGGGTTGATGTGGAACAGGTTGCCGCGTTTGACGGCGGTCATTCGCGTCCATTTGTCCCAGTCGTGCAGCCATTCCGGCCTGGCGTCGCCCATGCCGGTGGCGATGATGGCTTCCGGGTCGGCTTCAAGCACGGCTTCGACGGTGACGTTGGGGGCCATTTGCTTGAGGTGGCCGAAGACGTTGTCGCCACCGCAGATCTTGATCGCATCGCTGATGATTTGCGGGCCGCCGACGGTGATCAGCGGCGTTTTCCAGATCTGGTAGAAGACGCGCACTTGCGGCTTGCCGGCATTGGTTGTGCGTAGGCTGTCGAGGCGCTTGCGGAAGCGCTCGGCCGTGGCGTTGGCGGCGCTCTCAGTGCCAGCCAGCTGACCTATGCGCTCGATCTGGTTGGCGATGTTGTCGATGGTGTTCGGCTGCGAAACATAGACCGTCAGGCCGAGCGCCCGGAGTTTGTCGACCTGCGTCATGTTGTTGCCGCTTTCCCAGGCCAGCACGAGGTCGGGCTTGAGGGCGGCGACGGCTTCGAGGTCGATGCGCGAATAGCCGCCGACGCGCGGCACCTTCTTGGCTTCCGGCGGGTAGTCGCTGTAATCGACGGTGCCGACCAGTTTGTCGCCGGCGCCCGCCGCGAACAGGCTTTCGGCGGCATGCGGGGCGAGGGTGACGATGCGTTTGGCCGGCACCTTGAGGCGGACTTCCTGGCCGGTGTCATCCTTGACGACAAGATCGGCGTGGACTGCGGTGGAAACGAGCATTGCTACGGTCAACCGGAAAAATAGGCCAAATTTCAAATTTCTCTCCAGGCAGAAAGGGCGTCGCTCAGGCGCTGCCAGCCGGCTTCGTCGCCGGGCAGGCCGAAGCGCAGCAAGGGTTGCTGGTCGTAATGGCGGGTCAGGATGCCTTGGCGGGCAAGGGCTTCGTGTAGTTCAGCCGAACGGGCACTGGTCAGCGTGGCGAACAGGGCGGTCGATTTGACCTCGCCGAGCGGCGCCAGCAGTTGGTGCAGACGTTCCCCGGCGGCGATCAGTCGGGGCCGGGCGGCGGCTTGCCAGGCGGTATCCTGCAGCGCCAGCCGGGTGACTTCGCGGGCCGGGCCGCTCACCGTCCATGGTCCCATCGCCTCGTTCATCCGGTTCAGGATGTCGGGCGCGGCGAAGACGAAACCGACACGTGCCCCGGCCAGCCCGAAGAACTTGCCGATCGAACGCAGCACGATGAGGTTGGGCGCTTCCTCGGTGCCGGCCAACGGCGTCAGGCTCTCTGCCGGCGTCGGGTCCATGAAGGCTTCGTCGATGATCAGCCAGCCGCCACGTTTTTTGAGCTGCTGGGCGGCATCGATGGCGATCTCGCGCGGGTGGCGATCAGCCGTCGGGTTGTTCGGGTTGCAGAGCAGTACGTAGGGCGTCGCGACGGCCAGCGCGCGCGGCAGCATGGCGTTCTGCAGGAAACGCACCTTGTGCCCGGCGCGTTGCCAGGCTTGGGGGTGCTCGGTGTAAATCGGTGAAATGCAAGCCACCATGGCCCGCGGCAGCAGAGCCGGCAGCCAGTGGATGGCGGCCTGCGAACCGGCGACGGCCAACAGGTTGGCGTTGCCGTAATAGGCCGCGGCAGCGGCTTCCAGACCATCGTTTTCCTCGGGCAGGCGCTGCCAGGAATCGGCCGAGAGCGGTGGCACCGGCCAGCCTGCCGGGTTGATGCCAGTCGACAGATCCAGCCAGTTGGCCAGCGGGATGTTGTAGTGCGCTGCGGCTTTGCGCAGGCCGCCGCCGTGTTCAAGCATTGACGAATCCAATCACGAAAAAAACGCCCAGCCACAGCCACAGGCTGCGCTGGATCAGGGCTATCGCCCGGCTGAGGTCGGCGGCGACGGGTGCCGGGCCGGCCCCGAGCGGCGGGCGGATTTCTTCCTGGCCATGATAAATCGCCGCGCCGCCGAGCAGCACGCCGAGGCTGCCGGCGCCGGCCGACATGACCGGCCCGGCATTCGGGCTGTCCCAACCCGGCGCCTGCGCCCGCCAGCAGGCCAGCGCGTTGCGCGTCTGGCCGAGCACGGCGTAGGTCAGGGCGGTCAGGCGGGCGGGAATGAAATTCAAGGCATCGTCAAAGCGCGCGGCGAAGCGCCCGAACAGGTTGAAACGCTCGGTGCGGTAGCCCCACATCGCGTCGAGCGTGTTGGCCAGCCGGAACAGCACGGCGCCCGGCCCGCCGAGCAGGGCGAACCAGAATAGCGTGCCGAAGATGGCATCGTTGCCGTTCTCCAGCACCGACTCGACCCCGGCCTTGGCGACGCCGGATTCGTCGAGTCCCGATGTTTCGCGCGAAACGATCCAGCCGACGCGTTGCCGAGCCTCGTCGAGCCGCCCTTCCTGCAAGGGTTTGGCGATGGCCTCGGCATGCTCGCACAGGCTTTGCGCACCGAGCGCGAAATAGAGCAGCACGACATCGACGGCAAACGGCGCCAGCGGCCGCAACCAGAACGCCAGCGCCACCCACGGCCCGACGGCGAGCAGCCAGGCCAGCACGCCGCCGGCAATCGAGCGCCGGTTGAGCCGTTTTTCGATGGCCGAGGCCAGATTGCCGAAGCCGACCAGCGGGTGAAAGTGCGAGACCTCGCCGAGCAGGCGGTCGAGCAAAACCGCGCTCAGGGCAGCCAGCGGCATGGCGTAGGCGTCAAACGTGAGCGTCATGCCGGGAATACGCCCTTTTCCTGAATGTCGGACTGCATTTTGGCCAATGCCACGGTCAACGGGAAATTTTGGCCAAAATCGGAATCGCCCCACTGCTCGAAATAGACCAGATCGTTGATCGGCAGACGCGGCAGCCAGCCCGCCTTTTCCAGCTCCGGCTTGTTGTTGAAATGGCTGACGTAGCCGATACACAAATAGGCAATCGGCACGATGTGATGCGGAATGCCGAGCGCGTCCTGCAGCGCTTTCTCGTGAAAGATGCTCACCCAGCCGACGCCCAGCCCCTCGGCCCGCGCCGCCAGCCAGAGGTTCTGCACGGCGCACACGCTGGAGTACAAGTCCATGGTCGGCATGTGCGTGCGGCCGAGCACCACCGGCCCGCTGCGCGAACGGTCGCAGGTGATGCACAGATTGATCGGTGCTTCGAGAATGCCCTGCAACTTGAGCTGGCTGTAAATCTCGCGCTTCTCGTTCGGGAACATCAGCGCCGCTTCGTTGTTGGCCTCGGCAAAAACGTTATGGACGCGTTGCTTCACCGCATCCGATTTCACCAGCAAAAAATTCCACGGCTGCATGAAACCGACCGACGGCGCATGATGCGCCGCCATCAGCACGCGGGCGAGCAAATCGTCGGGCACCGGCGTCGGCAAAAACTGGCCGCGCACATCGCGCCGACTGAAAATGGCCTGATAAACCGCCGCCCGATCGACGTCGGAAAAAGCTTGCGCCTGCGGCGCGGATGGGTTTTCCATGGAGTCCCCTTCTGGAAAAACAAAGGCTGCCGTCCACGCAGCCCTCAAACGATCTCCCGGCCGGTCTTCTGACTCGGATTCAACCAAACGATGCGCCTTCCCGGCTTTCACCAGTGGCAAATGCATCGCCCGTCATCCTCACAGCGTTGGGCACGTGGCGGAGTCACACCGCCTTCCCGATTCTCCCCGGGATTTCTGCCACAGCCAACGCCTGACTTTGTCGACATCGCCTCGCCGTGCAAATTGCACTGTCTTCGGCTCGTCTTCGCGTCAGGCATTGCCTGTGGCAGAAATCCGTCACTGGGGCACCTGGAGATACCTCCCGAAACCAAATTCGGGAGCGCCGATGGTGCCATAATTGCGGCCTTTTTACACCTTAGACTCACCATGCCCTGCTCCTCCCTAATGGTCCAAGGGACCACCTCCGACGCCGGCAAGACGACGCTGGTGGCTGCCTTGTGCCGCATCCTGCAGCGTCGGGGCGTGCGCGTCGCGCCGTTCAAGCCGCAGAACATGGCGCTCAATTCGGCGGTGACGGTCGATGGAGGCGAGATCGGGCGGGCGCAGGCGTTGCAGGCGCTGGCTTGCGGGCTGGCGCCGCATACCGATTTCAATCCGGTGTTGTTGAAGCCGACGACGGACAAGAGGGCGCAGGTCATCATTCATGGCAAGGTGGCGTTCGACCTCGATGCCAAGGCGTATCACGAGTACAAACCGCGGGCGATGGGGGCGGTGCTTGAGTCCTGGGCGCGGCTGACGGCGGCTTACGACTGCGTGGTGGTTGAAGGCGCCGGGTCGCCGGCCGAGATCAATTTGCGCGACCGCGACATCGCCAACATGGGTTTTGCCGAGGCGGTCGATTGCCCGGTGATCATCGTTGCCGACATCGATCGGGGCGGGGTTTTCGCCCATCTGGTCGGAACGCTGGAGTTGCTATCGCCGACCGAGCAGGCGCGGGTCAAGGGCTTCGTCATCAACCGTTTTCGCGGCGATATCGCGCTGCTTGAATCGGGCCTGACCTGGCTGGAAGAGCGGACCGGCAAGCCGGTTCTCGGTGTTTTGCCTTATTTGCACGGCCTGATGCTCGATGCCGAGGACGCCATCGCGACTGCCACGGTCGACCGGGAAAAAACGCCAAAATTGAAAGTCATCGCGCCGGCTTACCCGCGTGTTTCCAACCACAACGACCTTGACCCATTACGCCTGCACCCGGAAGTCGATTTCCGCTGGATCGGCCCGGGCGAAACGGCGCCGGCGGCCGACCTGATCGTTCTGCCCGGTTCCAAGGCTGTCCGTGCCGATATCGACTGGCTGCGCGAAAAGGGCTGGGCGGCGGCCATTCACAAGCATCTGCGTTATGGCGGCAAGGTGGTCGGCCTGTGCGGCGGCTACCAGATGCTGGGCCAATTGATCCACGATCCGCAGGGGCTGGAAGGCCAGCCGGGCAGCACGCCGGGGCTGGGCGTGCTGGATGTGGAAACGACGCTCGAAGCCGAGAAGCAGCTACGAAATGTGAGTGGTCACTTGTCGCTTCCCGGCCAGCCAGCGATGACAGGCTACGAGATTCACCTCGGCGTGACGCGCGGCACCGGCTTGGCGCAAAGCGCCGTTCAGCTGGCGGATGGCGTGCCCGACGGTGCCATTTCCCCCGACAACCAGGTCTTCGCAACCTATTGTCACGGCGTTTTCGATCACCCGGAAGCGCTGACCGCCTTGCTCGCCTGGGCCGGCATGCAGGAAACCGAGCAGGTCGATTTCGCCGCCCGGCGCGAGGCCGATCTTGACCGTCTGGCCGACTCGGTCGAGGCCGCGCTGGATTGGAAAAAAATGGCCGATCTGCTTCCGGGCGGCTCTGAATCTCAGCCCGTCGAACGCAGCGTATAAGCCAGGCAAAGCCGTAGCGGGATAGCGGCGGCGGTGAACAGGTCGGTCAGTTCGCTGGTGCTCAGGGTGGCCGGCATGACGCTGACCCGACCGTTGCCAACCTCGAAAACCGGGGTTTCGAGCAGCGACCGGCGGGCGGACTCGAGGGCGCTGATCGTCTCGCCATCCAGATTGGTGCTGGCCAGCACGAGAAAATGAATGGCCGGGGCCGGGGCGCCGCTCAGCGGATCGTTGTCGGGCGTGCGCGGCAACGGTGTGCTGCGCACGCGGGTATCTTCTTCGATGCGCCAGGGCCAGATGTAAAGGCCCGCGGTGTCATCCGGCCGGCTGATGCGGACGGGCAGGGTGGCGTGTTTGGCGATGACTTCGCGCAAGGCGGTGAGGCGGGTGAAAAGGGGCATGGCGTTCTCCTGAACGTGCCGGGTGGCTGGTCAGGCTAGCACAGCGCAGCGTGGTTAGCCGGGCTGTTTGAGGCTCAGCGGCAATCCGGCGGCGACCAGCGTGACCTGATCGCAAACAGCCGCGACGCGCTGGTTGAGGCGGCCCTGTTCGTCGGCGAATAGCCGGGAGACGGGATGCATCGGGACGATGCCCCAGCCGACTTCGTTGGAGACGAGAATGATGTGGCCGGGCAATTGCGGCAGCAGGTCGATCAGCGCGGCGGTTTCTTCGCGGAACAGCGGGCAGTCGATCGCCTCGCCGGCTTCGGCCTGCGTCGCGGCTTTGCCGGCGAAGAGCAGGTTGGATAGCCACAGGGTCAGGCAATCGATCAGCAAACAGGTGTCCGGCGCCGCCAGTTCGCGCAGGCGGGCGGCGAGGTGCAGGGTTTCTTCGGTACAGCCCCACTCGGCTGGCCGGCGTTCGCGGTGGTGGGCGACGCGGCGCTCCATTTCGCCGTCGAGGGCCTGGGCGGTGGCGAGATAGACGACTTTCAGGCCGCGTTTTTCGGCCGATTCGCGGGCGCGTTGTTCAGCCAAGAGGCTCTTGCCCGAGCGTGCGCCACCGAGGATCAGTTCTTTCATGGGGATGCATTGTCGGCGAACGGGTCGGTATAATCCACCCCGATTCGACGAAACGGAACCCGGTGCGAGTTAATCCTCAATTCCGGGGCGGGCCCGCCGCTGTAATCGGGGACGGATGCTGCACGATGCCACTGGTGAAAACCGGGAAGGCGCAGCGCTCCGGCTGATCCGAAAGCCAGAAGACGTGTCGAATCCTCTTGGGAAGCCTGTGGACAGGGTTTCGCGGCAGCGTTTTGGCGAATTCGCCAGACGTCGTCGCGAGGCCCTTTTTTCTTTTGGAGAATCGGATGCATTCGTTGGACTTCAAGATCACCGCCCCGGACCGGGGAATCGAAAATTCGCTCAAAAATCGCGTTGACCGCAAGACCAAGCCGCTCGGCGCGCTCGGTCTGCTCGAACGCACGGCCATCCAGATCGGCCTGATCCAGCAACGGCTTGATCCGGAATTCGGCCGGCCGCATTTGCTGGTTTTCGCCGGTGACCACGGCGCGGCCAGGGCTGGTGTCTCGGCCTACCCGCAGAATGTGACCTGGCAGATGGTCGAAAACTTCCTGGCTGGCGGCGCCGCGATCAACGTTTTCGCCCGCCAGAACGGCCTGCATCTGGCCATCATCGACGCCGGCGTGGCGCACGATTTCGGCAAACGTGCGGGGCTGATCGACGCCAAGATCGCCGCCGGCACGGCCAATTACATTGAAGAGCCGGCGATGACCGCCGAGCAATGCGCCCAGGCCATCGCCCGAGGTGCCGAAATCAGCCGCAACCTGGCGATCAACGGTTGCAACGTCGTCGGTTTCGGCGAAATGGGTATCGGCAATACCGCCGCCGCCTCGCTGATCACCCACTGCCTGACCGGCCTGCCGCTCGCCGACTGCATCGGTCGCGGTACCGGGCTCGATGATGCCGGGCTGGCGCGCAAACAGGCGCTGCTCGAAAAGGCGCTCAACCGCTATCGCGCCGTCGGCGGCAGCAACGAGCCGCTGGCCGTGCTGGCCGAATTCGGCGGCTTCGAAATCGCCATGATGGTCGGCGCCATGCTCGGCGCTGCCGAAGCGAAGATGACCTTGCTCATCGATGGCTTCATCGTGGGCTCGGCGGCCCTGACCGCCACCCGGCTGGCCCCGGCGCTCGCCGAATACAGCGTGTTCTGCCACCGCTCGGCCGAAGCCGGCCACGCCGCCCAGTTGGCGGCGCTCGGTGCCGAACCCTTGCTCGATCTCGGCCTGCGCCTCGGCGAAGGGACCGGCGCCGCGCTGGCCTTCCCGCTCGTTCAGGCCTCGGTCAATTTCCTCAATGAGATGGCCAGTTTTGAGTCAGCTGGCGTATCTGACAAAGCATGATCCGCCGCGAGCTGGCTACCTTCTTCGCCGCTCTCGGCTACTTCACCCGGCTGCCGGTGCCCGGCTGGGTCGGCTATTCGCCTGACGGGCTGGCCCGGGCGGCGCGCTATTTGCCGGCCATCGGCTTGCTCGTTGGCGGCGTCGGAGCGCTGGTTTTTTGGCTGGCCGGCCAAGTCTGGGTGCAGCCGGTGGCCGTCGTGCTCAGCATGATCGCCACCATCGCCCTGACTGGCGCCTTCCACGAGGACGGTCTTGCCGACACCGCCGACGGTCTCGGCGGCGGTTGGGACAAGGCGAAAATCCTGGCGATCATGAAGGATTCGCGGGTCGGCAGCTATGGCGTGATCGCCATCGTCCTCGCCCTGCTCGGCAAGTTCGCCTTGCTTTCCTCGCTGCCGGCCGGGCAAGTCGTGGCGGCGTTGATCGCCGGCCACGCCGTTTCCCGCTTCTGCGCTGTCAGTCTGATGGCGACAATGGATTACGCCCGCGACGACGAGACCAGCAAGGCCCGCCCCGTCGCCGCCCGGCTTGGCCTTGGTCCGCTCCTTTTTGCGCTGGTTTTCGCCGGCTTGCCGTTACTGCTGTTGGTCTCCGAGCCGGCACTGACCGCCGTTGCCCTGGCGGCTCTGGCTACCCTCTGGCTCGCCGCTAAATGCCGCCGCTGGCTCGGCGGCTACACCGGAGATTGCCTCGGGGCGGTGCAGCAATTGGCCGAAATTGCTTTCTATCTTGGTTTGGCGGCGTGTCTCTGAGTTAGCGGGGACAAAAAACGCATTCCCACGGTCAACCGGGAAAAATGCTCAAAATTGAAAGGCAGTTGGTGGCTGTCCATCGGCCGATTTGCCGTTAAGCTTCCGGCATCGCCCGAACGTCTCCCATCATGGAAATAACCAACGCCCCCTCCACCGAAAAGAACCGCGAGCCGATTCTCGCCGTGCTCCGCGAGGTCTTCGCCGACTGCCGGCAGGTCCTGGAAATCGGCAGCGGCACCGGCCAGCACGCCATCCATTTTGGCGCGCAACTGCCGCATCTGACCTGGCAAACCTCGGACCGTCCGGATTTCCTCCCCGGCATCCGCGCCTGGCTAGCCGAAGCCGCGCTGCCTAATGTCCTGCCGCCCTGCGAATTCGACGTCCTCGGTCCATGGCCGAACGGCCGTTACGACGCGGTGTACAGCGCCAATACCCTGCACATCATGTCGTGGGAAGCGGTCGAAGCCTTTTTCGCCGGCCTGCCCACCGTTCTGGAGCCGGGTGGCCTGCTCTTCATTTACGGCCCCTTCATGTTCGATGGCCGCCACACCAGTGACAGCAACGCCGCTTTCGATCAGTCGTTGCGAGAAAAGGCGCCGCATCAGGGCGTCCGCGATGCGACCGCCGTCGATGCGCTGGCCCGGCAAAGCGGGCTGGAACTGGTCGAGCAACGGGCCATGCCGTCGAATAACTTTGTCCTGCTCTGGCGAATGAGCGAAACGTGCGCCTCCACCTGATCCGCCACCCGAGGCCGAGCATCGAACCGGGCATTTGCTACGGTCAACTGGAAATTTCGGCCAAAATCGAAATGGCCGATGTTGCCCGCCTGCGCGCCGAATTGCCGCCCGGCCTGCCGGTGTGGAGCAGTCCGCTGCTGCGCTGTCGGCAACTGGCCGGACACCTTCATCCCCAACCAATCATCGACGACCGCTTGGCCGAAATGAACTTCGGTGACTGGGAAGGTCGACCGTGGGATGACATTCCGCGCCACGAGCTCGATGCCTGGGCCGCCGACATCGCTGGCTACGCGCCGCCCGGGGGCGAGTCACCCGCCGCGCTGCAACAGCGGACGCTGGCCTTTGTCGCCGGGCTCGACGTTCCTGAGGCAGTCATCGTCACCCACGCCGGCATCATCCGCACCTTGCTCGCCCACTGGCAGAACTTGCCGCCAGCGCGCTGGAGCGAGTTGCAAATCGATTTTTCGACAGTGACGACCGTGTCCATCTCGCGCGACAGCGCCGACCTGATCGGTCTGAATCGGTAGAATGTCGACTTTCGTTTCTGACGACCGCCATCTGTGACTCAAAACTCAAGCTCGGCCTATTCCAACAGCCAGATTTATCGCCGCCTGCTGACCTGGGTTCGGCCGCACTGGCGCGTTTTTGCCTTGGGCGTGCTCGGCATGGTGATGACTGCGGCGACCGAGCCGCTGTTCCCGGCGCTCATGAAGCATCTGCTCGACAGCGGCTTCGTTGCCAAGGACGAGACCGACATCATCCTGATTCCCGCCGCGATGATCGGCATCTTCATCATCCGCGGCGTGTCCACTTACGCCAGTGGTTACTCGATGGCCTGGGTCGCCGCCAAGGTCGTCCTCGATCTGCGGCAAGCCATGTTCCGGCGCCTGCTCTCCCTGCCGACCAAGTTCTACGACGACCAGTCCACCGGCACCCTGATTTCCAAGGTGGCCTACGACGTGACCAACGTCACCCAGGCCGCCACCGGCGTGCTCACCACGGTCATCCGCGACACCCTGACCATCCTCGGCCTGCTCGGCTTCCTGCTCTATCTCGACTGGAAACTGACGATGATCGCCCTGACCGTCGGCCCGATCATTCTTGGTGTCATCAAGATTTTCAGCAAACGCCTGCGGGCGGCCAGCCGTTCCGGCTATTCGGCCATGGGCCTGATCACCCACATCCTCGAAGAAGCCGTCGGCGCGCACAAGGTCGTCAAGATTTTCGGTGGCCAGAAATACGAGGCGGCCCGTTTCGACGGGGCGACCAACGTCTACCGCCGCGCCACCATGCGCGAAGCCGCCGCCGCCGCCGCCACCGTGCCGCTGACTCAGGTCGCCGCGGCGACCTCGGTGGCCATCATCACCTACATCGCCCTGCGCCAGTCGGCCGGGCCGAACGGCACCACGGTCGGCGAGTTCCTCTCCTTCGTCACGGCCCTGCTCATGCTGCTCGCCCCGGTCAAACGCCTGACCGACGTCAGCAATCCGCTCCAGCGCGGCCTGGCCGCCGCCGAAAGCGTCTTCCAGGTGCTCGACGAAATGCCGGAGGACGACACCGGTGGTGTTGAACTCCAGCGCGCCAGCGGCCACCTCAAATTCGACCAGGTCAATTTCAGCTACCCGGGCACCAGCCGGCCGGCGCTCGAAGACATCAATCTGGAAATTATGCCGGGCCAGACAGTCGCTCTGGTCGGCGCCTCGGGTAGCGGCAAGACGACCATGGCGGCGCTGATTCCGCGCTTCTATCACCTGACCACCGGCCGCCTGCTGCTCGACGGCCACCACGTCGACGAACTCAAGCTCGAAAGCCTGCGTAACAACATCGCGCTGGTCAGTCAGGATGTCGTGCTGTTTAACGACACTGTCCGCGCCAACATCGCCTACGGTTTCGCCGGCCAATCCACCGAAGAGGAAATCATCGCCGCCGCCAAGGCTGCCAACGCCTGGGAATTCATCGGCCAGATGGACAAGGGCCTGGATACCGAAGTCGGCGAAAACGGCGTCAAACTCTCCGGCGGCCAGCGCCAACGCCTGGCCATCGCCCGCGCCTTCCTCAAAAACGCCCCGATCCTCATCCTCGACGAAGCCACCTCGGCCCTCGACACCGAATCCGAACGCCTGATCCAGGCCGCCCTCGACACTCTGATCGTCGGCCGCACCACCATCGTCATCGCCCACCGCCTATCGACCATCGAACGTGCCGACTTGATCGTTGTGCTTGAACAGGGGCGGATCGTCGAACGTGGCCGCCATGGCGAATTGCTGGCACAGGATGGCGTTTATGCCAAGTTGCAGCGTCTGCAACGCGAAGAAGCTATAGTCGAAGACTAATTTACCGAGTTTTTCTAAAGAAAAGCGCATTCATTCCATGGTTGCGCAAACCATTACCAGATATGGGTTTTTTATGAAATTGCGCCACGAGAATCCCCCTGTGCGATCAGTCAATGCCTGGGTAGATGCGGTGTATGTTCTGACAGTGAAGTCGTCATTCCGCATTGATCACATTCAGGCAGAACTGGCCAAAAACGGCATCGCTTTTACCTTCATGCTTGACCACGATGCGGCGGAGCTGGATTCCACGGCAATTGATCGGGTGTTCGGGCCATCCTGCCTGAAACGTGCGCATCAGTCCCTCGTGATGAAGAATATTCAAGTCTGGAAAGACTCTGTAACGCGTGGCTATCGACGGGTATTGGTGTTCGAGGACGATGCAGTGCTCAGTAAAGGCTTTGCGGCGGGCTTTGATGCTGCCATGAAGGCCGCTGAAGAATTGCCACCCGGCTGGATGGTGTTTCTCGGGGGGCTGGATACCAAAGTACCCGACAGCTATTTCATGTCAAAAGGGCCCTTGGTCGAACTTCCGATACCGACGGCTGAAGCCTGTGTTTATGACCTTCTTGCCATGCAGCGCCGATTAAAATGGCTGGACGGCAATCCCGTCACACTGTCCGCTGACCATTTGATGTGTCAAATCGATGCGGCCACGGGAACGCCCCAATACTGGCTACGGCACCCTGTCGTCGAACAGGGAAGCGTTACCGGTATTTTTGATAGCTTGCTTGATGGCAGTCGGCAGAAACATAGCCGCACGTACAATATTCTACGAAACCGCTGGAACATCTTTCGACGCAGGCAATTGCGGGAGTGGATCGTTTGCATCAAATCGGTATTCGCTTGATCATCACCAGCTGAGTCCTTGGAAGCTCCATGAAATTGTTCTCATATTCTTTTAGTAGTCATTCCGCCGCTTGCGCGATGACCATCGCGACAGCCATCGGTCTGCTGTTTTCCCCGCCAGTGGCCAATCTGGCTGAGTTTTTATTGGTCGTCGTTGTCATGAGTTCTGCGGAGTTGCGGCAACGGTTGTGGGCAACGTGGCGCCAGCCCGTCGTGAAAATGGTCATGCTTTTCTATGTAGTCATTGCGATTGGTGTCCTTTACAGCATCGCACCAACTGGCGTAGCGCTGACTATCCTGAATGGTTGGCGAAAAATACTGCTGTTGCCCATTGCACTTTCTCTTTTCCCTGATGTTCGCTGGAAACAAAAGTTTCTTGAGATTTTTGTCGGTGTTCTCTGTCTGAGTGCCGTCGTGTCTTTCGGCATGTGGCTTATGAATATATCCGTCCCCAGTTTTCCGACGGAGCCAGGCGTTTATTTACGCAATCATGCAACGCAAGGGATGATGTTTGCTGTCGGGGCATTTGGTGCGGTTTTCCTTGCTCTGGATAGCCAGACTGCAAGGATGAAACGAGTTTTTTTCATGGTTGCGGCGGTATTGGTCTCGAACATTGTTCTGGTAACGCCGGGACGGAGCGGGTATCTAGTCTTGTTGGTCTGCACGGCGGTAGCCATTCTCGGATACTTGTTTTCTGGGCAGAATCGCCGAGGATTTAAAGGAGCAATTGTTGTTTTGCTGCTTGGGTTTTGCGTACTCGCCGCGCTTGTGCTGTCGCCAAAGTCCAGAGAGCGTATCGAACTGGCAACATACGAGCTTCAGCATTACACCCAAAGTACAAAGCCAACCGACATGGGGATCAGGGTGATTTTCTGGAAAAACACCGTCGAGCTGATACAGGACAACCCACTAATTGGATATGGAACAGGCGCGTTCAAGGAAGCATATGGCCGCAAGGTTGCAGGTCAAGAAGGCGTAGCCGGGACGGAGTCGTCAGATCCCCACAATCAGTTTATGAAGATTGCCACCGAGCATGGACTAATAGGGCTGGCGGTTTTTCTGGTGCTAATCGTCACGGCTTTGCGCCAGCCGTGTTCTCAGCCCTGGCGATTGCTTGGCGCAGGGGTTCTCTTGGCGTGGTGTGCAACGAGTCTGTTCAATTCGCATTTCTCGACGTTTAGCGAGGGTACGTTTATTTATGTCTGGCTTGGTGTCATGCTGGCTCGTTCGGAGAATGTTTCCAATAGTCCGCGTGATGCCTCGAACGCAACTTTGCCTGCTTCATAGGCTCAGGATTTGGCAAATTTCTTTTTGAATTATGCCAACACTGATCTGTTGCAGGCAAAGACTGGAACTGTCGAGGTGTCTGTCGCAGCCTTCAAACAGGCAGGGCACGCAGTCGCCGGGGCCTTGAATCAGCCGGACATTTCCCTGTTGTTTGCTGCCGACAAATGGCCATGGGCTTTCGCCAGCCGGCCAGTCCTTCGGCCATGGCCCCCATTTGACCGGGTTCGACGGGCCGAACAGGGCGATGGTCGGTATGCCGGTGGCGGCGGCGAGATGGGTGACGGCCGTGTCGGGGCCGACGAACAGGCGGGCACCCTTGAGCAATTCCGCCGTCTCGGCCAGTGACAGCAGTCCGGTCAGGCAGCGACAGCCTTCCGGAACCTTGCTGGCGATGTCTCGAACATAGGCGGCTTCAGTCGGATCGCCGCTGCCGGTCAATAGCACCTCAGTACCCTGTTGCCTGAGCCAGGAAATCAGGGTGATCCACTTGTCGCTATCCCACATCTTGTAGCGGAATTTTGGGTTGGGGTGGATGACGACGTAACTTGTGATCCCGGTCAGGCCGAGTTGTTCCAGCCGCTGGCGCCAGTTCTCCGCAGGGACTTGCGGGGTTTCGACCTGTCCGATGGCCGGCAGGCCTAGCGCTTCGACCAGCCGCAGCCCCATGGTCACGGTGTGCGTTTGCAGATTGTCGAACGGCACGGCGATTTTCAGCAGGTGCCGCTTGAGCCATGAGGCTTCTTCGGCCGTCGTGAAGCCGACTGCATTGCTGGCTGCCGCCCAGGCGAAAATGCGCGCCCGGTCGCTGGGGATGGCGGCGAACGCCAGATCGTAGCGACGCCATATCTTGCCCAGTTGCGTGAGTTTCTCGCGCAGGCCGGCGCGCTGTGGAAAGGCCAGCACCTGATGGACGTCGGGGTTGCCTTCGAGCACGCCTTGCGTGCCGGGCAGGACGAGAAAATCGAGTTGGGCGTCGGGCCAAGCTGCTTTGACGGAACGAGCGAGCGGCGTGGCGAGCAGGACATCGCCGATGCGTTGGGTGCAAACGACCAGAACGCGCTTGGGCGGGGCAGGGAACGAAATAGGGGGGCGGCGCAAGGGTGTTGTCGGTGTGTTTTTCGCTAGTCCCCTATAATACATGCCCGTTCGCATCGCTCCGGCGGTTCCAGGCCGAGCTCCTTGACGAGAAAGAAGAAAAATCGAGATGAGTAGCACCGTTCAGCCAAAAATCACCGCCTACATCATCGCTTTCAACGAAGCGCAGAAAATCGCGGCGGCGGTGAATAGTGTCCTGTGGGCTGACGAAATCATCGTCGCCGATTCGGGTAGCACCGATGGCATGGTGGAAATTGCCGAGAGCCTTGGTGCGCGCGTCGTGCAGGTGCCGTTCAAGGGCTTTGGCGATCTGCGCAATCAGGCGATTGCGGCCTGTACGCACGACTGGATTTTCAGTCTCGATGCCGACGAGCGGTGCACGCCGGAGGCGCGTGACGAAATCCTGCGCGTCATTGCCGACCCGGCCAGCCTCGACATGTATTGGATGCCGCGCCGCAATTTCTTCATGGGGCGCTGGATCAAGCATTCCGGCTGGTATCCGAATTACCGCCAGCCGCAGCTCTTCCGCAAAGGCAAGATGAGCTACACGATGGAGCCGGTGCATGAGGGTTACGTGCCGCATAGCGACCGACCGGTCGGGCATCTTGAGCACCCCATCTGGCAGGTACCGTTCAAGAACCTGCATGAAGTCGTGCACAAGGCCAACCGCTATTCGACGCTCGGCGCCGAAAAGCTCACCCTGCGCGGGCGCAAGGGCAGCATGGGCAAGGCCCTGACGCATGGCTTGTGGTCCTTTATCAAGCATTACATCTTCAAGCGTGGCTTTCTTGATGGCTGGCCTGGGTTCATCATCGCCTTCGGCAATTTCGAGGGGACTTTCTACCGCTATGCCAAGGGTTACGAGATGGACCAGGCCTGGAAAGTGCCGGAAACGCCTCCTCTACGTCGCCCCTGAGGCCTTATGCCGCCGCGCCTGATTTCAGTTGTCGTTACCACCTATAACCGGCCGGATGCGTTGCGGGCCGTGCTGGCCTCGCTGGCGGCGCAGACTGATACGGCGTTCGAGGTGCTGGTCGCCGATGACGGCTCGCGCCAGGAGACGGCGGCAGCAGTGGCCGAGGTGGCGGTTAATTTTCCGGTCCCGCTGGTCCATCTGTGGCAGTCCGATGACGGGTTTCGTGCCGCCGCTGCTCGCAATTTGGCAGTCGCGGCAAGCCGGGGCGATTACCTCGTCTTCGTCGATGGCGACTGCGTGCTGCGCCCCGATTTTGTCGCCCGGCATCGGGCGCTGGCCGAGTTGGCCTGGTTCGTGGCCGGAAACCGGGTGTTGCTGTCCGAGAGTTTCACGAAAAAGGTGCTGCAGTCGCCGATGATCGAGCTTCATGGCGACAGTCGTCTGAGCTGGCTGGGGCGTCGGTTTTCCGGGGCGATCAATCGCTGGTTACCGCTCTGCTTCGTGCCCGGGGACGGTTGGCGCAAGCGTCAGCCGCAACGCTGGCAAGGCGCGCGGACCTGCAATCTGGCGATGTGGCGATCCGATTTCGATGTCATCAACGGCTTCGACGAAGCCTTTCAGGGCTGGGGCCATGAAGACGCCGACCTCGCCATCCGTCTGTTGCATGCCGGCGTGCAACGCAAGGATGGCCGCTTTGCCACGGCCGTCCTGCATCTCTGGCACCACGAGAACGACCGCAGCAATCTGGCTGAGAATGAACGCCGGTTGGCGGAGATTCTGGCAGCCGACCGGCGGCGGGCAGAGGTCGGTATCGACACCTACAATGCCGAGCGGGTCAGTGCCGCCGTGATTCAGAAATTGGGCAAAATTTCCGGTTGACCGTGGGAATCACCCACCGGCCTTAGTGCGCCGCTTCCCAGTTCGGCCCGACGCCGACTTCGACGACCAGCGGCACCTTGAGTTCGGCCACCTGACTCATCAACCGGGGCAGGTGGGTGCGAATTTCCATGAGTTCGTCGTCCGGCACTTCGAGCAGCAGTTCGTCGTGCACCTGCAGCACCAGCTTTGACTTCAGCCCCGATTTTTCCAGCCAGTCCTGCACGGCGATCATCGCCAGCTTGATCAGGTCGGCGGCCGTGCCCTGCATCGGCGCGTTGATCGCGGCACGCTCGGCGCCCTGGCGACGGTTGCCGTTGCTCGAACGGATTTCCGGGAACCACAGGCGGCGGCCGAAGGCGGTTTCGACGTAGCCCTTTTGCCTTGCCATTTCCCGCGCTTCTTCCATGTAGCGGGCGACGCCGGGGTAGCGGGCGAAATAGCGGTCGATGTAGGTTTGCGCTGCACTGCGTTCCAGCCCGAGCTGACGGGCCAGGCCGAAGGCGCTCATGCCGTAGATCAGGCCGAAGTTGATGCTCTTGGCGACGCGGCGCTGGTCGGGGCCGACTTCGAGCGGCGTGACGCCGAAGATCTCGCCGGCCGTCGCGCGGTGTACATCCTCGCCGTGCGAGAAAGCGTGGAGCAGGCCTTCGTCACCCGAAAGGTGGGCCATGATGCGCAGCTCGATTTGCGAATAGTCGGCCGAGACAATGCTGCTACTTGGCGGGGCGATGAAGGCGGTGCGGATTTTCCGGCCTTCTTCGCTACGCACCGGGATGTTCTGCAGGTTGGGATCGGTCGAGGCCAGGCGTCCTGTGACAACGGACGCCTGCGAGAAGTGAGTATGCACTCTCCCGGTCTGCGGGTTGACCATGCGCGGCAGCTTGTCGGTGTAGGTGCCCTTGAGTTTGGACAGGCTGCGGTGTTCGAGCAGCAGCTTGGGCAGTGGGTAGTCGAGGGCCAGTTCGGAGAGCACTTCCTCGTCGGTGGACGGGCCGCCGGATGGGGTTTTTTTCTTGACCGGCAGGCCGAGTTTTTCGAACAGGATGTCGGCCAGTTGCTTGGGCGAGGCGAGGTTGAAAGGCTGGCCGGCCAGTTCGTAGGCTTGCGCTTCGAGAGCCATGATCTTCTGGCCCATCTCGTGACTTTGGCGGGACAGCACATCGGCGTCGATCAGGATGCCGTTGCGCTCGATCTGCCAGATGACCTGACGGGCCGGCATTTCGATCTCGTGATAGATGCGCGACAAGCCCGGCTCGTCGGCGAATTGCGGGTGCAGGACGTTGTGCACGCGCAGGGTGACGTCGGCGTCTTCGGCCGAATAGGTGGCGGCGCGCTCGATATCGACCTGGTCGAAGCCGATCTGCTTGGCGCCCTTGCCGCACAGGTCTTCGTAGGCGATGGTGTCGAGCCCTAGGTGGCGGGTGCACAGCTGGCCGAGGTCGTGGCCCTTGTCGGACTCGATGACATAGCTTTGCAGCATGGTGTCGTGTTCTATGCCGACCAACGTGATGCCGTGATTGGCGAAAACGTGCTGATCGTACTTGGCGTTTTGCAGCACTTTTTTCCGGTTGACCGTGGAAAGCCAGGGTTTGAGCTTTTCCAGCACCTCATCGCGTGGCAACTGGTCGGCGACGCCGGGGGCGGTGTGGGCGAGCGGGATGTAGCAGGCTTCGCCGGGCGTGACCGACAGCGAAATGCCGACGATGCGGGCTTCGAAGGAATCGAGGCTGGTTGTTTCGGTGTCGAGCGCTGTCAGTTCGGCCGCTTCGATCTTGGCCAGCCAGGCGTCGAATTGCGGCCAGCTCAGGACGGTTTCGTAGGCAACGTCGATTTTGCCTTGGAGCGTCGGCGCCGCGGCATCCGAAACCGTGCGCGCCGGGATATCGGCGGCCGCTTCCGGACCGTCGATATCGGCCAGCCATGAACGGAACTGGTAGCGGGTGTAAAGCTCGCGCAGCGTGGCGACATCGCGCGGCGTCGCATTCAGGCTGGCCGGTGCCGGCAGGTTGGTGAGATCGCAGGCAACTGTGACCAGCTTTTTCCCCAACGGCAAAAACCCGAGGTGGTCGCGCAGATTCTGGCCGACGACGCCGCCGATTTCATCGGCATGGGCGACGATTTCGTCGAGCGAGCCGTATTGGGCCAGCCATTTGAGCGCGGTTTTCGGCCCGCATTTGGCAACGCCGGGTACGCCGTCAACGGTGTCACCAACCAGCGCCAGATAATCGACGATTTTGTCTGGCGGCACGCCGAATTTGGCTTCGACGCCGGCCTCGTCGAGCAGTTCGTTGCTCATCGTGTTGTACCAGCGGACGAGCGGATTGACCAATTGGGTCAGATCCTTGTCGCCGGTCGAAATCAGCGTATTTATGCCGTCGACCGCAGCATTCTTCGCCAGCGTGCCGATCACGTCGTCGGCTTCGACGCCATCGACCATGAGCAACGGCCAGCCGGCGGCCTTGATGGCGGCATGCAGCGGCTCGATCTGGCCGACCATTTCGGGCGGCATCGGCGGGCGGTGGGCCTTGTATTCCGGATACCAGTCATCGCGGAAGGTCTTGCCCTTGGCATCGAAGACGACGGCCTTGTAGTCTGCCTTGTAGTCGCTCTCGAGACGACGTAGCATGTTCAGAACGCCGTAGATGGCGCCTGTCGGCTCGCCGGCCTTGTTGCGCAAGTCGGGCAGGGCGTGGAAAGCGCGATAAAGATAGGACGAACCGTCCACCAACAATAAGAGAGGCATAAATTGACCGAGAGCGACAAGCTGGTAATGGGCGTCGAGACCGAGGCCCTGCTGAAAAACGCGACGGCCCGCGAGTCCTGGCGGATTTTCGGCATTATGTCAGAGTTCGTCGAGGCAACTGAACGTCTGGCCGCCATCAAGCCGGCCGTGACCATGTTCGGCAGCGCCCGCGTTCGGCCGGAATCCCCGTATTACGAATTGACTGAACGAACTGCCCGCCTGTTGTCGGACTCCGGTTTTTCCGTCATTTCCGGCGGCGGCCCGGGGATCATGGAGGCGGCCAACAAGGGCGCCTTCTTCGGCAAATCGCCGTCGGTCGGTCTCAACATTCAGTTGCCGCACGAGCAGCAGAACAATCCCTACCAGGATATCTCGCAGACCTTCCGCCACTTCTTTGCCCGCAAGTACATGTTCGTCCGCTTCGCCAGCGCCTACGTCGTCATGCCGGGCGGTTTCGGCACGCTCGATGAGCTCATGGAGGCGCTGACCCTGATCCAGACCGGCAAGGCCCGCAAGATTCCGCTGATCCTCGTCTGCTCGGCTTTCTGGGGCGGCATGATCGACTGGTTCAAGGACCGGCTGGTCGCCGAAGGCATGGTCGACGCCGAAGACATCAATCTCATTCAATTGATCGACGAGCCGGAAAAAGTGGTCGAAGCCATCTTCAAGCATTACGAGGCTCGTCCTTTCGGCCCCTTGCCGAACGAACACGAGATGCTGCTCAACCTGTAAAATCGAAGCATCGTCATCGAGGATTTCATCATGCGCCGCCTTCTTCCCCTCCTGCTTCTAGCCGCCTTGCCTGCCTGGGCGCAGAAAGGCGATCTCCAGCCCCTGCCAGCCGTGCCGCCGCCACCGCCGGGCATGGAAGCCTTCGACGAAGCCCTTGAGCCGCAAGTGACCATCGTCAAGCGCGAGACCGAAACCCGCGAGGAATACCGCATGAAGGGCAAGCTCTACATGATCAAGGTCACGCCGGCGGTTGGCCCAGCCTACTACCTCGTCGATAATCAGGGCGACGGCCAGTTCGTCCAGGCCGACATTACCCATCCGGTGACCAAGCCGCCGATGTGGATCATTCACAGCTGGTAAATCTTGTCCGTCTATACCAAGGTCGGGCGCGAAGAACTCACCGCCTGGCTGCAGCCACTCGGGCTGGGTGAGCTGATCGACTACGCCGGTATCGCAGCCGGCATGCAGAACTCCAATTATTTTGTGACGACCGCCAGCGGCCGTTTTGTGCTGACGCTGTTCGAGCGCATCGATACCGCTGCACTCGATTTTTATCTGGCCCTGCAGGATCGTCTGGCGCAAAGCGGGATTCCGTGCCCGCGGCCACTGGCCGATGACCGAGGCGCCTATTGGCGCAGGTTGGCCGGCAAGCCAGCCGCGTTGCTGACCTGTTTGCCGGGTGCGGCGCTGGAGTCGCCGGATGCCGGGCAGTGTCGCGCCGTCGGCGACCTGCTGGCCCGCTTGCACCTCGCCGCGGCAAATTTGCCGAATCCCCTGCCCAACCCCTGCGGCACCGCCTGGCGACAAGCTGTCGGCGAAACCTTGTTGCCTTTGCTCGCGCCGGATGAGCGTGATCTGCTGGCCGACGAGCTGGCCTTTCAGGCGGCTCAGGACTATTCAGCGCTGCCGCGCGGCGTCATCCATGCCGACCTGTTCCGTGACAACGTGCTGTGGGACGCCGCCGGTCAACTGTCCGGCGTGCTCGATTTCTATTTTGCCGGCGAGGATGCCCTGCTCTTCGATCTGGCCGTCGTCGCCAACGACTGGTGTGCCAACGACGAGGCCCTGGCCGCGCTGATAGCCGGTTACGCCAGCCGGCGTCCGCTGAGCGAGGCGGAACGCGTTGCCTGGCCGGCCATGCGGCGCGCCGCCGCCTTGCGCTTCTGGCTGCTCCGGCTCGAGGTTCGACACCAGCCGCGTCAGGGCGAAGTGGTAACGATCAAGAATCCGGACGACTTTCGGCACCTGCTGGCACGTTTTCGCCTTGCCCCGGAAGCGCTGCCCCGTTAGCATCCGCGCATGAGTGAAACTCCTGTTTTTCCGATGGCCCCGACCCGGTTTACCGGCGCGAGCCGCGAAGTCGACCCCGGTGCCTGCTTTGACTGGCTGCGTCAGGGCTGGGCCATGTTTCTGGTCAATCCCGGCGTGTGGATTGGCAGTACCGTTCTGCTCCTCGTCATGTTGATGGCGATTTCCATCGTGCCGCTGTTCGGGCAGATCGCCGCGCACCTGCTGGTGCCCCTTTTCGGCGCCGGCATGATCAAGCTGTGCAAGCGCTTGAATGATGGTGAAGAGCCTGAAATTGCCGATCTGTTCGCCGGTTTTCGCCACAATGCGGGGCAACTGGTCATGGTCGGCGTGTTTTTTGCTATGGGCATTTTCGGCATCGCCTTCCTGGCCTTCATGCTGGTCAGCGGCGGCGTGCTCGGCGGAGTGGTCACCGGCAAGGTTGCCGGTTTCGGCATAGCGCTCGGCGGCGTCATGCTGGCCGGTCTGCTCGTCATGGTGCTCTCGGTGCCAATCATCATGGCCACCTGGTTTGCTCCGGCGCTGGTGTTCTTCCACGACATGCAGCCGCTCGACGCGATGAAGGCGAGCTTTGCGGCCGGTGCCAAGAATTTTCTGCCGATGGCCATCTTCGGCATTTTCCTGGTCGTCGCGCTGTTCTTCGCCATGCTCCCCGTCGGCATGGGCCTGCTCCTGCTCCTGCCCGTCGCTTCTGGCGCAGTTTTCGCCTCCTACCGCGACATTTTCGTGGGAAGCTGACCATGCGCGCCCAGACACTTCCCTCCGTCGCAGGTTGGGGCTGGATTCTGTCCGGTTTCGCCATTTTTCGGCGCAGCCCGATCGTGCTCGGCATGCTCGTCCTGACCTACTGGTTCACGGTGATCTTTCTCAATGTACTGCCGTTCGTCGGTGCCCTGGCCGCCTCGCTGGTCATCCCCGGTCTCTCGGTCGGCCTCATGCAGGCCGCTCGGCAGGTCGAACGCGGCCTGCCGATCGGCATCCAGACCCTGTTTGGCAGCATGAAGGAAAATGCCCGCACCCTGCTTGCCCTCGGCGCCCTCTATTTGTGCTGCACGCTCGGTGTTCTCGGCCTGTCCACCCTGCTCGATGGCGGCGACATGTTCAAATTCATGATGGCCAATAGCCGCGCCGAACGGGCTGCCGTCGAAGACGCCGATTTCATCGCGCCGGCGCTGTTCGTCATGGTCATGATGACCCCGGTCATGATGGCCTACTGGTTTGCCCCGGTGCTTGCCGCCTGGCACCGGCTGACCCTTGGCCGGGCCTTGTTCTTCAGCTTTGTCGCCTGCTGGATGAACTGGCGCGCTTTCCTGGTCTATGGTTTCGGCCTGGTGCTGGTTGGCGGTGTTTTGCCCGGTGTCCTTCTCGGCGTGCTGCTGCTGATCTTCCCCGACGCCGCCAATTTCATAGCCGCCGTCGTCACCATGCCGATGGTGCTGGTCATCGCGCCGACCATCTTCGCCAGTTTCTACGCCTGTTATCGCGACATTTTCGGCATTTCCGAAATTGTCTGAGCCGCTTGGCCTCTTCGGGGGCACCTTCGACCCGGTGCATTTTGGCCATCTCCGGCTGGCCGAAGAGGCCATCGCCCACCTTGGCCTCGGTGGTGTGCGCTGGATCCCGGCCGGCCAGCCGCCGCATCGCGGCACGCCGCAGGTGACTGCGCAGCAGCGTCTGGAGATGGTGCTACGGTCAACCGGAAATAATGCCCGATTTTCAATTGATGCCAGCGAGGTTGAAGCCGCGGCGCCGAGTTACACGGTGCATACGCTCGAACGCCTGCGCCGTGAACTCGGCGCCGACCAGTCGCTCGTCCTCCTCGTCGGTGCCGATGCTTTTGCCGGACTGGCTACCTGGCATCGTTGGCGCGATATTTTTGCCCTGGCCCATGTCGCCGTCTCCCATCGCCCCGGTTTTCCGGTCGAAGCGAGCAACCTGCCACATGAGCTGGCGACCGAATTCAACGACCGGCGGCTGATCAATGTCGGCGGGCTGAAACGCGCTCCGGCCGGGGCGATTGCCACTTTTGCCATGACCCAGCTCGCCATCTCGGCAACACAGATCCGCAAGCTGCTGGCCAACGGCCAGTCGGCGCGTTATTTGCTGCCGGATACCGTTCTCGACTATATTCACCTTCACCAACTCTATAAAAGTACCTGATGGACATCCGCAAGCTGCAAAAAATCATCGTTTCCGCCCTTGAAGACATCAAAGGCAAGGATATCGAAGTCATCAACACCGCCAAACTGACGTCGATGTTCGATCGCATCGTCATCGCCACCGGCGATTCCAACCGGCAGGTCAAGTCGCTGGCCCAGAATGTTGTGGAAAAGGTCAAGGAAGCCGGCGGCGAGATTGTCTCGACCGAGGGCGAAGACGGCGGCGAATGGGTGCTGGTCGATCTCGGCGACATCGTCGTGCACGTCATGCAACCGAACGTGCGCCAGTACTACAACCTTGAAGAACTGTGGTCGGCCACGCCGGCCCAGCGTCGCAAGGCCGTGGAGCAGGCCAGGGAAGGATGAAACTGGCCGTACTTGCCGTCGGCCATCGCCAGCCTGGCTGGGTGAACGAAGGCTGCGCCGAGTACCTGAAACGCATGCCGCGCGAACTGCCGGCCAGCGTTACTGAAATCAAGCCTGAACCGCGCGGTTCGAAAACCCGCGAACAACTGCTGGCCGCCGAAAAGGGCCGCATCCGCGACGCCCTGTCGGGCAGTTGCCGGATCGTCGTGCTCGACGAAAAAGGCGACGACCTGACCACCCTCAAGCTGGCCAAACGGCTTGAGGTGTGGATGCAGGACGGCCGCGACGTGGCCCTGCTGATCGGTGGCGCCGACGGGCTCGACGAGGAGTTCAAGCAACAGGCCGACGACAAGTTGCGTCTGTCCAGCCTGACGCTGCCCCATGGCATGGCTCGCCTGATATTGTGCGAGCAGCTTTACCGTGCTGTCAGTGTCCTCAAAAACCATCCATACCACCGGGAGGGGTGATGCGTTTGTATCTAGCTTCGCGCAGTCCGCGTCGTCGTGAGTTGCTGCACCAGATCGGCATCGATTTCGATACCGTTGTTTTTCGCGACGGCATGCGGGCCGACAGCGAAACCGATGAAACGCCGATGGCGGGTGAGTCGCCGGTGGTCTATGTCGAACGTGTGGCGCGCGCCAAGGCGATGCATGGTCTGAAGATCGTCGAGGAGCGCCGCCTGCCGATGCGCCCCGTGCTGGCCGCCGACACGACGCTGGAACTTGATGGCGAAATCATCGGCAAGCCGGTCGACATGGCCGACGCTGCCGCCATCCTGCGTCGCCTTTCAGGGCGGACGCATCGCGTGCTGACCGGCGTCGCCATCGACCATCAGCGGCGTACCGAATATCTGCTGTCGACCAGTGAAGTTCGTTTTCGCCAGATCGATGACGAGGAAATCCGCCACTACGTGATCAGTGGCGAGCCAATGGACAAGGCCGGGGCCTATGGCATTCAGGGCCGGGCCGGGCTGTTCGTCGAGCATCTATCGGGCAGCTACACCGGGGTCATGGGGCTGCCAGTCTGCGAAACGGGCGAATTGCTCAAAAAGCTCGGTTTCCGTCCGCTTTAAGCGGCGCTGGCGTAGTCACTGATGGCGCGCACCGCCTGCGCAATGCCATCGGTTTCCGGTATCGGCGACGGTGATTGCGCATAAACGCTTTCAAGGGCTGCCGCGAGCTGCCCACATTCAAGCTCCGCTGCACCGATTTCGAAACAACGGCTGTTAGCCGTCAGCCAATCGATCAGACAATCCTGCTCCGGCCAGTTGTCGCGCCGCTGGTAGATGACCGGTGTGCCATTGCAGGCGGCTTCGGTGAAGGTCCCGTAGCCGGGTTTTGTGATCACGGCATCGACCGAGCAGAGCAGGTCGGTGAAGCCGAGGCCGAAGGATTCGCTGGTGATGGCATCGGGGTGCCGGCACTGCCAGGCGGCCGGCACCAGCCAGCGTACGCCGGGCTGGCGTGGCCAGTCTTCAACCGGCAGGCGATGGGCGATGCCGCCCATGGCAATCAGGATGGCTTTGTCGCCGTTCAGGCCGAGATCGTGACGACGCCCAAGGGCGGCGATCGGGCCAACGGTTTGTACATTCCCCAGCACATCCATCTCCATGCCGGGCGTGACGCGCAGGAAGGCTTGGGCCGAGCGGTAGGCTGCGAGCATCTCGGCGTGAATTTCCTTGGCCCAGGGCTGATCGCCGAAATAATGGTCGAACAGGTCGGCCCAGTTGAGCGAGCACAGGCTGAGCGCCGGAATCCCGGCGGCTGCAGCGCCGGCCAATGGCAGGTAGCTGACATTGGTGAGGACGAGGTCGGGCTTCAGGTTGGCCAGAAAGCGGGCTTCATCGGCAATGCGGCCTGGCCAGTCGGCGTGCGCCTGACGGTAGGCGGTGGCGCTGGCTGGGAGGTCGACGCGGGTGGCGTCGATCATCACGTAGCCGAAATCGGTTGCGCTGGCGATCAGCGTGTAGGGCGTCTTGATTCGTTGCTGCAGTTTGGCGGCGGGCAGGGCGCTACGGACCGTCAGCCGGAAATTCGGCGCTTTGTTGGCCACTGCATTGAGCACCGGCGCCGTGATGGCGAGGTGGCCGAAGCCGTGGCTGGAAATGTCGACAAACAGGTGCATGCGGGCTGCTTTGCATGGCTACCGGGCGTTGCCACGGTCAACCGGAATTTTTGGCCAAAATTGAAATGATCCCGATGCCTTGTCGGGGCGTCCGGATTCGTGATCTCAGCGGTTCTTGAAAGTCGGCTTGCGCTTCTCGGCGAAGGCGGTCATGCCTTCCTTCTGGTCTTCGAGGGCGAAAGCCGAATGAAAGACGCGGCGCTCGAAGAGCAGGCCTTCGTTGAGCGAAGACTCGAAGGCGCGATTGACCGATTCCTTGATCATCATGACCACGGGCAGCGAGAAACTGGCGATGGTGGTGGCGGCCTTGAGCGTTTCTTCCAGCAGTTGATCGGCCGGGATGACGCGGGCGACCAGGCCGGATTTCTCGGCTTCGGCCGCATCCATCATTCGTCCGGTCAGGCACATGTCCATCGCCTTGGCCTTGCCGACAGCGCGCGGCAGGCGTTGCGTGCCACCGGCCCCGGGCAGGGTGCCGAGCTTGATTTCCGGCTGGCCGAATTTGGCCGTGTCGGCTGCGAAGATCATGTCGCACATCATCGCCATTTCGCAGCCGCCGCCAAGCGCGAAGCCGGCCACCGCGGCGATGACCGGTTTGCGCGTCGTCTTGATGCGTTCCCCGGCGGCGAAGGCTTTTTCATTGCCGGTGATGACGATGCAGCCGATGTTCTCGTCGGCTTCGTAAGCGTCAATGGCGGCGCCGATGCCGTCGACGACCTCGTTGTTCAGCGCATTCATCGCTTCCGGCCGGTTGATGCGGATGAGGCCGACTTTGCCGATGGTTTCGGTGAGGACTACTTGGGTCATGTCTTGTCTCCAGATTTACTAGTGGGTCAGGGCAATCCAGGCCATGCCGAGCCATTCGTGCAGGGCGTAATAGGAAATTTGCAGGGCTTTGGACTGCGGCAGGAAGTCACCCAGTAGCCAGTCGCCATCCGGGTGGCTGAAAAAAGCGGTCGGTGCCGGGATGACTTCCAGCCCGGCCTGTTCGAAAAGCAGTTGGGCGCGGGGCATGTGGAAGGCGTGGGTGACGAGGAGGATGCGGTGAACGCCGGCCGCCTTCAGGATGGGGGCCGAGAGGGCAGCGTTGCCGGCGGTATCGAGCGATTCGTCCTCCAGCCAGCGGACCTTGACGCCGAATTCTTCGTACAGGATGCGGGTCATGACTTCGGCTTCGGAGCGATCGTCATTCAGAAACTGGCCGCCGGTGACGAGCACGGGGAGCTCGTAGCGTCGGGCCAGCGTAGCGCCGTAACGGGTGCGAATCAGCGTGCGCTCGTTGGCGGTATCGCCGCCGTATTCGCTGGCGTTGGTGGCCAGGCCGCTGCCGAGGATAACGATGGCACCGGCCTCGGGTTTGGGGGCGTCCGGTGCCACGGCAAGGGTTTGGTCTTCCAGTGTGGCGATCAGCATATTGGCGACGGCCGGCATGCACTGCGCGACTGTCAGCAACGTGGCCGCCACGGCCAGCCCGAAAGCCCAGCGCCGACGCCGGAAAATGCCAGCCGCGCAGAGCAGCGCCAGGCCGTTACCAGGCGGCAGGAGCAGCGTACTGATCAGCAATTTCAGAATCCAGGCGAAGGACATGTTTGCGGTGGGTCGGTTGGTTCAGGGCGTCGAGTTTGTCCGTGTCATGGGCTGGCGTCAATCGGTGCGCTGAAGTGTCCGGTCGATGACAGTTGCCGGCGCCCAAATCCTGCTATCTTTGCCGATCAATACAGAACAAGACCGAGGAGACAGAATGACCTACGTGATCGATCCGCAACCCTTGTGGACGCCTAACCCGGACACCGTCGGGCAAACGCGCATGGCGCAGTTGATCAAGGCCAAGGGCAAGGCCAACTATGCCGAGCTGTGGCAATGGTCAGTCGATCAGCCCGAAGACTTCTGGTCGGAACTCTGGGATTTCTGCGGCGCAGTTGGTGAAAAAGGCACGAAAATCGTCGTAGACCGCAACAAAATGCCCGGTGCTCAGTGGTTTCCCGAAGCCAAACTGAATTACGCCGAAAACCTGCTGCAACAGCGCGACGACAGCGAGGCGCTGGTCTTCTGGGGCGAGGACAAGGTTAAACGCCGGATGAGCCAGGCTGAACTGGTCGCCGAAGTCGCCCGCTTCCAGCAATTCCTGATTGACGCCGGGGTCGGCGAGGGCGACCGCGTCGCGGGCTACCTGCCCAACCTGCCGGAAACGCTGGTCGCCATGCTCGCCGCGACGGCGCTCGGCGCCATCTGGTCGTCGGCTTCTCCGGATTTCGGCGTGCAAGGCGTGCTCGACCGTTTCGGCCAGATCGAGCCCAAGGTGCTGATTTGCGTCGATGGCTACTGGTACAACGGCAAGCCGGTCGATTGCCTGGCCAAGAACGCCGAAGTCGTGAGCAAAATGCCGTCGCTGCTCAAGGTCGTCGTCGTCCCTTACCTCAATGCCGCGCCGGATGTGAGCCACATCGCCAACGCCGTGGTCTGGAACGACATTCCCACGGTCAACCCGAAAAAAGCGCCAATTTTCAAACGGGTCGGCTTCGCTCACCCGCTCTACATCATGTTCTCGAGCGGCACGACCGGCGTGCCGAAATGCATCGTCCATTGCCACGGCGGCGTACTGCTCCAGCATTTAAAAGAGCATCAGCTGCACAGCGATGTGCGCCCTGGCGACCGGCTGTTCTACTTCACGACCTGCGGCTGGATGATGTGGAACTGGCTGGTTTCCGGCCTGGCCTGCGGCGCCACGCTGCTGCTTTACGACGGCTCGCCGTTCGCTGATGGCGGTACGGTGCTCTTCGACTACGCTGCGGCCGAGAAAATGACTCACTTCGGCACCTCGGCCAAGTTCATTGACGCCGCCGCCAAGCTTGGCCTGACGCCGGGCAAGACGCACGATCTGAAAGCCCTGCGCGCCATGTTCTCGACCGGCAGCCCGCTCTCGCCGGAAGGCTTCGACTGGGTCTATCGCGAAATCAAGCAGGACATCCTGCTCGCCTCGATTTCCGGCGGCACCGACATCGTTTCCTGCTTCGTCCTCGGCAATCCCGTGCTGCCCGTCTATCGCGGCGAAATCCAGTGCCGCGGCCTGGGCATGGCGGTCGATGTCGTCGACGACATCGGTCAGCCGGTGCGCGGCCAAAAAGGCGAGCTGGTGTGCACCGGGTCATTCCCGGTCATGCCGGTCGGTTTCTGGAACGACCCGGATGGCGCGAAATACCACGCCGCCTACTTCGAACGCTTCCCCAACATCTGGTGCCACGGTGATTTTTCGGAACTCACCGCGCACGACGGCATGATCATCTACGGCCGCTCGGACGCCACGCTCAACCCGGGCGGTGTACGCATCGGCACGGCCGAAATCTACCGCCAGGTCGAGCAGCTACCGGAAATTCTCGAAGCGCTGGTCATTGGCCAGGACTGGCCGCCAGGCCGCAACGACGACGTTCGCGTCGTGCTCTTCGTCAAGCTGCAGGAAGGCCGCCAGCTTGATACGGCACTCATCGAGCGCATCAAGAAACAGATCCGCGACAACACGACGCCGCGCCACGTGCCGGCGCAGGTCGTTCAGGTGCAGGACATTCCGCGCACCAAGTCAGGCAAGATCGTCGAACTGGCCGTGCGCAACGTGGTGCATGAACAGCCGGTGAAAAATGTCGAGGCCCTGGCCAACCCGGAGGCGCTGGAGTTCTTTCGCGGCCGGCCGGAACTGGCCGGTTAGGCGCGGCCGAGCACGGCGCGGCGGGCCAGTCGTCCGGCGCGCTGCGCCAGTTGCAGCAAACCGATCCACAGTCCGTTGATGGCGGCCGTGATGCGCTGACTGGCCGTCGGGCTTTCGACCCAGTGGTAGAACAGCGTCGCCGCGATCAGGCTGGCGGTCCAGGCCAGAACCAGGCCGATCATGGCCGAGGAGTGGGACTCCAGGCCAAGTTTCGCATAGAGCCCGTTGGCCAGTAGCAGGACCGGGAAATGCACCAGGAAGAGCGAATACGAGATCTGGCCGAGGAAGGCCAGCGGCCGGGCATTCGGCCATTGTTCGAGGAGGCCGGAGCGGCGGCCGAAACCAAGCAACAGGGCGATCGCCAGGGCCAGTCCGATGCGCAGCCGGAAATCGATGACCAGCGCCGCAATGGTGATGGTAACGATGACCCCTAGCCAGGCCGACAGTTGTCGGCGGTCAGAAGCCCACCACGCAGCGGCGCCGAGGCCGTAGGAACCGAAAAAGTAGATTGCCCAGTTGTCCCAGCTGGCATCGCGATTGAACCAGAACAGCGAGGCGAGGGCAGTGAGTAGAACAAGGGCCGGGGCAACGATGTCGCGGCGGCCGGCCCAGAGCAGCACGGCCATCAGCGCGAAAAGCTGGAAGTCGATGGCGATGTACCAAACGCCGGCCGACAGGGCGTCGAAGCCGAGCAGGCTATGCAGCAGGAAGGCGTGGGCCAGCCATTGCGACAAGGTGGCACGGGCGGGAACGACCTCGTCATCCAGCCACTGATCGGCGACGGCGGCGGCAATGATGGCCAGGCCGATGGCGGCGAGATAAGGCACGACGAGCCGGAGATAGCGCTTCCAGATCAGCGGCAGTGGCGAAACGGCGAGCGCCTGGCCTTGTGATGACAGGCCGCGGGCGGCAAGAAAACCGGCGATGACCAGGAAGACCTGAACGGCCATGCGGCCGTATTCAAAGAACCAGCCAAAAAGTCCTGGCAAGGTTTCGCGGGCCGCCGCAGCGAGCGGGCCGTAAGACGAGAAATGGTTGAGCAGGACGAGGAGCGCTGCGACTGCCTTGAGGGCGTCGATCAGCGGCATGCGGTTGGAAACTTTGCTCATGGCCTTGAGTGTACACCGATTGTTGCAGTGCACAATACTTAACCCCGTTTGTTTTGTAAGGTCTAATTACACAAAACGCGCGACGAACGAATTGGTGTACATGATGGGTAAATTAATCCACACCCGATGGCCGCTGCCGGGGGCGACACTGACCGATTCGCCTTTCCGGTTTTCCATGCGGGTCAGCGTCAGGACATGGTTGCCCGAGGGATGCACACATTCCAGACGGTCGCCAACGGAGAATCGGTTTTTGACCTCGATTTCCATGAGGCCGCGGGCGGTATCGAAAGCGACGGCATCGCCGACGTAGAGGCTGCGATCCGATTCGGAGCTGCCGCGCAGGTAGTTCTGGTACTCGGCATCGTGATGACGCTGCAGGAAACCATCGGTGTAGCCACGGTTGGCCAGACCTTCGAGCTCGCGGAGCAGGGCAGGGTCGAGCGGCTTGCCGGCGACGGCGTCGTCGATGGCCTGGCGGTAAGCCTGGCTGGTGCGCGCGACGTAATACGGGCTCTTGGTGCGACCTTCGATCTTCAGCGAATCGACGCCGATTTCGACCAAACGGTGCACATGCTCGATGGCGCGCAGATCCTTGGAGTTGCGCGCAGATCCTTGGAGTTCAGGATGTAGGTGCCGTGCTCGTCTTCCTCGATCGGCATGAGTTCGCCCGGACGCTGCTTTTCTTCGAGCAGGTACTCGATTTCATTTTTGACCAATTTTTCCGGTTGACCGTGGGAACTGCCATCGGAAGTACTCAGTTTGTAATCCCAGCGGCAGGAATTGGTGCAGCTGCCCTGATTCGGATCGCGGTGATTGAAGTAGCCGGAGAGCAGGCAGCGGCCCGAGTAGGCGATGCACAGTGCGCCATGGACGAAGACTTCCAGCTCGATGTCCGGGCAGCGCTGGCGGATTTCGGCGACTTCGTCGAGCGATAGTTCACGCGACAGGATGATGCGCTGGACGCCCATTTTTTGCCAGAAACGAACCGAGGCCCAATTCACCGTGTTGGCTTGCACCGACAGGTGGATGACCTGTTCCGGCCAGGTTTCGCGCACCATGTCGATGAGGCCGGGGTCGGACATGATCAGGGCGTCGGGCTTGAGCGCGATGACCGGCGCCATGTCGGCCAGATAGGTCGGCAGCTTGGCGTTGTGCGGAATGATGTTGCTGACGACGAAAAACTGCTTGCCGCGGGCGTGCGCTTCGTTGATCCCGTCGCCCAGTTTTTCGATGCTGCCGAACTCGTTGTTGCGCACGCGCAGGCTGTAGCGGGGCTGGCCGGCGTAGATGGCGTCGGCGCCGAAATCGAAGGCGGTGCGCATCATGTCGAGCGAGCCGGCGGGGGCGAGGAGTTCAGGAGCTTTGGGCATAGTAGAATGCAGCGAAACCGCGCATTGTAGAGACTATGTCTGAAGAAATCCTGATCAATTTCACACCGCAGGAAACCCGCGTTGCCGTCATGCAACAGGGGGTCGTCCAGGAACTCCACATCGAGCGCACGGCGAGCCGCGGCCTGGTTGGCAACGTTTATCTCGGACGCGTCTGCCGCATCCTGCCCGGCATGCAGTCCGCCTTCATCGAGGTTGGCCTGGACCGCACTGCTTTCCTTCATGTTGCCGACATCTGGCAACCCCGTGAAACGGCGACCGAAAGGCCGATCGAGAAAATTCTGCATGAAGGGCAAAGTGTCCTCGTCCAGGTCGTCAAGGACCCGATCGGCACCAAGGGAGCCCGCCTGTCGACCCAGGTTTCGATTGCCGGCCGCATGCTCGTCCATTTACCGCAGGAAAAGCACATCGGCATCTCGCAGCGCATCGAATCCGAAGCCGAGCGCGAGTCGCTGCGTGAAAAGATCAATCGCCTCGTGCCGGCCGAAGAGCCGGGGGGCTTCATCGTCAGAACCATGGCCGAGAATGCCAGCGACGAAGAGTTCGCCACCGATATCGCCTACCTGCGCAAGACCTGGGCCGATATTCGTGAAAAGGCCCGCACCTTCGGGCCGCCCACCCTGCTTTACCAGGAACTGTCGCTCGGTCAGCGCGTTCTGCGTGACTTCGTCAATCCGGACACGACGCGCATCGTCATCGACTCGCGGGAGAATTTTCAGAAACTGACTGCCTTCGCCCAGGAATACACGCCGGCGGTGATCCCGTTGCTCGAGCACTACACCGGCCAGCGCCCGCTGTTCGACCTGCATGGCGTCGAGGATGAAATCCAGAAAGCCCTGGCCCGCCGCGTCGATCTGAAGTCCGGTGGCTACCTGATCATGGATCAGACCGAGGCGATGACGACCATCGACGTCAATACCGGCGGCTTCGTCGGCGTGCGCAATTTCGACGACACCATTTTCAAGACCAACCTCGAGGCGGCCGTCACCATCGCCCGTCAGCTACGCCTGAGGAACCTCGGCGGCATCATCATTGTCGACTTCATCGACATGGAGAACGAGGAGCACAAGAAGGCCGTGCTCGATGAATTCAACAAGGCCTTGGCCCGCGATCACACCCGGCTGACAGTCAATGGCTTCACCCAGCTCGGCTTGGTCGAAATGACCCGCAAGCGGACGCGCGAATCGCTTGCGCACGTCCTTTGCCAGCCTTGCCCGACTTGCGGCGGACGTGGTGAAGTGAAGACGGCGCGTACCGTGGCCTACGAAATCCTCCGCGAACTGCTGCGCGAGGCCCGCCAGTTCAACGCCCGCGAATACCGCATCCTGGCCGGCCCAGCCGTGGTCAACCTCTTCCTCGACGAAGAGTCTCAGGCCCTGGCCATGCTCTCCGACTTCATCGGCAAATCCGTTTCCCTGCAATCCGAACCCAGTTATTCGCCCGAGCAGTACGACATTGTTTTGATGTAGCGTGATTTTCGTTGATCCGCGATCATCGTTTGTAGAAGTTATCGTTAATAATCAATGTTTTTTTGTTTGTGCTGTTGATCTGAGGTGATCCTCGTATAATCGAAGCTATCAACTTTTGGGTAGCTAGATGGGTAGCTGGAGCGGTAGCTACCCAGGCATTTCGAGGAGCCACCTTGGCCAAGATTCAAACCAACCTTCTGACCGATATCCAGATTCGCAAATGGATACGCGCAGGCGCTCCGATTGCAAAGTCTGATGGCGGAGGACTGACCTTTACCTTGTCGTCTGTTGGTGCTGCCGTCTGGGTACTTCGATTTAGGCATGCCGGCAGGCGCCAGGAGGTCACGCTGGGTCGTTACCCGGATTTGTCCCTTGCAGCTGCACGGTTGATGGCAGCTAAAAAGCGCCTTGCCTTGGTTGAGGGTGTTAATCCGGCAGATGAAGTGCGCAAGGCAAAAAGTCACCGAGATTGGACTATTCGGGAACTGATTCGCGACTACAAGGAATTGGTTTTGAGTACGCTGGCCGAGAGTACCCAGCGGAGCTATGGCAGAAATCTCAAGCGCATTGAAAACGGCATGGGTGCCATGTCTGTTCAGTCGGTTGCTCCTGCAGATATCGTTGCACAAATCGAGCGGGTCAAGGCTGGCTGGGTTGAGTTGTTCACCCTTTGGTGTGCCTTGCGCGGCATCTTCAAACACGCGGCAGGCAAAAAACTGATCGTGGCGTCTCCTTGTGCAGGCATTCAACTGGAAGCGATCATTGGTAAGCGTCCGGAGAAGCGCACTAGATTGATGCTCACCGACGACGAAATCGCGGTGCTCATGAATGCCGATATGAACCTGGAGAACCTGCTTTCGGTCCGGATTCTCTTGGCGACAGGTGTCCGCATTTCTGAACTGAACAACGCCTTGAAGGCCAATGTGCACCTTGAAGAGAAACGTTGGCACATCCCCAAAACCAAGACGGGGAATGCAATTGATATTCCGCTCTCGAAAGCTGTTGCGGAGTGGTTTGAAACCTTGATCGACGTAGCAGGCAACTCGGATTACGTTCTGCCGGCTCGATCAAGAGCACGCATGGCTCGCTACGACGGTGATGCTGCGGTTTCGAAAGATGCGATGCGCGAGGCTATCGACTACTGGATCGATCAGCACTCACCCAAGATAAGACGCTTCACGCCGCATGACTTGCGAAGCACGATGAAAAGTCACCTGAGAAAACTGGGGGTGCCTCGTGAAGTGTCAGAAATGTGCTTGAATCACAAGCTGCCGGGGGTTGAGGGTATTTACGATCAACATACCTACTATGACGAGCGAAGGGGTGCGTTGGAAAAGTGGAGCGACTTCCTGACAAGTTTTACGCTTGAGGGAATGCGTAAGAAACAAACAGTCAATGGCGTGACTATGGATTTTTCAAATGGGTAAGCATCGGATGTCTTCCGAGAATGCGAAACAGGCCATTCCTGAAGAGTTTGACCTGATTAAATATCATTTCAACGGAGATATTGAGCTTTGGATGGCCGCGTTGGCTCGCAGGGTTGCGTTAAGGCAGGACGTTGAAAAAATCGCCAGCTGGCGTGAGTCAAAGGACGCTTCCTCGGGGGATCAGGCGGTAATCAATCGCGCGTGGGAGGCACACGTCCAAAGTAAAGTGCTGGCTCTTATTGATGCTCCAATGCCAGTTAGGAAAAATGGTTATTTCAAATTCGGAGGCATAGAGCAAGCTAGAACTCCGGAACTGAAAAGCTGCAATTTCAATGGAATGCAGCGTTGGTATATCCAACGCGACGAGTTTGGAGCTGACCCGTTTCTCGTCGGGTCCAATAAGTTAGTTGAGCGTGAGTCCTACTTGCAGCATCGCGCGCCGATTAGTGACCGGGTGTTGATTGATGAATATCGATCGGCGACAAAACTCCAAGATAGAAGCTACAGGAGCATCTTCGATAGAGAGCTATCGAAGTTGGAGAAGGGGAAGTCAGAAATATCTTTGGCGGGAATGTTCGGTGTGCAGCTGGGCGAAGGATTGGAGCTTACGCCGGAATCGGATACAGAGGCTCGATTCGTCGAATCCTATCAAGTGTGGCAGGTAGATATGCAAATGCCTTATTTTTCTGGTGAGTTCGGGCTGAAAGTCAATCTTCTTCATGACGATGAGGTGCTAAAAAGCGCTTTTTCAGATTGGCTGGCGAAAACTAGAGAATTTGCGAAATTTCCTGCCGCCAAACGACAGGATGTCACGCCGGAGACATTAATAAATTGGACTCGGATGCAAGTTTTGCCCTACATGGATTTGTGGTTGTTCCAAGAAGCATTTGACATCAGGTTTCCTAAGAGTGTCATCGGTCGCTGTCTCTACAGCGCGGACATCGACGCAAATAAGGGGATGAATTACGAGTCAAGAGTCAGGGATGCTCACGACAGAGCGATGGAGCTTACACAAATCTCAGTCTTCTTTTCTCTGCGCCAAAAAAAGTCAGCGGATTAACCGTACAGAACAGAATCACTTTGCATTTGATCGGATTTGAATTGCATATATAGAACCTGAAGACTAGGCCAACCTGGCCTTCAATCATCGAGTTTCCACCCAAAGAGAGCCCGCTACCTACAGAGGTGGCGGGCTCTTTCTATTTCAGGAGAAGAAATCATGCGTAATACCTGTCCCGTCTGCCATTCGACCAATATCCATCGTCTGCACACTGCCCGAAGGATCGGCAGCACGGTCGGTGCAGTTGGTGGTGCCGCAACCGGCGCCGGTGGTGCTCTGTCCGGTGCACAAACCGGTGCAGCCGTTGGTGCCGTCGGTGGTCCTGCCGGCATGCTGCTCGGCAGTCTCGCGGGAGCGATCCTCGGAGGTCTGCTCGGTGGTGCCGCTGGTTCGATCGCCGGCGGCAAAGTCGGCGATGTCGTCGACGAGAAGGTTCTCGGCAATCTGCAGTGCGGTGATTGCGGCCACGTCTTCAGCGACCGCTGACCTACCGTTATCCCCATTCACCTTTCAAGGAGCCTCAAATGGCACACCAAGTTCAACAGATGGCGTACGTCGGGGAAACACCCTGGCATGGCCTCGGCAACGAACTCATGCCGCAGCAGCCGCTCGAAGTCTGGGCGGAACAGTCCGGGATGTCCTTCCAGATTCTGGAAACCCCGGTCCGATTCATGGCGGAATCAGCCGGTCCGCTCGGTTCCATCAAAACCTTCACCGATCAGAAAGTTCTGTATCGCTCAGACACGCAGGATGCCCTATCGGTCGTCTCGAATCGTTACCAGGTCGTCCAGCCCAGTGAGGTTCTGGAGTTCTACCGTGACCTCACACAAGTTGCAGGCTATGAACTGGAAACCGCCGGGGTGTTGAAAGGTGGAAAAAAGTTTTGGGCACTGGCACGAACCGGTCAGTCATCAGCGTTGAAGGGTAACGATGTCGTCCAGGGTTACTTGCTACTCGCAACTTCCTGTGACGGTACGCTGGCCACGACGGCGACACCAACCACGGTTCGGGTGGTCTGCAACAACACGCTGACCATTGCCGTGAATGGTGCCGTCTCAGCCATCAAGGTACCGCACAACACCCGATTCGATGCACAGGCGGTGAAGCAACAGCTCGGGATCGCGGTCTCTCAGTGGGATGGCTTCCTGTATCGCATGAGAACGCTGGCAGAACGGAAGGTCAAAAGCCACGAGGCCATGGCCTATTTTCTCCGCGTACTCTGCGAAGTCGATACCTACAGTTCTGACCTGTCGAATCTATCCAACGAGCGCGCGCTGTTGAAGGTGCAATCGCTCTACGACGGCCAGGGTCGTGGTGCCGAGCTGGAAGCAGCCAAAGGAACGGCTTGGGGATTACTCAATGCTGTCACCGAGTACGTCGATCACGAGCGTCGTGCTCGCAGTCCTGAGTACCGCCTTGACTCCGCCTGGTTCGGTCAAGGTGCCGCCATCAAGCAGCGCGCACTGGATACGGCATTAAAACTGGTGGCGTAGTTCGCTTCTCGCTTCCTCAACCTTTCCCCCTCGAGTGCCCGGTTCGGTGTTTGCCGACCGGGCTTTTTGTCGTTTGACGATCGTGAACCGATTCCCGTTCTGGCATTCCTACCCGCATTCTGGAGAACATCATGGCACTACCTTCAGTCCCCCTATCACCCACCCCACCGACACGACCGGCATTGCGGCTGGTCAGCACCAAGGCCTTGCCTCGGGAAGATTGGCTCAATGTCCGCCGGCAAGGTATCGGCAGTTCCGATGCTGCTGCCGCTGTCGGTCTCAATCCCTATAAATCCCAACTTGAACTCTGGCTGGAAAAAACCGGCCGGGATGGCCTGTTACCGAAGACAGATCCCCTCGACGAGGAAAGTCCTACTTACTGGGGGAACATCCTTGAACCGATTGTGGCTGCGCACTACACAAGGCGTTCAGGCAATCGCGTGCGTCGGATCAATGCGGTCCTTCAGCATCCCGATCCTCGGCTGCATTGGATGTTGGCCAATATTGACCGGGAGGTCATCGGCGCACCGGACGTTCAGATCCTCGAATGCAAAACCGCCGGGATCAACGGCAGTCGACTCTGGAAAGAAGGTGTGCCTGAATATGTTCAGTTGCAGGTTCAGCATCAACTGGTCGTGACCGGTAAGGTTGCAGCGGATGTGGCGGTTCTTCTTGGTGGTCAGCATTTGGAGGTCCATCGCATTCATCGGGATGAGGCGCTGATCGCTCGCCTGATTCAGTTGGAAGCAGCGTTCTGGCGTTATGTCGAAACCGATACGCCACCACCGGCCGATGGTTCGGAATCGGCGGAACAAGCGCTGCGTTGCCTCTACCCGCAGGACAAGGGAATCGTAGTCGACTTCAGTACCGACCGTAATTTGTCAGCGACCTTTGCCGACTGGATCAGCGTCCGACAGACCTTGGCTGAAACCGAGAAGCTGGAAGCGAAGTTGAAGCAAGCCCTGCAACAGGCCATGGGCGAAGCATCACGCGCCATCTTCGACACGGGCGAGGTGACCTGGAAGAAAGCGAAAGATAGCGTGGTGCTCGATACCGCGCGGCTGCTGGCTGATCAGCCGGATTTGCTCAAAACCTACGGAATGCAGCGCCAAGGATCGCGGCGATTTGTGCTCGCTTGAGTCACCCCCGAAAAGCAAACGTAGCAATACCCAACCCATCAACTCCTCATCGGCAACCGGACATGCATCCGGTGCCGGTGGGGAGAATTTTTTATTTGAGAGGAACAATCATGTTGAAAGGTCTAGTTATCACCCCGCCGGTACTCGGACGGATATCGATTGGCAAGGTCGTCGAGAAAGCCGGCAAACGTCTTCCGGAGAAAGACGACCAGTTCACCATTACCAGCCAGGTACAGAGTGCGGAGGGCTGGCTGCCACATCCGTTTGATGAGGGATTCCGGAAAGCGCAGGGCGGTAAGATTCGTTCGATTCCGATCCGCTTGCTCTTCAATGATCCCGATCTGAATTTCCGGGCTGAATATGCTCTGTTTGATCGTAGGACTGGTCGGCCGGTCTGTGTCGGCAATGGTGAAACCTGCAAGCGACGGACGGAGTCGGGGGTTCAGTCATTGCCTTGTCCTTCTCCTGAAGGTTGTACGCTGGCGCAGAACGGTGCATGCAAACCCTATGGCCGGTTGAATGTGCAGATCGGTGACGATGATCCGCTCGGGAATTTTGTCTTTCGGACGACAGGGTTCAACAGCATCCGGACCTTGTCGGCGCGGCTGGCCTACTTTCAGGCGATCTCAGGCAATCGACTGGCGTACTTGCCGCTGGAATTGCGGCTGAGAGGGAAGTCGACTCGGCAGAGCATGGGTACACCGATCTATTACGTCGATCTGACGGTGCGTAGCGGTGTTTCTGTTGAGGATGCACTGGCCGAGGCGAAACGGTTGGAGGAGGATCGCCAGGAAGCCGGGTTTGATCAGGTTGCGCTGGAAGCGGCTGCTCGGCAGGGGTTCTCCAATGGTGCGTTTGAGGAAAGCGACGACGAAGGGGAATTGGTGGTTGAGGAGTTTTATCCGGAGGGGAATAGTGTGCCGGGTGTCCCTGTCCTAGCTTCGGAGAAATCGACTGCGCCGAGCCTGGCGGAAAAGCTGGAAAATCGAATGGTGAGACTGGGGAGTGATGTAGAGTAGATCTCAGTGCGTTGCCAGTTCGATCATTTTTCTTGCTATCCACTGGGAGAACGAAGGAACGAAACCCGAGGCGCATTTGCGCTTCGGGTTTCGTTTTGCCTTCTTTTTTTGAGCGGCAGCGAAGCGTTTCAACTGCCGGTGTTCGGCCTTAGCCGCCGGTCACCACTGAGGCGAGCAACGGCTGGTTTACACAGAAGCCCGGACACTCCCAAAACTGTATTGGCTGATGCCCAACATCTCTGGCTGTTTTTCACGATAACGTCAGTTATCGTGAGTAACTTTCGAGCGACCGTTGTTCGAAAAGCTGTCTTTGAGCCGCGAGTCTGGATCAGTATGCAATGTGTCAGTTACACCCGTTACAACCACGTCCGGAAGAGTTGTTTAGTGCCACCCCGCTACTGTGGCAGATTTTGCGCGCATGCCCCAACGTGAAGGTTGTTATTTCCAGTTCATGGCGCACAACGCGGAATCTCGCCGAGTTGCGTTATTTGGTCACTGCCGGTGGCGGTGAAGACCTCGCGGAACGCATTATTGGCGTCACCCCATTCATCTCCCGTGATCCCGATGATCACAATCGGTGCAGGGAGATCGAAATTCTTCAATGGCTTGGGGCTAATGAGACCCTTTGGCACATCTCGGCAAGACCCGTCCGATGGCTAGTTCTGGACGATCTGGCTTACTGGTTTTCAATACCATGCTGGTCACTCTATTTGGTTGATTACCGCACAGGTCTACTTCCCGCAGACGTTCCCCGAGTCATCGCTCGGTGCAGACTTCTTAATTTCGCTCCGTTCAGACTCAGTGCAGCGTCACAGTTGTCACAGTAAGCACCTGGCAATCCTGACCAAGGGGTATACGTACCCACAGTACCCACCATCAAGCGTATTGGACACTATTGAAGTCGCCATCAAGCGGGGTCGTGTGATTCAGCCTGTTCATTAGAATATGCTTCTGGATAATACATTTTCACAATAACACCGTCTGAGCGCAACGCATGACAACCATCGAAGGGCAATTTGCTGCTCTCATCTGCACGTAGTTCACTCCCATCAACGTTCGCAGGCTCGCCCCAGAGTGCTTGAAACGCGGTGGTTGAAATTGACGGCAACAATTCAGTCAAGTGAGTACACCCTGACGTTCCGCGAAAATTACGTTTTGCGCTCTTAATGAAACCTGGGCCTATCTGCTGGCCGATCAGTAGTAATTTGTAGTGTTCAGTGATTGCACCGCAAATGGAAAATGGGCTATGAACCGTTTCCGCCACGACATCGTGAATCTGCAAACCCCGGTCGACAGTTAATCTCAACGTCATTTCATGTACCGGTTCATCAGGTCCAATGCCACCACGCTCCTGAAGAAATATCCCTTCGGGCTTGGTATCCACCAGCGTTCCCTCTATATCTATAAGGCCATCAGTACGCTGGTAGGCTACGCAAGTTATCTCTCGCACATGAATCGTTTTCCGGGAAACAAAAGCCTTATCTTTGATTGTATTAATCATCATTTCTAAACCTCGTGAATATCGACGAACCTTAATCCCAATCTGATCTTCCTCGATTTATCTGCGGATTTACTGACCAGCAGAATTTGAGAGGAAGTCTTCCTGTTTAACCCTACATCACGTCCAGGGGCGCATAGCAAACTCAACTATGGCCCGCATACGAACAGAAAATCACGATAGGGCCACAGCCAGCTGCGGCACTGCCTCAAATAGATCGCCGACCAGGCCGTAGTCGGCAACCTGGAAGATCGGCGCATCGGGATCCTTGTTGATCGCGACGATCACCTTCGAATCCTTCATCCCTGCCAAGTGCTGGATCGCGCCCGAAATACCGACCGCGATGTAGAGCTGAGGCGCAACAACCTTGCCGGTCTGGCCGACCTGGTAATCGTTGGGCACGAAGCCGGCATCGACCGCGGCGCGGCTGGCGCCAAGCGCGGCCCCGAGCTTGTCAGCAAGCGGATCCAACAGCTGGTGATAGGCCTCGCCACTCCCCAGGCCGCGGCCGCCAGAAACGATGATCTTGGCGGCGCCGAGTTCGGGACGGGCGGACTTGGTGAGTTCACGGTTAATCAGCGCGCACTGGGCAGTGTCGGCCGCTGCGACGTTCGTCTCGATTTCGGCGTTGTTGCCGGCGTCCACCGCGTCGAAGGCGGTCGTGCGCACGGTGATGACCTTGACAGGGTCGATGCTCTGGACCGTAGCCAGCGCATTGCCAGCGTAGATCGGCCGGACGAAGGTGTCGGCCGCTTCGACGCCGACGATCTCGGAAATCTGTGCGACATCGAGTAACGCTGCTACCCGCGGCAACAGGTTCTTGCCGAAGGTGGTGGCCGGGGCCAGCACATGGCAGTAGCCGGTAGCCGCATTTTTCACCAAGTCGACAACCAGAGCAGTGAGGTTCTCAGCAGTCTGGCCAACGTAGTGTCCGGCGTCGACCACCTTGACCTTAGCCACGCCTTGCAGCGTCGCGGCTTGCTGGGCGGCTGCCGAGCAGGCACTTCCGGCGACCAGCAGGTGGATTTCGCCACCGATCTTCTGCGCGGCAGCGACGGTGTTGAGGGTGGCGGCCTTGAGGCTGCCGTGATCGTGTTCGGCGATGACGAGGATAGTCATTTAGATCACCTTCGCTTCAGTCTTAAGTTTGTTTACCAGTTCGGCGACATCGGCGACCAGGACGCCGGCCAAGCGCTTGGCCGGTTCGACGACCTTCAGCGTGATCAGCCGCGGGCCCACGTCGACGCCGAGGTCGGCCGGCTTGACAGTGTCGAACGGTTTCTTCTTGGCCTTCATAATGTTGGGTAGGGTCGCGTAGCGCGGCTCGTTCAAGCGCAGATCGGTGGTGACCACAGCCGGCAGGCTGATCGCCAGGGTTTCCAAGCCGCCGTCGATTTCGCGGGTTACGGTGGCCTTGCCGTCGGCTATGACGACCTTGGAGGCGAATGTCGCCTGCGGCCAGCCGGCCAAGGCGGCGAGCATCTGGCCGGTCTGGTTGGAATCGTCGTCGATCGCTTGCTTACCGCAGATCACCAGTTGCGGACCTTCTTTATCGCAGAGCGCCTTCAGCAGCTTGGCGACGGCCAGCGGCTGCAGATCGGCATCGGACTCGACCAGAATCGCACGGTCGGCGCCGATTGCCAGCGCCGTGCGCAGCGTCTCCTGGCTGGAGGGTACGCCGCAGGAGACAGCGATCACTTCTGTCGCTATGCCTGCTTCCTTCAGGCGTACCGCTTCCTCAACGGCGATTTCGTCGAAGGGATTCATGGACATCTTTACGTTGGCTAGATTCACACCAGAGCCATCGCTTTTCACCTGAACTTTGACGTTGTAATCCACAACCCTTTTCACAGGGACTAAAACTTTCAATTTAATCTCCTTGATTATCTCGAAGACAAACTAGCCGCAACTATCACAGTTACCTGCCATCGCCACCGGAGTCGCCACGATCGGCGCAGGTATTAGCATGCTGACTGGCTAATACCCTGTGGCGCGCCGATTTTTCAATGGTTGTTAGAACGCGAAGTTCACGCCAGCAACAACTCCTGAGGGGTCAAAGCCCGGCTTCGTTACATTTCCGACTAAGTTGCCGCCGTCAGCGAGGCTATACGTTGCATTCGCGTTGTTCTGCATCTTCCCATATGACACATACAGCTTTGCGTCCTTGAGAAGGTCGTACCAATAGCTCACGCCAACGAGATTCGCACTCTTGTTGAGAATAGACTCGTCGACTAGCTTGGTATAAGTTGCTGAGAAGTTGTGCTTTCCGAAAGGGATGAGGAAGCTCAGACTCCCCGCATGAGCGCTGGAGAGTGTTTTTGATACATTTTCATAGTTGCCGCCAGAGATCGTTCCAGAAACCACGTTTCCATACAATCGTATGACACCAAAGTCATAGTTGGCTGCAAATTGCCACCCGGTCTTGTTTGCCAAACCGGATTCGCCTGCGCTCGCCCATGAAGCGTTATTCAGATTCCAAGTGGTCAGCGCTGCGTTAAATGCGTTATTTGTGTAAAAAATCCCCAGATCATAGCCCCTGCCCGCCTTGTCTGTCGTGGTAGCGGTACCCACTGCAGTCGGCGCATTGACGTTATTCTCGCTGCCCGAGGTTCCGGTGAAGTATCCATAGAAACCTTTGACCTTCGGAGTAATGTAAACAATCGAGTTGTTCAAGCGAGTCGGCATGCCTCCAATTAGAGGCGTAATGGAGCCCGAATAGCCGAAAAGGCCATCCCCCTTTGCCGCACCGGTTGCAACAGCTGCAAGGTACGACCCCGTGTATTGGCGGCCGATTGTGGCTGTACCAAAGTTTCCGCTGAGACCTGCGTACATCTGACGAGAGAAAAGCTGCGGTCCAGTGCCAGCCTGGCCACCGGACGAAGGAGAGGTATTGTTTATGCCATTCGTCACAGATGCATTGCCTGCAGTCCCAGTGTCATAGAGAAGTCCAGCTTCACCCAGAGCAACTGCCTTCAGGTCGTCATTGATTGGCTTACTAATGGTGAAGCCTAGACGCGACGATGAAAAGCCGCCTGAACCGTACGTAACCTTGCTCCCGAACCCACTGTTCATGCTTGTGACGTTCACATCAGCGATCCCGTAGAATCCGAAAGTAACGCCGCTTGCCGTCACCATAGACGAGGGCTTACCAGCAGCAGCTACCTGCGACTCCACTTTTGAGTTAATCTGCTTTTGCGATTCCTGTCCCGCCAACAATTTGTCGATTAGTTGGCGTTGTGCTGCCAACTCACGCTTAAGATCTTCTACCTCAGTTTCAGCTGACGCTGACGCCATCGCGGTAAGCCCAAATGTGGCGGATACAGCACATACAACAACGCGTCGATTCAGCAGATTTTTGCTAGATTTTTTCAATGGTCTTCCTCCATGTTGCTCATGACTTAGACGGTTTGCAGCGATGTCAAGAACCGGCGATCGCTTTAACTAGACGTGTTCTCAGATGGCACGCCCTTATCGTTCGTACCATTCGATGCTCACGTCGATTTGCTTCACCCGCTGATTCAGCTTGTGCAGTGTGAAGTTCTTGGCGCGGCTGTCGCCGCGACATCACTTAGGTAACGCAGCCTCTTGAAGAAGCTGCGCACCATTCAGCGCGGTGCCATGCGGATAGCGCCATCCACCCGGATGGCCTCGGCATTCATGTAGCCGCAAGTTGCAAGAAACTCGACGGCCTGCGCAAATTCATCGGGATCGCCCAAACGCTTGGGAAAGGGCACGGTAGCCGCCAAGGCCTGCTTGACGTTGTCTGGCAACCCCTGCAGCAACGGCGTACCGAACAAGCCCGGCATGATCGTATTGACACGAATTCCTTCGTCCATGAGATCGCGCGAGATCGGCAATGCCATGCCCACGATGGCAGCCTTGCTAGCAGCATAACTAGCCTGGCCGACCTGACCGTCCTGTGCGGCTGCCGAAGCGGTGTTGACGACAATACCGCGGTCGCCATCGGCTAACGGTGCGAGCGTCAACATGCCTGCTACCGACTTGGCGATGCAGCGGAAGGTGCCCACCAGGTTGATCTGAATAATGCGATTGAAGCGATCCGCCGCACACTGGCGGATTTCACCTGTGTTCTTGTCGCGGCTGGCAGTCTTGACTGCATCGGCAGTACCAGCGCAGTTGACCAGAATACGTTCCTGCCCAACGCTAGCACGGGCCTTGGCAAAGGCCTCGTCCACCTGCTCGTCGGATGTCACATCCACGTTGCAGTAGACGCCGCCTAGTTCAAGCGCCAGCGTTTGGCCGGCTTCTTCATTCATGTCGAAGATGGCGACCTTGACACCACGACTGGCCAGGCGCCGGGCCGTGGCGGCGCCTAGGCCAGAAGCCCCGCCAGTAATGATCGCGGCGATGTCGGAATTTAATTGCATGGCTTTTCCTTTATTGAGGATTGGTGGCCCTTACTGGCCAGTGAACTTCGGAGCGCGCTTGCTCAAGAACGCCTCCTGCCCTTCATGGTTGTCGGCCGAACGCATGGCGACAAAGAAGTTGCGCTTCTCGTGCTCTAGTCCGCTCGCGAGCGGGGTCTCGAAGCTGCACAGAGCTGCATCTTTCGCCAGCGCCACCGCCAGCGGCGAATTTGCTGCAATCCGGTCGGCCATCGCCAAGGCAGCCACCAGAGCCTGACCGTCTGCCGTCACTTCGGCGACGATGCCTGCATCGCAAGCCTTACGAGCATCGATGAAGTCGCCGGCCAACAGCATCACCATTGCCTTAGATTTGCCGATAGCTCGGATCAGGTGCTGTGTGCCCCCGGCACCGGGGATAGCGCCCAGCTTTACTTCAGGCAAGCCGAACTTGGTCGACTCGCCTGCAATCACGATGTCGCAGGCCAGTGCCAGTTCCATGCCGCCACCCAGCGCTAGCCTTTCCACTGCCGCAATTACGGGTTTGGGAAAGCTCCCCAATTCCGACCAGAAGCCGCCACCTGCCGCCGCACGTTCGCCCAACAACGATTCAGCGCGGATAGCTTCAAAGGCCGTGATGTCGGCGCCGGCGCAGAACACGCCCTCGGTGCCGGTCACGATGACTGCGCGCACTGCATCGTCGTGACGTAGTTGCGCCAGTTGGGCACGTAAGCCATCGAAGACGGCTCGGTTCAGGCTGTTTTTTGCGCGTGGGCGGTTGATGGTCAAGGTGACGATGGCACCTTCGCGGCTGACGAGCACTTCACTCTCTTCGTGCATAGCTTTCTCGCTCATCCCAGTCGTTCGATGATGGTGGTATTGGCCGTACCCGATGCCTCGCAGATGGTCTGAAGGCCATAGCGGCCACCTCGACGTTCGAGCTCGCATAGCAAGTCGGTGAGCATGCGCGCGCCGGTGGAACCTAGCGGATGGCCGATCGCTACCGAGCCGCCATTGACGTTAAGGCGCTCGTCTGGGATTCCGAATTCCTGCTGAAACATGAGCGGAACGCCGCCGAACGCCTCGTTGACTTCGAACAGATCAATGTCGTCGAGGGTCAGGCCCGATTCCTGAAGCGCCTTGCGGGTGGCGTCGAGGACGGCGGTGAACTGGATCACCGGATCGGCAGCCGCCACGGCGGTACTGACAAAGCGCGCGCGGGGCTTCAGACCGTGCTGCTCGGCATACGCACGGCTGGCGATCAGCAGTGCTGCGGCACCGTCGCTGATCTGCGACGAGTTGGCGGCAGTGGTAGCACCGTCTTCGGAAAAGACGGGCTTGAGCGCAGCCATCTTCCCGGGGTTGGGATCCGCACGCACGCCTTCGTCGGCGGCAACGACGGGGCTGTCCGGATCCAATGGGTCCATGGTAAGCCGCACCAGTTGATCATTGAAGCGGCCGGCCTGTATGGCCTCAGTGGCCCGCTGATGGCTACGCACAGCAAAGGCATCCAGAGCCTCACGCGTAAGACCGAAGCGCTTATTCATTAACTCCGAAGAGGCGCCTTGCGGCAGTAGCGGAGGATCTTGGTACCGCGCCAACTCACGCGGGCTGTACTGCGCCCCAAGTGGCGCACCGAGCTTGAACGATGGCGGCATCGGTGCCTGCGACATCGACTCCACCCCGGCACCAATAACCAGCTTGTAGGCTCCCGCCTGAATGCCATGCGCAGCAAAACTCACCGCCTGCTGGCCAGACCCGCATTGCCGATCTATCGTCACAGCCGGGACGGATTCGGGCAAGCCAGCCGCCAATACGGCGTGCCGACCCAGGTTTCCGTGCTGCTGGTCCCATTGCAACACACAGCCTACGATCACATCGTCTAGGTCGAGAGGATCAATTCCTGTGCGCTCGACTAGTTGACGCATCGTCTCGCCAAGCAGATCAACGGGGTGCCATTTCTGTAGGCATCCGCCGCGCTTCCCCACCGGGGTGCGCACCGCGCCGACGATGACTGGTTCATTGTTATTCATGCTGTTCTCCTTAGATGAATCTTGTGTTACTCGGCGTAGCGCTCTGCTTGCTCGACACGTATGCGTTTCTTGTCGAGCTTGCCGACACTGGTCTTGGGAATGTCTTCGACGAACAAGATCTGATCGGGCAACTGCCACTTGGCAAAGGCGCTGCTCAAGCGGGCATAGAGTTGTTCCTGAGTGACCTCTTGGCCGGGTTTCAATACAACCAAGGCCAGCGGCCGTTCCTGCCACTTTGCGTGCGGAATCCCAACTACCGCAGCTTCGCGCACAGCTGGATGACCCATGAGTAGGTTCTCCATGTCGATGGACGAGATCCATTCACCACCGCTCTTAATCACGTCCTTCAAACGGTCGGTGACCTTGAGGTAACCGTTCTCGTCCAGTGTGCCGATGTCGCCGGACCGCCACCAACCATCCAGGAACCGGTCCGCCGAATCAGGCATGTCGTGGTAGGCGGCGGTAATCCAGGGACCGCGCAGCAAAATTTCTCCCGCTGAGCTGCCGTCGTGCGGCAACTCCTTTCCATCCAAGTCAACGATGCGGATATCCACTCCGGTCACGATCAAACCCTGCTTGCGCTTCAGATCCCACTGTTGATCTTTGGAAAGACTCTTCTTCAGCGTAGGCTTAAGGCGGTTGACCGCTACCAGCGGCGTAGTCTCGGTAGCACCGTAGGCGTGCACCACCTCGGCACCAGTGAGCTCATGGAAACCGATCATCATCGAAAGCGGCGGTTCGGTAGCGCCGGAGAGCATACGCAAGCGGCTGAAGTCCGGCTTGTCGGGTAGTGTTTCGATGTACTGCAGCATAGGCAGGAAGATGGCCGGCGCGCCATTGGTGATAGTTACGCCCTCGGCGATCATTACGTCGGTCAGCGGCCGGGTGTCCTCGGCGACATAGCGGCCTGGAAGAACGATTTTGTTGGCCAACATGGTGGCAGCCTGCGGCAGACCCCAGCTCTGGCCGTGGAACATTGGCGTGATGAGCATAGTGCAATCGTCCAACGTCATGCCCAGGTTGGTTGCCATGACCGTAGAGTGCAGGTAGATGGCACGATGTGAGTAGTACACACCCTTGGGTCTGCCGGTGGTGCCGGTGGTATAGCAGGCGCTGTAGGCCGAGTGTTCTTCAATCTCCGGCCAGTCTATCTTCGCGTCGGCTGCTGCCAGCAGGTCTTCGTAGTGCAGCAGAGGGGTGAGCGTCGTCTTGATTTGATTCAGCGGCTTGTCGGTCATAACGATCCAGCCCTTAATCTGCGGCGCATTCGCGGCAATAGACTCGGCAACGGAAAGCAATGATTCGTCCACGCAAACGTAGGAGACATTGCTATGACCGACCACGTAGCCGAGATCCTCATGGCCCAGTCGCAGGTTCATCTGCAGCATCACCGCACCCAGGCCCGGGATGGCCCAGTACAGCTCGAAGTGACGCCGACTGTTCCAATCCAGGATACCGACGCGGTCGCCCGGCGCCACACCCAGCGCACGCAGCGCATTGGCGCTTCGACAGACGCGTGTGTAGCAGTCGGCATACGTGTAACGGCCCCAGCCGCCATCTTGTGTGCGGTAGACGATTTCCTGGTCCGAGTGGGTGCGCGCGGCGTGCCGGATCAGCGTCGTAGTATTGAGTTGGCGCGCGTCACCCATGGTAGAGGGGCAACCGCGTACAGGTTGGGCGATATCTGTCATTTGTTTGTCTCCTAGATTGTTGTATTGAGTGCTTGGAACCGCGGGGCTGGGGCTACGTCGATAGCTCCCGTGGAGGTGGACTGGTAGATTCGTCGCGCAGCGTTGTGCGGGTGTTGCAGAGCTTCGGCTAAGCTAAGCACTGGCGCGAAGCAGGCGTCGGTGCCCTCGATCAGATCGCACCAGTGCGCTCGAGATTGGCTGCCGATCAGGGTCGCGATGCGCTCCTTCAGCGCAGGCCATTGAGCTTGGTTATATTGCTCGGTTGAGTTCACGTCCTCTAAACCCAATTTCGACAGCAGCTGTGCGTAGAATTCAGGTTCCACGGCGGCGAGGCTGATGAAGCCGCCATCGGCGCAGGCATACACGTCATAAAACGGTGAATCGTGAAATGGACTCGGCCGCGCACTGTCGATCTGACCGTTGGCGCGAATCCATTGCACCAGAGTGCCCAGCATGGCCACGATATCGACGATTGCCGCGTCGACGACCCGGCCATGGCCACTGGCGCGAGCATCGACTAGCGCGCAGGCCACGCCGAACGCCATGCCCAGCGCTCCGGCTGCATCCCCGATCACGGTGGGGGGCACGATCGGTGCATCTCCCTTGCGGGCCGACAGCGATAGCAGACCCGTTAGCGCGACGTAGTTCAGGTCGTGGCCGGCGGCCTGGGCGAGCGGGCCGTCCTGCCCCCAGCCCGTCATCCGGCCGTAGACCAGCCTAGGATTGTGCGTTGCGCAATCGGCGGGGCCAAGCCCCAGGCGCTCCATCACGCCCGGGCGATAGCCTTCGATTAGAGCATCGGCCTGAATGATTAGGTCCAGCGCACGCGCTTTTCCTTCAGGCGACTTCAAGTTGACGACCTCAATTTGCTTGCCGCGGCGTAGTGGATTTTCTACCGCCCCACCGAGCCGCTGGGCTGCAGGCGCCGGTTCGACACGCGTCAACGTGATCACTTCGGCGCCCATATCGGCCAGCATCCTTGCGGCCAGCGGACCCGGTCCAATGCCCTCGAACTCCACCACACGGATGCCGTGCAGTGGCATTTGCAGCGTGTTCGGCATGTTCACAGCTTCCTCGACACTAGGTCTTTCAAGACCTCGTTGGCGCCGCCATAGATTTTTTGCACACGAGAAGCGGCATACATACGCGCAATTGGGTACTCGGCCATGTAGCCGTAGCCGCCGAACAGTTGCAGGCACTCGTCTACTACCCGGCACTGCTGCTCGGTGCACCACCACTTGGCCATGTAGGCCGCCTCGTTGTCGAGCGTGCCGTCCAGAAGGCGCTGAGTGCAGTCATTCACAAAAGTGCGCACCACATGAGCGATGGTGGCCACCTCGGCTAGCTTCTGGCGCGTAAGCTGCATGTCGAACAGCGGGGCGCCGAATGCTTTACGCTGCTTTGTGTATTCCACCGTAACGGCCAGTGCCTGCTCGATGGTAGCCGCTGCCGGCACCGCAATGAGCATTCGCTCGTAAGGTAATGCTCCCATCAGTTGCCCGAAGCCTTTGCCTTCGACGCCTCCCAACAGTTGGTCGGCCGGCACGCGCACGCTGTCGAAGAACAACTCGGCGGTGTCCGAGGCCTGCATACCGATTTTCTCCAGCAGGCGCCCCACATGAAATCCAGGCAGGTTCTCGGTTTCGAGTACGAACAGCGACACCCCTTTGCTGCCCTCGCCACTGGTGCGCGCCGCTACGATCAGAAGGTTCCCGGTGAAACCGTTGGTTATGAAGGTCTTGGCACCGTCGATCACGTAGTAGTCGCCATCACGGCGAGCCCGAGTCGAAATGGCCTTCAAGTCCGAGCCGCAACCGGGCTCGGTCATTGCAATAGCAGCCAGCATTTCTCCGTTCGTCACTTTGGGTAGCCAGCGCTGTTTCTGTGTTTCTGTGCCGAAATCCAAGATGTAGTGTGAAGCGATGGTATGAACCGCGATGTTGACCGGCATTTCTGCCTTTGCCAGTTCGTCCTGCACCACCAGTTGGTAGGCCAGACTGGCACCAGCGCCGCCATAGGTCTCGGGCATTTCGGGCAACAGGAAGCCCAATTCGCCAAACGGGCGCCAGACCTCACGCGGGATATAGCCCTGGCGACGCCATTCGTCCAACTTAGGTGCGAATTCTGCAGCGATGTAGCGCCGCACTTGTTCGCGAAAGGCCTCGATCTCTTCGTCCATCCAAGCATGGCAATGTAATTGTGGAAGCATGACTTACCCCATCAGACAATGACTAAGCTACAGCCCTGCACGTTCATGGGCATATGGGAGTGAGGCTCAATAGCTCTCTGCTTTTTGACTTGAATCATGTGGTTGTCTCCTCTTTTGGCTGGGGTCGATTCGGCTTCAATGCGTCGTACGGTATGATTCAGTCGCACGCACTCATGGCCTAGATATGATCGTAGTAGTCAGGCCCTCAAGTAGCGCTACCAAACGACCTCTATAAGCTAACAAACGACCTCAATTTATTTGCTCCAGCCATAGCTGTGCCTTTAACCACCGTGAGATCCGTCACCACAGTTCCTATCTTTGCCGTGCATGGGTTGCTCGACGGTGCGCGCGGCAAGGGGCTGGCCACTGAATCCTGGCTTATCAGCGTTCTAGAGCAGGCCTGTATAGCCGAGCCGTTGCTGCATCTGGAGCAGTCACGGGTAACTGTCGAGCAATACATTGCGCTCTTTAGTGCCGTGAAGGACAGCCTTGATGATGAATGCTTGGGCTACCTGCGCGGCAGGCCGTTTCGCTGCGGCAGCTTCGCACTGATGGCTCGCTCCACGCTCGGGGCGCGAACGCTGGCAGCAGCTTTGCAACGCGTCTGCGAATCCTTTGCCCTACTCCAGGATGATGCCCTGCTTGTACCTGTCTCCGATGGCTCGCTGTTTGGCGCCAGTCTGGAGATGCGAGGGGGGCCGGGTGCGCACGCAGACTTTCTGCATGGTCTCCTGCTACGCGTCTTTTGGCGCCTACTAGTGTGGCTGCATGGAGGCCGTTTGGTACCTAAGGGTTTCGACTTCGCGTTCGAACAGCCTGTGCATGCTGATAACTATCCACGAATCTTCTCTGGTACCTTGCGTTTCGGGAAATCGTGTTCAGCTGTCTGGTTCAACGCCTCCGAAATAGCGAAGCCAATGCACCGAGACGTGATTGCGCTGCAATCTTTCCTGCGCGCAACTCCGGGAAATCTGGTGGGCCCCAACCTGAACGAGCGCACGTATAGTGCACGGGTACGTACTCTCTTGCAGCAAACGTGTCCAGAATGGCCGGATTTGGCTAGCTCTGCTCAGCGCCTGCATATGTCGGTCAGTGCCCTGCAGCGGCACTTGGCAATTGAAGGAAAGTCGTTCCAGATGTTAAAGGACGAGCTACGGCGCGATATGGCCATCTCTCGATTAGCAAGCACCAGAATCTCCCTGAGCGACATTGCCGAGGAGCTAGGATTCACGGGTAGCACTGCATTTCAGCGGGCTTTCAAGTCATGGACAGGTAGCGCACCCGGTGCCTATCGATCACATTCCCTCAGCGCATAGTTGTATTCGTTTGACTAAGCATATTGGGCGAGAGTCCTGAGTTGGAAATTCTCAGACAAACCCTTTGATGCTGGCGCGACCATCATTTGCCTATTAACCAGACGAGCGGTTTGGAATTAGCGTTGTAGTTATCGAGTTAAGCGTGGATGGCTTGTTCAAGCAATCTGGTCGAGCGACGGGTACCACGCTGGATTTGCTTTTCAGCAAGCATGGCTCCCGTCGCTCAATTTGGTTCCCCACGAAGCCGACATCGAAGTCAAATGCGCTGAAAGCAAGGGAGCAAACCATTTCCTGGCTGGGCTTCCCTATTTGTCGACACGCCTTAATACAAATTTTCTTCCTCGTGCTAGCACGGTATGTTGAGAATTGGCGTGTTCGAGATTCTGGACAAGACGATAGAACTCCTTCTGGTAATCGGCACGACTGATCTCACCAAAAAGAAAACGGATCGCTAGACACTTCAAATCATGTGCCATTTCAATTGCCGGTTGTTTAGCCAATCTACTCACGAAAAGTTCCTGCCAAATTCTTCTCAAACCTGCCCACGGGCGAAAAAAACCGGGAGGCGATTAACCTCCCGGCAAGGACAAGCAGATCATTCCGATGCTGCCTGCAGAGGAGACTATGATTTGCCTCATCGACTTCCGATGCTGGATGATTTCCCCGGACGCGCCAGCGAAAAGTACGATGTCTAGCTCGATGACGCGGCGTGGTTTGACATGTCGAATTCCCGTGGTGGTGACAATCAGGCGTTTTGTGGAATCGGCTGCGACGCCAAGCCGCCGTGGCTGATGAGGGCTAGGGCGACAGCACCGATAACTCCGAAAGCCCCGATCACCAGGAAGTTCTGCTCCAGAGGCAGCTCCAGCGCGACGATCTGACCGATCAGCAGCGGCGCCGCGATCGCGCCCAGGCGCCCCACGCCTGAGGCCATACCGATCCCAGTCGAGCGAATCGACATCGGGTAGAACTGCCCGCAGTAGGCATAGGCAAGTAGTTGCGCGCCAGTAGTGCAAGCGCCGACAGCGCCGATGACCAGATAGCGCACCTCGGTCGAGGCCTGGAGCGTCATCATGTAAAGCAGCACACCACCCAGCGCATACATTGCGACCAGCACCCACTTAATGCGGAATTTGTCGGCGAGCCACCCCCCCCCTACTGCACCAATGATGGCACCAACGTTCAGCGCGATCACAAAGCTGAGCGCAGACCCCAGGCTGTAGCCTGACAACGCCATCAGCTTGGTCAGCCAGCTGCTGAGCGCATAGACCATGAACAGGCCCGAGAAGAAGGCGATCCAGAACAGCACTGTACTCAGCCCTCGACCATCCTGGAACAGCCGGGTGACCGGCGCACCCGCCACGTGATCGGTGGTGGACACGACGAACTGAGCGTCCGAGGGTTGCTTGACCTCCGGCTGGAGATGACGAGCCACTTCGGCCAGTTCGCCGCTCCGCCGGTGCGAGATCAGGTAGGTCATCGATTCCGGCATCAGCTTCAGGATGAACGGAATCAGCAGGACCGGCACTCCCGCAGCGATGAACACGACCTGCCATCCATATTCGCCGATCAGTTGCTTGCCCAGCACTGCAGCCAGGATGCCGCCCAGCGCGTAGCCCGAGGCCATTAGCGCCGTCATCAAGCTACGAATCTTCTTGGGCGAATACTCGACCATCTGCGCGACGATGACCGGCAGCACGCCACCGATCCCCAGGCCAGCGATGAAGCGCACCACGCTGAAGCTGACGGGATCCTTAGTGAAGCCGGCAGCCGCGGTGAACACGCTGAACAACATGACCCCGATGGAGAGGGCCCAGCGTCGGCCGATCCGGTCGGATAGTGTGCCTAGGGCCATGGCGCCGAACATCATCCCGAACAGGGCTGAGCTGGCCATGATGCCTGCGGTGGAGGCATTCGCGTCCATCTGCTTCATGATGGCTGGCAGCGCGATGCCGACGACGGCGATGTCATAGCCGTCGATGACCAGAATTAGTAGGCACCACAGAAGCACCTTGGCGTGAAAGCGGTTGAAGCTGGCCTCATCGGCGAGCTTCTGCATGTTGATTTGGTACATGTTTGTCTCCATTTTGGTTGGCTCTGGATCGCAGATGCCATTGTCATTTTGGCGCTGTTTCATGCCGCCTGCAGCACCTAAGAAATTGTATGGACCGGCGCCGCGAACCACGATGACAAAGCGCCCTAATCGAATGACAAAAGACCCATTTCTGAGGATGTAAACACCTCTCACCAGACCCTCGCCTTGACTTCCGTACGGATGCTAGGGTCGCAGTAGAAAAGGGGATTGGTCCCTGCACCATGAACACTCATCTCTGACTAGATAACAAAAAAGCCAACCTGTCTCGGTTGGCTTTTTTGTCAGCTCTGTGCAGCTAATCAAGTAAGTAATCACGCATAACGAATATAGAACTTGGTGCCGAATCTCGCCAGAAGCGTCCGAACCTCCTGAGCCAAAGAGTCCCTGGTCCAGGACGTGAAGTGCGCCAATGGTATTTGGCATGCTTCCAGAGGATTTCGATGAGATTGAGCTCGGGACTGTAGGGCGGCAGATACAACGGCAAAAAGCGATGCTGAGTCAGCCAGCGGTCGGTGATGGCCGGATCGATGTGGTGATGCATCGAAGCATTGTCCATGACCAGGAAGGCCCACTTGTCGGCGGGGACGACTGCGCCAAGTGATAGAGAAAGCGGATGACGTCCTCGCGGCGAACGGTGTGGTCGCAGACATCGAAGTGCAGTTGGCCCCGGACATAATCCAGGGCGCCCATGACGTTGGCCCGCTTTTGCCGGCTCCGATAGTAGCGCTCTAACTTACTCCCGATAACCTCGATTATCGGGAGTAACTATAGAGCATAGTGGCCGTAGTTCAGTAATCCGCCGTCGGCACGCCTGAGATACGAAGGTCGGCTCAGGGTCGGGGGCCGTCCATCGCCTGTAACGAAAGCGACTATTGATTACCGCCAGTAGCTGAGTGGCAGGTAACAGGCGCATTGCCGCCTGATTTCGGTCAGAGGCCCAAGGTCGGCTTTGGCCGACATCCAGCCTGATGCCAGCGTCAAAAGGCAGTAGCCGAGGTCGGCGAGTTTGAGAAGCGAGGCTACTTGAGCGCTGCCCCATTCCCGATGTGCCGTGCACTCAAATTAGAACGTGTAGAGTCCTAGTGAAAATCGTTGGGTTTTCGCGGAGCGGGCAGCGCCAGCAGAGATACTGCTGTACGGTCGTCATCCAGTAGCCGACTTACCCAAGCATTTAGCGTCAGTGAAAAAGGTTCTGTCAGGTGAGCGCTCTTCGAATAGCGCACCCACCATTCTGGAACCTGCTTCGAAGTTTGGACACATAGTCCGCTTACGAACACGGCAAATGGATCGTACGCGGTGCCGTCATTGCCCAGAATATCCTGACTGTTGTCGACAACCACGGCTGCCGAGGCGGTCTGTGCGCCAGCGACAATATTGCAGATGACCCGGGGGTAGCGGTCTCGAATTCGGTCAAGAGGGACGTTATGCCCCCCCTTGGACACTCTGGCAGCAACCCGTTGTGCGGACTTTTCAGGGGAGTCGAGGCCGACAGCAATCAGGGCAACGATGAATCCTTGGGACTTTGCCTTGCGAATGAACTCCAGTTTGTCACCGTAGGGGTCTGAGAATACGGTCTCAAAGCTAAAACTAACCCGATTGGACAGATGGATGTTTCGTTGCGTTGTCGCTTCATCCCTTGCCATCTCCGAAAACTCGTCATCAGACAATTTTTCGCCTTCGAGATCCTCCCGGATTTGCCGCTCAATCTCGTCCGGGTCGATATGGTTGTCGATATGCCTTTTAAGGGATTCCCGAAGGTATTTCCGGTAACAGGTCGACTTCCCAGCGCCATTGGGGCCTACGATCATGACGAGCAGGGGGCCTCCACGTTCCTCAAGGAGCGCCTCTACTTCAGTGATGAAGGCCTCAAAAAGATTCAGCTTTCTTCTCCCTGTTTCTGGTTCGGCCGATCGCGCTCCATGGCTGCGAAACTATCCCGCATGCCATCAATCGCACTCCGGGCGCGGATATGCTCCTGGCTCTGGAGCAGACTGCTCTGTTGCGTGAGCAAGGTATGGAAGCGGGAGAATTCCTGGCTATCCAAGTTCTCGCCCTTCAGAATGTCCAATAAGGTTTGCCCAGAAGGCAGGACCAGTTGATACCAGCGCCCGCTCAGCTTGGGCCGGGATGTCCAAGCCATGGCAATGCTATACAGCCGTTTGAGGCGATCACGGTCAGCACTGGAACGGATCAGGTCGATAGATTCGAGCTTTAGCCACTGATAAATCGTCGGCCTAGATACTTGAAAGACATCGGCAGCGTCCCGGATGGTCAAAGCAAAGGTATTCCTCACCAGATCGACAATAGTCGACGGCGATACCTGCGCGACTGATGGTTGTGCCGTGGCGGCGGTTGAATTCGTCAAATAGTAACGAACTTGGGCGCGGACGCCAGCCGTGTAGTCTATTAGATTGGGAGTACCCCTCACCGGGGACGCGCAATCAGATGGACGAATAAAAATGCGGTAGACCGGGTAATTAACCCCGCTGTTGTCAGATGGGACAACATCCTGCAGGACGCGCTGATACAGCAAGTACGTGATTGCGTCCTTTGCAGCGATATCCCAGCCGGTTCCATAAGCGTTATCGGAGGTTGGGACAGGGGCGCCAGCCCCCATCCTGGCCAGCCACTCTTGCCGTCCTTTTTTCGAATTGATTTGATACTGCTGCATGCTAGCCCTCCTTGGTTTCGTCACGCCATTCGACTAATGCCAAAGGCGAAATGATATGCTGGAAGGATTCCGAAAGATCGGTGTGAAGTTTGCTGAATTCGATTGCCAACTCGCTCGCAGTCATGCCCTTGTTCAGCATGGCGTAGCGGTCCATGTCCAGAATGGCCGATTCCGCACCCTGGTACCGAGCCATCAGGCCAGGATACGGCGCCGCGGTCCCCTGCAGGTCCGGTGGGGTCATGGGGGGGCCAAAGCCTCGGCTGTATTGAACGCGTAGGCGTCCATCCGACTCGCGCTCGTATTCGTATAACGAGACGCTAATGGGCGCTTGCCCCAGGGAGGCCGGAGATTTCCCAATGCCATCAATCACATACTCTTCCGGCTTTCTCCCAGCGCTTGGAAGAATAAAGTCCAGATAGCGCAGGCCGATACGGGTTGCCGTAATGGGGCCCGTCGCATTTAGCACCGTCAGCATGGCTTCCCATTCGGCAATAAATTCTTCCCAACCCCGGTAATCGGATGTATTGAAGGTTATCGCCCCGTTATTGATGCGCAAGCAGGTCCGTGCGTCCTCGCTGATGAGGTCGACACCAACGCAGGTTGGCTCATTGGTGATGCTAGGGGCTCCATCTGCGCCAAGGACGAACGCCAACTGCTCGACGTTGTTGTCCATGGAAAATCGATTGCCCAGTGCCTCTTTAATTAGATTGGCGACGATCCGAAAATCTGTTTCCGGTGTCGGCGTATAACAGACCTGCGCTACAACCAGGGCGAGTGGGGCATTAGCCCATGTCCCTAGCGAAGTCAGCGAATTGGTCACGTTGTTCTCCCCATTTCATAGGTGGTTGCGCTTGCCAATGTTGGCCTAGCTGTCACGCCCACAATCACTATTTTACACACTAGTTGACACATTGCCAGCCTCTATCTACTATTTGACGCGCTATTTGACACATCCGTGTCGGTAGCGTTCCAGAATCACATTAAAAGAGGCTATAAATGGAAAACAGCAAATCTGAAGCAGCACCCGGTCAAAACAAGACCTACACCATCATCGTCAACGGTCGCCCCAGGGAGTTCTCCGGGCATCAGATCACCTATGAGGACGTTGTAGGGATCGCCTTCCCCGGTATTACCCCCAGCGATTTGGTCGACTTCACCGTGACCTACTCATCCCCCCACGGGAAGGACGGAACCCTGGTCAGTGGCCAACACACTCCGCTCAAGGAAGGGATGGTGTTCAATGTCACCAAGACCAATCGTTCTTGATCCGGACCTCCGGCGCCTGCAGGACCTCCAGTTGGAAATTGAGGTCCGTAACGGCCATCTCCTTGTGCATTCGGTGCCCTACTTGGATTCGCAACGCCAAGTTCGGCTCGGGATTCTGGTGACCAACCTTAATGGCAATCCGGGCTCCCTTGGGAGGCCAACAGACCACCAGGTCTGGTTTGTCGGTGACTTCCCCCACAAGCATGATGGTCGTCCCCTTGAGGTGCTCCGCCATTCCGAGAACTGTCCTCTCTGGGAAGGGTTTGTCGCCAATTACCGCTTCTCAAACAAGCCGGAGGAGTATATGAATTCCGGCTTCCCGGATTACTCCAGCAAGATGCTGCACTACATCACGGTTATCTGGAACCAGGCCCGCGCCATCGATAACCAGGCGACTCCCTTTACCGGCAAAGTAGTCGTTCCGGTAGAAGAGCATTCGATCTTCCACTATTGGGACTTCGCATCGAGCCGTGCGGGCATCCTGGCGGTGTCTTCGAAGCTTTCGATGGAGCGGGTAGCCATCGTAGGTTTGGGCGGGACCGGGGCCTATGTACTGGATCAAGTCGCCAAAACGCCGGTCCGGGAAATCCATCTTTTCGACGGAGACACCTTCGACCAGCACAATGCCTTCCGCGCCCCAGGGGCGGCAACCCTCGAGGAACTGGCTACGCGGCCCCTCAAGGTGGATTACTTTGCGGCGATGTACGGCGCAATGCACAAGGGGATTGTCAGCCATCCTTGTCGGGTGACTGAGGAGAATCTGTCCGACTTGGCTGGATTCAACTTTGTGTTCCTGTGTATCGACAATGCAGCAGCGCGAAAAGAGATCTCGGACTCCCTGATCGCGGCGGGCATCCCTTTTGTTGATACTGGCATGGACCTGCACCACCTTCCGGATCTATCTACGCTGTTGGGTACGTGCCGGGCCACACTCTGTACGCCCGAGAAATCGGACCATTTCGCAAGCCGCGCTCCGCTCCAAGCAGATGGCGACAATGATCTGTACCGTAGCAATATCCAGGTTGCTGATATGAACGCCCTCAATGCCCTTTTCGCCGTCCTGAAGTGGAAGCAGTTTTGTGGCTTTTACCAGGATGTTCGTAACGCCCATCACTTGACCTTCTCAATCAACGACCAAGCGTTGACCCGGGATGAGATGGTGCCGGCATCATGGACTGCGGCATGAGGGCAGTAACGGTTCATCCAATCGATGTAGAGGTAATCCCTGAGCAGTTGGAGGACGGGGTCCTCTACATCTGCGAGCGCTATCAGATTGCGCTACATCGATGCTGTTGCGGATGCGGCGAGGAGGTTGTCACTCCCTTGAACCCGGCTGAATGGTCGCTGGCCCGGCATGGCAAGTCAGTCTCACTATCGCCGTCGATCGGCAACTGGAGTTTCAAGTGCCGTTCGCATTACTGGATCCGGCAGAATAAGGTTGTCTGGAGCGGTGGCATGTCGGACAAACAGATCCAGCGTGTCAAAGAATCCGACCGGGAGGCAAAAATCGCCTATGTTGAAGCAACCAACCGTCTCAAGGCCGCCCAAGGGATCCCTGGGTTCCTTGGCCGCTGTTGGGCTGTGCTTCGCCATTTCCTAGGGCTATGACTTAGATCCCATTTAATGAGCTCGTCCGGAATTCAGCAAAGCTGCCATCATCGGATACTCCATCAGATTGCGGCTCTGGCAGATATCCAGACCGCCCACCAGGTCCTCCAGTAGTTCCCACTGAACAACAAGCGACTTGACCTGTACAGCGAGGTCAAGTGCTTTCTCACGGTTCTAATCAGTGCTTTGATCGTCGGGATACTCTTGGCTTTCTGGGGCAATGCTCTCGTCCTCCAATGTGCTGTTCAATTGACCTGACGAATCGTACAGACGGGGTCTACCCGCATTGCTTTTCCTCCGAGGAGATATCCCCCGGGTAAAGGAGCGTTCATTTCCTGATTCCTTGATCGGGCCAACGCTTTGCTCTTCCTTGCACAGATAGGCGATGGCCTTCTCTTTCAGCACTGTCTGTTTGGCATCATCCGTATGGTCAATCATCCCTAGAGCACATTCGGGGTACTTGTCTTTCTCTCGGTTGCAGTTGTGGTAAATACCCTTGCCGTCGGTAATCACATTCTTCCAGTACTCGCCAATTTGATCACCCTTGTGGGCATCCTTACGGATCTTCTGTCCGTCGTAGATGAAGATGCTGTGGATGTGCGGTCCTTTGTCTTCCGTATATTCCCGCTTGGCAATGTAACCGACCATGTTCTCGAATATGGAAGGCTTGGTCCGGCGATTGTTGAGCAGGTGCTTCAGATCCTGGTTGATCTCTTCCAGCGATGCCTCTCTGGCGTGTTTCTTCGTATAGCTCAGATCCAGTCGGATGACTTGAATCTTTGAATGGTTTTCTAAGAGTTGGTCGATATATGTCGAGGTGCTCTTAACCATGTGTTTGTTGTTTTTTGATTCGTTCATTTCCATGCTCCTGGTAATTGACTGGGTGAATTCCCAAAGCATGTATACCGATCTATTAAAAAATTAATTTTCCATGAAATACGATGGCTGGAACGTAAATGGCTGACGATCGTTCTCGGTCTTGGGTGAGTATAGTTTGAGATAGGCAGCGATAGGGTTAATAATACATATGAATATATATTATTAATTTAACCTTAACTCACGCCTTTGTTTTTTCCTTGGATTGGTTTGTATACCGAAATTCACCCCCCGAATTTCCAGGTGCTTTGAATTTCTTCGACATATACCGAGTTGTGGCAAACGATGCAGAGTGATGGGGGAGCGTTTCCCTGCCAAGAGTTGAGTTCGCCACTCTCGAACAGCCAGATGTGGCATTCCCTAGCCCATCATTGAGCACAGTCCTGCCCCAACGCATGGCTACAGCGGCTACTGTCGCCGCTGTAGCCACCTGTTTCACCTCTTAACTTGGAAAAGCGAGGTTCTGGTTGAGGAGTTGTGCGATTTGGTACGGCTGAAAGGCACCCGGGTTCAATAGAATGTAAACGGCCTTTGATCCCTCCTGGACTCGCTCTTCAAGGAGGCCTTGCTGCCACAACAACAGCAGTGCTGCATTGAGGCGAGGAGAGCTACGGGTTGCGCGAGGCCCTTGCTTCAGGAGGTGATTCTTCTGAATGCAGATCTGGTTGTGCGTGCGTACGAAATTTGCAAACCAACGCAGTAACAGATTCGCATCGCACCATTCTTGCGGAGGTTTTGGCGCCGGGGTCAGAACACGGATTTGTTCGTTTGCGAACCAAGTGAAAATTTCAATTGCATTCAACATGGTTTGACCAGAAATGTCACCCATGCTGTTGCTGAAGGCATGGAGAATGGCCGCGATTCGAAGAGTGTTATCGTGGGCTTTGGCGCACAATTCCTGTTGGTCAAAGAGGGGGCCTCCTGGGGATTTCAACGTCTTGATGCGCTGACGCTCTTGGTCCAACAAGGCTTGCGCTTGGGCGTCAAGTTTTAGGACCTTTTTTGCAACAGGTTTTCCTGTTTCGCTCACGCTTGAATGAAGGTGCTCATAACAGAGTTGGTTGAACTGTTCAGTTGCGCCCCATTGTTGATTGGCCAATGGTCCGGGCTGGTACTGGCTGGGTTCAACGTAGGTGAAAAGCATACGTGCCGCTGATCCCTCATCCGTGAGCCTGGGGCCAAGCTTCTTCTTGAATCGCTCGAAGGCTTTCGGTTGCACCTGAAGAAGCCAGGTGATGCGTGGCTCTTTGACAAAAAATTTCCGTTTGCCAGTGTCGACGGCGATTGGTGATCCTGACCAAGTTGAGTTGGCAGCGCTGAGCTGCTCCTCGAATCGAATTTCAAGAAAGTGAGCCGCTTCATCCTGAGGAACCAAGATGTTCGGCCAATTTGATGAAAGGCGATCTTCAATTCCAGCCAATGTGGTGTTTTTGGCAATGATCTTGACCAGCTTTGGCATGGGTGGGGCACTACTATCGAGTTCGCTTAGCTGTTGACGCAGGTAGGCAGTATCTTTGCCCGCTTTCGTTTGTTCCTTAAGCAGACCCAAGATGGCTTTGCGCTCGGCGGTATGGGCGTCCGTGGCGGATTGGTACTGAATCCAATCGCCATCGAATTGCTCACGCATTTCGTCTTCAAATTTTTTGATGCCGGAAGTAAGCCGATCTTGGGCAGGGGTTTTCCCGGTCCCACTTGGAGCAACTATCATCGTCATCAAGGACAGCGGCACACGCATGCTAGGGGCTAGCTCTACGTCAAAGCACCCCTGAACTGAAGCAGCCATGCTTGGCAGGAGTAATGCTGCAGCCATTTCTGTTGGAATGCCAATGTTTTTGATCAGTTCCCAGCCTGATTCTTGAGCCACGGGGGGAAAACAGTAAAAAGGGAATTCAGTTTGGCGAGGGTTCATTTTTTTGCCCCCTTGCCAAGAAACAAGAATTGTTGAATCGGGAGAGCGGTTGAAAAAGATGCAACCGATGATGCTTGTTTATTGCTCATAAAAATTGACCCTTGAAAAAGGATGATGCAGAAACGTCGATCCACAACGTGGATTCGATTTCGGAAATGCTGGCATGTGTGGATCCGGGCCCTAGATTCACTTTATGCCGGTGGGTACGCTAGTTTTACTGTGTTACTCCTTTCTTTGATGTTTCAATTTCAGTATTCTTTTTCGCCGCACAGGTGCTGTCGATTTCTCCTTTATGGTTTCTTGGTGTTCAGCGCGGTACGCAGCTCGCCGACATTCCAGCGGGTGTGGGAACCGAACTTTTTTGGTTGCGGTAATTCGTTTTTACGGAGTCGAGACCAAACTGTTGGCGGCTTGCATCCGAACAGAATGGCGACGACTTGGACGTCCACGTGTGCAGCGTTCGGCAAGTCGTCGAACTCTTTCAGGTCCTTGCTTCTCATCGATTGTTGATCCTCCTTGATCAGTGGCGTTTCACGGTGAAACGGATTCTGAAGAGATTCGGAAATCCAGTCCAAACGCGAAAGCCAACGAATATCGCGTCTTGACAAAACGCGGCTGCTGAGAATTGAGATGTGAGTCGCTGACCACGCCTAGAAAAAGGTGCGAAGGTAAGTGGAGTAAAATGGGATCGTCCGCTCGTGCTCATTCGAAAGGCATCAACCTGAGGTGAGTACTATTCGGTTGAAAGCACTCTAAAATCGAAATACAGTGATGCTTGTGATCAATGGGTAGCTAGATGGGTAGCTAGTGGCTAGAAAGCCAAGTCGACACTTTTGCAGATAATTGAATAAAAAGAAAAAACAATTTGTGTTTAGAGCAGTACGACATTGTTTTGATGTAATCCCCACCGAGGAGACAAACCATGACAACAGATCCGGAGTTCGACAGCCTTATTCCCGCCCAAAGCTTTGACCGGCGGAGTTTCATCGTGACCAGCCTGGGCGCCGGCTTTGCCCTGGCTACCCAACCCGTGATGGCGCAGACCGCCATCAAGACCGACGAAACCGGCATCGTCGCCGGCGAGATCAAGGTGCCGGTCAAGGATGGCGAAATGGTCGCTTACCGTGCCGTGCCCGGCGGGCTGGAGAAGCTGCCGGTTGTCCTCGTCGTGTCCGAAATATTCGGCGCCCATGAATACATCCGCGATGTCTGTCGTCGGCTCGCCAAGCTCGGTTATTGCGCCATCGCTCCCGAATTGTTCGCGCGCCAGGGCGATCCGCGCCAGATCAGCGCCATTCCCGAAATTCTCGAAAAAATCACCTACAAGACGCCCGATGCGCAAGTGCTCGGCGACCTTGACGCCTGCGTGGCCTGGGCGGCCAGCAAGGGCGCCGATACCAGCCGGCTGGCGATCACCGGCTTCTGCTGGGGCGGCCGCATTGCCTGGCTGTACAGCGCCCACAACCCGGCGCTCAAGGCCAGCGTCGCCTGGTACGGTCGTCTGGTCGGCATGAGCAGCCCGATTACGCCGAAACATCCGACGGAACTGGTCGGCGAACTCAAGGCGCCGGTGCTTGGTTTGTACGGCGGCCTCGATACGGGCATTCCGCTGGAAACCATCGAGGCGATGGAAAAGGCGCTGCCGCAGGGAAGTCCGGCCGCCAAGGCTTCGGAGATCCATATTTACGACAATGCGCCGCACGCCTTCCATGCCGATTATCGACCCAGCTACCGCAAGGAGGATGCCGAAGACGGCTGGCTGAAAATGCTCGCCTGGTTCCGCAAAAACGGCGTCTGATCGCCGATTCGAGGCTGCAAGGGGGCGCCTTCGTGCTAACCTTCGCGCCTCGACAAGACACTGTCCCATCATGACGACTACCGAAGAAGCCACCACCGCCAAGCCGATCGACACCCGGGCCCTGCTCAAGGATCTGCAGGAACGATTCGATGTATTCCGCAATTTCAGCCCGCTGGCCATCGGCATCGACAAACAGGTCTTTGCCCTGTTGCCCGAGCTGAGCAAGAAATCCCTGCGTCTCGCCATGCGCAGCCATACGATTTCGACGCGCTACCTGAAAGAGATGGAAAAAGGCACGGTTCGTCTGAATCTGGACGGCACGCCGGCCGACGAGGTGACTGACGAGAACCGTCAGCACGCCGCCGAGCAGCTCCGCGAACGTTTCAAAAAACAGGCCGAGGCACGCAAGGCCGCCGAGGCAGAAGCCAAGGCCGAGCAGCGCCGGGTGGAAAAGCTGAACCAGCTGGCCGAGAAATTCGGCCGCAAGTAACGAGGCGCCAGACAAAGAAAAAGGCCAGTCGCGTGACTGGCCTTTTTTCTGGAATCCTTTGGTTGCGGGGGTTTGGTTGCGGGGGCAGGACTTGAACCTGCGACCTTCGGGTTATGAGCCCGACGAGCTGCCAACTGCTCCACCCCGCGTCCGATAATCGTTTTTGCTGCTACACCGCAATTGGCGGTGCAATCTAAACAATAAGCCGCGATTCGCGTTTTGGCTGAGTGCTTGGAATTTATGGTGGGGCGCGACAGATTCGAACTGTCGACCTACGGATTAAGAGTCCGCTGCTCTACCAACTGAGCTAGCGCCCCACGTTCCCTGTTTTTGCTGGTGGGTCGGCCGAGATTCGAACTCGGGACCAACGGATTAAAAGTCCGCTGCTCTACCGACTGAGCTACCGACCCGACCTACCGGGAGCGCGCATTATATAGACGGTGACCATGACCGTCAACGGAAAACGCCTCTGTGAAGAATTGTGAGGAGAGGTGTGATCCGGCTATGCAGTACCGATCATGCGACTAGAATAAATTGTCATTCAGGGCTGTTGAGTGAAAGGACCCAATCGCAATTTTTAAGGAGAACACCATGACAGAGCAGGATATTTCACGCTATCAGGATATTTTGGTCACAACGGCGACGGAGGTGGGGCTCAAATTGCTGGCTGCCATCGTTTTCTGGGTAGTCGGCCGCTGGCTGATCGGCATGGCGCTACGAATGGTGCGTTCGGCGCTGGAGAAGCAGAAAGTCGATCCGACCTTGTTGCGCTACATTGGCTCGATCGTCAGCGTGACCCTCAACGTGCTGCTGGTGATCGGGATTCTCGGCTACTTCGGGATCCAGACGACGACCTTCGCAGCGCTGATTGCGGCAGGCGGTGTGGCCATCGGCATGGCTTGGTCGGGCTTGTTGGCGCATTTTGCGGCGGGCGCCTTCATGGTCGTGTTGCGCCCGATGAAGGTCGGCGATTTTGTCTCGGTCGCCGGCGTGACGGGCACCGTGGCTGAGTTGGGCTTGTTTACGACGACCATCAACACGCCGGACAACGTCCAGACCATTCTCGGCAACAACAAGGTGTTCAGCGACACGATCCAGAATTTCACGGTCAATCCGTTTCGCCGCGTCGATCTGAAATGCCAGTTGTCGGGGGCGGCTGATCATCAGGCGGCCATGGTTCTCCTCCGCGAGAAGATTGCGGCGATTCCGAATGTCCTGCCCGAGCCGAAGGTGGATGTCGAAATCCTCGACTTCACGCTGGTCGGGCCAGTCCTCGCCGTGCGTCCGTATTGCCACAACGACCATTACTGGCAGGTATATTTCGATACCAACAAGGTGCTGCGCGAAGCGCTGGCTGAGGCCGGTTTTCCGGCGCCGATGCCGGCCCAGAATGTATTTGTTACGCAAGCGGCTTGAGCCGTACAAGAAAATGCCCGCGTCAGCGGGCATTTTGATTTTGGGCCTTTTTTACGGTTGACCGCAGCAACCGACTTTACCCGAGGCGGCGGCAGATTTCGGTGGTCAGCGCCGATTGGTTCATGGCGTAAAAATGCAGTCCCGGTGCGCCGCCCTTGAGCAGGCGTTCGCACAGTTCGGTTACAACATCGAGGCCGAAAGCGCGGATCGAGTCGCTGTCATCGCCGTAGCTTTCGAATTTTTTGCGCATCCAGCGTGGTAGTTCGGCGCCGCAGGCGTCCGAGAAACGGGCCAGCTTGGTGAAGCCGACGATGGGCATGATGCCGGGCACGATGGGGACATCGATGCCCAGTGCCCGGGCTTCGTCGACGAAATGGAAGTAGGCGTCGGCGTTGTAGAAATACTGGGTGATGGCCGAGTTGGCGCCGGCCTTGACCTTGCGCGCGAAGGCGTCGAGGTCGTCCTTCGGGCTGCGCGCCTGCGGGTGCCATTCCGGGTAGGCGGCGACTTCGATGCTGAACCAGTCGCCGGTTTCGGCCCGGATGAATTCAACGAGTTCGTTGGCGTAGCGGAACTCGCCGGTTTCCGCCATGCCCGAGGGCAGGTCGCCGCGCAGGGCAACGGTGCGCCTGATGCCGGCGGCCTTGTATTCGTTGAGGATTTCGCGAATGTTGTCACGCGTCGAGCCGATGCACGACAGGTGCGGTGCGGCGTCGTAGCCTTCGGCGGCGATTTCCTTGACCACGGCAAAGGTGCGCTCGCGGGTCGAACCGCCGGCGCCGAAGGTGACCGAGAAGAAGGCGGGATTCAGTTTGGCCAGTTCGGCACGAACGGCGCGCAGCTTGTCGACGCCTTCCGGCGTTTGCGGCGGGAAAAATTCGATGGAGATTTCTGTAGTCATTTTTTCAACCAGATGAAAAATTCGCGGTTGCCATCACCGCCGGTAATCGGGCTGTTCAGCCAGGCTTTCACGGTCAACCGGAAATTCTGGGCTAAATCGAAAAACTTGCGTTCGACGCCGGCATAAAGCGTCGGATCGCGGACGATGCCGCCCTTGCCGATATTGGCCGGGCCGACTTCGAACTGTGGTTTGATGAGCAGCAGCAGGTCGCCGTCGGCAGCGAGCAGGGCAGGCAGTTGCGGCAGGATGAGCGTCATCGAAATGAAGGACACGTCGCCGACGATCAATGCGAAGCCACCTTCCGGTACGGCTTCGCCCAGATCTGCCGGGCTCAGCGCCCGACAGTTGATGCCTTCGAGCGCCGTGACGCGCGGGTCGCCGGCCAGCCGGGAATGCAATTGCCCGTGGCCGACATCGACGCCGACCACGTGAGCGGCGCCCGCCTGCAGAAGACAGTCGGTGAAGCCGCCGGTCGATTGGCCGACATCGAGACAATGCTTGCCGTCAGCCGAAATACCGGTTTCGGTCAGCGCGCCGGCCAGTTTGAGCCCGCCACGCGAGACGAAACGGTCTTCCGGGTCGGCTTCCACGGTCAACGGCGTTTTTGGGGCTAAATCGAAAGCCGGTTTGACGATGGTGCCGCCCGACCAGCTCACCCGGCCGGCGGCAATCAGCCGTTGGGCGGCTGTGCGGGAGGCGGCAAGGCCGGCTTCGACCAGCAGTTGATCGGCCCGCGGCAATTACTTGCCCTTTGCCGACAAAAACAGGGCGCTTAGCGCCCAGGAAATCACGCTGTAGACGACCGAACCGAACAATGCCGGCCAGAAGCCGCCGACGTTGAAGCCATCGACCAGATTGCCGGCCAGCTGAAAGAGCAGGGCATTGATGACGAAAATGAACAGGCCCAGCGTCAGCAGCGTGACCGGCAGGGTCAGCAAGATCAGCAGTGGCCGCAGCACGGCGTTGATCAGCCCGAGAACGAGGGCGACGACCAGCGCCGTGCCGAAACTTGCCACCTGGACCGACGGCACGACGTACGGCAGCGCCAGCAGGGCGAGCGCGTTGATGATCCAGATGGCAAGCAGGCGCATGGCTTCTTAGTAGCGGTAGTGGTCAGCCTTGTACGGGCCTTCCTTCGGCACGCTGATGTAGGCAGCCTGCTCGTCGGTCAGCTCGGACAGCTGGGCATTCAGCGTCTTCAACTGCAGGCGGGCAACCTTTTCATCAAGGTGCTTGGGCAGGGTGTAGACGCCGACCGGGTACTTGTTGGAACCCTTGACGGCTTCCGTCCACAGTTCGATCTGGGCGATCGTCTGGTTGGCGAACGACGAGGACATCACGTAGGACGGATGGCCCGTGCCGCAGCCGAGGTTCACCAGGCGGCCCTTGGCGAGCAGGATGATGCGCTTGCCGTCCGGGAAGATGACGTGATCGACTTGCGGTTTGATCTCTTCCCACTGGTACTTCTCGATCGAGGCGACGTCGATTTCGTTGTCGAAGTGCCCGATGTTGCAGACGATGGCGTTGTTCTTCATCGCCGCCATGTGGTCATGGGTGATGACGTGGAAGTTGCCGGTCGTCGTGACAAAAATGTCGGCCTTGTCGGCGGCATATTCCATGGTGACGACGCGATAGCCTTCCATGGCGGCCTGCAGGGCGCAGATCGGGTCGATTTCGGTAACCCAGACTTGTGCCGACAGGGCGCGCATGGCCTGGGCCGAACCCTTGCCCACATCGCCGTAACCAGCGATGAGAGCGACCTTGCCGGCGATCATCACATCGGTGGCGCGCTTGATGCCGTCAACCAGCGATTCACGGCAGCCGTAGAGGTTGTCGAACTTGGACTTGGTGACCGAGTCATTGACATTGATGCCCGGGAACTTGAGTTCGCCGCGCTGATGCATCTGGTACAGGCGATGGACGCCGGTCGTGGTTTCCTCGGTAACGCCCTTGACGGCAGCCAGGCGAACCGAATACCAGGTCGGATCGACAGCCAGCTTCGCCTTGATGGCGGCGAAGAGGATGGTTTCTTCTTCGGAGCCCGGCTTGGCCAGCAGGGAAATGTCCTTCTCGGCACGGGCGCCGAGGTGCAACAGCAGCGTCGCGTCGCCGCCGTCGTCGAGGATCATGTTCGAGTAACCACCGTCGGTCCATTCGAAAATGCGGTGGGTGTAATCCCAGTAGTCCACCAGGGTTTCGCCCTTGACGGCGAAAACGGGGATGCCGTCGGCGGCGATGGCAGCGGCGGCGTGATCCTGGGTCGAGAAGATGTTGCAGGAGGCCCAGCGGACTTCGGCGCCGAGCGCGGTCAGTGTTTCGATCAGCACCGCGGTCTGGATGGTCATGTGCAGCGAACCGGTGATACGGGCGCCCTTGAGCGGCTGGGTCTTCGCGAATTCCTCGCGAATGGCCATCAGGCCCGGCATTTCGGTTTCGGCGATGTTGATTTCCTTGCGACCCCAGTCGGCAAGGTTGATGTCAGCGATGACGTAGTCTTGAGTGTTGGTAAATGAGTCAGCCACAGTAAGCTCCTAATAAACTGTGACGGGGAGGAGGCGGTGTCTCACCGAACCCCCTGCGCCCGGCAGGGTTGAACAGTGAGCGCGGTTTCAAACCGAGCCTGGGGGTGATCTCCTGCAGCGCTCCTCGGTAGGGGACGGATTATAAAGCCGTTTTCAGGTTTTGTCGCCGGCCCAGTAGCGATCGATGTCCTTGATGCCCCACTTCGCTGCTTCTTCGCGGCCGGCGATTTTCTCCGGGCTGCGGGCGATGTCGATCAGCTCAGGCTTGATGTAGGCCTGCGACTTGATTGAGAAAAAGACCCGGACCTTGGGTTTGAGCAGCGACTGTTCGCCTTGCTCGACGACGACGCCCAATTTCCCCGATTCCAGTCTGACCAGCGAGCCAACCGGGTAGATCCCCAGGCTTTTGACAAAAGCCTGAAAAACGGTCGGGTCAAAATGCCCCTTCCATTCAGCCATCCGTTTGATCGATTCGGCTGGATCCCAACCGGCCTTGTAGGGGCGATTCGAGGTAATTGCATCGTACACGTCGCAAACGGCACCCATCTTGGCAAACAGGCTCATCGTTTCGCCGTTGAGACCCTTCGGGTAGCCGCTGCCGTCGATCTTTTCGTGATGGTGCAGGCAGACATCCTTGACGATATCGGTAATGCCTTTGCCTGCCAGCAACAACTTGTGGCCTTCTTCCGGATGCGTCTTGACGAGGGCGAACTCTTCCTCGGTCAGCTTGCCTGGCTTGTTCAAGATTTCCAGCGGAATCATCGCCTTGCCCAAGTCGTGCAACAGCCCCGCCATGCCGGCATCGCGGGTTTGCTGCTCGTCCAGTCCCAGTTTCCGGGACAGCGCGATCATCAGGGCGCAGACCGCCACCGAATGCATGAAGGTGTAGTCGTCGGCAATTTTCAGGCGGGCCAGGCTGATCAACGCACCCGGATTGCGCATCACGGAATTGGAAATTTCCTCGACCAGCGGTGCGGCGGCTTCAGCTTCGATGGCTTTGCCCATGCGCGCTTCCTGGAACATCGAAACAACCGCTTCCTTGCCCTTGGCGCAGATTTTGGCGGCGCGTTTGACCTCGTCGTTGAACGATGCCTTTTCCTGAACGACGGGCGGAGGCTCGGGAATCTCTTCAACCGCCACGACCTGATCCGTGCCGGCGACGTCGATATCCAGCCCTTTGGAAACGTCGATCCAGACTTCGGTGATCGTGCTTTCACGAATCAGCGTGAGGTCATTCGGGTCGCTGAGGACGAATTTCGTTCGCCAGAACGGGTGTTCCAGCCAGGCGCCGCAGAAGGCCTGCAGATGCATGCCCAGCGTTAGCTGTTCAATGGGAATTTTTTTCAGCATATTTGGCGATTTTAACGAAAAAGGGAGCCGTTTAGGCTCCCTTCTCGCAAAACTTCACAATGCTCCTGTTTTACAGGCCGGCGTCCGATTTGAGCAAATTGGCGCGGTCGGTCGCTTCCCAAGTGAACTCCGGCTCATCGCGACCGAAGTGGCCATAGGCAGCAGTCTTCTGGTAAATCGGACGGAGCAGGTCGAGCATGTTGACGATGCCCTTCGGGCGCAGATCGAAGTGCTTTTTGATCAACGCGGTGAGCGTTTCATTGCTGACCTTGCCGGTGCCGAACGTATCGACCATGACCGAGGTCGGCTCGGCAACACCAATGGCGTAGGAAACCTGAACCAGGCAGCGCGAGGCAAGGCCGGCGGCAACGATGTTCTTTGCGACGTAGCGGCCGGCGTAGGCAGCAGAACGGTCAACCTTGGAGGGATCCTTGCCGGAGAAGGCGCCGCCACCGTGCGGTGCAGCACCGCCGTAGGTGTCAACGATGATCTTGCGGCCGGTCAGACCACAGTCACCTTGCGGGCCGCCGACGACGAAACGGCCGGTCGGGTTAACCAGGAACTTGATGTTGCCCTTGATCAGTTCCTTCGGCAGCACTGGCTTGATGATCTGTTCAATGGTCGCTTCGCGCAGATCTTCGAGGCTGATATCCGGTGAATGCTGGGTGGACAGGACGATGGTATCGATCGAATCCGGTTTGCCATCGACGTACTTGATGGTGACCTGCGACTTGGCATCCGGGCGCGCCCAGGGCAGGCGGCCGTCCTTGCGCAGCATGGCCTGACGCTGGCATCAGCGACGGGGTTTCGTCGCAGGCGTAGCCGAACATCAGGCCCTGGTCGCCGGCACCCTGATTGAGGTTGTCGTCGTAGGCCTTGTCCACGCCTTGGGCGATGTCAGGGCTCTGCTTGTCGTAGGCGACGAGCACGGCACAACCCTTGTAGTCGATGCCGTATTCGGTGTTGTCATAGCCGATGCGCTTGATCGTCTCGCGGGCGACCTGAATGTAATCGACGTTGGCGTTGGTGGTGATTTCACCAGCCAAGACGACCAGGCCGGTGTTGCACAGGGTTTCGGCGGCAACGCGGGAATGCTTGTCCTGAGCCAGGATGGCGTCGAGGATGGCGTCGGAAATCTGGTCGGCAACCTTGTCCGGGTGGCCTTCGCCGACGGATTCGGAAGTGAAGAAATATTCGCTCATGAGATGCTCCAGTGGTCCTTTTATCCGGCGCTACCTGCTTCGGACCACGAGCGGTGACGCTTTAGCAGTATTTATTAGTCGCCCCGCAAGTTGTCTGTTTAACTCGGCGAACGGATAATATTAAACTTTTCTGAGGGGGATTCAACCCCCGGGGCTTCATGGTTTTTATCTTTCGCATCCTCTCCCGCCTGCCCCTGAGCGTCCTGCACCTGCTGGGAGGCTGGCTCGGACGCCTGACTTACTGGTTGTCGCCGACCTATCGTCGTCATCTCCGCGAAAACATTGCGCAGGCAGGTCTCCCGCCGTCATTGCGTGGCAAGGTGGCGGCCGAAACGGGCAAGCAGATGCTGGAACTGGCCCGCATCTGGATGCGCCCGCTCGAGGAAGCGATTCCGCTGGTGGCCGAAGTGGTTGGCTGGGAGCATGTCGAGGCGGCGCAACAGGCCGGCAAGGGCATCGTCTTTCTGACCCCGCACCTCGGCTGTTTCGAGATCACCGCGCAGTATCTTTCGTCGTTCGGTGACATTACGGTGCTTTACCGCGCACCAAAATCAGCGGTAGCCCAGGAACTGATCCTGACCGGCCGCAAACGGGCCCATTTGCATCTGGCGCCAGCCGATCTCTCTGGCGTGCGCGCCTTGATCAAGGCGTTGAAGAGGGGCGAAATGGTCGGCATGCTACCCGATCAGGCGCCGAAGACCGGTGAGGGTGCCTGGCTCAAATTTTTTGGTCGATACGCCTACACGATGACGCTGGCAGCTCGGCTCACCGAAACCGGAGCAGCGTCGCTACTGACCTGGGGCGAGCGCCTGCCCGGCGGGCGCGGTTACCGCGTGCATTTTCAGCCAACTACGAATCCGCTGGCGGGTTCCACGGTCGACCGGGCGCAGCAGATCAATTTCGAAATTGAGACGCTGATCCGCCAGTGTCCAAGCCAATATCTGTGGGGCTACAACCGGTACAAACGACCGGCCGGTGCCGACGCGCCACCGGCGGAGTGAATTCCTTGAAGATATTTCTTACTCAAGTTCTGGTCGGTTTTCTCTGGTTGCTGCACTGGTTGCCGCTTTCCGTGCTGCGTTGGCTGGGGCGCGGGCTGGGGCGTCTGCTCTACGCGTTGGGTCGTAGCCGGCGCAAAGTCGCACTGACCAACCTGCGCCTGTGCTTTCCCGAGAAAAGCGAAGCTGAGCGGGAAGCGCTGGCGCGCGCCCATTTTGTCGCCTTCGCCCAGGCCGTGCTCGACCGCACGTTAGGATGGTGGGCGTCGCGGGAGCGGCTGGAGCGCATCATTCGCATTCACGGGGTCGAGCATCTGACTGATCCCGAGGGCAGGCCGGTGGTCATGCTTTCGCCGCATTTCGTCGGGCTGGATGCGGGCGGGACGGTGATCTCGATGCACGTGACCGGATGCAGTGTCTTCTCGAACCAGAAGAATCCGGTCCTCAACAAGTTGCTTTATGATGGCCGGATGCGTTTCAACGAGGCGATACTCCTCTCGCGTCAGGATGGCATGCGCAAGATCGTCAGGGCGATGAAGGATGGACACCCGTTTTATTACCTGCCGGACATGGATTTTGGGCCCAAGGAGTCGATTTTCGTGCCTTTCTTCGGTGTTCAGGCGGCGACCATTCCCGCGTTGTCGCGGCTGGTTCGCCTGACCAATGCGCGCGTCGTGCCGGTCATCTGCCGGCAGGTGCCGGATGGCTACGAAATTGAGGTGATGCCGCCGTGGGAGAATTTTCCTGGCGAGAGCGTCGAGGCCGATACCGAATTCATGAACAAATTTATTGAAAGCCAGGTGCTGCGCATGCCGGAGCAGTATTTCTGGTTGCACAAGCGCTTCAAAACCCGGCCACCCGGAGAGCAGAGGTTTTACAAATGAACAGCCTGAACGTTGAAATCCGTCCCGTGACGCCGCCCGATGTGCCGGCGATCTCGGCCCTGGCCCGCGAAATCTGGCAGGCCACCTACCCCGGAATCATCACCCAGGAACAGATCGATTTCATGCTCGAGCAACGCTACGGCCATGAGCGTCTGTACGATGATCTCGAGGACTTGCACAAATGGCTCGACCAGGCTTTTCTCGGTGATCGCCGCGTCGGCTTCGCCTTCAGCGAAATTTACAAGGGTGAGTTCAAGCTCGACAAGCTCTATATCCACCCCGACGTGCAGCGTCAGGGCGTTGGCGGGCAGTTGATCGCCCATGTTGCCGCGCGGGCAAAAAAAGAGGGCTATCCCTGTGTGATTCTGGCGGTCAACAAGCGCAACGACAAGGCGATCAATTCGTACATGAAATACGGTTTCGTCGTGCGTGAGGCGATTGTCGACGACATCGGCCACGGCTATGTCATGGACGATTTTGTGATGGAGAAGAAACTTTAAGGTTTTGAGGCAACTCTCTGTCTCTGCTATGCTTTTTAAAATCATTCGGTGAGGCAGTACGTGAAACTCAAATTCTCAAAAATGCATGGTCTGGGCAACGATTTCGTTGTCCTTGACGGCATTCGTCAGTCGCTGGCGCTGACGCCAGAACAACTGTGCTATCTGGCCGACCGCCATTTCGGTGTGGGCTGCGACCAGATTTTGCTGGTTGAAAAGGCGACCCAAGCGGGCGTCGATTTCCGCTACCGCATCTTCAATGCCGACGGCGGTGAGGTCGAGCAGTGCGGCAACGGCGCGCGCTGCTTCGTGCGTTTTGTGCACGATCAAGGCCTGACCGACAAGCGCGAAATTCGGGTTGAAACGATGAAAGGCCTGATTACGCCGCGCCTCGAAGGCGATGGCAATGTCACGGTAGACATGGGTGTGCCGCGCTTTTTGCCAGCTGAAATTCCGTTCCTCGCTGACGATGACGTGATTGTGCACATGCTCGACGTGGCCGACGAAACACTCGAAACCAGCGTGGTCTCGATGGGTAATCCGCATGCCGTGCAGGTCGTGGATAGCGTCGATTCAGCCCCGGTCGGCGAGCACGGGCCATTGATCGAAAAACATCCCCGCTTCCCGCAGCGGGTTAACGCGGGATTCATGCAAATCGTCGATCGCCACGCCATCAAACTGCGTGTTTACGAGCGTGGCGCGGGCGAAACGATGGCTTGTGGCACCGGCGCTTGTGCGGCCGTGGTCGCCGGCATTCGCCGCGGCTTGCTTGATTCGCCGGTTCGCGTCACGACGCGCGGCGGCGATCTGAACATTGCCTGGGGCGGCGGCGAGCGGCCGGTCTTGATGACCGGTCCGGCGGTAACGGTATTCACTGGAGAAATTGAATTATGAGCGCCATGTTCCCCGACGAAATCGCGGACTACCTGAAAAACAATCCGGGCTTTTTCGAGCAGTACGCCGACCTGATGGCCCAGATTTTCGTCCCGCATCCGCATGGCGGCCGCACCGTCTCGCTGGCCGAGCGCCAGATGCTGACCCTGCGCGACAAGAACCGGGCGACCGAGAGCAAGCTGGCCGAACTGATTTCGTTTGGCGAGGAAAACGACCAGATCAGCGAGAAAGTGCATCGCCTGTCCGTGGCGCTGATTGCCGCCGAGACCTTCCAGGCTGTGATCCATCTGCTCAACTTCCATCTTCGCGATGACTTCGCTGTGCCGCATGTAGCCCTGCGCCTGTGGGACAAGCCGGAAGGGATCGAGGATTTGCCGGAATTTGCCGCCGTCAGCGAAGAGCTGCAGGTTTTTGCCGAAACGCTGGCCCGGCCGTATTGTGGCTCGACGGCCGGTTTCGGCACGACCTCGTGGTTCGGCGAAGCCGCTTCCCACATTCGTTCGCAGGCGTTGATCGCCCTGCGCAACGGTGGTGGCACCATCGGCATGATCGCGCTGGGCAGCGAGGAGGCGCAACGCTTCTACGCCGACATGGGTACCTTGTACCTCGAGCGCCTCGGCGAAATGGTTTCCGCCGCGCTGGCCAGAGTGACCAAGAGCGTGCTGTGACACCGGCTGCTGCGGTCGACGCCTGGCTGGCCGAACTTTCGGATCAGCGCCGGTTGTCGCCGCACACCATTTCAAACTATCGACGCGATCTGAGAAAGCTGCTGGCGGCGACGGAAGAAACCCCGCTGGCCAGCCTGCTTGTTCATCACATCCGCCGTTTTGTCGCCCAACTCCATGGCCAGGGGCTGGGTGGCCGTTCGCTGGCGCGGACGCTGTCAGCCTGGCGTGGATTTTTTGGCTGGCTTGGCGAGCGTGGCCTGATCAAGGCCAATCCCTGCGATGGCATTCGGCCGCCGAAATCGCCGCGAATGTTGCCGAAGGCGCTGTCCGTCGACGAAACCGCCCGCCTGCTGGCGCCGTTCGAGGACGACGATCCGGTGCAGGGTGCCCGTGATCTGGCCATGTTCGAGCTCTTCTACTCCTCCGGCCTGCGTTTGGCCGAGCTGGTTTCGCTCGATTGCGAGGTGCTCGACAGCGTGGCCCACGAAGGTGAGATCCGCGTCCTCGGCAAGCGCAGCAAGTTGCGTCTGGTGCCGGTCGGTAGCAAGGCGCGCGAGGCGCTGGCCGCGTGGGCCGTGTTGCGCGAGCAATTGGCCAAGCCGGGAGAAAAGGCGCTGTTCGTCGGCCAGCGCGGCGGGCGTATCAGTCCGCGTCTGGTCGAGTCGCGGCTGGCTAGACGGGCCGTGCTGCTGGGCTTGCCGGCCCACGTCCATCCGCACATGCTGCGCCACTCCTTCGCCTCGCACGTCCTGCAGTCGTCGGGCGACCTGCGCGCCGTGCAGGAAATGCTCGGCCACGCCAGCATCGCTTCGACGCAGGTCTATACCCATCTTGACTTCCAACATCTGGCCAAGGTCTATGATTCGGCCCACCCGCGGGCCAAAGCGAAATAGTGATTGTTTCCCACGGTCAACCGGAAAAATCGGCGAAAAATCAAGGCTTCGTTGACGATTCATCCACAGGGCGCTATCCTCTGCGGTTTCGCAAATTCGCTGGATTCAAGGAGTTTTCATGGCCGCTACCATCAATCGTGTTCGTCGTTCCTCGCTGGAGCGCCGCTGTATTTCGAAGTCCACCAAGCGCCTGTTCAAAGGCATGAGCAAGACCATGTTCAAGGTCATGTACGGCGCCGAGTGCCATCAGCGCAACCGTAAGGCTCTGGGCGCTTAAGTTTTCACCAGAATTCCGAGCCCCGGTTGCCGCAAGGTGACCGGGGCTTCTTCATTTTTGTCTTCGGGAAAAACATGGCTCAGCTGATTCTGCTTCCAGGCAAGGAACGTTCGGCGTTCAAACATCACCCCTGGTTGTTCGCCGGTTCGGTCGGCCGTCTTGAGGGCCGGGCGCGACCGGGCGATACGGTTGAAGTGTTGGCCGACAATCTGCGCCCGCTTGGCCGTGCGGCCTACAGCCCGAAGTCGCAGATCCGGGCGCGCTTCTGGACCTTCGATGCCGAAGAGTCCATCGACGACGCTTTCTTCAAGCGGCGCATCGCGGCAGCCGTGGCGCTCCGCCAATCGCTGCCGGAACTGCGCGGCCAGCAGGGCCTGCGCCTGATCCATGCCGAATCCGACGGTCTGCCCGGTGTCATCGCCGACCAGTATGGCGACACGGTGGTTGTCCAGCTGACTTCGGCCGGTGCCGACAAATGGCGCAACGCCATCGTCGCCGGGCTGGTCAAGGCGACCGGTTGTGCCCGCGTTTATGAACGTTCTGATTCCGATGTCCGCGGTCTCGAAGGTCTCGGCCCGACGACCGGTTGGCTGCATGGCGAGGCGCCGACGACGCCGTTGTCCATTGACGAAAACGGGGTTCGTCTGGCGATTGATATCGCTGGTGGCCACAAGACCGGTTTCTATCTCGATCAGCGCGAGAATCGCGCCTTGCTCGGCCAGTTGTCGGCTGGCAAGGACGTGCTGAATTGCTTCTGCTACACCGGCGGCTTTTCGCTGCAGGCGTTGGCGGGTGGCGCCAAGAGCGTGCTGTCCATCGATTCCTCCGGCCCGGCGCTGGCCCAGGCTCAGGCCAATCTGGCGCTCAATCCGAAATTGCCGGCCGACCGGGCGCAATGGCAGGAAGCCGATGTTTTTCAGGCGCTGCGCGATTTCCGCAAGGCCGGGAAGCTGTTCGACCTCATCGTCCTCGATCCGCCCAAGTTTGCGCCGTCTGCCGCCCATGCCGACCGGGCGGCGAAGGCCTACAAGGACATCAATATTCTGGGCTGCCGGCTGCTCAAGCCGGGCGGTCTGTTGATGACTTACTCGTGCTCCGGAGGCGTCGGGCTGGAGATGTTCCAGAAAATCATCGCCGACTCGGCCCTCGATGCCGGACGCAGTGCCCGCATCGTTCGTCGCCTGGCCGGCGCGGCCGATCATCCGGTGGCGTTGAACTTTCCCGAAGGTGAGTATCTCAAAGGCCTGCTGGTGCAGGTAGACTGAGTGCTGCTCCGCCATTTGAACGTAACGCTGGCCTGATAGACTGAATAGATGCTTCCGCTGCGCCGTCTCCTTCTCGTTGTCGTGCTCTTCTTCGCCCAGTTGGCGACGGGGGCGCACGCCGTCGAGCATGCGGCGAGCAACGAGGATGGCTTGCCGACCCATGTCTGCCAGCTTTGTCTGGCCGCACATGACCTCGGTACGGCCTTGCCATCGCTGGCGGCCTTGCCGCCGGTGCTCGCCGTTCAGCTTGTTCCGGAATCGTTCTCGGCCCATGGCCGCGACGCGTTCCCGGCGCCCATCGCGACTCAGCAGGGCCCGCCGCTTTTCTGAAATTGCCCGTTTTTTACGTTTTCACGTAGTAAACCCGGTTGACCGTGGGATTCCCGCAGTCGGCCGCTTGTTACGCAATTTCAGGCCATTCGCGCCCAGATCGACGACATGAAGAAAACCTACGAGCAACGCATCGCCTCGCTCGAGAAAAAGCTGGCCGAGGCCGAAGATCAGGCCAAGTCTGCCAAACCGGCTGCCGAGGTCAAGGCAGCGCCGGCGACAGTCGCCGTAACGCCAGCGGCAAGCGCGAGTGCGCGAGCCAGCGGCTTCAATCCCGAGGTGTCGCTCATCCTCCAGGGGCAGTACAAGAACATGAAGGATGTTGCCGAGCGCGGCATCACCGGTTTTGTGCCTGCTGGTGGCCATGATCACGCCGCTGGCGCGATTGAGGGTATCAACAAGCGCGGGTTTTCGGTCGAGCACACCGAGCTGGTGCTGGCTGCCAACATCGACCCTTACTGGCGCGGGCAAGCGATTCTGGCGCTGGCCGACGGCGAAGTCGAGGTCGAGGAAGCCTGGTTCCAGTCGCTCGCCATCGGCCATGGCGTCGGACTCAAGGGCGGGCGCATGCGCTCCGGCATTGGCTACCTGAACGAGCAGCACCCGCACATGTGGGATTTCGCCGATGCGCCGCTCATGTATCGGGCCATGTTCGGCGAGCACGCCAGCTATGCACAGGATGGGCTGCAGTTGAAATGGCTGGCGCCGACGCCGGTTTTCCTTGAGTTCGGGGCTGAAGTTGGTCGTGGCGCCAACTTCCCGGGAACTGATCGCAACAAGAATGGCGCTGGCGCCGGGGCGATCTTCGCCCACATCGGCGGCGATATCGGTGCTTCCAACGCGTGGCGAGCCGGGGTGTCGTATTTGAAGACGAAGGCCAGTGAGCGCGGGGCGCATTTCGAGGACATCAATGGCGCCGAGGCGCTGGGTGCATTCACCGGCGATTCGGCGACCTGGCTGGCTGATTTTGTCTGGAAATGGGCGCCGAATGGCAATCCGAAGTATCAGAACTTCAAGTTTCAAACCGAGTACTTTCAGCGGCGCGAAAAGGGTGATTTGACCTGTTCCGACGACGAGGGCGTCGGCAACACCTGCGACCCGCTGGCCGACGGCAGTAGCGTGACCAGCGGCTATAAAACCCGCCAGTCCGGCTGGTACGCTCAAGGCGTTTACCAGTTCACCCCGCAGTGGCGAGCCGGCCTGCGTTACGAACAGCTCGACAGCGGTACGCGCGATTTCGGCGCCAACGCGGCCAATCTGGTCGTCGACAGCTATCGGCCGAAGAAGGCGTCGGCGATGGTCGATTACAGCTGGAGCGAGTTCTCGCGCGTTCGTCTGCAAATTGCCCAGGACAAGTCGATGTTCGGCATCACCGACAACCAGCTGACCTTGCAGTACGTCATGAGCCTGGGCGCCCACGGCGCGCACAAGTTCTAGGAGCCAACGATGAAACATTTCATTTTTGCCTGTTTTTTCGGGTTGACCGTGGGAACCGCCCAGGCCGACCTCAGAATCTTCGCCACCGTGCCGGAATGGGGCGCTCTGGCGCAGGAAATCGGGGGCAGCAAGGTCAAGGTCTACACCGCGACCAACGCCTTCCAGGACCCGCACCGTATCGAAGCCAAGCCCTCGCTGCTGGCCCAGGCGCGGCAAGCCAATCTGGTCGTCGCCGCCGGGGCCGATCTGGAAATCGGCTGGCTGCCGCTGGTCCTCCGTGACTCCGGAAATTCAGGGATCCAGACCGGTCAGCCGGGGTATTTCGAGGCGGCCAACTTCGTTAATCGCCTTGAGGTGCCGGCGACCCTCGACCGCGCCCACGGCGACGTCCATGCCGCCGGCAATCCGCACACCCACCTCGATCCGCGCAATGTGCTGAAAGTCGGCGAGGCGCTGACGGCGCGCATGGCCGAACTCGATGCGCCGAATGCCGCCGCCTATCGGTCGGGCTACCAGGCCTTTGCCGGCAAATGGCAGACGGCGATGGCACGCTGGCAGAAAGAGGCCGCTCCGCTCAAGGGCGTCCCGGTGCTTGTTCATCATGCCTCCTTCGTCTATCTGACGCACTGGCTGGGCATGAAGGAAGTCGGCGCGCTTGAACCGAAGCCCGGCATCGAGCCGACCAGCGGTCATCTGACCAGCCTGCTGGCCCGCCAGCAGAGCACGCCGGCCAAAATGGTCCTGCGCGCCGCTTACCAGCAGGAAGGGCCAAGTCAGTGGATGGCAGGAAAGACCGGCATGCCGGCCGTTCTGCTGCCCTACACGGTGGGTGGAACGCCGGAGGCCAAGGACTTGTTCGGGCTGTTCGACGATACCGTGCAACGGCTGTTGAAAGGAGCGCGGTGAGCAGTCTTCTCCGCACTGAGCAGTTGGTCGTCGGCTGGCAGCAGCCGGCGACACAGCCGCTCGATTTGACTATCGCGGCTGGCGAAATCGTTGGCCTGACCGGCCCTAACGGCGTCGGCAAGAGCACGCTGCTGGCTGCCATGTCCGGCCGGGCCAGGGTGTTTTCCGGGCGCATCGAGCAGCGCCCCGGTCTTCGTCTGGCCTTGCTGCGGCAGGATGTGCCACCGGTTGTCGGCATGCCCCTGTCCGGCCGCGAACTTCTCGCCCTGACCGGTGCTTCGCCCGAAGGCCTGCCCGCCTGGCTGGCCGATCGTCTCGACATCCGGCTCGACAAACTGTCCGGTGGCCAGCGTCATTACCTGACGCTGTGGGCCATTCTGCAAGCGCCGGCCGATCTGGTGCTGCTCGACGAGCCGACCAACAACCTCGATGTCGCCGGCGTCGCCCACCTGACCGAACACCTGCGCGACCGGGCCGCGGCCGGGGCCGGCATTCTCGTCGTCAGCCACGACACCGCCTTCGTCGACGCCGTTTGCGATCGGGTGATTGGCCTGAGGGGCAACGATGTCGGCTGAACTTTTCCTGATTCCTTTCCTGACCGGCTTGGCCTGCGCCATCGTGTTGCCGGTGCTCGGTTGCTATCTGCGCCTGCGCGACGAATGGCTGGCTGCGCTGGCCTATTCGCATGTTGCTGCGGCCGGGGCCTTGCTGGCCCTACTTGCCGGCGTGCCGCCGGTCCTCGGTGGATTGTCCATGGCGGCCTTGGCCGGTGCTGGCCGGCGCCTGTTTGCCCTGCGACTGTCCGGCGGGGCAAGTGATGCCCTGTTGCTGGTCGGCGGCTGGGCCATCGCCGTGTTGCTGGCCGCCAACGCGCCGATGGCCGAACGCCTCGGCCATGCGCTGTTCGACGGACAACTCTATTTTGCCGGCAGCCAGGAACTTTGGCCGGTCGCCATCGGCGGCGTTGTCGCCTTGCTCGCCCTGCGCGCCTTGTCGTCCCGTCTTCTGCTGGCCCGTGTTTATCCCGATCTCTTTCGCTTGCGCGGCCTGCCGGCCTGGCCGATCCAGGTTGGCTTCGATCTGATGGCGGCGCTCAGCCTGGCTCTGGCGACCATGAGCCTTGGCGTCATGGGCGCTTTCGCCTTGGTCTTCATCCCGCCCTGGCTGGCCTTCCGGCGTGCTGCCAACTGGCGCGCCGGCCTGGGCTGGGCCTTGGCCATCGGCGTTCTGGCCTATGTCGTTGCCTTCGCCCTGGCCCTCGGGCTGGATCAGCCCTTCGGCCCGGTCCTGGCGCTTCTGCTCGTACTCGCCGGCTTGCTCGTTGCATGAAGTGCGAGGGCATGCTAAAACTACTTCCCCGCGTGCGGAGTAGTTATGGTTTTTTCCTTTTTCAAGAAGCAGGACAAGAAGATGCCCGAACGGCCGGCCGCCCGTCCGCGCGCACCGGAGCCGCTGCCGGAGGCCATGGCGCCAGTAGCGCCGGCCGAGGATCAAGCCAAGTCGCTGCCCGAGCCGCTGCCGGACCTGGAGTTCACTCCCGGCAAGCCAACCAAGCCCCAACCCGCACCCGCTGCCCGCAAGCCTGAAGGCAAACCCGCCGCGGCACCCCTGCAACCACTGGCCGCCGATTCCGATTTCAGCATCGACGATTTCGACAGCGACGATTTCACCGAATCGAGCGTCATGGGGATCGACGTCAATCATGACGACGACCCGCTGCAAGCCTGCGTCGAGCAGGTTGTCGTGCTCTATGCCAACGGCCAGGATGGCGCCGCGCGCTCGCTGCTCGAGACTTTTGTCCGCTCCTACCACGGCCGGGAAGGCCGACGGTTCTGGCTTCTGCTGTTCGATCTGTTGCAGGCGACCGGCGAGCGGGCTGCTTTTGAAAAGCTCGGCGCCGATTATGCCGAGGCCTGCGAAATGTCGCCGCCCACCTGGTCGCAGCAATCGCCGGCAGCTAACCAGGCAAATGGTGCGGTCGGCCCGCACAAGATTTTCCTGCAAGGCGTATTGACTGCCGAAGGCGCCTTGCCGGTGACCCAGTTGGCCAAACTGGTCGAGCAAAAGGCGCAGGTCACGGTTGATTGCACCAAGCTGATCGGTTGCGATGACGAGGTAGCCGGGCAATTGGCCGATCTGCTGAGCCGGGCTAGAAAGACCCGGCTGGCGGTAACGCTGATTGGTACTGACGTCTTTATCGACCGCTTGAATAGCCGGATGGTTGCAGGCGATATCGCGCACGAGCCGTCCTGGCGCCTGTTGCTGGAGTTGCTGCAACGGCACGGTACGCAGGATGCATTCGAAGAGCGAGCCGTCGACTATGCGGTGACCTTCGAGCTGTCGCCCCCGTCGTGGGAGCCGCGCGCGGCTGTCGCAGCCCCCGCTGCTGTGTCGGCTGCCACCGCTCGCCCGGCCGATGACGCGTATTATTTGTCCGGTGAGCTCAAGGGCTGCCGCTTCGACGAATTGGTGGCCGTCATCGAGGGGGCCGAACAGCCGATTCTCGATTTTTCCGGCGTGCGCCGGCTTGATTTCGTTTCGGCCGGGCAACTGGTCAACCGTCTCGCGCCGTACAAGGCCGCGGGACGCGATATCGTCATCCGCAGCCCGAATCATCTGGTCGCCGAGCTGATGGCCGTGGTCGGCCTCAACAAGCAGGCGCGCATTCTCGTTCCCAAGTCTTAAGGGTCAAATCATGGAGCAATATCACGGCACGACGATCCTGTCGGTGCGCCGGGGCAATTCCGTCGCCATGGCCGGTGACGGTCAGGTGACGCTCGGCAACATCGTCATCAAGGCCACCGCAAAAAAGGTCCGCCGGCTGTACAACGGCCGCATCCTGGCCGGCTTTGCCGGCGGCACGGCCGACGCCTTCACGCTGTTCGAGCGCTTCGAGGCCAAGCTGGAAAAGCATCAGGGCAATCTGCTGCGTTCGGCCGTCGAACTTGCCAAGGACTGGCGTTCCGACCGCGCCTTGCGCCGACTGGAAGCCATGCTTTCCGTCGCCGACCGTGAGGTCTCGCTGATCATCACCGGCAACGGTGACGTGCTCGAGCCGGAGCAGGGCATCGTTGCCATTGGTTCCGGCGGCTCGTATGCGCAGAGCGCGGCGCGGGCGCTGCTGGAAAATACCGAGTTGGCACCGCGCGAAATTGTCACCAAATCGCTGGAGATCGCCGGCGATATTTGCATCTACACCAACCGAAATTTCACGATCGAGGTGCTGGAATGACGGCCATGACCCCGCAGGAAATCGTTTCCGAGCTCGACAAGCATATCGTCGGTCAGAAAAACGCCAAGAAGGCCGTGGCCATCGCGCTGCGCAATCGCTGGCGGCGGTCGCAGGTGGCGGAGCCGTTGCGTCAGGAAATTACGCCGAAGAATATTCTGATGATCGGGCCGACCGGTGTCGGCAAGACCGAAATCGCCCGCCGTCTGGCCCGTCTGGCCAACGCACCCTTCATCAAGATCGAAGCGACCAAGTTCACCGAGGTTGGCTACGTCGGCCGCGATGTCGAGACAATCATTCGCGATCTGGTCGAAATGGCCATCAAGTCGCATCGCGAACGGGCCATGAAGACCATGCGCGCCCGAGCCGAGGACGCGGCCGAGGAACGCATCCTCGACGTGCTGCTGCCAACGGCCCGCGGCCCCAACTTTTTTGCCGAAAATTCCGAGTCGACCGCAGCAGAGAACACGACGCGCCAGAAATTCCGCAAGAAGCTGCGCGAAGGCGAACTCGACGACAAGGAAATCGACATTGAAGTCGCTGCGCCGGGCATGCAGGCCGAAATCTTCGCGCCGCCCGGCATGGAAGAGCTGACCCAGCAGATTCAGGGGATGTTCCAGAGTGTCGGCGGCGGCAAGAAGAAGTCGCGCAAATTGCCGATCAAGGAGGCGCTCAAGCTGCTGACTGACGAAGAAGCTGCCAAGCTGGTCAATGACGAGGACGTCAAGCTGGAGGCCGTGAAGGCCGTCGAGCAGAACGGCATCGTCTTCCTCGACGAGCTCGACAAGATCGCCAGCCGTTCCGAAATGCAGGGCGCCGATGTTTCCCGCCAAGGCGTCCAGCGCGACCTGCTGCCGCTGGTCGAGGGCACGACGGTGTCGACCAAGTACGGCATGATCAAGACCGATCACATCCTGTTCATCGCCTCGGGTGCCTTCCACCTGTCCAAGCCGTCCGACCTCATTCCCGAACTGCAGGGCCGCTTCCCCATCCGTGTTGAACTCGATTCGCTGTCGGTGGCCGATTTCGAGTGCATCCTGACCCAGACCGACGCCTGCCTGACCAAGCAGTATCAGGCGCTGCTTGAAACGGAAGGCGTCCGGATCGAGTTCGCCGACGATGGTATCCGCCGGATGGCAGAAATCGCCTTCCAGGTGAATGAGCGGACCGAGAACATCGGTGCCCGCCGCCTGCATACGGTCATGGAAAAACTGCTCGAAGAAGTCTCGTTTGATGCCGGCAAGGTCGGCTTGGACAGGGTTCTGGTCAATGCTGACTACGTCAATGAGAAGCTCGGCGAAGTCGCCGCCGACGAAGATTTGTCGCGCTACGTGCTCTGACGTTTAGGGGTAATCCCTGCTGTGCGGACGCCTACGGTGTCCGCACAATCCCATTTGTTGCCTATTCCCATTTGAGGCCTTTCGTTTGGACGAGCAAAGCCTGAGTTTCCGTCTGCTGGTCATTCTCTTCCCAATCTTCGGGATCGTCGCGGCCGGCTATTTTTATGGCCGCAAGCACAAGCCGGAAATGGCAGTGGCCAATCGGCTGAACATGGATATTTTCATCCCCGCGCTGGTCTTCGCGGCGATGGCCGGTAAGTCCTTCGACTTGGCTGCCTACGCACCGCTGGCCCTCGGCGGTTTTCTCGTTCTGGCCACCTGCGGCCTCCTTGCTTGGCCGATTGCCCGGCTGTTCGGCATCGAGCCGAAGACGCTGGTGCCGCCGATGCTCTTCAACAATTCCGGCAATATCGGCCTGCCACTCGCCGTGCTGGCCTGGGGCGAAGCGGCGCTGCCGGCGGCGGTGATTTTGTTCATGGTCGAAAACACGCTGCACTTTTCCTTCGGGGCGCGTCTGCTCGACCCGACGACCCGCATCCTGACGCTGTGGCGAATCCCCGTGGTTTTTGCCGCCATCGCCGGGCTGGCCGTGGCCTTGATCAAGATTCCCATATGGACGCCGTTGGTCATCGCCATCAAGATGCTCGGCGACGTTTCGGTGCCGCTGCTGCTCTTCTCGCTCGGCGTGCGCATGACCGACGTGTCGTTCAGTGAATGGAAGGTGGCGGTGGGCAGCGCCGTACTCAGGCCGGTGGCCGGCATGCTGATCGCCGCTGGCGTCATTCAGTTGATCGGGCTGCAGGGGCGCGATGCGGCGATGCTGTTCGTCTTCGGCGCCCTGCCGCCGGCCGTGCTCAACTTCCTGTTCGCCGAGCGCTACAAGCAGGAACCGCAGCGTGTGGCTTCGATCGTGTTGATCGGCAATCTGGCTGCCTTGCTTTTCCTGCCGCTGGCGCTCGCTTACGTACTTTGATTTTGGTTGTTTTTTCCAGTTGACCGTGGCAATGCCGATTTACCGGCCGTAACGGTCCATCTGGCGCCGGTCACGCTTGGTCGGGCGGCCATGAATGTCAGCGGCAGGATCCTGGACGAACTGTCGGCTGTCGCGCGCAGTTTCGCGGGCGCTGATACTTTCCGGCGTTTCTTCATAGAGCAGCCGGGCTTCCGGCGCCGGGCCGCGTTTGTCGGACAGGGCTTTGACCGTCACTTCCCAACGCGTTTCGCTGTTGGCGATGTCCAGCCGGTCAGCGACCTTGATTTCGCGGGCCGGCTTGATGGTGGCGCCATTGACCTTGACCTTGCCGCCGCTGACCGCGTCGCTGGCCAGGGAGCGCGTCTTGAAAAAACGCGCCGCCCACAGCCACTTGTCGACGCGCAGACCGCTCACTTCGGGAGAAGAGACTCGCCGCCGTAAAGCTGTTCGACGGTTTCGCGCTGGCGAATGACGTGGATCTGGTCACCATCGACCATCACTTCAACCGCGCGTGGCCGGGTGTTGTAATTCGAGGCCATGGCCATGCCGTAGGCGCCGGCCGACATGACGGCCAGCAGATCGCCGGCTTCGACGGCGAGCGGACGGGCCTGACCGAGGAAATCGCCGGTTTCGCAAACCGGGCCGACGACGTCGTATTCGCTGGAAGCCCCGTCCCGCGGCACGACTGGCAGGATGTCATGCCAGGCTTCGTAGAGCGCCGGTCGCATCAGGTCGTTCATGGCGGCGTCGATGATGGCGAAATTCTTTGCTTCACCTTCTTTCAGGTATTCGATGCGGGTGAGCAGGAGGCCGGCATTGCCGACCAGCCGGCGACCCGGTTCGAGCACCACCTGCAGACCGCGCCCGGCCAGCTTGTCGAGCAGCGGCGTCAGGTAGGAAGCGACGGTCGGCTGCACTTGTTCGGCGTTGTACTTGATGCCGAGGCCGCCACCAAGGTCGAGGTGGTGAATGTGGATGCCTTCGGCCGCCATCTGGTCAACCAGGGCCAGAATGCGATCAAGCGCTTCGACAAACGGCGACGGGTCGAGCAGTTGCGAACCGATATGGCAGTCGATGCCGGTTACTTCGATGTTGGGCAGCGCAGCGGCCCGGCGATAGAGCGCCAGGGCATTGTCGTAGGCAACACCGAATTTGGCACCCTTGAGGCCGGTCGAAATGTACGGGTGCGTCTTCGGATCGACGTTTGGATTGACGCGCAGGCTGATCGGCGCCTTCTTGCCGCACTGGCCGGCGACGTCGTTGAGGCGCTCGAGCTCGGCGGCGGATTCGACGTTGAAGCAGAAAATGCCGACGTCGAGCGCCAGCTTCATTTCATCAGCGGTCTTGCCGACGCCGGAAAATACAACCTTCTTCGGATCGGCGCCAGCGGCCAGCACGCGCTGCAGTTCGCCGCCCGAAACGATGTCGAAGCCGGCACCAAGGCGGGCGAAGACGTTGAGGATGGCGAGGTTGGAGTTGGCCTTGACGGCGTAGCAGACCAGGGCACCCTTGCCCGTGGGGTGGCCTCCCAAAACGTCCTGAAACTCGCGCAGCGAGGCTTCCAGCGCGGCGCGGGAATAGACATAGGCCGGCGTACCGAATTGATCGGCAATGGTCGGCAGGGGAACGGATTCGGCGTGCAGGACGCCGTCTTTCAGGGCAAATTGGGTCATGGGGCTTTGGGGCTGGTGGTCGTGCTAACATCGTTGCCAGCTGGCTTGGCTTTGCCAAGCAGCGGGTCAGACGCCGGGCCGGGCGGCATTTCAAGCCGGCCTTTCATGCCGCAGGCGGCAAGGCTCAGGATAATCAGCAAGGCGGCGATTCTGGACATGTTCGGGGCGCTGTCAGCGAAGAGCGGGATGGTAGCACACGATGGATGACAAGGAATTCAACACCCTGGCCGAGGCGACGCTGGCCAGGATCGATGCGGCGCTCGAAGCCAGCGGGGCTGACATCGACTGCCAGCTGGCGGCGGGGGGCGTGCTCGAAATCGAGTTTGACGATGGCAGCAAGATCATTGTTAACCGTCATGGGGTTGCCCGGGAAATCTGGGTCGCGGCTCGCTCTGGCGGCTTTCATTTTCGCTGGGATGGCGCTGCCTGGCGGGATACCCGTGATGCTGCCGAACTGATGGAAAAATTGTCGATGCTCGCCAGCCAGCAGGCCGGCGAGACCATCAAGCTGCGCTGATCAGTCGCTGGGCGGTGCGCTGAGATCCGGGGTCGGCAGGGGAGCGGTTTCCTGTGCCGCCTCCTCTGGCGCTTTCTCATTGGCCGCATTCTCGGCGTAGATGTAGCTACGCTCCCGGCCTTCGCCAGTGGCTATCAGTCCTTCCGGCGCTTGCGGGAGCAGCGTCGGCACATCCTTGAGCGCCCGGCTCATGTAGCCAATCCAGATCGGCAGTGCCGCGGCGCCACCCGTTTCCTTGTCGCCTAGTTTTCGCGGCTGGTCAAAGCCTATCCACGCACAGCCGCTGACAGTCATCTGGTAGCCACAGAACCAGGCGTCCAGATACTCATTGGTCGTGCCGGTCTTGCCGGCCAGGTCATGGCGTTTAAGTATGGCAGATGCCTTGGCGGCCGTGCCGTAGATGGTGACGTCGCGCAACATGGCATCCATCATGAAGGCGTTGCGTGGGTCAATGACGCGGGTTTCTTCATTGCCGGCCTCGGTCGCCGCCGACAGGGCCAGGACCTGATTCCCGCCATCACGAATTTCGCGGACGACAAAGGGGTTGATCCGGAACCCGCCGTTGGCAAAGACTGAATATGCAGTCACCATCTGCCATGGCGTGACCGATCCGGCGCCGAGGGCCATGGTCAGGTAAGGCGGGTGCTTGGCGGCATCGAAACCAAAACGCGCTGAGTAATCTTGCGCGTAGTGTGTGCCGATCGACTGCAGGATACGGATCGAAACCATGTTCTTTGACTTGGCCAGCGCCGTGCGCATACGCATCGGGCCTTCGTATTTGCCATCATAGTTATGCGGCTCCCAGGCCGCTGCGCCAGTCTGGCTGGCCGGGATGACGATGGGTTCGTCGGCAATTACGCTATTGGGGCCATAACCTTTTTCCAGTGAAGCGGAATAGATGAAGGGCTTGAAACTGGATCCCGGTTGCCGCCAGGCCTGGGTGACGTGGTTGAACTTGTTGCGGTTGAAATCAAAGCCGCCAACCAGTGCACGAATGGCCCCATCTTTCGGGTCGACCGCAACAAATGCCGATTCAACCTCCGGTAGCTGGCTGATCTGCCACCCACCCCTGTCGTCCTTTTGCAGGCGAACGATGGCACTGCGCTTGAGGCGCTTGTTGGGTGGAGCCTTGTCATCGAGCATTCGGGCCGCAAATTTCATCGCGTCGCCGGTCAGTGTCACGATTTCTCCGCCCTTGCGATAGACCTTGATGTATTTGGCGTCGGCAGCCAGAACCAAGCCCGGAATCAGGTCGCCGGCATCGGCAATGTCCTGAAGTGCCTCATCAATCGCCTCGTCCTGGTCGGACTTGATGTCTTTCATGTCGAGATAGGACTCGGCGCCACGGTAGCCATGTCGCCGGTCATAGTCCATAACCCCCTTGCGCAGGCTGTTATAGGCAGCCTCCTGCTCGGCCTTGATGAGCGTGGTGTAAACCTTCATGCCGCGCGAGTAGACCTCCTCCGGGAAACGTTCGGCGGTGATCTGTCGGGCCATTTCCGCGACGTATTCGGCATGGACAGCATATTCGGCCAATTCGCGTTTGACGATCAGTGGTTCCTTAATGGCCGCTTCGTACTGCGTCTCGGTGATATGTCCCAATTCGCGCATGCGGCGCAGGACGTAATGCTGACGCAGTCTGGCACGATTGGGATTGACGATCGGGTTGTAAGCCGACGGCGCTTTTGGCAAGCCGGCCAGCATCGCCGCTTCGGCAATCGAAATGTCCTTGAGCGGCTTGCCGAAGTAAATCTGGGACGCTGCCGCAAAACCATAGGCGCGCTGACCAAGGAATATCTGATTGATGTACAGCTCGAAAATCTGGTCCTTCGACAGATTACTTTCTATCTTGAAGGAGAGAAGGGCTTCGTAAAGCTTGCGTGTATAGGTTTTTTCGCCGGTCAGAAAGAAATTGCGAGCTACCTGCTGGGTAATGGTCGAAGCACCCTGCCGCTTGCCTCCGCCAATCAAATTGGCGCCGATTGCGCGGACCACGCCGGTGTAGTCAATGCCGCCGTGCTGATAGAAGCGATCATCCTCGGCGGCCAGAATCGCGTGCTTCATGACCGCCGGGACATCGGCAATGGCCACCACAGCGCGACGCTCTTCGCCGTATTCCCCGATCAGGAATCCATCCGCTGTGTATACGCGCAATGGAATCTTCGGCCGATAATCGGTGAGCACCTCTAGCGACGGCAGGTTCGGGTAGGTAAGTACAAGAACGATCAGCGCCATTGCCACGCCGATGGCAATAAGCCCAAGCAAAAATATGACAGGGTATATAACTAGGCGCAGCGCCGAAGACAATGAAGGCACGGTGGTCTGATCGGTGAAATAGGAGTTGCGCGGATTATACGCCGGGGTAAATCCGCGCCGTAAAATTGCTTTACATGCCTAGATGTTATTGTTAGCATCTGAAGTGAATTATTGGTTATTTTGCTAACTTCGCATTCCGTAAGGACTTTTTGGGGGTCTGGTGGGCTTAGATATCTCAGCGTTGTTAAATCCCAAGGCGCGTTCCTTGTTCGGTTTGGACATCAGTTCGTCCGCCGTCAAGATGGTGGAACTGACTGCTAACGGGAAGGACGGCTATCGCGTTGAGCGCTACACCATTGAGGTGTTGCCCAAGGACGCGGTGTCTGATGGCAATATTGCCAATCTGGATGGCGTTGTCGACTGCGTCAGGCGTGCCTGGAAGCGAATGGGTACATCTACCCGCAATGTCGCGATGGCTCTGCCGGGGTCGGCGGTCATCACCAAGAAAATCATTGTGCCTGCGGGATTGCGCGATGAAGAGCTTGAGGCCCAGGTTGAGACCGAAGCCAATCAGTACATTCCATTTGCCATTGATGAAGTGAATCTCGATTATCAGGTCATCGGTCCGGCGCCGGCGGTTCCTGATGAGCTTGAGGTTCTGATTGCAGCCTCCAAGAAAGAACGGGTTGAAGATCGCGTCGCGGTGGCAGATGCCGCCGGTCTGAAGGCGAGTGTCGTTGATGTCGAGTCATTTGCAGCACTGGCGGCATTCGAGTTGATTGAGCGCCAGTTGCCCGAGTCAGGAAAGAATCAGGTCGTTGCGCTGATCGATGCGGGCGCCAATGTGATGAATCTGACGGTTTTGCGGAATGGCCAGCAGGTATATGCCCGTGAGCAGGCTTTTGGCGGCGGTATGCTGACCCAAGATATCTCCCGTCACTATGGAATGAGCTATGAGGATGCCGAGGCAGCCAAGCGAGCGGGAAATTTGCCGGAAGGCTATGAAATCGAGTTGCTCAACCCGTTCATGGAAAATCTCGCGCTAGAGGTTTCTCGGGCGCTCCAATTCTTCTTCACCTCGACCCAATACAACCAAGTTGATCATATCGTTCTGGCCGGAGGTTGTGCGGTCATTCCCGGCATCGATGAAGTCGTTGCTACAAGAACCCAAGTCAATACGCTGATTGCCAACCCCTTTGCCAACATGGTGCTTTCCGACCGTGTTCGGGCAAAAAGTTTGCTCGCTGATGCCTCATCGTTGATGGTGGCCTGCGGCTTGGCTCTGCGGAGGTGTTTGATCCATCATGATTCGCATCAACCTCCTTCCTCATCGCGAAGAGGCGAAAAAGGCTCGGCGCGAGCAGTTTTATGTACTGTCCGGGCTTGTATCTGTGCTCGGTGTGTTGATCGTGTTTGCGGTTTACACCCTTATTGGTGGTGCGATCAGTAATCAGGACAGTTCGAACGATTTCCTCAAGGGGGAAATAGCAGTCCTTGATAAGCAACTTGATCAAATCAAACGCCTGAAAGAACAAACCCAAGCCTTGCTTTCGCGGAAACAGGTTATTGAAAACCTGCAACGTGATCGTGGTGAAACTGTTTATTTGTTGAGTGAGTTGGTCAAACAGGTACCTGAAGGTATTTACCTTAAGGCACTGAAACAGGATGGACTGAAAGTCAGTATCTCTGGCCATGCCCAATCAAATGCCCGCATTTCGGCGTTGATGCGTAATCTGGAGGCTTCGCCGTGGCTAGAAACCCCGCAACTGATAGAGAGTAAAGCAGTTGTGATCAACGGGCGTCGAATCAACGAATTTGGCATGACCTTCATCCTCACCCGTGTTAAGCCTGAAGAAGATGGGAAGGTGAAAAAGTGAACGCCAAGACTATTTCCTTGCCCAATGTTGATTTCCAGTCGATAGCCGATGACTTTAGGCTGATGAACCCGAATGATCCGGGTGCATGGCCGCTGATCCCGAAAATTACCGTCTTGGTCGGCCTGTTCGCCGCTATTCTCGTTGCTGGTTGGTGGTTTGTCTGGAGCGACCAGTTGACCGAACTGGAGACGAAGCAGCGGGAAGAGGAAACGCTCAAGCAGCAATATCTTGACAAAAAGCGGCAAGCGGTAAATCTGGACTTGTACATCCAGCAACTCGCCGAAATTGATCGGTCCTTCGGTGCATTGCTCAAACAATTGCCCGATAAATCAGAAATTGAGGCGCTACTTATTGAAGTAAACCAAGCTGGTCTTGGTCGCGGCTTGCAGTTCGAGCTGTTCAAGCCGGGGCAGGAGCAGGTTAAGGACTTCTACGCGGAGTTGCCGATTACCGTCAAAATTAATGGGGGGTATCATGACTTCGGGGCTTTTGCAGCCGACATTGCCAAGCTCCCGCGCATCGTTACCCTGAATAATATTTCCATTGCTCCCGTCAAGGATGGTGGACAGCTCTCGCTGGATGCCACCACAAAAACATTCCGCTATCTGGATGAGGAAGAGATAGCCAAGCAAAAGAAGGCCGAGCAAGAGAAGAAGGCAGCGCAAGGAGCGAAGAAGTGAAACGAATATTGCTTGTTGCCCTGTGCGGTTTCCTCGGTGCTTGCGCAGGTGGAGACCACGAAGAGTTGAAACAGTGGATGGCCGAAAACACCAAAGACATGCGTGGGAATGTCCCCAAATTGCCGGAGGTTAAGCCCTATGAGCCGGTTCCCTACGATATGGAAGCCACGATTGACCCGTTCAAGCCGAACAAGATAGAACCGGAGTCCAAATACAAGCAGGTCGCTGGCAAGGGTGGTGCATTTCAACCCGATTTTGAGGCACGGGAAGTCCGTAACAGCCTTCTGGAAAAGTACCCGATTGAGTCACTCAAGATGATCGGTTACATGAATGTAAACAAACGCCCGATGGCGGTTGTTCAGGTTGAAGATAAAGTCAAGCAAGTCAAGGTCGGCGACTATGTGGGCCTCGATTTCGGTATGGTGACGCAGATTTCGGATACGGAAGACTGAGCGCAAGAGCTCGCTCTACCTGCAGAGCAAGGAGGGAAGCAAGAAATGAAATTGATCACCTATGCGATGGCTGTAGCCTCGGCCTGCCTTGCTCTGTCGTCTTCTGCTCAAGCAGAGGCTCCGCCGGCGAACTCTATTGAGGCGGTAAACGTTGCCCAACAAGGGAACGAGGTCGCGCTCCGGATCGATCTTAAGGAGCCGTTGGCTTCTCCTCCGCCAGGTTTCAGCGTCGCCAATCCCGCAAAAATAGCGCTGGATTTCCAGTCGACCGCAAACGGTTTGGGTAAAACCAGCCAAGTATTCAATCAGGGCGATTTGCGCGGCATGAATGTGGTGCAGGTTGGTGATCGCACGCGAGTGGTACTCAATCTTGTCCGGAACATGAACTACAAGACCCGGCTTGATGGCAAGTCGCTATATGTGACGCTTTCGCCGATTGAACGACTGGCAGATTCCGCAGCACAACGAACGACCCGCTTTGCAGAGGAGAGCTTGGTTGGTTCTAAGCATGCGGTAAGCGATGTGCTGTTTCGTCGCGGCAAAGACGGCGAAGGGCGGATTATCGTCGATCTGAGTGATACGGGTACCGGCATTGATATTCGGCAGCAGGGTGCCAATCTCGTGGTTGATTTCATGAAAACGACGGTGCCGGACCGTTTGCGTCGCAAGCTGGACGTCACCGATTTCGCAACACCCGTTACGGCAGTCGAAACCAAGGCAATCGGCGATAACGTCAGGATGATAATTACGCCAAAAGGCTTGTGGGAGCACAATGCTTACCAAAGTGACAACCAGTTTATTGTTGAAGTAAAACAGATTGTCGAAGATCCCAACAAGCTGGTTCAAGGGGCGAAGGTGGGCTATCAAGGGCCACGGGTTAGTATCAATTATCAAAATGGTGACGTGCGTGCCCTGTTGCGCTTGATGGCCGAAGAACTGAATCTCAATGCCGTCATTAGCGAAACCGTTACAGGAACGACAACGCTTGTATTGAAGGATGTTCCAGCCGACCAAGTCATCGATATCATCTTCCAGCAAAAGGGACTTGATATGCGGAAGAAGGGAAATATCATCCTGATAGCCCCACGCGATGAAATCGCTACCCGCGAAAAACTGGATTTTGAATCTAAGCAACAAATTAGCGAACTTGAGCCCCTCAAGTTGGAGCAGTTTCAATTGAACTATCAAAAGGCGGCTGATGTGGCGAGGTTGTTGGCAGGTTTGCCACTAACTGGCGCAGGAGCAGCGCAGGTGCCGGTTGCCGCGGCGGGGGTGAATGTCGCGGCGCAGCGCATTCTGAGTAAGCGAGGGAGTGCTGTTGCCGATCCCCAGTCGAATCTTGTTTTCATCAATGACATACCAAGTAAACTTGAAGAAATTCGTACATTTATTCGGTCGATTGATACCGCCGCCAGACAGGTCCTAATAGAGGCGCGGATTGTTGAGGCTCAAGACAGTTTTAAGAGGGAAATTGGCGCCAAATTGGGTTTGATCAATTCCAAGTCGAGTGAAATTTTGGGTTCTGGACTAAATGTTGTTGGGGGGAAGATAACGCCGTCCGTTACGACGACATCTTCTACGGGCGTAACCACAACAACACCTGCGACCCTCGTTCAGAATTCTATGGTAGGCGTAAATCTGCCGGTTCCTTCTACCGGAGGGGCTCTTGCTTTTTCTCTATTTAACTCTTCGCTAACGCGCATTCTCAATGTGGAACTTGCAGCCTTAGAGTCGGATGGGATAGGGAAAATTATTTCAAGTCCACGTGTTGTTACGGCAAACAATGTTAAGGCAAAAATTGAAGACGGTACGGAGGTGCCTTACATCAGTTTTCAACCTGGCAGTGGTGGTGGGGCAGGGACGTATACTGTTGCATTCAAGCCGGCGAAACTTTCTCTTGAGGCAACTCCTCAGATTACTCCAGAGGGAACGGTTAGGATGAATCTGGTCGTGAAAAAAGAAGAGCCAGACTGGACTAAGGCTGTTAGCGTCAACGGATTTCTCAATCCACCAATTAAGAGCTCAATTGTAGAAACCAACGTTGTGGTTGAGAATGGTGGTACTGTAGTCATTGGCGGTGTCTTTATTACAGATACCCAGAATACAGTTGATAAAGTCCCGTTGTTGGGAGATATACCGTTCCTCGGCTGGCTTTTTAAGTATAAAAACGACACGGGGAAACGACGCGAGTTGCTTATTTTCATTACGCCACGTGTGATTTCAGACAAAATGCGATTCGACTAATTGCGAATAACCCAGAACTCACGGGGTCGGCGATGCCGGCCCTGTTTTTTTGTGCTTTGCGGGTAGTCGGCTAAAATCCGAACGTGGAAAATCGTCGCAACATCTATCTTGTCGGGCTAATGGGGGCTGGCAAAACAACTGTCGGTCGTCAATTGGCGAAGCGCTTGGCTCGGCCATTCTTTGATTCTGATCACGAGATTGTCGAGCGCACCGGTGTGCCAATTCCTACGATCTTCGAAATTGAAGGTGAGGATGGTTTCCGGCGACGGGAGGCTCAGACAATTCAGGAGCTTACTGAATCGTCCAGCATCGTAATGGCTACCGGCGGGGGCGTCGTAATGAATCCGGAAAATCGTCGCAGGCTGCACGAGACCGGGTGGGTGGTATATCTGAATGTTCCACCGGTTTTGCTTTTCGAACGCACTCGGCATGATCGCAATCGCCCGTTGCTGCACGTTGCGGATCCGCTTGCCAAGTTGGAGGAATTACATGCCGTACGAGACCCGCTGTACCGAGATGCTGCTCACATAGTGGTGGATGGCGGCCGTTTGGTTGCATCCGGAATCGTGTTGCATCTCCTGAGAGAATTTAACCGTCAATGCTCAACATGATAGAAACACTCAACGTCGCCTTGGGTGATCGTTCGTACCCGATCCATATCGGAACCGGGGTTATTACGCAGGTCGAATTGATTCTGCCTTACATCAAGCAAAAAAAAGTTGTAGTGGTAACGAACACTACAGTTGCTCCCCTGTATCTCGAGGTGCTTCGGTCTACCTTGGAAAGCGGAGGGATTTCAGTTCTGCCAGTGGTGTTGCCGGATGGTGAGCAGTTCAAGACATGGGAAACCCTGAACTTGATCTTTGATGCCCTGTTGAGTGCGCGCTGTGAGCGCGGAACAACTTTAATTGCTCTGGGCGGCGGGGTTATTGGCGACATGGGGGGCTTTGCAGCTGCGTGTTACCAACGAGGAATGCCTTTTATTCAGGTGCCGACTACTCTTTTGTCCCAGGTTGACTCTTCGGTTGGTGGCAAGACGGCGATCAATCACCCGCTAGGCAAGAACATGATTGGCGCGTTCTATCAGCCAAAGCTAGTTCTTGCCGATATTACGACGCTCAACACACTGCCTGAGCGGGAGTTAAAGGCAGGTTTGGCCGAGGTAATCAAATACGGACTGATCCGAGATGTTGAGTTTTACGTCTGGCTAGAAGCGAATCTCGAGAACCTGTTGGCGCGGGATCCATCGGCGCTAACCTATGCAATTCACCGGTCTTGTGCCAACAAGGCCGAGGTTGTCGTGGCGGACGAAAAAGAAACCGGAGAGCGGGCACTGCTCAATCTGGGGCATACCTTTGGGCATGCGATTGAAACGGGCATGGGGTACGGTGATTGGTTGCATGGCGAGGCTATTGCCGCCGGCACATTAATTGCTGCGGAGTTGTCGCGTCAGTTGGGATGGCTGGATGAAAAGACGGTCAAGCGCATTGAGCACATTTTTGTTCGTGCCGGCTTGCCAGTATTTGGACCCAGGCTGGGCGCAGCCAGATATCTCGAGTTGATGAGCCATGACAAGAAGGTGCAGGATGGGAAACTCCGTTTGGTTCTTCTGCAGGAAATCGGCAGGGCTATCGTTTCTGATCAAGCTAGCGATGCGCAGATCAGCGCTGCCATTGAGGCCAGATGCACCTGAACAGGGAGTCGTCTTTCCTAGGTGTGCTTAGTTGGTGCGTTGCAGCATCTTGAATTGACAGGGGTTTGCCAGTATATTTGATGGTTGCCTCTAATTTTCCTACAGGCCGATGCAGAAAATATGATGTTCGGCTTTTTTCAACGTTGGCTAATATTCAGCGGCCAAGTTATTTGAAGGAATGCGTGTGATGGAACCGGGAGTACCTGAGCGGCAGGGTTTGTACGACCCAGCCAATGAGCACGATGCTTGTGGCGTGGGTTTTGTCGCCCATGTCAAAGGTCAGAAAAACCATAGCATCGTCGAGCAGGGTTTGTTGATCCTGAAGAATATCGATCACCGCGGTGCCGTTGGCGCCGATCCTTTGCAGGGGGACGGCGCGGGCATTTTGATCCAGATTCCGGACCAGTTCTATCGCGAAGAAATGGCGCGTCAGGGCGTGGAATTGCCGCCCGCCGGCGAGTACGGTGTGGGCATGGTTTTCTTGCCGCAGGAGGCTGCTTCGCGCCACGCCTGCATCGAAGAGATTGAGCGGTCGATCGTTGCCGAGGGTCAGGTTCTACTTGGCTGGCGTGATGTGCCAGTCAATTGCGATATGCCCATGTCGCCGACCGTGCGCGCCAAGGAACCGGTGATTCGCCAGGTATTCGTTGGTCGCGGTCCGGATGTTTTTGTGACGGATGCCCTCGAGCGCAAGCTTTACATCATTCGTCGCCGTGCAGCCAACGCGATCAAGTCACTGAAGCTCAAGTTCGGTCAGGAATTCTACGTCCCGTCCTTTTCTGCCCGCACGGTAAACTACAAGGGGCTGTTGCTGGCCGACCAGGTTGGCGTGTACTACCTTGACCTGCAGGACAAGCGCACAGTTTCCGCGCTCGCCATGGTGCACCAGCGTTTTTCGACCAACACCTTCCCGACCTGGGATCTGGCCCATCCGTTCCGCTACATCGCCCATAACGGCGAAATCAACACGGTGCGTGGCAACGTTAACTGGTTCAAGGCCCGTGAACAGGCGATCTCCTCGCCGATTCTCGGTGATGACCTGAAAAAGGTCTGGCCGCTGCATTATCCCGGACAGTCCGACTCAGCTTCCTTCGACAATGCGCTCGAACTGCTGGTTATGGGCGGAGGCTACTCGCTGGCCCAGGCGGTCATGCTGATGATTCCGGAAGCTTGGGAAAAGCACTCGCAGATGGACGAGAATCGTCGTGCCTTCTACGAATACCACGCCGCGATGATGGAGCCGTGGGACGGCCCTGCTGCGGTGGCTTTCACCGACGGTCGCCAGATCGGCGCGACACTTGACCGTAACGGCCTGCGTCCGGCCCGTTATCTGGTTACCGATGACGACCTCGTCGTGATGGCTTCAGAATCTGGCGTACTGCCGATTCCGGAAAAGAAAATCGTCAAGAAGTGGCGCCTCCAGCCGGGCAAGATGTTCCTGATCGATATGGAGCAGGGCCGCATCATCGACGACAAGGAACTCAAGGATTCTTTGGCAAACGCCAAGCCCTATCGCGAGTGGATCGAAAAGATTCGTATCAAGCTCGACGAAGTGCCGGCACCGCATGAAAAATGCTCGGCCCCTGCTGCTTCTCTGCTTGATCGCCAGCAGGCATTCGGTTACACGCAGGAAGATGTCAAGATCATTCTTGAACCGATGGTCCAGAATGGCGAAGAAGCCACTGGTTCGATGGGTACCGACTCTGCCTTACCGGTGTTGTCGGCCAAGAACAAGACGCTCTACACGTACTTCAAACAGCTATTTGCTCAGGTGACCAACCCGCCGATCGACCCGATCCGCGAAGAACTGGTCATGTCGCTGGTGTCCTTCATCGGACCGAAGCCGAATCTGCTCAACACCAACGACATCAACCCGCCCATACGTCTTGAAGTGTCGCAACCCGTGTTGTCCTTCGACGACATGGAAAAGCTGCGTAACATCGAGAAATATACCTCCAACAAGTTCCACTCCTTTGAGCTGGATATTTGTTACCCGGTCGCCTGGGGCAAGGACGGTATCGAGGCGCGCCTCGCTTCGCTGGCTGCTGATGCTGAAGATGCGGTTCGTTCCGGTGCCAATATCCTGATCGTCTCTGATCGCAAGGTCGATGCCGAGCATGTCGCCATCCCGGCGCTACTCGCCACGTCGGCTATTCACCAGCACTTGGTCAAGAAGGGCCTGCGCACCAGCGCCGGCCTCGTGGTCGAGACTGGTTCGGCCCGAGAAACCCATCACTTCGCCTTGTTGGGCGGTTACGGTGCCGAGGCTGTCCACCCTTATGTGGCGCTCGAAACCATCGCCGGCTTCGCCAAGGGCGATGCAGAGAAGGCCGAGAAGTACGCCAAGAACTATGTCAAGGCAATCGGCAAGGGCCTCATGAAGGTCATGTCGAAGATGGGTATCTCCACCTACATGTCCTACACGGGCGCCCAGATCTTCGAAGCCATCGGCCTACAGAAGGATTTTATCGAGAAATACTTTACTGGCACGCCGTCCAATGTCGAAGGTATTGGCGTCTTTGAAGTGGCAGAAGAAGCCATTCGTTTGCATAGCGAAGCCTTCTCGGCCGATCCAGTGCTGGCCAACATGCTCGATGCCGGTGGTGAATACGCTTATCGCATCCGCGGTGAAGAACACATGTGGACGCCGGATTCGATTGCCAAGCTGCAGCACTCGACCCGCTCCGGCAAGTACGAGACCTACAAGGAATACGCCAAGCTGATCAATGATCAGACCAAGCGTCACCTGACGCTGCGCGGCCTGTTCGAATTCAAACCCACCGGTGCATCCATTCCGCTCGAAGAAGTCGAATCCGCCAAGGAAATCGTCAAACGCTTCGCCACTGGTGCCATGTCGCTTGGCTCGATTTCGACAGAAGCGCACACCACGCTGGCCATCGCCATGAACCGCATCGGCGGCAAGTCGAATACCGGCGAAGGTGGTGAGGACGCCAAGCGTTTTGTGCCGCTCAAGGCTGGTCAAACGCTGTCCGAAGTGGTTGGTGCTTCGCGTATCGAACGCGATTACACCTTCAAGGAAGGTGATTCACTGCGCTCCGCCATCAAGCAGGTTGCCTCCGGTCGCTTTGGTGTGACCACCGAGTATCTGGTCAATGCCGACCAGATCCAGATCAAGATGGCGCAAGGTGCCAAGCCGGGTGAGGGCGGCCAGTTGCCGGGCCACAAGGTTTCCGAGTACATCGGCTTCCTGCGTCACTCGGTGCCAGGCGTCGGCCTCATTTCGCCACCGCCGCACCATGACATCTACTCCATCGAAGACCTGGCGCAGCTCATTCATGACCTGAAGAATGCCAATTCGAAGGCCTCCATCTCGGTCAAGCTGGTCTCCGAAGTCGGTGTCGGCACGGTTGCTGCCGGTGTTGCCAAGGCAAAGGCCGATCACGTCGTGATCGCTGGTTTTGACGGTGGCACCGGTGCTTCGCCGCAGTCCTCGATCAAGCATGCCGGCACGCCGTGGGAACTCGGCTTGTCCGAAACCCAGCAGACGCTGGTGCTCAATCGTCTGCGTTCGCGTATCCGCGTTCAGGTTGATGGCCAGATGAAGACTGGCCGTGACGTCGTGATCGGTGCCCTGCTCGGCGCCGACGAGTTCGGCTTTGCCACCGCGCCGCTGGTGGTCGAAGGTTGCATCATGATGCGCAAGTGCCACCTGAATACCTGCCCGGTCGGTGTGGCCACTCAGGATCCGGTGCTGCGCAAGCGCTTCTCCGGTCAACCCGAGCATGTCGTCAATTTCTTCTTCTTCGTTGCCGAAGAAGTTCGCGAGATCATGGCTCAGCTTGGCGTTCGCAAGTTCGACGATCTGGTCGGCCGTGCCGACCTGCTCGACATGCGCGCCGGCATCGATCACTGGAAGGCCAAGGGTCTGGATTTCTCCAAGATATTCTTCCAACCGAATGTGCCAGCCGATGTGCCGCGCCTGCATACGGAAGGCCAGGATCACGGCCTCGAGAAAGCGCTCGACCACAAATTGATCGCCCAGGCCAAGCCGGCTCTCGAAAAGGGCCAAAAGGTCCAGATCGAAACGACCATTATCAACGTCAACCGCACCTGCGGCACCATGCTGTCGGGTGAAGTGGCCCGTCGCTATGGCCATGCCGGCCTGCCGGACGATACCATCCACGTCAAGCTGACCGGCACTGCCGGTCAGGCCTTCGGTGCCTTCCTGGCCAAGGGGGTAACGCTGGAGTTGACTGGTGAAGGCAATGACTACGTCGGCAAGGGTTTGTCGGGTGGCCGCATCATCATCAAGCCGAGCCCGGATTTCCGTGGTGATACGCAGCAGAACATCATTTGCGGCAACACCGTCATGTACGGTGCGACCGAAGGCGAGGCTTTCCTCGCCGGTGTCGGCGGCGAACGTTTCTGCGTCCGCAACTCGGGTGGGACGGCGGTTGTCGAAGGTGTTGGCGATCATGGTTGCGAATACATGACCGGTGGCACTGTCGCTGTGCTGGGCATGACCGGGCGTAATTTTGCAGCTGGCATGTCGGGTGGTATCGCCTACGTGCTGGATGAGGATGGCAGTTTCAAGCATCGCTGTAATCTCGCCCAGGTGGCGCTCGAGAAGGTCTTGCCGGCATCCCGTATTGCCGCTGGCGAACCGCAGCATCTCGGCGTCGCTGACGAAATCCAGCTCAAGGAACTGATCACCCGTCACGCCGAATACACCGGTAGCGCGACCGCCAAGGCCATTCTGGCCAACTGGGATGCTTACCGCGAGAAGTTCGTCAAAGTCTATCCGCACGAATACAAGCGCGCCCTCACCGAGATGGCCGCTGCTGCACAGAAGGAGGCTGCATAATGGGCAAGCCGACTGGCTTCATGGAATTCGAGCGCCTGTCCGAGGGTTACGACCCGGTTGAGCAGCGCCTGAAGCATTACAAGGAATTCGTCCACACCTTGTCGGACGACGAGGCCAAGATCCAGGGCGCGCGTTGCATGGATTGCGGCATCCCGTTCTGCAACAACGGCTGCCCGGTGAACAACATCATTCCCGACTGGAATGACCTGGTTTACCGCGGCAACTGGAAGCAGGCGCTGGAAGTGCTGCACTCTACCAACAACTTCCCGGATTTCACCGGCCGCATCTGTCCGGCGCCCTGCGAAGCCGCCTGTACGCTTGGCATCAACGCCGCGCCGGTAGGCATCAAGTCGATTGAACATTTCATCATCGACAAGGGTTGGGACATGGGTTGGGTCGTACCGCAGCCGCCGAAATCGAAGACCGGCAAGAAGGTCGCCATCGTTGGTTCTGGCCCGGCTGGTCTGGCTGCCGCTCAGCAGCTGGCGCGTGTCGGTCATGACGTGACCGTTTTCGAGAAGAGCGATCGTCTCGGCGGCCTGCTCGCCTACGGTATTCCCGACTTCAAGATGGAAAAGACCCTGGTCGACCGCCGCGTCGCCCAGATGGAAGCCGAAGGCGTCACCTTCAAGACCAAGGTCGTGATCGGTGACAAGAACGTGCCGGCCGGCATCAACAACGATGCGACCACTTTCGTTTCGGCTGACCAACTCAAGAAGGATTTCGACGCGGTGATTCTGGCTGCCGGCTCTGAAGTGCCGCGCGATCTGCCGGTCCCGGGCCGCGAACTCAAGGGTATCTACGCCGCGCTCGAGTTCCTGATTCCGCAGAACAAGGAAGTCCAGCAGGGCAAGGC
>VIKE01000016.1 GCA_008080565.1 Rhodocyclaceae bacterium | reverse complement strand
TTCAAGCCGGGTGTTGTTCGTCTGGTCATGGAACTCAAGGGCAAGGTCAGTCCGCAGGTGTTCACGCTCGAGCCTGCCGGTGAATACGGCAGCCGCCTGGTGCTCGATGTCTATCCGGTCAATCCGCCCGACCCGATGATGGCGCTGCTCGAAGGCCGCAAGGATGGCGTCGAGCCGCTCAAGAACGAGCAGGATTTCCAGATTGCCGAAAAGCGGCCGGATGAAACCGTCGCCAGGAAGTCCGAAAAACCGATTGAAGCGCCAGAAATCCAGACCAGCAAGAAATCCGGCAAACCAATTGTCGACCGTCTGGTCACCATCACGCTCGACCCCGGCCACGGCGGTGAAGACCCTGGTGCGGTCGGCAGGGCCGGCACCTACGAAAAGAACGTCACCCTCGAAGTCGCCCGTCGCCTCAAGGCGCGCATCGATGCAGAGCCGAACATGCGCGCCGTACTGACCCGCGATTCCGATTTCTTCGTGCCGCTGCAGATGCGGGTCCAGAAGGCCCGGCGCATCCAGTCCGACCTCTTCCTGTCGATTCACGCCGATGCCTGGATCAAGCCGGACGCGCGCGGTTCATCAGTCTTCGTGCTGTCCGAAAAGGGTGCCTCCAGCACGCAGGCCCGCCTGCTGGCCCAGAAGGAAAATCAGGCCGACCTGATCGGCGGCGTCAATATCGGCAGCAAGGATCTCTTTCTGGCCCGCACGCTGCTCGACCTGTCGCAGACCGGCACCATCAACGACAGCCTGAAATTGGGCAAATACCTGCTCGGCGAACTGGGTTCGATCAATACGCTGCACAAGGCCCACGTTGAACAGGCCGGCTTTGCCGTGCTCAAGGCTCCGGATATTCCATCAGCACTGATTGAAACGGCTTTCATCTCCAATCCGGAGGAAGAAGCCAGGCTCAACGACGATGCCTATCAGGAAAAACTGGCCGGGGCGATTGTCCGCGGCATCCGGCAATACTTCATCAAGCATCCGCCCGGGCCGAAGGCTAAACTGGCCTTGCTCGGTTAGTTGCCAGCTAGAACAGCTCGACTTCGCCCTTGGCGATTTCCTTGGCGGCCACGTCGCCTGAGGCAACCAGCTTTTCATAGCAGTCCACTCGGTTTCGGCCATTGCGTTTGGCGAAATAAAGCGCCTCGTCGGCCCGGTCGATGACGTCCGTTGGCGTGTCGTTGGGCATCAGTGCACTGAAACCGATACTGACGGTAATGCGGCCAACCCGGCTGAACAGCTGTTTTTCAACATTGGTGCGGAAGCGTTCCAGCGTTGCCAGGGCGAACTGCTCATCAGTTGGCTGGAGCAGGGCGATGAACTCCTCGCCGCCGAAACGGAACAGCTGGTCATCAAAGCGGAAGGACTGGCGCATTTCCTGAGCCAGCATGATCAGTACTTCGTCACCGATCAGGTGGCCGAAGTTGTCATTGACCTGTTTGAAGTGGTCGATGTCGCAGACGGCCAGCCAGTGGCTGCTGCTGGGCGTACCGCGCCGCCGGCTCTCGGGGCCGCCGAGCAGCTCGTCGCTGGCAGCCTTGCCGAGCAGTTCAAAAAGATGCTTGTCGAAAGTCTTGCGGCTGGCCAGCCCCGTCAGGGTGTCGGCCTCGCCATAATCAAGTAGCGCAATGTGGTTGCCAAAGTACTCAATCAGGCCCATCAGCGTCACGCGATGGTCAGCCGAGAATTCGTCGGTGAGGGTGAGTTCGATCAGGTAGATCGGTTCATTGAGGCGGAGAACCGGAAAAACGATGCGGTGCGAGCCGTCGTCGAGAAAATCGATAACGGCTGAGAGTTCCTTGCGGCAACGGTTGAGTAGCGCGTCGCGCTCGATCGGCTGGCAGAAGCGGTGGTCCGGCAGGTAAGCGTTGCGCAGGAACTGGCCGTTCGGGCCATAGCCGGCACAGGCAAAGACCATTGCCTTTTTGTTCCCCACGTAGCAGCGGTAGATGGTCAGGTTCTGCGGGTGAAAAAGGTTGATCAAGGTATCAACCATGGCCGAATTGATTTCGGTGCGGTCTCGTCGCGCCGAAATTCGGACTACATGGCTGATCAATTCGAGCATGAGTTTGGGAGAGGGGTGATTTTGTTAAACTCATTAATTATAGCGAAAAGGAGTCGCCACTGTTTTGGCATGTGCCGCGTGCTGGCCGACGCAAAGCTATCCGCCGGTATCCGAAGGGTGGCTTAAATCGTTATAATTCAACGTTTTTCCTGCCAATTTACTTATGCGCGTTTTTCGCGGTTATTCGCGTCCCGTTCCTGCTCCGGTTGTACTCGCCATCGGCAATTTCGATGGCGTCCACCTCGGGCATGCGGCGCTGGTCAAACACTTGGCTCAAGTGGCCATCGAGTGCCAGTTGGCGCCTACGGTGCTGACCTTCGAACCGCATCCGCGCGAATATTTTGCGCCGGACTCGGCGCCGGCGCGGTTGACGACGCTGCGCGAAAAACTTGAGCTGCTCGGCGAGTGTGGCGTTCGTCAGGCGGTGATTTGCCCGTTCAACGCGGCGTTTGCCGCCCTGTCGGCCGACGAGTTTGTCGAACAGGTCCTGGTGCGCGGGTGCCAGGTCCGTCATTTGATCATCGGCGACGATTTTCGCTTTGGTCGCGGGCGCGCTGGCGATTTCGCCCTGTTGCAGGACGCCGGGCGGCGTTTCGGCTTCGCCGTCGAGGCAATGGGCAGCGTGCTGGCCGATGGCGAGCGCGTCTCCAGTTCGGCCGTGCGTCGGGCATTGCTGGCCGGCAACATGGAACATGCGGCCCGCCTGCTTGGTCGCCCCTATATCATCGACGGCCAGGTGTCGCATGGCCAGAAGCTCGGCCGGCAGATCGGTTTTGCGACGGCCAACCTGCGTATCAAGCACAATCCGTTGCCGATGACCGGCGTCTTCGCCGTCGAGGTCAGCGGTCTGGGTGACAAACCCCTGCCTGGCGTTGCCAATCTCGGGGTCCGGCCAACGGTGGGGGGCACCCGGCCCTTGCTGGAAGTTCATCTCTTCGATTTCGATCGTGATATTTATGGGGCGCACATGTCGGTGCGCTTCGTCCATAAGTTGCGCGACGAACAACGTTTTCCCAATATTGACGCCCTCAAGGCGCAGATCGCGGCAGATGCCGCGGCTGCCCGGGCTTTTTTCGAGTTGTGAGCACGCAAAATGGCTGATTTCAAAGACACCCTGAACCTGCCGGATACGGCTTTCCCGATGCGCGGCGATCTGCCCAAGCGCGAACCGCAGTGGGTCGCCCAGTGGCAGGAGAAAAAACTCTACCAGCGCATCCGCGAGATCAGTGCCGGTCGTCCGCGTTTCGTGCTGCACGATGGCCCGCCCTACGCCAACGGTGATATCCACATCGGTCATGCGGTTAACAAGGTTTTGAAGGACATCATCGTCCGCTCGAAAACGCTGTCCGGTTTCGATGCGCCTTACGTTCCGGGCTGGGACTGCCATGGCCTGCCGATTGAGCACCAGATCGAGAAACAGCACGGCAAGAATATTCCCGCCGACAAGGTGCGCGAATTGTCGCGCGCCTACGCGGCCGAGCAGGTCGAGCGCCAGAAAAAGGATTTCATCCGTCTCGGCGTGCTGGGCGACTGGGGCAATCCTTACCTGACGATGAATTTTTCGGCCGAGGCCGGCGAAATCCGCGCTCTGGGCAAGATTCTCGAGCAAGGTTATCTCTATCAGGGGCTGAAGCCGGTCAACTGGTGTCTGGACTGCGGTTCGGCGCTAGCCGAAGCCGAAGTCGAGTATGAAGACAAGAACTCGCCGGCTATTGATGTGGCCTTCGAGGTTCACGAGAACCATGCCGAAAAGCTGGCCAATGCCTTCGGCCTGACCCATCTGCGCGGTCCGGCTTTTGCCGTGATCTGGACGACAACACCGTGGACGCTGCCGGCCAACGAGGCGGTCAGCGTACATCCCGAGCTGCAATACGATCTGTACGAGACGGCCAGGGGCTCGCTGATTCTCGTGCATGAACTCGCCGAAGCCAGCCTGCAGCGTTACGGTCTGGAGGCCGAAATCGTCGCCTCCTGCAAGGGCGACAAGCTCGATCAGATCCTCCTCAAGCACCCTTTCCAGCCGCGTGATGTGGCGATCATCTGCGGTACGCATGTGACCACCGAGGCGGGTACCGGCCTGGTGCATACGGCGCCGGCGCATGGCGTGGATGACTACAACATCGGCAAGAAATACGGCCTGCCGGTCAATAACCCGGTTGGCAACGATGGTCGTTTCATCAGCACGACGCCCGCGCTGTCGGTCGGCGAACTGGCCGGCAAGACGGTCTGGGAAGCCAATCCGCTGGTCCTGCAGGAACTCGAATCCCACGGTCGACTGTTAAAAAACGAGAAAATCAAACACAGTTACCCGCACTGCTGGCGCCACAAGACGCCGATCATCTTCCGCGCCACGACCCAGTGGTTCATCGGCATGGACCACAAGACCAACGAAGATGCTTCGACCCTGCGCTGGATCGCCGAGCGCGCCGTTGATGAAACGCAGTTCTTCCCGGCCTGGGGGCGCGCCCGCCTGGAAGCGATGATGAAAACCCGCCCCGACTGGTGCGTCTCGCGCCAACGCAACTGGGGCGTGCCGATTCCGTTCTTTCTGCACAAGGAAACCGGCCTGCCGCATCCGCGTACGGCCGAGTTGATCGAGCAGGTTGCCCTGCGCGTCGAGAAGTCCGGCATCGAAGCCTGGTTCAGCCTTGATGCTGCCGAATTGTTGGGCGCCGAGGCCGATCAGTACGTCAAGATGAAGGATACGCTGGACGTCTGGTTCGATTCCGGCACGACCCACTGGCATGTCATGCGCGGCTCGCATGCAGCTGATCTCAGCTATCCGGCCGATCTTTATCTTGAAGGCTCCGACCAGCATCGCGGCTGGTTCCAGTCCTCGCTGCTCTCCGGTTGCGCCATCGACGGTCGCGCCCCATACAAGGCGCTGCTGACGCACGGCTTCGTCGTTGATGGCAAGGGCCACAAGATGTCCAAGTCGAAGGGTAATGTCATCGCGCCGCAGCAGGTATCTGACAAGATGGGCGCCGACATCCTGCGCCTGTGGACGGCCTCGACCGATTACTCGGGCGAACTGACGATTTCAGATGAAATCCTCAAGCGTGTTGTCGAAGGCTATCGCCGCATCCGCAACACGCTGCGTTTTCTGTTGGCTAACGTCTCCGACTTCGACGCGCAGGCCGACATGCTGCCGGTTGCGCAATGGCTGGAAATCGATCGCTACGCGCTGGCCCTGACCCGCGAATTGCAGGTTAGCTCCTGCGCCGACTACGACAAATACGAATTCCACCGTGTCGTCCAGGCCCTGCAGACCTTCTGTTCGGAAGATCTCGGCGGTTTCTACCTCGATATCCTCAAGGACCGTCTGTACACGACGGCGCCCAAGTCGGTGGCGCGTCGCTCAGCCCAGTCCGCACTGTGGCATATCACGCAGGCTTTCGTCCGCCTGCTGGCGCCCATCACTGCCTTCACGGCTGAAGAGGTCTGGCAGGTGCTAACTGGCAAGGCCGACGATTCGATCATGTTCCAGGTCTGGCACGATCTGCCGACGCAGGCCGGCGAGGGCGATCTGCTCACCAAGTGGGCATTGATCCGCACGGCGCGGGCCGACGTGACCAAGGCGCTCGAAGCGCAGCGCGAAGCCGGCAAGATCGGTTCGGCGCTGCAGGCGGCGGTTGAAATCCATTGTGCTGGCGAGAAGTTCGATGCCCTGGCCTCGCTCGGCGACGATTTGAAATTTGTGCTTATTTGCTCGTCGACCGTAGCAATCCGCGATGAGAACGAACAAGTCATCGCCACCCCGCTCGAACACGCCAAGTGCGAGCGTTGCTGGCACGTCCGTGAGGATGTCGGGGCTCACGCCGAACATCCGGGGTTGTGTGGTCGCTGCGTCAGCAACCTGCATGGTGACGGCGAGGCGCGTGCGTATGCCTAGTGCCGGGCGCTGGTACGCGCTGGCCGGGCTGGTCGTTGTGCTCGACCAGCTCAGCAAGTGGCTGGTACTTGAGAATATCGGCTTCGGCGAAACGATCTACGTCGCGCCGTTCTGGAACTGGGTACTGACTTTCAACCCCGGCGCCGCCTTCAGCTTCCTGGCCGACCAACCCGGCTGGCAGCGCTGGCTGTTCACGGCTCTGGCGCTCGGTGTTTCCGGCTGGATCGCCTACATGCTTCGCCAGCATCCGCAGCAAAAGCTGCTGTCGCTTGCCCTGACTCTGGTCATGGGCGGCGCACTGGGCAACGTGATCGACCGCGTCCGCTTTGGCGCCGTCGTTGATTTTGTCCAGTGGCATGTCGCCGGCTACTACTGGCCAGCCTTCAATGTGGCCGATTCTGCCATCACGCTCGGCGCGGTTCTTCTCGTTATCGAGCAGTTGACCGTAACCAATAAAAAAGAGATTTCCTGATGACCGCCACCGTCCGCTCCGACAGTTTCCTGACCCTGCATTACCGCATCAATGCGCTGGATGGCGAAGAGTTCCTGTCCACCTTCGACATGAGCCCGGCCACGCTGCAAATGGGTAGCGGCCAGCTGGCCGAGAACCTTGAGTCGGTGCTGATTGGCCTGCCGGCGCATGAAAGATTCGTCTTCGAACTCGAACCCGCCCAAGCCTTCGGCATGCACAACGACCGCCTCGTCGAACGTATCGCCCTGAGCGGATTGCCGGCCGGCATGGAACTCAAGGAGAATTCCGTCGTCGAATTCACCGCCCCCAACGGCGGCACTTTTGCCGGCTTCCTGCGCGAGCTCGATGCCACGCACGCCTTGTTCGACTTTAATCACCCGATGGCCGGAAAAACGATCCGCTTCGAGGTGGAAATCATCGGAATCATGTAAATGCAAGTCATCCTCGCCAACCCCCGCGGCTTCTGCGCCGGCGTCGAACGTGCCATCGCCATCGTCGAGCGCGCTCTGGAAAAATTCGGGGCACCGATCTACGTCCGTCACGAAGTCGTACACAACAAGTTCGTCTGCGACGACCTGCGTGCCAAGGGGGCTGTTTTCATCGAGGAATTGAGCGAGGTTCCGTCCGGTAGTACCGTGATTTTCAGTGCCCACGGTGTTTCCCGGGCTGTTCGCAGCGAAGCCGAAGAGCGCGGCCTGAAGGTCTTCGACGCCACCTGCCCGCTCGTCACCAAGGTGCACGTCGAAGTCGGCAAGATGCGCAACCAGACCCGCGAAGTCGTCATGATTGGCCACAAGGGTCACCCGGAAGTTGAAGGGACGATGGGGCAGAGTAGCGGCGGCATGTATCTGGTTGAAACGGTTGAGGATGTCGCGACCTTGAAGGTCAAGCACCCCGATCAACTTTCCTTCGTTACCCAGACCACGTTATCGGTCGATGATGCAACAATTGTTATTGACGCTCTGAGAACCCGATTCCCGGAAATCCAGGGGCCGAAGAAGGACGATATCTGTTACGCAACTCAAAACAGGCAAGATGCGGTCAAGGCCTTGGCCGGGCAGTGTGACTTAGTCATTGTTGTTGGTAGTCCGAATAGTTCGAACTCCAGGCGGCTACGCGAGGTTGCGGTTGCCCGCGGTGTTGATGCCTTCCTGATCGACGGTGCCGAGGAGATTGATCCAGCTTGGTTGCGTGACAAGCGGCAAGTCGGCGTGACAGCGGGTGCTTCTGCACCAGAGGTTCTGGTTCAGCGCGTTGTGGACCGGATCACAATTCTTTCCGGAGCTAATGTGCTGCAACTGGAAGGTGTTGTGGAAGGGGTTTCTTTTCCCTTGCCAAAAGAACTCGCATAATAAAAACGTTCAGCCGGCGGCAGGTGCTGGCTGATCAAATCGGATTTCGATCACTCTCCAGCTTTTTACAGGTAGTCCGGCCATCTGTGCGGGACTGAATTTCGCCTGATAGAAAGAGCCGACCAAAGTCGCTGCATATTCCTCTGGCAGCGTTGAAGTCAGGATGTCGATCTTGTCCGCAGTTCCTGATTCGTTGATCAGCACCTTCAGATAGAGCGCCCCACCTGGCGTGAGTTCGTTTTTCGGCAATGGCAATTCTTCAACGTCGACCACGAACGCCATTTTTTCAACATCGTTCGGCGCCAGGTATGTCTCCTCGGAAGGCGTTGCTGTGGCTGGCAATGCCGGTGTCTCATCCTCACTTATCGGTGCTGCAGGTTCGGTAAATGGTTCCACCTTTGGTACATACGTCAGGATTGGCTTTGGTTGGACAATCGATTGCATGTTGTTTAGAAAGCGGATTTCCAGTCGCTGTGGCGGTGTGGGTAATGTTGCAAGCGCAAGCTCCACAGGCTGGGCTACCCAAAGACCAAAGCCGATGTGAGCAATCAGCGAACAGGCAAGCCCGAACGCAAGCCGCCGCAAGGTTAGGCCTTGCCATGGCCTGATCTGACTAGAATTGCTGATTGATCCGGTTGCTTTCACAAGAGCCATTGTTTCGGTAAATGTCTGTATTCAAGATTAGCAAACTTGGCTCAATCCCTCAGCCCGCTTATCGGTGTCATATAACCGCTGATCATTTTTCACTCTTGGGCAAACCCGTGTTGCATTAGAGTGGAAGCTGTAATGGCTGTTAGTGGATTGGCCGCATACAATTTATCGCAAATGCTGGATTGAGTTTTATTGGGGGAAAGTAAAGTGATATCTCACAGAACTGTTCAGGGTTTTACGCTCATTGAGCTGATGATTGTCGTCGCCATCATTGGGGTTCTGGCGTCTATTGCCTTACCTGCATACAACGATTACGTCAGGCGGGCTGCCCTGCAAGAGGCGTTTTCCGAATTGGCCAATTGGCGGGTACGGATGGAGCAGTTTTATCAGGACAATCGGAATTATGGCGCCGGGGGGTGTGGTGTAGCTACCCCGACTCCAGCAGCAGCCAAGTTTAATTATGCGTGTGTAACCGATGGTCAAACCTATACTTTGTCAGCGGCCGGCAATATTACTCCTGCGAGTGGGCACGGTTACACGGTAAATCAAGCCAACCAAAAAGCTACTACGTCGTTCAAGGGCGTATCATCGGGTGCGCAATGCTGGCTTGTGAGCGGTAGCGAATGCTGAGTGTGGCCATGAAACAGTCGCGGGGATTTTCTCTTATTGAACTGATGGTCGTAGTAGCCATAGTCGCGATACTCGCAATCATAGGGTTGCCGAACTATGCGATCTGGGTTCAGAACACGGCAATCCGAAATGCGACTGAGTCCGTTCTGAACGGACTTCAGCTGGCGCGTAGTGAGGCGGTGGCTCGAAATACAAATATTGATTTCGTGGCCAGTGCCAATTCTGGCTGGACTTTCGGCTGTACTGTACCCTCAGCAACCTGCCCAGCAGTTATTCAGGCCAAAACAGCCAGCGAAGGCTCTGCGGGAACGGTGGTTACAATAAACAATGCCGTAATTGTCGACACGGTGAGATTCAGCAATTTTGGTGCACTTGCTGAAAATGGCGGTGCAGCGATCTCCATGGATATAGACTCCACGACGTTGAGCGCTGCAGACAGTCGGCAGTTGCGTGTCGACATCAGTACCGGCGGTAGTGTGCGAATGTGTGATCCGAGCCTTGGTGGTCAAGATCCGCGCCGCTGCCTTCCTTAACTCGGGAATGAAACATGGTTCACGTCAAATTAAATGAGCTGAAATCCCAATCAGGCTTCCTGCTTTTGGAGGTGTTGATTGCGATTGTCATTTTTGCAGTGGGCATTCTAGCCATCGTCGGCTTGCAGGCCACGATGGTAAAGAATTCAACGGATGCGCGCTACAGGGCAATTGCCAGTCAGGTTGCTGAACAAAGAATAGCCCAACAATGGGCTGCGCCTGCAGTTCAGATCACAGATACAGATACCGATATTTCTAATGTTTTGCCTAATGGAACTAGAACAATTGTTTGGGGAGCACCTCCAAACCAGAACCAATTAACAGTGACAGTGACATGGCAGCAACCTGGGGGCGATCAGCACCAGTTTACTACCGTCGCTCGTGTGGCGGGAGGGTAGGTCGTGATTCCTTACGAACGACAGGCTGGCGCACAGGCCGGCATGGGCTTGGTTGAGCTGATGGTGGCGATGGTTATTGGCTTGTTTACGGTACTGGTGATCATGCAGGTTTTTTCGGTATTTGAAGGCGACAAGCGAACGACAACCAGTGGTTCCGACGCGCAAACCAATGGCATGATCGCGCTTTACAACATTAAGCGACAGGTCGCGATGGCAGGGTTCGGTTTGCCGACGTTCAGCACCAAAAATCCGCCTTTGCTGTGCAGCGATCCGACTCTGGCTTCAGGCGGAGTGAATCTGTTCCCGGTGGCGATTGCCGATGGCGGGAATGCTGCGGGAGCCAGTGATACGGTGTCCATCCGTATTGGTTCATCAGTAAACGGCGGTGTTCCATTTTTTGCCGCCGAAACTGCCGTTGCAACGAATATTCTGGTCAAGAATTCGATGGCCTGCCAGCCAAATGATGTGGCTATCGTATCGACTGGTGCAAATTGCATGTTCACCAAAGTGACCGCTGTTCCAGATGCTACTCATGTGACCTTTGAAGGCAATGTCACCACCGCAAAAGACTCGACTTCTATAGCTTGTCTGGGCAACTGGACTGAGCTCTCCTATATGGTCAACGGTGGCCAAATGAGATTGGTGACGACAGTCAATGGTGTGAATACCGATGCTCAAAACGTTGAAGGTATTGTGAATGTCCAGGCGCAGTATGGCATCTCTAACGCACCGAATAGTAATGATATTGCCCAATGGGTTGATGCAACGGGGGCTTGGGCTACCCCGAACATTGCTACTCGCAATCGAATCAAGGCAATTCGCGTTGCTGTGGTCGCGCGCAGTAGCTTGCGTGAAAAAAATAACGTGACTGACGCATGCAGTTCAACAACCGCGCTAAATCCGACGGGACTCTGTGCTTGGGAGGGGACGGCGGTTTCTCCTGCACCGGTAATCAATTTGGCCGATGATGCTGATGGCGTGAGCTGGCAACGTTATCGTTACCGCATCTATGAAACGATAGTCCCGCTGCGTAATGTAATCTGGACCAGAGGCACGATGGCGCCATGAAACCAGCTAACCAACTAATCATGTGTAGTTCGAAAGGTTTTCGTCAACGTGGTGCTGTACTCTTCTTTGCGTTGATTGCTTTGGTGGTCATGACGCTGGCGGCTGTTGCATTGATTCGCTCGGTCGATACCAACACCTTGATTGCAGGCAACCTTGCATTTAAGCAGTCTGCAACCAGTTCTGGTGATGGTGGTGTTGAGGCAGCAGTGATATGGCTGACGAATAATGCAGCAACACTTGATAACAGCAATGCGGCGGCAGGCTATTACAACTCGGTCAATCAACTGCCTGCGATGAATCTGGTTGGCCTGACATGGTCTGATGCAAACAGTCAGTTGACAGGCACTGATGCCGCAGGAAACACCGTACGTTACATCATCCAGCGCATGTGCAGACACACAGGAGGGGCGGGTTCATTAGCCTCCCCAGCGATTATTCCAGACGAGTCCAATTGTCTATTTAGTGATGGTGAAAAAGGCGGAAGCGGCATGGGGGTTCTGGACGCCACCCAGGCCGGCGCCGGACTAAGTGGGTCTGGTTCGCCGGTATACCGAGTGACAGCTCAAGTCATCGGCCCACGAAACACGATCAGTTATATCCAAGCATTCGTCTTCTGAGGAGTCGATCATGAAACGCCATTCCCATTCAAATATTCGGCGTCATCTCGCTGGTGGAGCAGCGTTTTTTGCACTCCTGCTGCCATCTCAGGCCTCTTGGTCGGCTCCAGTGAATCTGGCAACGGTTCCTCTGGCGAATTCGACAACCACCAAAGTGCTCCCCAACCTGATGTTCATTCAGGATAACTCTGGGAGTATGGCGTGGGATTATGTGCCGGACTGGGTGGTCGATGGCAACTATTGTAAGGGTGGTACTGCAGGAACAACATTCCGTTGCTGCCGCACGGCTGGTGGCTCAAATCTGAGTTCAAATTCCACCACGTCTGTTTGTCTGCCGAATACGGGTACCCCTGAATATCGTGGTATGCCACCCTTCGTTGCGTCGGATTTCAATCGCATTTACTACAATCCGGCGATTACCTATTCAGTGCCACTTGAATCGGATGGCAACAAAAAGACCGTGAGTTACGGTTCCGACTATGGCGCTGTGCCATATGACGGATATGGTAAACAGTCGAGCGCGACTATCAACCTGAAAACGTCGTATCCTGATGTTGAGTGGTGTACCAGCAGTGCCTATACGGATTGCTTGCGGAACGATAACTACCTGTTGCCAGGTGTCGTAAATGCGAAGTCTTATACGGTCATGCATGATACGACGTCCAGCATCGGATCGACTGCAATCTTTGCGCAAGGAACGGTAAATGCACCGACTACTGCCTCGAGAAATCTAGGTCCTTACTACTATGTGATCGTGCCAGGTGAGTATTGCAAGGCTGCTGATCTCAAGGACTGTACGACTGCCACGGGGCCGACTGGTGAATACAAGTTTCCCGCTCCGGTTCGCTGGTGTACAACGGCTGCTTTGACGATTTGCAAGGCAGTTCAGGATTCCAACTACACCTTTCCGAAATATCCGACTATCATGTCATCGACCGGTACGGCAACTGGAAAGATTACTGTCGCAGGAACTCCACCGAAAAGTGGCACAAATAATCCGGGAACCAATTGTGGCAATGTTCCGGCGGCAAACAAGGTTCTGGTTTCTGCTTTTGCCTTGAATGGGACTTCCGTACTGGCCTCCAGTTTCTATTTTTGCTCCAATTCAAACAACGCAGGTACCCGGAGAAATCAGCTGGCAAGCAAAGTAGCGGCTGCAGTCACAAATGGGTTTTCTGCCACGGCAGTTAACGAAGTGATATCTGTTACTGCGCCAACTGGCGCTAGCTACAACGGAGCTACGCTAACGTCCAATATTAGCGTAAATGGAAATACGACCATTGCAACTGTGAGCGTGACAACTCCGTTTTCTGGTGGTGCTGATTCGGCAGTGGTTACTCCAGGTTCGTTCATGCGAGTTGATATTGCATCCGGTCAGACCTATGGGGACGTCGTCGTGGACGGCTCGAAAGTTGTTGATCGTTCCCGCCGAACCGATTGCTCTTCCAGTGGTGGTGTGGTGACTTGTTCTTATGCACAAGAACTGGAAAATTTTGCCAACTGGGTCGCTTGGTACCGTACTCGTATGCAAATGATGAAAACCACAGTCAGTCAGTCATTCAAGACGATTGGCAGTAACTATCGGCTTGGATTCATCACTATCAATAATGCTTCGAGCAACTATCTGGCGATTTCGAAATTCAGTACGTTACAAAAATCCAGTTGGTATAGCAAGTTATTTGACGTAACTCCGAACGGCGGAACGCCATTGCGGTCTACTCTGGCGAAGGTGGGTAGAATTTTTGCGGGTCAGGAGAAAATAAACTCCTCGGACGAAGATCCGGTCGAGTATTCGTGCCAGCAGAATTTTTCCATTCTGACTACCGATGGTTACTGGAATACCGACTCGACATCGACAACTGACAATCCGAACGTCAGGGGGGTTTTCCCCAAAGGGTCGTCGACCAATACACAGGTTGGTAATCAGGATGCTTCTGCCGACCGGCCCATGAATGAGGGGCCGACGGCAAGCTCCAATTCACTGGCCGACGTTGCCAAGTACTATTACGACACGGATCTGCGCAATCCAAATAATGCCGGTTACGGTTCAACAACTGCTGATAACTGTTCCGTTTCAGGCAAGGATGACGATGATGCGACCCTGAGCTATTCGCGAAATGTTTGTAAAGACGATGTTTTCGTCAGTGCAACGGACAAGAATACCCAGCAGCACATGACTACGTTTACCCTAGGGTTGGGTGTTGACGGGACTTTGCAGTATCAAAACGATTACCAGACGGCGACGACCGGTGATTACGCCTGCCTAAAAATCAATGCAGATCCACCTTGTGATTTGGGTGCTTCGATAAATTGGCCTGTTCCTGTCCAAGAGACGAGCAGTGCAGTGGATGACCTTTGGCACGCTGCGGTCAATGGTCAAGGGAAGTACTTTAGCGCGAAGGATCCGGCGCAGCTAAGCCAGGGGCTAAATGAAGCACTTGCTTCGATCTCCTCAAAGATCGGTGCCGGCGCTGCGGCAGCGACCAGTACTCTGAATCCGGTTCAGGGGGACAATTATGCATATGTTGCGAGCTATACCTCCGGCAAGTGGATTGGCAATGTTGAAAAGCGGAGTGTCAATACGCTAACTGGTGCAGTTTCTGAGGAAGCACTTTGGTGTCTGACGGATGTCACCAAATCTACTTGCACATCCCCTTCTGTCGAAGAAATAGATTCAACGGGAAACAGTTCTGTTACTTATTGCGTTTCTCCCAAGCCGGCACCACCCGACCCGCTACCCTTTGGCTACAGTGCTTGTCTTGGTGGGGTTGAGGGAGATACTGTTTGTAAAGTGCCGATGACGGTAACGTGTTCTGGAACGATGCATGCTCGGGTTACTCCGACAGAGAACCGAACGATCAAGGTCAAAGGTGCTTCGGGTTTGATTGATTTCGACGCTACTTTTGCTGCGGCGAATCCAGGTTATTTCGATTCAACAAAATTGGCCGGTCTGTCGCAATGGGCAGCTTTGAGTCCTACACAAAAGTCGGCTGCTGTGGGTGCAACGCTTGTTAACTACCTCCGTGGCCAAAAGGACTACGAGGATAGTACCGTCAACACGTCGGAAAATCGCTTGTATCGCTATCGCGAGGCCGTATTGGGAGATTTGGTCGAATCCCAGCCAGCCTTCATCGGAAAGCCAACCTTTTCCTATCTGGACGCGGGATATTCTGAGTTTGTGACTGCCCAGGCTAGTCGTGAAGGAACGGTTTACGTCGGTTCAAACGATGGCATGTTGCATGCCTTCAATGCTTCAAATGGCCAGGAGCGTTGGGCGTATTTCCCCACTCCCGTCTTGCCTAATCTGTGGAAGTTGGCTGACAAAGCATATGCCACCAATCATGCCTATTTCGTTAACGGTAGCCCGATTATTTCCGATATTTGCACCGCAAATTGCGGGACAGCGGCGAGCGCTGTTTGGAAAACCATTGTTGTCGGTGGCTTGAATGGCGGTGGCCGCGGATTCTACGCTATGGATATCACTTCGCCATCCAACCCCATACTGCTTTGGGAATTCACAAATGCAAATGACCAAGACCTTGGATATTCCTACGGCAATCCGATAATTACCAAGAAGGCTGACGGAACTTGGGTTGTCCTTCTGACTTCTGGCTACAACAATGCCGGTGCAAATGCGTCGGATGGAAATGGTCAGGGGTATTTGTATGTGCTCAATGCGAGTAGTGGTGCGGTAATCTCCAAGATTCCGACAAATGTTGGCTCTACAACGACGCCGAGCGGCCTTTCCAAAATTAGCGCGTGGGCTGATAGTGCCGAGAAAAACAATACGGCTGGCCATGTTTATGGAGGCGACTTGCTTGGTAATCTCTGGCGCTTCGATATTAATGCTGGAACCGCTTTCAAGTTTGCGATTTTGAAGGACTCCACAGGTACCGTTCAGCCTATAACTTCCAAGCCTGAGCTGGGTTCATACAACTCAAAGCGCCTGATTTTTGTTGGTACCGGCAAGTATCTCGAAACCTCTGATCTGTCGAATACCCAGCGTCAGACCATCTACGCAATAAGGGATGATGGTGGGACGGTTACTCTGGATAACCCAAGAACGGCAACGGGGCCAGACGTGTTCGTCGAGCAGACTTTGACAACCGTCGTTACAAGCCAAGGAACGACACGGACCGCTTCAAGCAATGCAGTTGAGGGTGGATCCATCGACTGGTCAATCAAGCGAGGTTGGTTCGTTGATTTGGATGCAGCAAAGTCAGGCGAAGGGTCTGAGCGTGTCAATGTAAATATGCAGCTTGTTTCGGGCAGCTTGCTGGTGGCCTCGGTAGTTCCGGCGAGTTCTGAGTGTTCTCCCGGCGGATACGGCTGGTTCAGCTATTTTGATTTCAGGTCGGGTAGCTTTGTGGAAGGTGGGACAGGTGTCTCAGACTACGTAAATGCACCAATTGTTGGTTTCAATGTGATGTATGTGGGGGGGAAACCAACTGTCGGGATCGTTACGGCAAGTAATCCGACACCGAAAAAACTGGCCAATCCACGTTTCCCATTTTCGGTATCAGGGTTCAAGGGAACGCGAGTCATATGGCGCGAATTACTTCAGTAGTTGATTGTTTGCAGCGGAGAATTACTTGCTAAGCAATGCTCAGTATTGATATAATTTTCCGTTTTAAGTATTCGGTTAAGGATAGCAATGGCCAATAGCGCACAAGCCCGCAAGCGCGCCCGTCAGGCTGACGGGCAGCGTTCCCATAACGCCAGTCTGCGTTCGACCCTGCGTACCGCTATCAAGCGTGTTCGTCAGGCGATCGAAGCTGGTGATAAAGCCGCCGCTCAAGGCGTCTTCCAGCAATCCGTTGCGGTTCTCGATCGCATCGCTGACAAGAAGATTGTTCATAAGAACAAGGCTTCCCGCACCAAGAGCCGTCTGTCTGCTCAGATCAAGGCACTTGCTGCTGCCTGATCGGTTGAAGGCTCAAATAAAAATGGCGCCTTTGGGCGCCTTTTTTGTTTTCGCGGTTTCGGTTGTTTGTTTTATTTTTCCAGTGAGCAGACGCCATCGATGATCTGCAGGTCGTTGTCCTGGGCGAAGTTGAGCATGAAGCGGTAGGCCATTGGTTCAATTTCGCCGAGGCGACCGTCGACGAAGACGGCTTTTTCGCCGTTGTAGTCTCCCGGGCCAACGTAGGGGGAGTATTTCATCTTGCGCTCGGCGCCGAAGGCTGACATGACGCCGCACAGGCGTTCTGCCCAGTCACTGGGGCGAAACTTCTTGCCTTGCTTGGTGAGGCCAACAATGATGAATGTGGTCGAGTCTGTAGTTGTCATTGTTCTAGTCTGCGTTGGGCGATGCGACCTTGCGTTGGCGAATTCTAGCAGAAGCCCGAAGCCTTTCCATAATTATGGCGCATGGCCGCCTGGGCTGGCGTACACGCGTGTTTTTGCCGTTCTATACAAGGTCTTGCTTTTGACCTAAAATTCAGGCCTGTGTTGCTCTTGCGGGGTGCTTGCCCGTTGAGTGGCGATCATTCCGGCGGCGATGACCGCCGTTTTCGTTTTTTGGGGTTGCCTCATGTCGCATGTCATGAATACCTATGCCCGGTTGCCGGTGGCTTTCAGCCATGGTCAGGGTTGCCGGATTACAGATACCGAGGGCAAGGAATACCTGGATGCGCTGTCCGGGATTGCTGTTTCGACGCTCGGTCATGCCCATCCCAAGCTGGTGTCAGCGATTGCCGCGCAGGCCGGACGCATGTTGCACACTTCCAATCTTTATCGAATTCGCGAGCAGGAGTTGCTGGCCGACAAACTCGCTGAAATTTCCGGCATGCAGGAGATCTTTTTCTCCAATTCCGGTGCAGAAGCAAACGAGGCAGCGATCAAGCTGGCTCGCTTCTACGGTCACAAAAAGGGAATTGAAAATCCAACCGTGATCGTCATGGAAAAGGCGTTCCATGGACGGACCATGGCGACGCTTTCGGCAACCGGGAACCGTAAGGCGCAGGCAGGCTTTGAGCCGCTGGTTTCTGGTTTTGTCCGTGTTCCCTATGATGACCTCAATGCCATCAAGGCGGTTGCCGAGCACAATAAAAATATCGTTGCTGTCATGCTGGAAATTATTCAGGGCGAAGGTGGTATTCACCTGGCTTCACTTGAATACCAGAAGGCCTTACGCCAGTTGTGTGACGAGCATGGCTGGTTACTGATCTGTGACGAAGTGCAATGCGGTATGGCGCGTACGGGAAAATGGTTCGGGTATCAGCATGCTGGCATTCAGCCTGATATTGCGACGCTGGCCAAAGGTTTGGGTTCAGGGGTGCCGATTGGTGCCTGCATGGCTGGTGGCAAGGCAGCCGGCCTGTTCGGCCCGGGAAATCACGGTTCGACTTTTGGCGGCAATCCGCTGGTTTCCACTGCCGCACTGACGACGATTGAAACCATCGAAGCGGAAGGTTTGATGGCTAACGCCGAACGTATCGGCGCCTTGATTCGCTCGTTGATGGTCGAGGCGCTTGCCGGTACGGCCGGGCTTGTTGAGATTCGCGGCCATGGTTTGATGATCGGCATCGAACTAGACCGTCCTTGCGGTGAACTGGTCGGTAATGCTTTGGCTGCTGGGCTGTTGATCAACGTCACGGCCGAGAAAGTAATTCGCTTCCTGCCACCACTGATATTTAGTGAAAATGATGCCCGGGAACTGGTTGACCGGTGCGCCCCTCTCATCAAGGATTTTCTGGCGGCCTAAATCATGGCGATCAAACACTTTCTGCAGTTCAAGGATTTCACGCGCGACGAACTTGAATATGTTTTCGAGCGGACGCGCTGGATCAAGAACCAGTTCAAGTCTTACCAGAAGTACTGGCCACTTTCCGACCGGACGCTGGTGATGATTTTCGAGAAGGCCAGTACGCGGACGCGACTGTCCTTCGAGGCCGGCATGCAGCAGTTGGGTGGGTCGGCGATTTATCTGAATACGCGCGACTCGCAACTGGGCCGTGGTGAGCCGGTCGAGGATGCGGCGCAAGTCATTTCGCGGATGAGTGACATCGTGATGATCCGCACCTTCGAGCAGGACATCATCGAACGATTTGCTGCCAACTCGCGGGTGCCGGTGATCAACGGACTGACCAACGAATATCACCCTTGCCAGATACTGGCTGACATCTATACCTTCATCGAGCATCGCGGCTGCATCCAGGGCAAGACGGTCGCTTGGGTTGGCGATGCCAACAATATGTGCAATACCTGGCTGCAGGCAGCTGAGGTGCTTGATTTCAAGGTACACGTGTCGACGCCGCCGGGTTACGAAATCAATGCCGATCTGGTTGGCAAGATTGATCCGGCCCGCTTCAAGGTGTTTGCCGATCCGATGGATGCTTGTCGGGGCGCCGATCTGGTGACCACTGACGTCTGGACGTCGATGGGCTTCGAGGCTGAAAACGAAGAGCGGATCAAGGCTTTCGCCGACTGGTGCGTTGATGGCGAGATGATGCGCGTGGCCAATCAGCAGGCCGTTTTCATGCATTGCCTGCCGGCGCATCGCGGCGAGGAAGTTACCGCCGAGGTGATCGACGGGCCGCAATCAGTGGTTTGGGACGAAGCAGAGAACCGTCTGCACGTGCAGAAGGCGTTGATGGAATATTTGCTGTTGGGCCGTATTCAAGGCTGAGCGGCGCGGTTAATCGATACAAGGGAACGGAAATGAGCGACATCAAGAAGGTTGTACTGGCCTATTCGGGCGGTCTGGATACCTCGGTCATCCTCAAGTGGTTGCAGGATGTGTACAAGTGCGAAGTGGTCACCTTTACGGCCGACCTCGGCCAAGGGGAAGAGCTTGAGCCGGCGCGCGCCAAGGCGCTGAAGGCGGGCATCAAGCCGAAGAACATCTACATTGACGACGTGCGCGAGGAATTTGTCCGCGACTTCGTTTTCCCGATGTTCCGTGCCAATACTGTCTATGAAGGCGAGTACCTGCTTGGTACCTCGATCGCCCGTCCGTTGATCGCCAAGCGCCTGATCGAGATCGTCAATGAAACCGGTGCCGACGCCATTTGTCATGGCGCGACCGGCAAGGGTAACGACCAGGTGCGTTTCGAGCTCGGTGCCTACGCGCTGAAGCCGGGCATCAAGGTCATTGCGCCGTGGCGCGAGTGGGATTTGATGTCGCGTGAGAAGCTCATGGCCTATGCCGAGAAGCATGGCATCGAAATCGACATGAAGCACAAGAAGGGTGGCTCGCCATATTCGATGGATGCCAACCTGCTGCACATTTCCTACGAAGGTCGCCACCTGGAAGATCCGGCCGCAGAAGCGGAGGAGTCGATGTGGCGGTGGACGGTTTCGCCGGAAAAGGCACCGAATAAGGCCGAGTACCTTGACCTCGAATTCGCCAAGGGTGATGTTGTCGCCATCAACGGCAAGAAGATGAAGGCACACGAAGTACTCGGCACCCTCAACGAAATCGGTGGCAAGCACGGTATTGGCCGCCTCGATCTGGTCGAGAACCGTTATGTCGGGATGAAGTCGCGCGGCTGCTACGAAACGCCGGGCGGAACGATCCTGCTGCGCGCTCACCGCGCCATCGAGTCGGTCACGCTCGACCGCGAAGTCGCCCACCTCAAGGACGACCTGATGCCGCGCTACGCCAGCCTGGTGTACAACGGCTACTGGTGGAGCCCGGAGCGCAAGGCGCTGCAGGTGCTGATCGACCATACGCAAGGCAGCGTCAATGGCGTGGTTCGCCTCAAGCTGTATAAGGGCAACGTGATCGTCGTCGGCCGCGACTCGAAGACTGATTCGCTGTTCGATTCGACTATCGCCACCTTCGAGGACGATGCCGGCGCCTACGACCAGCGCGACGCTGGTGGTTTCATCAAGCTCAACGCACTGCGCTTGCGCATCGCGGCCAATCTCGCCGCGAAAAAAGCGGGCAAGCCGGTCAAGCCAGCTGCTGCCAAAAAGACTGTGACAGCAAAGCCGGCAGCTAAACCTGCAGCAAAGGCCGCTGTCAAACCGGTTGCCAAGGCTTCCGTCAAGAAGGCTGTAGCCAAACCAGCAGCGAAGCCGGCGGTCAAGGCCGCTGCCAAGCCGCTGGTCAAGCCGGTTGCAGCCAAGGCAGTGGTCGCCAAGGCCGTGAAAGCACCAGTCAAGCCAGTGGCCAAGAAACCGGCTGCAAAGAAGAAGGGTTAATCAATGGATGGCGGCACCGTATTCGGGCTGAATGAAGAACAGATCGCAGATTTCTTCTCGACCTGGGGTGTTGGCGCCTTCATCCTCTTCATGTTATTCATTATTGGCGAGATCGCCTACAAGTCGAAGGCTGGCAAGACGGGCACCTTTGTGCTTTTCTTCGTGCTGGCATTCGGTATGGTCGGCTTCATCGCCAAATCAGTCATTCAGAAAATCTGGGGTATGTAAATGTCGCAATACGACAACGTTTCCGTGGTCAAAAAAGCCAATGTTTATTTCGATGGCAAGTGCGTCAGCCACACCGTGGTGCTGGCCGATGGTACAAAAAAGACGGTGGGCGTGATCCTGCCGTCGAGCCTGACTTTCAATACCGGTGCGCCGGAAATCATGGAAGGTGTTGGCGGTTCATGCCGCGTCAAGCTCAAAGGCGAAAGCGAGTGGAAGACTTATGGCGATGGCCAGTCTTTCAACGTGCCGGGCAATTCCAGCTTCGACATTGAAGTGGCTGCTGGTGATGCTTACCACTACGTCTGCCATTTTGGATAATTGCCATGCCGAGCTTTGACTTCACCTCCGAAGCGGACATGGTGGCGTTGAAGAACGCCATCGATGTCACCTCCCGTCAGATCGACAATCGCTACGATTTCAAGGGTACGACCGCCAAGGTCGAGCTGAATGAGAAAGACAAAGTCATCACCCTGTGGGGTGATTCAGACTTCCAGCTTGATCAGATCAAGGATCTCCTTTTTCCGGCCATGGAAAAGAAGGAGAAGGAAAGCGTCAAGCGTCTGGATCACCAGAAAATCGTCAGTGTCTCTGGCAATAAGGTGAAGCAGGAAATGAAGGTCAAGGACGGGATCGACAGCGATCTGGCCAAGAAAATCGTCAAGCTGGTCAAGGATGGCAAACTCAAGGTTCAGGCCGCGATTCAGGGCGAAACCGTGCGTGTCACGGGCGCCAAGCGGGACGATCTGCAGGCTTGCATCGCGCTGATTACCAAGTCGATTACCGATTTTCCGATCAAGTACGGTAATTTCCGGGATTAAGCGACCTTCCACGGTCAACCGGGCTTGCTACGGTCAACCGGAAAAAACGGGTAAAAATGAAACCGGGCTGTGCGAGCAGCCCGGTTTTTTCTTGGGCGGATTTAGCCGGCCAGGCCCTTGATCCACACCGAGTAAAGCTGCTCCGAGAGCTGACGCATGGCCGGCAGCTTGGCCGAAATTTCAGCCAGCATGGCTTCAGGCATCTGCGCGCTGGGCAGGTCGGCGACGGCAATCGCTTCATCGGCCCACTGTTCGCACCACGTGGCAATCATTTCCGGCGTCATTTCGACGTGGCATTGCATGGCGAGGTGCGGGCCGGTGACGAACATCTGGTTGGCGCAGTAACCGTTGGCCAGCAAGCGGGTGGCCCCGCTCGGGATGCTGAAGGTTTCGCCGTGCCACTGGAAAACCGTGCCATTTTTGCCGGCGAAATCACCCAGCCAGTGGCGGGCGATGGCATTGTCTTCACCGTGTGCGCTACTCCAGCCGATCTCCTTGACGGGATTGCGCGTGACCTGCCCGCCGAGTGCCTTGCTCATCAGTTGCCCGCCGAGACAATGGCCGATGACCGGCACATTTTTCGCCGCCGCTTCGCGAATCAGCGCGCAGACGGGTTCTATCCACGGTAGCGGGTCGTTGACGCTCATCGGACCACCCATGAAACAAAGGCCGGAGAAACCGTCAACGCTCAACGGAACCGCGGCGCCTTCGTCGAGAGCAATCAGCTTCCATGGAATGCCTTGCTGCTCAAGGAATATGGCAAAATAGCCCGGTCCTTCAGTGGGGGAGTGGCGAAAGATGGCGACAGGGTGCATGGCGGCGTTGGGATTCGGAAAAGTGAAGCGTCATTTTACGCTGCTTGCGCTGTTGGCGTTGCTGCTGCCAGCCGCAGGAATGGCACAGGATGTCGGGCTGGCCGGGATCATGGGCAGCAAGGCGATGCTCATGATCAACGGTGGCGAGCCGCAGGCGGTACCGATTGGCAAGACGGTGGATGGAGTCAAGTTGGTCTCTATCCAGGACGATCAGGTGACCATCGAAGTGGGCGGCAGGAAGCGTCCCTTGCGCGTCGGTCAGCATGCCATCGGCGTTTCCGGCGGCGACGGCTCGGACAAGATCGTCATGACGGCAGACGTGCAGGGGCATTTTTACGCTACTGGAACGGTAAACGGAACTTCCGTCCGCTTCGTCGTCGACACGGGAGCCACGACAATTGCGCTTGGCCCGAACGATGCCCGGCGTATCGGCCTGGACCTCCGGCAGGGACAGCGCGGCCTGACGAGCACGGCAAATGGAACGGTCGTTGTTACACGCATACCGCTGGACACGGTGAGAATTGGCGGTGTCACCATGCACAATGTGGAGGCGGTGGTGCTACCCACCGAAATGCCGATCGCGCTACTTGGCATGAGTTTTCTGAACCGCATGGAAATGCAGCGCGATGGCAGTACCATGACATTGAAAAAAAGATTCTAGGAGAGAGAAATGCCCCAAAAAGATCAGGAAATAGCCTTGCTGCGTGACGAACTGGAAATGCTCATGGGCGAACGTCAGGCGCTGTTGCGTGTCGCCGGCGCTTCGGCAGTCATGATCGCCAGCATGGACAGCAAGCGTTTGCCGGTCGGCGCCATCGAGTCGGCCGATCTGGTTGCGACAACCATCAACGACCTGTCCGAAGAAACCCTTCAGGATGCGCTGGCTGCGGTCAACGCTGAAATCGAGGAAGATTCCAAGGCCGCATGACGCTCGATCTGGAGCGCTTGCGCGCCAGCCTGTTAGCCGAGCCTCTAAGCGGACATTTCGTCCAGGAAGATGGTGTCGATGACCAGCCGCTAACCCCGGCAGCCGTGCTGTTTCCGATCGTCCTGCGCGATGGCGGGCAGACGGTGCTGCTCACCCAGCGCACGGCGCATCTGCGCGATCACGCCGGGCAAATCAGCTTTCCCGGTGGGCGGGTCGAGGCAGAGGATCTTTCTCCATCGCACACCGCCTTGCGCGAAACCGAGGAAGAAATCGGCCTGCCACGCGAGCGCATCGAAATTCTCGGTTTTCTGCCCGAGTACCGGACGGGAACGGGGTTTCGTGTGACCCCGGTTGTCGCACTGGTCCAGCCACCGTTCGACTTGCGGCCAGACCCGTTCGAGGTGGCCGAGGTCTTCGAAGTACCGCTCGCCTTCCTGCTCGATCCGGCAAATCACCAACAGCATTCGCTGCATTATCGCGGTGCGTTGCGTAATTACTTTGCCATGCCTTACGGCGACTATTTCATCTGGGGCGCCACTGCCGGCATGATCCGTTCGCTGAGTGAGCGCCTTGGCCTTCTCCACGGTACTTGAGCTTGTGGTATCGTGGCATTTTAATACATGAAAATAAGCCGAATACGGCAATCATCGGCACCCCATGAGTCTTCTCTCGCTCATCGCAGTTTTCCTCCTCGAGCAACTGCAACCACTTGACTACCGTCGCATCGTTGCCGACCCGGTAGGTGCGTGGGCGGATTACATCGAATCGCGCTTCAACGCCGGGGCTTATCGGCATGGCGTACTTGCCTGGTGTTTTGCCGTCCTGCTGCCGGTGGTTCTGCTCGCCGTTGCATACGGCCTGCTCTATTCACTGAATCCGCTTTTCGGCTGGGCGCTCAACGTTGGTGTGCTGTACCTGACCATGGGCTTCCGCCAGTTCAGCCACCACTACACCGAAATCCAGCTGGCCCTGCGCTTGGGTGACCTTGAGCGAGCCCGCCAGTTGCTCGCCGAGTGGCAAGGTATATCGACCTACGGCCTTGGCTCGGAAGATATCGCCCGGCTCTCCATTGAGGGGGCGCTGGCCGCCTCACATCGCCATGTCTTTGCTGTCGTGCTCTGGTTTGTTCTATTGCCAGGCCCCTGTGGTGCGCTGCTCTATCGGCTGTCGGCCGTTGTTGGCGACCGCTGGAATGCCAAAAACATGGCCCAGCAAAGCGATTTTTCCGCATTCTCGCGGCTGGTTTTCGGTATGATCGACTGGCTACCCTCCCGGACTACGGCTGCGGCCTTCGCCATCGTCGGTGACTTCGAGGATGCGGTTTATTGCTGGCGTACCCAGCCGGCGCAATGGCCGGACCGCGATCTTGGTATCGTCCTGGCGGCCGGCGCCGGCGCATTGGGGGTCCAACTTGGTCGGCCGGTGGTGGATGGCGTTGAGGTCTCTGATCGGGCCGAGCTCGGGCTGGGCGATCCGGCAGATGTGGATTTCATGCAGAGTGCCGTCGGACTCGTCTGGCGAGCGACTGTGTTGTGGATGTTGTTGCTGTTTTTGTTAGGGCTTGCCACCTTGGTGGGCTGATTGATTCTTACAGGAGATTTACATGAGCAGAGATGTCGTCGTTCTAAGCGCAGTTCGTTCCCCCATCGGCGCTTTTGGTGGTTCCCTGGCTGATTTTGAAAGCACGGAACTCGCCGGCATTGTCATGAAGGAAGCGATTGCCCGCTCCGGTGTTGATCCGCAAGCCATCAACTACGTTACCGTCGGTACCACGATGCCGACCGATTCCCGCTACGCTTACGTATCCCGCGTTGCCTCGATTCAGGCTGGTCTGTCGATGGATTCCGTCGCCATGCAAGTGAGCCGCCTGTGCGCCTCCGGTCTGCAGGGCATCGTCACTACCGCCCAGAACATCATGCTGAGCGATGCCGACTACGGCATCGGCGGCGGCGTTGAAGTCATGTCCAAGGCTGCTTACCTGATGCCGGCTCTGCGCAATGGCGCCCGCATGGGTGACACCAAGGCCATCGACTCCATGGTTGCCGTGCTGACCGACCCGTTCGGCGTTGGCCACATGGGTATCACGGCTGAAAACCTGGCTGCCAAGCACGGCTTCACCCGCGAAGACCAGGATGCCTTCGCCGTCGAATCGCAGCGTCGTGCTGCTGCTGCCATTGATGCCGGTTACTTCAAGTCGCAGATCGTGCCGATCGTCAAGCAGACCCGCAAGGGCGAAGTCGTGTTCGATACCGATGAGCACCTGAAGCGTGGCACGACCATGGAATCTCTGGCCAAGATGAAGCCGGCCTTCAAGAAGGACGGTACCGTCACCGCCGGCAATGCTTCGGGCATCAACGATGGCGCAGCCTTCTTCGTGCTGGCTGCTGCCGATGTTGCCGCCAAGGCTGGTCAGACCGCCCGTGCCCGTATTGCCGGTTACGCCGTCGCCGGCGTGCCGAACGACATCATGGGCGAAGGCCCGATCCCGGCTACCAAGCTGGCCCTCAAGAAGGCTGGCCTGACCCTGGATCAGATGGATGTTATCGAATCCAATGAAGCTTTTGCCGCTCAGGCCCTGTCCGTTTCCAAGGTGCTTGGTCTCGATCCGGCCAAGACCAACCCGAATGGCGGCGCCATCGCCCTCGGCCACCCGGTCGGCTGTTCCGGTGCCTTTATTGCCACCAAGGCGCTGTACGAGCTGGAGCGTATTGGCGGCAAGTATGCTCTCGTCACCATGTGTATCGGTGGCGGACAAGGTATCGCAGTCATCTTCGAACGCGCCTGACCGCTTCGGCGTTTCAGTTGTACAGAAACCCACCGGAGCGATCCGGTGGGTTTTTTTTATTGCACCAGATTGAAATTGCCTCGCACTGTATTGGGGCATGCTCTTGTGCCATGAAATTGTAATATGCTGATTTTGTACGCTTTTGTTCCGTGGCATGGAACCTGCTGAATTAGCGTTGAGAGCATCCTCAGCGACGAGTCCAATATGAATTTCTACAACGAAATGATGGACGCCAACGGTGGCGTCCGAGCTCACTACCAGGGTTACGATTCATGGCTCAAGGCGACGCCGCCTGAGCGAATTGCCCGCAAGCGAGCCGAGGCCGATCTGGCCTTTCACCGGGTCGGTATTACCTTTGCTGTCTATGGCGAGGAGGCGGGCAAGGAGCGCCTGATTCCCTTTGACATCATTCCGCGCGTCATTCCTTCGACCGAATGGACATCCCTGCGCTCCGGACTGCGTCAGCGCGTCAAGGCGCTCAACATGTTCCTGGATGACGTGTATCACGATCAGGAAATCCTCAAGGCGGGCAAGATTCCGGCCGAGCAAGTGCTCAACAACGCTCAGTTCCGCCCGGAAATGATGGGCGTCGATCTGCCGGGAAACATCTACGCGCATATTGCCGGTGTCGATATCGTCCGTGCTGGCGAAGGCGAGTTCTACGTTCTCGAAGACAACCTGCGCGTGCCGTCCGGCGTCTCGTACATGCTCGAAGACCGCAAGATGATGATGCGCCTCTTCCCGGAACTGTTTGCCAAACACAAGGTGGCACCGGTCCAGCACTACCCGGACATGCTGCTTGAAAAGCTGCGCGCCGTGGCACCGAAGGGGGTGTCGAACCCGACTGTCGTCGTGCTGACCCCGGGCGCCTATAACAGCGCCTATTTCGAACACACTTTCCTGGCCCAGCAGATGGGCGTCGAGCTGGTTGAAGGCCGCGATCTCTTCGTCAAGGACGAGGTGGTTTACATGCGCACAACGCAGGGGCCGCAGCGCGTCGATGTCATCTACCGCCGCCTCGACGACGATTACATGGATCCGCTGGCCTTCCGCGCCGATTCTTCGCTCGGCGTGCCGGGTATCCTGAAGGCTTATCAAGCCGGCAACGTCACCTTGTCCAACGCTATCGGTACCGGCGTCGCCGATGACAAGTCGATCTACCCCTACGTGCCGGACATGATCCGTTTCTACCTCGGCGAGGAGCCGACACTGAACAACGTGCCGACCTACATGTGCCGCAAGCCCGATGATCTCAAGTACGTGCTCGATCATCTGGCCGAACTGGTCGTCAAGGAAGTCCATGGTGCCGGCGGTTACGGCATGCTGGTCGGCCCGGCATCGACCAAGGAGCAGATCGAGCACTTCCGCCAGTTGCTGATCGCCAAGCCTGATGGCTACATCGCCCAGCCGACGCTGGCTTTGTCGAATTGTCCGACTTTTGTCGAGGAAGGCATCGCGCCGCGTCACCTCGATCTGCGCCCCTTCGTGTTGTCCTCGGGCAAGTGTGTGGACATGGTGCCGGGCGGCCTGACCCGCGTTGCGCTGACCAAGGGGTCGCTGGTCGTCAATTCGTCGCAGGGCGGCGGTACCAAAGATACCTGGGTTCTGGAGGATTAAGTCATGCTGAGTCGAACTGCCGATCACCTGTTCTGGATGTCGCGCTACATCGAGCGCGCCGAGAATCTTGCCCGCCTGCTCGATGTCACCTGGCAAATGTCGCTGGTGCCGCAATCGCTCGATGCGATCAATCAGAGCTGGGCCGCCATCATTGCCCTGAACAGCCTCGAAGAGGCCTATGCGAAGAAGTATTCCACGGTCAACGGGGAAAATGTCCTGAAATTCATGGTCAGCGACCCGGACAACTTTGCGTCCATTCACAGCTGTCTGCGCATGGCGCGTGAAAACGCCCACGCCGTGCGCGGCACGCTGACCACGGAAATGTGGGAAACGCTCAACTCGACCTGGCTGGAAGCGCGCGAGAAGACCTTCGACCAACTCTTCAATGCCGGTATCGGTGAGTATTTCGAGTGGGTCAAGATGCGTTCGTCGCTGTCACGGGGCACGACACTCGGTACGCTGTTGCAGGACGAGGCCTACCACTTCATCCGCCTGGGTACCTTGCTCGAGCGTGCCGACAACACGGCGCGCATCCTCGACGTCAAATACCACGTGCTGCGTCCACAGGGCGACGAGGGAGCGACCGATTTCTACGAGTGGGGCGCGCTGCTCCGTTCTGTCTCGGCCTTCGAAGTCTATCGCAAGGTATATCGCGATGTCATTACGCCGGAACGGGTCGCCGAGTTGCTGATCTTCAATCAGGACATGCCGCGATCGCTGCAGTTCTGCATGAACAGCGTGGTCAAGAATCTTGACCTGATCGCTAACAGCAATTCCGGCGAAACCCAGCGCCAGGCCGGCATGCTGCACGCCCATCTGCGTTACGGGCGTATCGAAGACATCCTCGAGCACGGTCTGCACGAGTGGCTCAGCGATTTCATGGATCGCATCTATCTGCTCGGCAACGGCATCAGCAAGGACTTTCTGGTGCCGATGGAAGAGGCCGCCTAGTCAGGCCTCGCTTCGGGGCTTCTCCCGAGTTAGCTGCAGCCAGCTTCGGCGCCCGATGATTCCGGCGCCGAAGTGCATTTCAGGGCTTGCTTTCAGGCGTGTCGCTCGCGCCAGGCGGTCAATGCCGCGAGCGCATCGTCGAGCGTCGTGATCAGCTCGGCATCGCCCGTTCTGGCGATGCGGGCGACGCCACCACCACCTGCCCACAGTGCTGTTTTCTCCGGCAGGACCAGCCGCAATTGCTGGAGCAGGCCGGGAATCTGCCGTTGCGGGAAGGCCAGCGAGAAGGAGAGGGCGACGATGTCGGCCTGATGTGCCTCGGCGGCGCGACCGATTTCGAGCAGCGGCATTTGCGTGCCGAGCGGAATGCACTCGGCGCCCTCCAGCGCGAACAGGGCCTCGACCATCAGCAGGCCGAGGACATGCGGTTCCTCCGGCACGCTGGTGAGCAGCACACGCGGGCCGCGCGGGCCACCGGGCAGGGTCGCGATGGCCTGGCGCAAAAGGCGCTTGGTCAGCTCGGTAAATAGGTGTTCTTCAAAAACTTCGAAGCTGCCGTCTTCCCAGTTGTCGCCAACCTGACGCGTCAGCGGCGAAACAGTGTCCTGGACAAAACGCTGTAACCCCTGGCGGGCCAAACGCTGTTGCATGGCCTGCTGATAAGCAGCGGCGTCGTGCTGTTTGATCAGGGCGAGCAATTCACCCAATTCGCCGTCGTTCGCAGAAAACCCCACCACCGCTGATTTGGACCGGCGGGAAGTGAGCGCACCCAGTTCCTCCTGAGGCGTGGCGATCAGCTTCCCGGGCCGATGTCCGAGATCCATCAGCCTTTTTATCTGGCGCAGACGATCGACCTGATCGGCCGGATAGCAGCGTTCTCCATTGTTGTCGCGGCTGGGTACGGGAAAGCCATAGCGGCGTTCCCACATGCGCAGGACGTCTTTAGAGAGTCCGGTATCGCGCTCGACGGCGGCGATATTGAAAGTGGCGGTATTCATAGTTGTCCTAAACAAATGTTAGACAAACCGTTGACAAGTCAGTCTTTGGTCGTTATCTTACGAACAAATGTCCAATTTGTCTAGGACAAAACAAACAAGGAGCTGAACATGGTCTCAAGTGTGAAACGTTGGATTGTTATGGCTGGGCTGATGTCGGTCAGCGTTATGCCGGCTATCGCCGCCAGCGACTGTCCGCCGCTGCTCAAGCACGACTTCACCAGCTTGCAGGATGGCAAGCCGATGCCGCTCTGCCAGTACGCCGGCAAGGTCATCCTCGTCGTCAATACCGCCAGTTACTGCGGCTTCACTTCGCAATACGAAGGGCTGGAAAAACTCTACGCCCGCTTGAACGACAAGGGGTTGGTCGTTCTCGGCTTTCCGTCCAACGATTTCGGCGAGCAGGAGCCGGGCAGCGAGAAGGAAATTGCCGATTTCTGCCGCCTGACCTACGGCGTCGAGTTCCCGATGGTCGGCAAGACCGTGGTCAAGGGCAAGGGCGCCAATCCCTTTTACCTGAAGCTGGCCGAGGTGACGGACAGCCGGCCGAAGTGGAATTTCCACAAATATCTGATCAATCGCGATGGGACGCAGGTCGTCGCCTATTCGAGCTTTACCAAGCCGGATGACCGCGATCTGGTCAAGAAGATCGACGAATTTCTGGGCAAGTAGGTGTGAACATGACATCAAGAAAACGAATTGCTGTTGTCGGCGCCGGTATTTCCGGCCTGGCTAGCGCCTGGCTACTGAGCAGCGAGCATGACGTGACGCTGTTTGAAGCCGGCGCTTATCTTGGCGGCCATACCAATACGGTGGACGTCACTCTGGATGGCAAGACGCATCCGGTCGATACGGGCTTTCTGGTTTTCAATGACAAGACCTATCCCAACCTGATCGCGATGTTCAAGGAGCTCGGTGTGGAGAGTGTCGAAACCGAGATGTCCTTCGCCGTCAGCCTGGAAAATCCCGATCTGGAATGGGCCGGCAGCAGCCTGGCGACGGTTTTCGGCCAAAGGCGCAATCTGTTTCGCCCGCAATTCTGGTCGATGCTGACCGATATCCTGCGTTTCAATCGCGAAAGCACGGCGTGGCTGGCGAAGCATCCGGACAACGAACTCAGTTTGCGGGATTTCCTGAGCGATGGCGGCTATTCGAGCGCTTTTGCCGACTGGTATCTGCTGCCGATGGCAGCCGCCATCTGGTCCTGCCCGACCGGACAGATGCGCGACATGCCACTCGCCACCTTCATTCGGTTCTGCCAGAACCATGGCCTGCTGCAGGTTTTCGACCGGCCGATGTGGCGGACGGTGCTCGGCGGCGGGCGCGCTTATGTGCGCAAAATCGCCAATCGGCTGATCGCCAACGGAGCCGAAATCCGGCTGGCCTGCCCGGTCAGTGCGGTTACTCGCGAAGGCGGCTGGCTCAAGGTTATTCACGCTGCCGGCAGCGAGCATTTCGATCAGGTCGTCATGGCCTGCCACAGCGATCAGGCCCAGGCCATTCTCGGTTTCACAGCGACGGACGGCCAGCGCGAGGTGTTATCGGCCATCCGCTATCAGCCTAACCGGGCGATCTTGCACACTGACCGCACCCTGCTGCCGCGTGACGAGAAGCTGTGGTCGGCGTGGAACTATTTTGCCGGAAATGGTGAGCCGGGCGAGCAACCGGTCGGCGTCTCCTACCTGATCAACAAGTTGCAACCGCTGCCGTTCGAAACGCCGGTCGTTGTCACTCTGAACCCGGCGCGCGAGCCGGATCCGGCTACGGTGATCGCCGAGTTCGATTACGCCCACCCAATTTTCGACCGCCCGGCCATCGCCGCCCAGCAGCGGCTGGCCGATGTCCAGGGTGAAAACGGCATCTGGCTGGCCGGTGCCTGGGGCAGCTACGGCTTCCACGAAGATGGTTTGAAATCGGCGCTGCGCGTCGTTAATGGCCTCGGTGTCATGGCGCCGTGGCAAGTCGATGCGGCCACCGTCAAACCTGAGTTGGAAACGGTCTGAGCCGGCCATGAACAACCCCCTCCTTTTCCTCGGCCATGTCATGCACCGGCGCCTGCGGCCGGCGGTCAATGCCTTCGTCTATCCGGTCTTCTACGTGCAATTGCCGGTACGCGACCTAGCCTTGGCAAATTGCCCGATTTTTTCGGTTGACCGTGCAAACCTGCTCAGCTTCCGTCAGAAAGACCATGGCCCACGCGACGGCAGCCCGTTGTTGCCATGGATACAGGCCCAACTGCGCCGGCACGGCCTGCCTGATGACGGCGAGATCACGCTGCAATGCTTCCCGCGCGTCTTCGGGTTCGTCTTCAATCCCGTCAGCTTCTGGTTTTGCCGTAACAACGAAGGTGCGCTCATCGCCGTGCTGGCTGAAGTCAACAACACCTTCGGCGGCTATTACAGCTACCTGCTGTACAACGCGGATCGCTCCCCGCTGCAGGACGGTCAGGAACTGCGCGCCATCAAGGACTTCCACGTCTCACCGTTCAACGAGATCGAAGGCGGCTACCGCTTCCGTTTTCACCTCGACCGGGCGGTGCCGCTGGCTCGTATCGACTACGACGACGCTGACGGCGAATTGCTGCTCACCTCGATCTCGGGCAAGCCGCGCGCCTGGTCCATGGCTGCCTTGCTCGGCGCCTTCCTGAAAATGCCTTTCCTCACCGCCGGCGTGATGTTCCGCATCCACTGGCAAGCCTTGAAACTGTGGCTGAAAGGGGTGCCCTTCCGCGGTGCCCACGTTCCTCAACCCCTCCGGGACTCGACAAAATGAACAACACGATGATTTTGCGCGGCAGCGAGAGGCTGGCCCGCGACACCCGCCTGGTCTTCGACCTGCTCGAAAAACTGCAGGGCGGAATGCTTGAAATCCGTTTGCCGGGCGGCGCCAGTGCGCTGTTCGGCGACGGCGAACATGGCGTCACCATGCAGGTCCATGATGAAGCGATGTTCAGCCAGGTGCTGGCGCGCGGCGACATCGGTCTGGCCGAAGCCTACCTCGACGGTCAGTGGGATTCGCCCGACGTCACCGGGCTATTGAAGCTGCTGGCAGCCAATCGCGAACAGCTTAAGAAGGCCGTCTATGGCTCGTGGGGCAGCCTGCTCGCCGCCCGCGTCCGCCACTGGCTCAACAGCAACAGCCGTAGCGGCAGCAAGCGCAACATCATGGCCCACTACGATCTCGGCAACGACTTCTACAAGCTGTGGCTCGACCCGAGCATGAGTTACTCGTCGGCCGTCTATCGCGAAGCCGACGACGGTTCGCTCGAAACTGCGCAGCACGCCAAATACCGCCGCATCCTCAACTGCCTGAAGGCGGCGCCCGGCCAGAACGTGCTGGAGATCGGCTGTGGCTGGGGCGGTTTTGCCGAACTGGCGGTGCAGGAAGGCTTGCGCACCACCGGCCTGACCCTGTCGCCAGCCCAACTCGACTGGGCGCAGAAACGCGTGCCGAGTGCCGACCTGCGCCTGCAGGACTACCGCGATCTCGACGAGCAATTCGACCACGTCGTGTCCATCGAAATGTTCGAAGCCGTCGGCGAACGCTGGTGGCCGACCTATTTCAAGACGCTGGCCAAGGCGCTCAAGACCGAGGGCAGGGCGGTCGTCCAGAGCATCACCATCCGCGACGACATCTTCCCGGAATACCGGCGCAGCACCGATTTCATCCAGCAATACATCTTCCCCGGTGGCATGTTGCCCTCACGCGCAGCCTTCCGCGCGGCCGCCGCCAAACAGGGCCTGATCGTCCGCAACGAATACGCCTTCGGCCAGGACTACGCCAAGACCCTGGCCGAATGGCGCCACGCCTTCGAAGCCAACTGGCCGGAAATCCAGAAACTCGGTTTCGACGAGCCCTTCCGCCGCCTCTGGCGCATGTACCTTTGCTATTGCGAGGCCGGCTTCCTGGCCGGGAATATCGATGTCGTCCAGTTTGAACTCACGCACCGTTGATCTGGTGGCCGCCGGGGCGCATTTGAGCGAATCCCACGGTCAACCGGAAAAAATGCCCAAAAATGAAATGGCCTTGGCGGCGCGTCGGCGGCTTTTGCTGGCGCTCGCCGCGGTGCCGTTCGCCGCCTTCGCCAACACCGACCCGACGCTCGGCCTCAAGCGCTGGGGCAACGGCGAATTTCGGCGCTTCGGCTTTCTCGTTTATGAAGCGACGCTGTGGGCGGGGGATGATCCGCAACGGCCGCCGTTGGCGTTGCGGCTCGACTACAAGCGGACGCTTGCCGGGGCGGCCATTGCCGAAGCCAGCGTCAAGGAAATGCGGGGGCTGGGGGCGGATGAGGCTTCCCTCAAGCGCTGGGGCGAGCAGATGACGCGGATTTTCCCGGACGTGAAGGAAGGGGATTTCATTATTGGGCAGTACGAGCCTGGGGTTGCGCGGTTTTACTTCAATGGTCGTTTGCTTGGGGAAGTTGCCGACGCGGATTTTGCGCGGGCGTTTTTTGGCATCTGGCTGGATGCGAAGACGAGTGCGCCGGGGTTGCGGGCGGCGCTGTTGAGGCGGGTGTGATGCGCTCTACTTCTCCCTTGCTGCTGGCAGAGTCCTCCTTTGAGGCTTGGGGTTCCGCCTTGTTGGCGGGCGTACTTTCTTTTGCTTCGCCAAAAGAAAGT
>VIKE01000123.1 GCA_008080565.1 Rhodocyclaceae bacterium | reverse complement strand
ATCAGATGAGGCAAGGAACGGCCCAGCCGATCAAGTCGCCAAACCCCAAGAACATCACCTTCACGCAGGAACGCCAGTGCCGATGACAGGCCGGGCCGTTCCGATGTAGAACCGGAAACCGTGTCCTCAAATATGCGCTCGCATCCGGCCTTGCGAAGCGCATCCGTCTGCAAGGCAGTATCCTGTTCCGCGGTCGATACAGGGGTCTGAGGCGCAGTGGAACGGAAAATACCGTTAAGCGCTTAGCATGACGCGTCAATGCATTGCCGTCCGCTGCTGCGCTGCTGTCAAGGCATCCGTCGTCATTGACCCATCCACGTCCTCAATCTATTCGCCGTCCGCAGGATTGCGCAGGGGCCGCAATTCACCCTTGGCCACCGCCTCCGGTACTGAAAACGAATAACGCCCCAGCATATTGATGTGTTCGTGTTGCAGCGGCGACAGCCGTGCCACGTCTTCGTCCCGCACCGGGAAACCGCTCACGCGTAGTTGGTTTAGGGCTTCCTCCATGTAGATCGTGTTCCACAACACGATCATGTTGAGCACCAGGCCGAGCGCACCCAACTGATCTTCCTGACCTTCGCGGTAGTGTTGGCGCAACTCGCCGCGTTTGCCGTGGAAGACGGCCCGGGCAACGCTATGCCGGCCTTCGCCACGATTGAGTTGGGTCAGCGTGGCCCGGCGCTTGGCTTCGTCGTCGATATAGGTCAGCGTGTGTAGCGTCTTGTCGATCCGGCCAAACTCGGCGATGGCTTGCGCCAACCGGGTCGGCCGATCACCGACCTGGAGCGTACGCATGATGCCTGTCGCCGGCACCCGGCCAAGCTTAAGCGAGCCAACCAGGCGCAGCATGTCATCCCAGTGCGGCTCAATCTTGTGCAAGCTGAGATGATGTGCCGAGATCGAATTAAGCAGACCGTAATCGGCCTGCTGGTCGATCCGCCAGAAGCGCGTCCCGCCAACGTCGGCTAGGCGCGGACTAAAACGATAGCCAAGCAGGCGAAACAGGCCGAAGACCACATCGCTGTAGGCGCCGGTGTCGGTCATGATCTGCGTTGGTTGGAGGTCGGTCTGCTGTTCAAGCACTACGGCCAGCAGGATCAAACTGTCGCGCAGCGTGCCGGGAACGGTGATGTCGTTCAGGCCGGAAAACTGATCGGAGATCAGGTTGTACCAGGTGACGCCCCGACCGATGCCGAAGTATTTCGGGTTGGGGCCGGCGTGCACCGTGCGCACCGGCACAACGAAGCGCATGCCATCGGCGGAGGCCACCTCGCCGCCACCCCACAAACTGGCGAGCGCCAGATGGCTTTGTGCCGCGACCAGTAACGCGTTAGCGTCCACCTGCGTGTCGTCGCGGAGGTAGTTCTGGTCCACCCAAGACAGCCGGTCGCGCTTCAGTGCCGGCACGTCGCCACGGATCAGCGGCTCCAAGCCGGTATTACAGGCTTCGGCCATCAGCACTGCGCACAGGCTGACGTGCAGGTCGGTGGCGCGAGCCGTGCGTTCTGAAATGTGAGTGAAGGCGTCCGTGAAGCGGGTACGTGCTGCGACTTCCAGAATCAGTTCAGGTAGGTCTACACGCGGCAGCATGCCGGCCACAGTCTCCCGTAGGGCAAGCAGCGAGGCCGGTTCTTCCATCTTGTCGAGTGGACTGAGCACCAGATCGTGCTTGTCGCCGGTCTTATCGAACCGCACCGCCGGGTTGTCGGGCAGTCTGGCCGCGACGGCGCGGTAGGTGCGGTCAAGCTCTGCGGCCAGGGCCGTCAACGTCGGGTCGGGGCTGGCCGACAGCCCCAGGGTCCGACAGATAATCGGCCGGGTGGCTTCCCACTCACTGCCATCGAGCAGGCCGGCCCGAGGATCGGCGTAGCGCCAGCTCGGCGTTACGAACACGTCGCGCCGACGTAGCGCGATGTGCAGCTCGTCCAGGACGCAAAAGGTATAGGCGTGGAAATCGACAGTGCCGTCCTCGCGCAGCACATGACGCCGCCACGATTTGCCAATCACATCGCGCGGCGCGTCATTGCCTGGCTTCTTGCGCACCATGTTGGCCCGTAGCCAGTCGAAGGCGGCAACGACCGGACCACCAGCGGTATTGGCGCCAAAGCTGACGTGCTCGACCAGCGTTGGCAGGAAGCGCCGTACCGTCTTGTACTTGGCGTCCAGCTCCTGATAGAACACGTTGTCTGCAGGGCGGACCAGGGCGTTGACGCCATCGAGCGCCTTCGTGAGCATGTCGCGCGGAATTTTTTCAAACAATTTGGTGCGCAGTTCTGCATCGGGCAGATTCCCGTCGAGCACCATTTGGCAGGCGCTGGCCAAGGTTGCCGCCGCCTGGTCGAGATCCTTCAGCGTGCGCAGGCGCGCCTTCTTGTCCGCCTTGACCGCATCACCGAACATCTCACGCAATAGCGCTTCCAGCACTTCCAGGGCGTCGTCCTGCGCGGCGGCTTCCAGGCAGTGGACGAAGGCGACCAGCGTGGCCAGCCGACGGCAATTCGGCAAGCGAAGGATGGCGCTGGCCTTGGCCGCGCCAGCGAACCGGGCCAAAGCTGCTACTCGGGTTGCCGGGATATGTGCTGTCTCCGGCAGCTTGATGCCCAATTCGCGTACCGAGTGTAGCCGCAGCAGGGCCACCACCAACGATGAGCTACTGATCAATACCGGCCCGGTGCGCAAGCGGTCAAGCTGCGAGTTACGACTGCCGGCCGGAACGGCCAGCAGGCTTTCCAGCCTTGCCTGCTGCTCGCTACTGATGCCCCGGCCCAACGTGCGCCACAATCGATCCTCCACCCGGCTACGCAGGCGGGCGATATAGCGCTCCAGGGTGCTACAGCCGGGCAGCAAGACCTTGTGCGTCACCAGCCAGGTGGTGGATCGATCGAACAATACGCTCGGCCGGTCTGTGCCGGTCCAGCATAGCGCATACAGCCAACGCGTCAGGCGAAAGCCAATCTGGCGCTCGGTAATCTCGACATAGCCGTAACGGACGCGAATTTCTCCGGCGTGCTGCCAGCGTTGTTTTCCGGCGCGATAGGCGCCCGCGTCGTCCCTTGCATCGATGTCCAATTGTTTGGCCAAGGTGTGCAGCACCGATACCGGTACGTCCAGAGGGTTATCCAGGAAGGTGCCAAGGTAGCGCACCGTCCCGAGCTGCAAGGCGTAGCCGAGCCGGTTATGCTCGCCGCGCTTTTGTGCGATTAAGGCGCGGTCGGTGTCGTCCAGGTGGAAGTAACGGGCCAGATCCTCGGCGGAGGGCGATCCGGTGTAGCGGCCATAGTTCTCGCGCTGTTCATTGGAGAGGAAACTGACGGGCACCGGGCTTTCCTTGGCGGACACATTGACTGGGTCGAGGGGCGGAGGAAAACGCTCGAACTAGCATTAGCATATTAAGTCGTAGCCAGATGAAGCGCCCATACCCGCTTGACCTGACTGATGCTGCACCCGGCAAGCTCAGCGGTGCGTGCGATGGTCTGGCCGGCGCGACGCAGGGCCAAGATGCGCTGATGGGTGGCGGCGTTGGCCTTCCGCCCTGAGTATTTGCCGGCAGTTTTGGCGAGCTGCACGCCTTGGCGCTGCCGCTCGCGCCGCGTCTCATAATCATCACGAGCCATCTGGAGCGCGAGTTTCAGTAGGAGTTCCTGCACCGATTCCAGCACGATCTTCGCTACGCCGTCGGCTTCCGCCGCCAGGTCAGACAGATCGACCAGACCAGGCACGGCTAGTCGCGCGCCTTTTGCGCGGATCGAGGCCACCAGCTGCTCGGCTTCGGCGAGCGGCAACCGGCTGATGCGGTCGATTTTTTCGGCGACAACCACCTCCCCGGGTTGCAGGTCAGCGATCATCCGCAGCAACTCGGGCCGGTCGGGGCGGGCGCCAGACGCCTTCTCGCGGTAGATGCCAGCGACGTAGTAGCCGGCCGCCCTAGTGCTGTGCTCGATGTTGGTCTGGCGGGTGAGATCCTGTTCGTCGGTGCTGACGCGGAGATAGATGCGGGCAATTTGCATATTGATTAGCCAAGATGGGTATACAGAAGTTGGCTAACTATAGAGGGCCTGGCCAATAATGACAAACACCGATGTTATTTGGCCGACCATGAATTGACTATTTAAATTGGCCGTTCGCAGGGAATATTGAGATCGATTGACCGTAGGTATATACTGACGTATATATTATCCACTTGGACGGGAGTCGACGATGATTGAGACGCGCGTTGCAAAGCTATTCAAGAACGGAGCCAGCCAGGCGGTTCGTCTTCCTGCGGAATTTCGCTTTGAAGGTGAAGAGGTTTTTGTCACCCGCGATGACGCAACCGGCGATGTTGTGCTCTCGAACCGGCCCGGCGCCAAGACTTGGGGCGTATTTTTCGAGTTGCTGCACACCGTCGATGTACCCACCGAGTTCATGGCAGAACGCCCGATGAATGTCGTGCCGCAAGCGCGTGGTGTCTTCGATGATGAGGTGGACGCTTAACCATGCTGCACATGCTGGATACCGACACGGCGAGCTACCTCATTAAGGGAAAGTCACCCGCGATCGAGAGTCGCTTGGCAGCCATCGTACCGTCAATGGTTTGCATCTCGGTGATGACGCGGGCCGAATTGCTATACGGACTGAAACGCTTGCCGGCCGATCATCGTCTGCATCTGGCGGTGCGCCAGTTTCTGAAGATTGTTCGCGTCTTGCCATGGGATGCCGAGGCGGCGGATTGGTACGCTGACATCCGCCACCAGTTGGTCAGCTCGGGGCAACCAATCGGCGAATTGGATATGATGATCGCCGCCCACTCATTGTCTGCCGGCGCCGTCTTGGTTACCAACAACAGTCGCCACTACGAGCGGATCGCCGCGCCGATCATGTTGGAAAACTGGGTATAGCCAGAAGCCCGCAATGGCTTTGTGTTGGTTGCCACCTTTGCTGACAGACAGCACCCGGCCATGACCTGCCGGTCGCGGTTACATCTCAATTTCTTCAGGTAGGGCGCCTGATGATCGAGGTGAGTGTCTGGTATTCGGCGATCAAATTGACACCCTCACTGCCCCGAGCCGGCCAACTGCGGTCATACGGCTTTTCCTGATAGCCGCCTGAACGACCGCTGTACTCGGAGACCTGCCGGACGGCCTACGCGAACTAATCGGCCAGTGCGGACCTTGGACGCCCGGCTAAACTCGGTCGGCAATCCATCGGTTACCTATCGCTCAGATCAGCAGCAAATTGCACTCACTTGAAGCTTCTTTGGGTGACACCGATACCGTTGCAACATTTCGAGATGCAGACAACGATCCGTGGGTCACACTCCGCGCACCAAATTCATTACCTGCCCCAAGTCCAGTGATTGCGCCTTCTGTTCGATCTGCGGTAGATATTGTTGCTGCAACTCCTTGGCCGGGGTCAGCAGGCTCTGGAATGTATCCTGCAACAACGCGGTACTCATAGTCCGGCCACCGGCGTAATAACGCTTCGCCACCTGACCGAGCGCATAGGTCGTGGCGAACGAGAACGCCATGCCGGTGGCAGCGCGACCGATCTTCCCGAAGGTCTTTCCTGCCGCCTTGCCCAGCAAGCCGCCCAGCAGCTTTCGGCCGAACTGCTCTAGATACTGCGAGGTCAGCCCGACTCCAGCGGCGGCGATGAACTCCTTGAT
>VIKE01000015.1 GCA_008080565.1 Rhodocyclaceae bacterium | reverse complement strand
ATGATGGCCTTGGCACCCTTGTCGGCCAGCGCGCGATAGGCGGTGTCGCTGACATTGCCGTGGCCGTAGGCGATTTCAACCGGGGCCAGGGTGCTGATCTTCTCGATGTCGAATTCCGAGTTCATGGTGTGGCGCTTGGCCGGCAGGCGGAACCAGTAGTTCTTGCCCTCGACCACCATGCCGAGCGCGCCCCACGGGCTCTTGAAGGCTTCGGTCTTGATGTTGATCATCTTGGAAACGTCGCGACCGCTGTTCAGTTCGTCGTTCATCGTCACCAGCACACCCTTGCCGCGCGCATCCTGGCTGGCGGCGACGCTCACCGCGTTCGACAGGTTGAGCATGCCGTCAGCCGACATGGCCGTGCCCGGACGCATCGAACCGACGACGACGATGGGCTTGTCGGTATGGACGACGAGGTTCAGGAAGTAGGCGGTTTCTTCGAGGGTGTCGGTGCCGTGGGTGACGACGATGCCATCGACGTCGCCCTGCTTGGCCAGTGCGGCGACGCGCTTGCCGAGGGTGACGAGGTGCTCGTTGGTGAAACTTTCGGAAGCGATCTGGAAGACCTGTTCGCCACGTACTTGGGCGACGTCGGCGAGGGTCGGAATGCCGGCGATCAGCTTGTCGACCGGTACCTTGGCGGCTTGATAGGTGGCGCTCTTGGCAACATCGGCCCCGGCCCCGGCGATGGTGCCGCCGGTAGCGAGGATGACGACATTGGGCTTGTCGGCGAAGGCGGGCAGCGCCTGACAGAAGGCTACGGCGATCAGCGCGCAGCGGGCGAGGAAGCGGTTCATTGAATCTCCTTGTGCATTGAAGAAACCCGGGGTTGGTTTCGTGCTTGTTAATCAGCACGGGCCATGCCAGATATTCAGGTGATGCTATTTGTTTTTATGTGATTGATTTGTTTGGGAATGGTTTTGTGGTGCCCGGTGTTTTTGACGGAATGTCGAGGCTTGGCCGACGCGGGGCATCGGTTTTTCGATGGGGTAGGCCGGCCTGCGACCTGGTGTTTGTGATTCAAACCCCTCCCCAACCCTCCCCTTGTCAGGGGAGGTAGCTTGATCGCGCGCGGTTTTGGTGTGCTCCTCCCCTGATAAGGGGAGGCCGGGAGGGGTTTCGGCCTTTTCAATTAAAACGGCTTCCAGGTTTCAGAAAGACCGTGGGCAGCCACTCAGAAGATTTCAACCAGCTGCTTGACGATCAGCACGCTGACGACGCCGAGGAAAGCCTTGCGGATGAAGCCGGCGCCATGTTTCAGCGCGAGGTGGGTGCCGACGTAGGCGCCGGCCAGGTTGCAGGCCGCCATGGTCAGGCCGACCGCCCACAGGATGGGGCCGTGGCTGGCAAAGAAGCCGATGGCCGAGATGTTGGTGGCGAAATTGACGACCTTGGCGCTGGCCGAGGCGCGGATGAAATCCATGCCGAAGACGCGGACGAAGCCGAAAATCAGGAAGCTGCCGGTGCCCGGCCCGAAGAAGCCGTCGTAGAAGCCGATGACCAGCCCGAACAGGGCGCCGCGCCAAAGGTCGCCGGGACGCGGCTCGTGGGTTTCCTCCTGCCCCAGGTTCTTGCGCAGGAAGGTGTAGATGGCAACGGCCAGCATCATGACGACGACCAGCGGCCGCATGGCTTCGCGTGGAATCCAGGCGACCACGGCGGCACCCAGCCAGGCGCCGAGCAGCGCGGCGGCCGTGGCGGGCAGCACCAGTCGCCAGGGAATGCGCACGGCGCGGGCGTAGCGCCACAGCGAGGCGCCGGTGCCGGCGATGCTCGATACCTTGTTGGTGCCGAACAGCGTCGGGATGCCGGTCTGCGGGAAGGCGGAGAGCAGCACCGGAATCTGGATCAGACCGCCGCCGCCGACCACGGCGTCGACCATGCCGGCGAAGAAGGCGGCGGGAGCGAGGATGAACCAGTCGATAGTCATGGCGAACTCAAAAAAATGACCCGGCGCGGGGGGCGCCGGGTCGTCAAAAAAGGTTCGGCGCGAGGGCGGCCGAACCTCAGAGGAGGGATGGTCAGGCGGTGACTGGCACGGCATCTTCGCCGGCTGCCGGCAGCGCATCATCGACATCGGCGAGGGATTCGTCGACCGGGTCGATGGCCTGTTCCCACTTGGCGACGACGGCGGTGGCGATGGCGTTGCCGAGTACGTTGGTCGCCGTGCGCCCCATGTCGAGGAAGTGGTCGATGCCGAGGATCAGCAGCAAGCCGGCCTCGGGCAGGCCGAACATCGGCAGCACGGCGGCGACGACGACCAGCGACGAACGCGGCACACCGGCAACGCCCTTGCTCGAGATCATGAGGACCAGCAGCATGGTGATCTGCGTCCCCAGGCTCAGATCGATGCCGTAGGCCTGGCCGATGAACAGCGCGGCAAAGGCGCAGTAGAGCATCGAGCCGTCGAGGTTGAAGGAGTAACCGAGCGGCAGGACGAAGCCGGTGATGCGGTCCTTGACGCCGAATTTCTCGAGCTGCTCCATCAGCTTGGGGTAGGCCGATTCGCTGCTGGCCGTCGAGAAGCCGAGCAGCATCGGGCTGCGCACCAGCTTGATCAGGCGGAAGACTTCCTTGCCAAGCACGAAGTAACCGGCCGCGATGAGCACCAGCCACAGTACGGCGAGGGCGATGTAGAAGCTGGCCAGCAGCTTGCCGAAGACGACCAGCATGCCCAGGCCCTGCGTCGTGATGATGCCGGCGACGGCGCCAAAAACGCCGATCGGGGCGAAGCGCATGACGTAGTCGGTGACCTTGAGCATGACATGCACGACTTCTTCCATCGTGTTCACCAGGCTGCGCGCTGCCTGGTTGTGCAGGTGGCCGAGCGCCAGGCCGAAAAAGACGGCGAAGACGAGGATCTGCAGGATTTCATTGGCCGCCATCGCCTCGAAGAAGTTCTTCGGGAAGACGTGGGTGATGAAATCCTTGAGGTTCAGCGCGCTGGTTTTCAGCCCGACGGCGGCACCCAGCTCGGGCAACGGCACACCGAGATTGGCGCCGGGTTGCAGCAGATTGGCGAAGACCAGGCCGAGCGCCAGCGAGCACAGCGAGGCGGCGACGAACCAGCCGAGCGCCTTGGCGCCGATCCGGCCGACCGTCTTCGAATCACCCATGCCAGCCAGGCCGACGACCAGGGTGGCGAAGACCAGCGGGGCGATGATCATCTTGATCAGGCGCAGGAAGATGTCGGTCAGGATGCCGAAATAGCCGGCGATTTCCTTGGCGGCGGCCGGGCCGCCGGCCATGGTGTTGCAGGCGTAGCCGACAATGACGCCGAGCACCATGGCGATCATGATCAGGGTGGTTAACCGGTTCATTTTCATGATGGTTTCCTTGTTGTGTGCATTGAATGAAAGGCTTGCTTGGAAGTGGTTTGCGATCTTTTGTCGGTCATCCAAACCCCTCCCCAGCCCTCCCCTTGTCAGGGGAGGGAGCTTGATCGCGCACGATTTGGTTTGCTCCTCCCCTGACAAGGGGAGGCCGGGAGGGGTTTGCGGACTTTTCAATCAAAACTGCAGCTCGGGTTTGTGACTATCCGAAGATCGAGAACAGGTTCTTATGCCGCCCGCGGCAGGATCATTTGCGGCTTGGTCAGTACTTCAGGGCGCAGCACGTCGGCCAGTTGCTCGGGGCTCATGAGCTTGCGTTCGAGGACGATCTCGGCGACGCCACGGCCGCTAAGGTGGGCTTCGGCGGCGATTTCGGTGGCGTTGGCGTAGCCGATGTACGGGTTCAGTGCGGTGACGATGCCGATCGAGCGCTCGACGCTGGCGCGCAGTGCGTCGCGGTTGGCGGTGATGCCGTCGACGCAGTAGTCGGCCAGGGTCTTGCAGCCCTTGCCGAGGTGCAGCACGCTCTTGAACAGGCTGTGGGCGATGATCGGCTCGAAGGCGTTGAGCTGCAGCTGGCCGGCTTCGGCGGCGAAGGTGACGGTGGTGTCGTTGCCGATGACTTCGAAGGCGATCTGGTTGACCACTTCGGGGATCACCGGATTGACCTTGCCCGGCATGATCGACGAGCCGGCCTGGCGCGGCGGCAGGTTGATCTCGCCGAAACCGGCGCGGGGACCGGAGGAGAGCAGGCGCAGATCGTTGCAGACCTTGGAGAGCTTGACGGCAACACGCTTGAGAACGCCCGACAGTTGCACGAAACTGCCGCAGTCCTGCGTCGCCTCGATCAGGTTCGGTGCGGTCAACACCGGAATTCCGCTGATTTCCACCAGCTTGCGGCAGACGATGGCGGCGTAGTCCGGATGGGCGTTGATACCGGTGCCGATGGCGGTGGCGCCGAGGTTCATTTCGCGGATGAGCAGGGCGGCTTCGCGCAGGCGCTCCTCGTCCTCGCCGAGCATGACGGCGTAGGTCGAGAACTCCTGGCCGAGGGTCATCGGCACGGCATCCTGCAACTGGGTGCGGCCCATCTTGAGCACATCGGCGAATTCTTCGGCCTTGCGCTCGAAAGCGCGGCGCAGGTAGGCCATGGCCTCGACGAGACGGAAGATGCCGACGTAGGTGGCGAGCTTGAGCGCGGTCGGATAGACGTCGTTGGTCGACTGGCTCATGTTGACGTGCTCGTTCGGGTGCAGGAACTGGTACTCGCCGCGGGCGTGGCCGAGGATTTCGAGCGCCCGATTGGCGATCACCTCGTTGGCGTTCATGTTGGTCGAGGTGCCGGCGCCGCCCTGGATGACGTCGACAACGAACTGGTCGTGCCACTGGCCGTCGATGACTTCGCGGCAGGCGGCGGCGATGGCGTCGGCGCGCTTGGCATCGAGCAGGCCGAGCTGCTGGTTGGCCTGCGCAGCGGCCTTCTTGATCTGGGCCAGGGCGCGAATCAGGTCGGGATAGACGGCGATGGAGATGCCGGTGATGTCGAAGTTTTCCAGGGCGCGCAGGGTGTGCACGCCGTAATAGGCGCCGGCCGGCACTTCGCGGTCACCGAGCAGGTCGTGTTCGAGGCGATGGGTTGGTTGTTGGGTCATGTTGTCTCTCCGGTTCGGTTTTGTGGTGGGTCCGGCTGGTGTGCCGTCCATGGCCTTGTCTTTGCACGTGTCATGCCAGCGGCGATTGGTTCGCCGGGTACTGATTTTTAATGGTTTTTCTGGGGTGGCGATGCGAAGGTGCCGGATTCCCGAGGTTTCGGCCGGGCGGGCGTTCGGATTTCCGAGGGGACTCGGGTTGATTGATCGCACGACCCAAAAAGCAAAAAACCGCCGGATTCGGCGGTTTTCAATTTTGGGCATTTTTTCCGGTTGACCGTGAGATTGCTCAGTCCGCAGTCGGCGGCAGCCATTTGAGCCGTCGGAACGCCCATTCCGTCACCCACAGGCTGAAATAGGTCGCGAACCACGCAAAAATGGTGTCGGACAGGAAATGCCCGCCGGCCGTCATGCGCACCACGGCGAGCAGCGTGCCGGCGGCCAGGCTGGCCAGCAGCCAGCGGCGGCGCACGGCGGGAGCGCCAAGCCAGCCAAAGGCCATGACGAAGGCGGCGGTGGCGACATGGCCGCTGACGAAGGAGCAGTTCTTCTCGCACTGGTTGGTCGGGACGAAGGCCGGCGTGAATGCGAGTGGCCCGCCGAATTCAGTCACCGTTGCCGGCCGCGCCCGGTGCCAGCCATCCTTGAGCGTGGCATCGACGAGCAGCACTGGCCCGAGCAGTGCGGCGGCGAGCAGGAAGCCGAAGGTCGTCTGCCGTGCATGCAGCCAGCGCATGCGCTTGAAATTGCTCAGCAGCAGACCGCTGGCGAGGATGATGAGCAGCGCCTGTCCGACCCGCGGTGTGCCGCGGTAGAGCAGTTCGAACAGCGGCCAGTTGCCGCCGGAAAACGCCCATTTGCCGTCCTGGTAGAAAACCCGGCTGGCGGCCAGGTCGATCTCCGGAAACCCGACGAAGACCGCCGCCAGCAGCGCAAACACGACGCCGGCGATGCGAAGCTCAATAACCCTTGAAGTCATGCAGCAGGTAAACATCCATGTCGCGGCTGGTCGTGGCGTCGAGCGGCGCCTTCAGCGTGGCGAGTTTTTCAATACGGGCGAAGCGGGGGGCGAAGTCGGCGCCCGGCGCCGTGTCGGTGATCAGGAGCGCATCCTTGCCGACGTAGGGGCGCAGATCGGTCGTCAGTTTGTAATGGTCGCTGGCGATTCCGGAAGGGTTCCAGCTGGCGGCGGCCGGCTTGAGGTCGCGCAGCTCGTACAGCATGTGGGCGAGCAGGGTGCGGTTGTCGGCGACCAGCACGCTGTCCGGGTGGGCCCGCAGAATCGGCTTCAGTTGCCGGCCCAGTTCATCCCAGCCCATGGCCCGCTTGAACGGATTCAATTTTGCCTGTTTTTCCGGGTTGACCGTGGCAATCACCTGCGGCCAGTGATAAACCAGCCCGACGATCAGCAGGTTGATGGCCAGCCCGACAATCAGCAGCTTTTTCTTCTCGCGTTGCAGCAGCCAGGCGACGGCGGCGATGACGGCCGGTGCGAAGGCCGGTGCTGCCCAGTTGGCGTTGGCGCTGCTTTTCATGGCCTGCGCCGAAACGACGATCCACAGCGGCAGCGCAAACCAGAGCAGGAGCCGGGTCCGGTCGTCGCGCCAGCTTTCGCGGACGCGGACGAGGAGCAGCAGGAAAACGCTGCCGAGCGCCGGGCCGAAGGCGATCCACTGAGCCGCCCAAAATTCGCCGAGCGAGGCCAGCCCGCCGCCGGCGGCGCGGTTCAAGGTGATGTCGGCGGTGTGCTTGAGGGTCGGGAAATCGTGGGTGACATTCCAGACGATGTTCGGCGCCAGGATCGCCAGTGCCAGCGCAACCGCCAGCCACGGTTTGGCCGAGGCCAGCCGAGTGCGGTGAAAGGCCAGCAGGAACAGGAAGGCAGCGCCGAGCCAGGCCGCCATCGTGTATTTGGAGAGCAGGCCGAGGCCGCAAACCACGCCGAGCAGCAGCCAGTCGCCCCACGAATCGCTGTCCAGAGCCCGCAGGAAAGCCCACAGCGCCAGCGCCCAGAACAGCGTGAGCAGGGCATCGGTCGAAACAAACAGGCCGAGCCAGGAAAAAATCGGCATGGTTAAGACTGCAACGGCCGACCAGAAGGCAACGCGCTCGTCGTAGAGCCGGCGGGCAATCGCCCAACACGCCGCGGCGGCCAGCGGATAGCAGAGCATGGACAGCGCCTTGACGCCGACCAGCCCGTCGCCGAACAGCGCGGTGGACAGCCAGATCAGCGCCGCGACGCCGGGCGGCTTGGAAAAATAGCCCCAATCGAGGTGTTGCGCCCAGGTCCAGTATTGCGCTTCATCGACGTAGAGTGTGATGCCCAGATGGGGCAGTAGCCAGAAGCGCCAGGCGAGCAGGGCGGCCGTCAGGCCAAACAGCAGTTTTACGCTGTTATTCCGGTTGACCGTGGAAAGGCTCACGCCGACTTGTGCCAGCCTTCGTCAGCCGCCAGATCGCGTTCCGGGCGCGCCGAGTAGGAGCGGATGGTGCCGGATTCGAAGTAGATGCGCGCCAATAGTTCGGACAGCACGCCGGTCGTGATGAAGTGAATGCCGGCGATCAACGTGCCGATGCCGACGATGAGCAGCGGACGGCCGCCGATGTTCTCGCCGAGGCCGAACTTGACCCAGGCCAGCCAGGTCATGATCAGCCCGGACAGCGCAGTCAGGCCAAGCCCGATGCCGCCGAAAAAGTGACCCGGGCGGGCGCGGAAGCGCATGAAGAAATAGACCGCGATGAGATCGAGAATGACCCGGAAGGTGCGCGAAATGCCGTACTTCGAAACGCCGGCCGTGCGCGCATGGTGCGTCGTCGGCTCCTGCGCGATGCGGCGCGGCGTCGTGACGGTAGCCAGCCAGGCCGGGATGAAGCGGTGCATTTCGCCATACAGGCGCACGCTCTTGATCACGCTGCCGCGGAAAGCCTTGAGGCTGCAACCATAGTCGCGCAGATGCACGCCGGTCATCCGGGCGATCAGCTTGTTGGCGATCTTTGACGGAATCTTGCGCAGGAACAGGCCGTCCTGACGGTTCTGCCGCCAGCCGGCGACGAGGTCAAGGTCTTCGTTGATCAGCCGGGCAACCATGCGCGGAATGTCGATCGGATCGTTCTGCAGATCGCCGTCCATGGTCACGATCACATCGCCACGCGCCGCGTCGATGCCCGCCTGCATGGCCGCCGTCTGCTTGAAATTGCGTGTCAGTTCGACAACGCGGACGTGCGGCCCGTATTCGCGCGAACACTGCACGGCGCGATCCACCGTCGCATCGCTGCTGCCGTCATCGACCAGCACCAGCTCCCACGGATGGTCGTATCCGACCAGCGCCTCATGCACGCGCTTGACCAGCGGCGCGATGTTGTCTTCCTCGTTGTAGAACGGGACGACGATGGAAAGGCTGTGCGGGGGAATCGAAAGTTCGGCGCTCATGGCTTGGTCCGGCGGGAAAGGCCGCATTTTAATCCAAAAGCCCCCGATGAGTGCCGCGACGGGCCTTTAATATAGAATCTTGCACTTGTAAAATAGGCAATGAATCAACAGCCTGCCGCAGGTGGGCGCCTACTGCGGTCATCGAAGCCAGTTATTAATAGCCAGAGATACCCAACTCCATGTCGAATCAATTTATCGCCCAGTGTATCGGGGAGGCGAATTCTGCTGTTGCGAATGGTCAATACGCCGTCGCAATCGAGTGTTGTCAACGGTTGGTCCGCAAATTCCCTAGCTTGCCAGAAGCTTGGTACAACTTGAGCATCGCCTTTCGTGGACAGGGGAAGCGCGAGCAGGCGCTGAATGCGCTGAAGAAAACCGATGGCCTTACTCGCGAAAATTCTGATGCCCAAAATAGTATCGGATTCCAGTTTATGGAACTTGGAGCATTGCTGGATGCGGAGCGATGCCTCAGACGTGCCATATCCTTGGCGCCTGATTTTGCCTTCGCATATTCCAATCTCGGAATGCTGCGTGAAAAGCAGGGGCGTCTTGATGATGCGGAGGCACTCTTTAATAAAGCGGTCGAACTGCAACCCAATCTTGCTCCCGCATATGCCAATCTCTGTTGCGTGCAGCTTCTCAAAAACAGGCACGAGTCCGCCGAAGCATCCGCGCGCAAGGCGGTCGAGGTCGATCCGAATTTCTCCAAGGCCTGGACAAGTTTGGCCGTGGCTTTGTGCGGACTGAAAGACATTGCTTCCGCAGAAACAGCGGCTTGTGCCGCTATCAAGCTTGACCCGGCATCTTCCGAAGCCTGGTTGAATTATTGTGGCGTATTGAGTTTGCAGCGGCGATACGTATCTGCCGAGGAGGCAGTTCGCAAGGCCATCGAACTGGCTCCACTGTCAGCGGTTGCCTGGCGAAAATTGGGGCAGGTGCTGGTCGAGCAAAAGCAATATAAGGCGGCAGCGGATTGTTTCGCCAAAAGCTTGGTTTACGACCCTCTGGCGGAGGATGTGCAGGGTGAAATCGTTCGCACGAGGATGCAGATTTGCGAATGGAGTACTTTTGCGGCAGATCTGGAACTGATCTCACGGCATGTCCGCCAAGGGAGGTGTATAAGCGCAGCTACTCCTTTTGCAATTCTGGCGCTTAAAGACGACCTGGCTATCCATCTCAAGGCGGCAAGTCGTTACGCCGCTGAGCAATACCCCGAAAATTCGCCTGTCGGCGAAATTTCAGAACCCTCTTGCCATGAACGGATTCGCATCGGGTACTACTCGGCTGATTTCCACAACCACGCGACCAGTTATTTGATGGTCGAGTTGTTCGAACTGCACGATAAAAGCAGGTTTGAATTGATCGGTTTCTCTTTTGGTCCGGATTCCCAGGATGAGATGCGCCAAAGGGTGTCGGCGGCCTTTGATCAATTCATCGATGTCAGCCAGCGCTCCGACAGGGATGTGGCATTGATGTCGAGGGAGATGGGGGTCGATATCGCGGTCGATCTCAAAGGTTATACCCAAGATTGTCGCCCAGGGATTTTTTCGTGTCGCGCTGCGCCCGTTCAAGTGAATTACCTTGGTTTTCCCGGGACGATGGGGGCGAATTTCATTGACTATATCGTTGCCGATCGAACGCTCATTCCGGCCGAGAGCCAAGCGTACTATTCCGAGAAAGTTGTCTATCTGCCGAATAGCTATCAGGTTAACGACGCCAATCGGCAAATTTCCAGCCGAAATTTCACGCGAAGTGAAGTTGGCTTACCCGATTTTGGTTTTGTATTTGCCTGCTTCAATAACAATTACAAGATTACGCCCGATGTTTTTGCCAGCTGGATGCGCATCCTGAAAAGAGTGCCCCATTCTGTTCTGTGGCTCTTCGAGACCAACCCGGATGCTGTTCGGAATTTGCGGAAAAACGCGGAAGTGCATGGCGTCGATGCTGGTCGCCTGGTTTTCGCCAACTCGCTACCGCTTGACGAACATCTTTCGCGTATTCGGTTGGCGGATCTCTTTCTGGATACCCTGCCCTATAACGCTCATACGACGACAAGTGACGCGCTCTGGGCTGGGTTGCCTGTGCTGACACGCATGGGAGCCTCTTTCGCTTCCCGTGTGGCGGCCAGTTTGTTGCGTGCCGTTGATGTGCCAGAGTTGATCGCATCCACGCAGCAGGACTATGAAAATTTGGCGAGTGAACTGGCGAGCGACCCGGAGCGCTTGGGGGCCATCAAGCAGAGGTTGGTTGAGAGTCGAAATTCGACACCATTGTTTGATTCAACGCTCTTTACGCGGCATCTGGAAGCTGCTTACAGCGCAATGTGTGAACGCTACCATTCGGGTTTGCCACCGGAACACATTTACGTGGACGCTGGTGCTGCGTCATAAGCCTTGTGATTGCGGGAATACGGTGGCCGTTTCCGACATGCCCGATCTGGGCGACAATAGCCACTTTGAAAATGGATTCCGGCGTGCTGGAGCAAGCCATCCAGGAATTTGCGGATATTCTCTCCAGCGAGAGTTCGTATGCTTAGGGTAATGGCTAAACAAAACAAAAGGATAGCTGCGTTATGCTGCTAATGATCGACAACTACGACAGCTTCACCTACAACATCGTCCAGTACTTCGGTGAATTGGGTCAGGACGTGAAGGTATTTCGCAACGACGCCATCACGCTCGACGAAATCGCCCGCTTGAAGCCCGAATATCTGGTGATTTCACCCGGCCCCTGCGCTCCGGCTCAAGCCGGTATTTCGCTGGCGGCGATCCGCGAATTTGCCGGCAAGATTCCGCTGCTCGGCGTCTGTCTCGGCCACCAGTCCATTGGCGAAGCCTTCGGCGGCAAGATCGTGCACGCCAAGCAGTTGATGCACGGCAAGGTTTCTGCGGTCCACCACAAAAATGAGGGCGTTTTCAAAGGCCTGCCCAATCCGCTGACCTGCACGCGCTATCACTCGCTGGCCATTGAGCGCGAATCGCTGCCCGATTGTCTGGACATCACCGCCTGGACCGACGACGGCGAGATCATGGGCGTTCGCCACAAGACGCTGGCTGTCGAAGGCGTCCAGTTCCACCCCGAATCCATCCTGACCGAACGCGGTCACGACCTGCTCAAGAACTTCCTGGACGAATTCAAGCAATGACCCCGCAAGCCGCCCTCCAGCGTGTCATCGAACACCGCGAAATTTTCCACGACGAAATGGTCTCCCTGATGCGCCAGATCATGAGCGGCGAAGTCTCGCCGGTCATGATCGCCGCCATCATCACCGGCCTGCGCGTCAAGAAGGAAACTGTTGGCGAGATCGCCGCCGCCGCCAGCGTCATGCGTGAACTGGCGACGCCGGTCAAGGTGCCCTACGACAACCGGTTCGTCGACATCGTTGGCACCGGTGGCGATTCGGCCCACAGCTTCAATATCTCCACCACCTCCATATTTGTTGCCGCCGCCGCCGGCGCCAAGGTCGCCAAGCATGGCGGGCGCAGCGTTTCGTCGAGTTCCGGCAGCGCCGATGTGCTCGAGGCGCTCGGCGCCAACATCATGCTGTCGCCCGAGCAGGTCGCCGCCTGCATCGAACAATGTGGCATCGGCTTCATGTTCGCCCCCAACCACCACAGCGCCATGAAGCACGTTGCCCCGGTGCGCCGTGAAATGGGCGTGCGTACGCTGTTCAATATCCTCGGCCCGCTGACCAACCCGGCCGGCGCTCCGAACACTCTGATGGGCGTCTTTCACCCCGACCTCGTCGGCATCCAGGTCCGAGTCATGCAGCGCCTCGGCGCCGAACGCGTGCTGGTCGTGCACGGCCGCGACAATCTCGACGAAATCTCCCTCGGCGCCACCACCTTGGTCGGTGAGCTGAAAAACGGCGAAGTCACCGAATACGAAGTACACCCCGAAGACTTCGGACTGCAAATGATGTCCCTGCGCAACCTGCGCGTCGATGGTGCCGAAGAATCAAAGGCCGTGATGCTCGGCGCCCTCGACAACAAGCCGGGTGCCGCCCGTGAAATCGTCTGCCTGAATGCCGGCGCGGCGCTCTACGTCGCCAATGTTGCCGACAGTATCGGCGACGGCATCGTCAAGGCGCGCGAAGCCATTGCCAGCGGAGCCGCCCGGGTCAAGCTCGAACAGTTTGTCGAAACCACGCAACGTCTGGCAACGAAATGAGCGACATCCTCAACAAAATCATCGCCACCAAGCGTGAAGAAGTTGCTGCCGCGCTGGCCGTCAAACCGCTCGCCGTCATCGAAGCCGAAGCTGCTGCCCAGCCGGCGCCGCGCGATTTCGCTGGTGCCATCCGCAACAAGCTTTCCCACGGTCAACCGGGAATAATCGCCGAAATCAAAAAGGCCAGCCCGTCCAAAGGCGTCATCCGTCCGGACTTCCACCCGGCCGACATAGCCCGCAGCTACGAACAACACGGCGCCGCCTGCCTTTCGGTACTCACCGATCGCCAATACTTCCAGGGTTGCCCGGAATACCTGCAAGCCGCCCGCGCCGCCTGCGCGCTGCCGGTATTGCGCAAAGACTTCATGGTCGCCCCCTATCAGGTCGCCGAAGCCCGCGCCATGGGCGCCGACGCCATTCTGCTCATCGCCGCCGCGCTGACCCTGCCCGAAATGCAGGCCCTCGAAGCGCAAGCCCACGGTTACGGCATGGCCGTCCTCGTCGAAGTGCACAACGGCGAAGAACTCGACGCCGCCCTTCAACTCAAGACCCCGCTGCTTGGCATCAACAACCGCAACCTGCGCACCTTCGACGTCACGCTGACGACAACGCTCGGCCTGCTGTCACGCATCCCCGCCGACAAAATCGTCGTCACCGAAAGCGGCATCCTCGCCCCGGAAGACGTCGCCCTGATGCGCAGAAACAAGGTTGAAGCCTTCCTCGTCGGCGAAGCCTTCATGCGTGCCCCGGAGCCCGGAGCTGAATTGGCAAGGCTGTTCACCTGATTTCTGTTGCGTCAAAACAACATTGCTTCAGAGAAGCTACTCAACTAGCCAATCACCGGTTGCTAGGGCGTTTCGCTCTTTGCGACAATCATCGACAACTTCTCGATCCGAGAGGTAAAGCTTAATTCGGTTTTACTGCTGGATTAAAAACTAACCACTAAGGAGATTTTCTGATGCAAAAGAAGATTATCGCTCTGGCCGTTGCTGGCCTGGCTTCTACCGCCGCTTTCGCCCAATCCAATGTCACCATCTACGGTATTGCTGACGTCGGTATCGCTCAGGTCCGTTCCAACGGCAGCCTGACCTCCACCCAAGTCGTTTCCGGTGGTCTGTCTACCTCCCGCATCGGTTTCAAGGGTGTTGAAGATCTGGGCAACGGCCTGAAGGCTCTGTTCACCCTGGAATATCGCCTGGATATGGACAAGAACACCACCATTGGTGGCAACTTTGCAAACGGCACTACTAATGCTTCTGGTCCGGCCCGTCAGCAATTCGTCGGTCTGACCGGCGGCTTCGGTACCGCTGTTGCTGGTCGTCTTCAGACTACCGCCTTTGATTGGCAAGGCAAGTACATCACGCTGGCTGCAACCGCTTTCGACGGTTACAACAAGATGACCGGCGCCTACCGTATCAACCTGTCCAACGATTCCCGCGCCGAGAACGCAGTTGCCTACATCTCGCCGAGCATGGGTGGCGTCACGGTTGCCCTGAATCATGCTTTCGCGCTCGAACAGGGTGCCAGCGCCACCGCCAACAACTACAGCGCTACCCTGGTCGGCGTTTACTACGACAACGGCCCGCTGTCGGTTGGTTTCGTTGGTGAAAAGCTGCAAGGCGGCGGTGCCTCTGAAGCTGTCGAAGCTACCGATCTGGCTCTGGGTGCCAGCTACGACTTCAAGGTCGTCAAGTTGACCGGTACCTACCAGACTACCAAAAACAATGCCACGTCCGGTGTTGCCGCCAAGTTCAATTCGATCTACCACTTGGGCGCTCAGATTCCGGTTAGCGCCAAGGGCACCGTCCACGTTCAGTGGGCTCAGAACAACGCCAAGACCACCCTTGGTGATGACAACGGCAAGGGGCTGTCTGTTGCTTACACCCACGCTCTGTCGAAGCGCACCACTGCCTACGCTGGCATTGGCTATCTCGACAACAGCGGCAATGGTTCGTCATACTCGTACGGTGTTTCCCGTGCCGAAGGTTCGTCTAACATCATCGCTGCTGGTCTGCGTCACGCCTTCTAATCTGGTTAACCCAGTTGGAAACGAAACGGGAGCTTCGGCTCCCGTTTTTCTTTGGTGGTGGCGCAACAACATGCCTCCAATATTTGATAAACCCATTTAAATAAAGTGGTTATTGACTTAGGTCAAAATGCATAGTCACTTAGTCGGTACCATCCCTTTTTTTACTGTTGATAGGGGAGTGTCTATGTCCAATAAGATTATTGTTGCCGCCATGATTGCCGCCGGCGTTATCGCCGCCCCGGCTGTTCAAGCTGACGAAACCGGCCTGATGATTCGCGCGCGTGGTGTGTATGTCACTTTCGACAACAGTCAGAATGATGGCTTGGGGGCCACTGCCAATGCTCTGGCTGGTCATGCTGGCAGCGAAATCAGCGCGAATGATCGCCTGATTCCTGAGGTTGATTTCAGCTGGTTCTTTACCAAGAACATCGCTGCTGAACTAGTCTTGACCTATCCGCAAACTGTCGATATCCAGCTGAACGATACCTACATTGGCAAGATCAAGGCACTGCCGCCGTCTCTGGTTCTTCAGTACCACTTCACTGATTTCGGTGCCTTCAAGCCCTACGTTGGTCTTGGCGTGAACTACACTCTGTTCTCCAGTCGTGACAACATCATTGCCGGAGCCGCAGGGCAGGCTACTGTTGAGAACTCGAGCGTTGGCATGGTTGGCCAGATTGGTTTCGACTACATGTTCACCAAGAGCTTGGGTCTGAACTTCGACGTCAAGTATATCCAGATGGAAACGGACGTTGTGCTCAAGGCAAGCGGTACCAAGGTTGGTGCTCTGGGCCTCAGCCCGATTACGACTGGCGTTGGCTTAACCTACAAGTTTTAAGCAAACGTTGCTTGAATGAAAAAGGCGCCTTGCGGCGCCTTTTTTACGTCTGCTCCCAAGCCAATGAGCATCGGGATGGGGGGGTCAGCCAAGCAGGATCAGGTTGTCGCGGTGGATGAATTCCGGTTCGTCGACATAGCCGAGAATGTTTTCGATCTCGGCTGTGGATTTGCGCGTAATCAGGCGTGCTTCGCCGCTGCCGTAGTTGCAGAGTCCGCGGGCGATTTCATGGCCGTCCGGGCTGATGCAGGCGACTGCCGAGCCGCGTTCGAATTCGCCTTCGGCGGCGATGACGCCGATGGGCAGCAGACTTTTCCCGGCTTTCAGGGCGTTGACCGCGCCATCGTCGAGTTGCAGGCGGCCGGCCAGTTGCAGGTGGTCGGCCAGCCATTGCTTGCGGGCGGCGAGGGGTTGGGTTTGCGAGACGAGCAGGGTGCCGACGGGCTCGCCGGCTGCCAGGCGGATGATCGGGTCGATTTCGCGGCCGCTGGCGATAGCGGTGTGGGCGCCGCTGCGGGCGGCGCGCTTGGCGGCGATGACCTTGGTTATCATGCCACCGGTGCCAATGCGCGTGCCGGCGCCGCCAGCCATGGCTTCGAGCGACTCGTCACCGGCCGTGGCTTCTCTGATCAGCGTGGCGCTCGGGTCGTTGCGTGGGTCGGCGGTAAACAAGCCGATCTGGTCGGTCAGGATGATCAGGGCGTCGGCTTCGATCAGGTTGGCGACCAGGGCGCCGAGCGTGTCGTTGTCGCCGAATTTGATTTCGTCGGTGACGACGGTGTCGTTCTCGTTGATGATCGGCACGACGCCGAGTTCGAGCAGCGTGGTCATCGTTGAGCGGGCATTGAGGTAGCGCTTGCGGTCGGCGAGGTCGTCGTGGGTGAGCAGAATCTGTGCGGTGTGCAGGCCATGCTTGGCGAAAGCGCCTTCATAGACTTGCGCCAGGCCCATCTGGCCGACGGCGGCGGCCGCCTGCAGTTCGTGCACGGTCTTCGGGCGCTTGGCCCAGCCCAGGCGCTGCATGCCGCAGGCGATGGCGCCGGAGGAGACCATGACGACTTCCTTGCCTTGCGCGCGCAGCACGGCGATTTGCCGGGCCCAGTCTTCAATGGCGGCGAGGTCGAGACCGGCGCCGTTATTGGTGACGAGCGCCGAGCCGACTTTGACGACGAGGCGTTTGGCGTTGGCGAGGCGGGTCTTGCTCATCATTCGTCCGTGGTGTTGTCTTCAGCGTCTTCGTCGTCGTCAGGAATTTCCGGGCGAGCCATGTGTTCCAGTGCTTCGTGGATGGCGTAGATCAGGGGCTTGGTGCCTTCGCCGCTGATGGCGGTAATCGGGAAAACCGGGCCGTCGTATTTGGTGGCCTTCTTGTAGGCTTTGAGGAATTCCTTGACGGTTTTTTCGCGGTCTTCTTCGGGAATCAGGTCGAGCTTGTTGAGGACCAGCCAGCGCGGCTTGTCGGCGAGCGCGGGATCGTGCTTGATCAGTTCGCCGACGATGGCCTTGGCGTCGCGCACAGGGTCGGAGTCGGGGTCGATCGGCGCGATGTCGACGAGGTGCAGCAGAATGCGCGTGCGCTGCAGATGCTTGAGGAAGCGGATGCCGAGGCCGGCGCCGTCGGCGGCGCCTTCGATGAGGCCGGGAACGTCGGCCATGACGAAGCTCTTTTCGGCGTCGACGCGAACGACGCCGAGGTTGGGGTGCAGTGTCGTGAACGGATAGTCAGCAACCTTCGGGCGGGCCGAGGAGACGGCGCGGATCAGGGTGCTCTTGCCGGCGTTGGGCAGGCCGAGCAGACCGACGTCGGCGAGGACGCGGAGTTCGAGCGTCAGTTCGTGCTCTTCGCCCTGGTCGCCATTGGTTTTCTGGCGCGGGGCGCGGTTGGTCGAGGACTTGAAGTGGATGTTGCCGAGGCCGCCCTTGCCGCCTTTGGCGATCAGGACTTTTTTATCGTTCACATCGAGGTCGGCCAGGATTTCGCCGGTGTTGAGGTCGGAAATGACCGTGCCGACCGGCATGCGCAGGATGATGTCGTCGCCGCCGGCGCCGTAGCAGTCGGCGCCGCCGCCGTTTTCACCGCGCTTGCCGATGAATTTGCGGGTGTAGCGGTAGTCGACCAGTGTGTTGATGTTGCAGTCGGCCACCACGTAGATGCTGCCGCCACGGCCGCCATCGCCGCCGTTCGGGCCACCCATCGGGATGTATTTTTCGCGGCGGAAAGTGGCCGCGCCGTTACCGCCGTCGCCAGCCTTGACGTAGATTTTCGCTTCGTCGATGAACTTCATTTTTTCCGCCTCTATAAACTAAAAAGCCCCATCCAGCGGACGGGGCTTTTGCTTCCGCTTGGCCGATTTATTCGGCGGCCGGAACGATGGTTACCACGCGGCGCTTTTTCAAGCCCTTGACGGAGAATTGAACCACGCCGTCCTTCAGTGCGAACAGGGTGTGATCCTTGCCGCAGCCAACATTGTCGCCCGGGTGGAATTCGGTGCCGCGCTGGCGAACGATGATGTTGCCAGCCAGGATGAATTGACCGCCGTAGCGCTTGACGCCCAGTCGTTGGGCTTGTGAGTCGCGGCCGTTACGTGAACTACCGCCTGCTTTCTTGTGTGCCATTTATTAGCTCCTTGAACTTAGGCCGCAATCGCGTCGATGCGCAATTCGGTGTAGTTCTGACGATGGCCTTGATGCTTCTGGTAGTGCTTACGACGACGCATCTTGAAGATCTTGACCTTGTCGTGGCGGCCGTGGGAAATCACGGTTGCTTTGACGGTGGCGCCAGCAAGGAAGGGAGCGCCGATCTTTACCGACTCGCCTTCGCCTGCCATGAGGACTTGGTCGAGAGTAACTTCTGCGCCAACGTCTGCCGGTATCTGTTCTACTTTAAGTTTTAGACCATTGGTAACGCGATACTGCTTACCGCCGGTTTTTATGACCGCATACATGGGTTGGACTCCGAAAATAAATCTAAAGGGTGCTACAAAGAACCGCGCATTATACGGAAATTCGTTGAGAAGTCAAAGCCTTGTCGAGGGGGTGTGGTAAACTGCCGGTCTTTGAAAAAAGGAGTTCCCATGGCTGAAATCACCACCGCCTCCGGGCTGGTCTATGAAGATACCGTTGTCGGCGAAGGCGCCGAGGCCAAGGCCGGCCAGCAGGTCATCGTGCATTACACGGGCTGGCTGACCAATGGCAGCAAGTTCGATTCGAGCAAGGATCGCAACGACCCGTTCGAATTTTCGCTCGGCATGCGTCAGGTCATCGGCGGCTGGGACGAAGGCGTCCAGGGCATGAAGATCGGCGGCACGCGCAAGCTGACCATTCCGCCGCAACTCGGCTACGGCGCACGCGGCGCTGGCGGCGTTATTCCGCCGAATGCAACGCTGGTTTTCGAGGTTGAACTCCTCGGTCTGAGATGAGCGGTTCCGACAGGGATTCCCGTCCCAAGCGGCCGTCGAACGACGCCGCTGCTGACGACCCGTGGGCAAAATGGCGCAAGCCGGATGCCCCGGCGGCTGAAGCTGAGCCGAAAAAGGCGTTTCAACGCGATGCCACGGTCAACCCGGAAAAACGGCCAAAAACGAAATCGTTCGAGGCTGCTTCGGTGCGGGCCGAGCGCGTTGGGGCGCCGGTAGAAGTAAGCGAAGAAGTGCCGGCCTTGCCGGAGGGCACGCTGGGCGTTCGTCGCTCGGCGACGCCTTCGCCACGGGCGATCAACAAAAAGCCGCTGCGTGGTGGTTCTTCGCTGCGCAAGCCGTCGGTACCGAAGGCGGCGCCGGTTGAGCCGGCCGCCCCGGCTGAGTGGAGTGTCAAGGCCGATCGTCCCGAGCGGGCGGCCAAGCCAGCGCCGGTGGTTCGCCCGCCGGTCGTCCGCCAAGGTCCGCCGCCGGAAGGTGTGCGTCTTTCCAAGGTGATGTCGGAGCGCGGCATGTGTTCGCGCCGTGAGGCGGATCTGTGGATCGAGCGTGGCTGGGTGTTTGTCGATGGCGAGCGGGTCAGCGAACTCGGTTCGCGCATCGATCCGAATGCTCAGGTGGCGATCTCGAAAGAGGCGAAGTTCGATCAGGCCAAGCAGGTGACGGTGTTGCTCAACAAGCCGGTCGGTTATGTTTCCGGTCAGCCGGAACCGGGCTTTACGCCGGCGATTACGCTGATTACGCCGGAGAATCAGGTGAAGCAGTCGGGCGACCCGGAGTTCAAGCCGTGGATGCTGCGCAGTCTGGCGCCGTCCGGTCGGCTCGACATCGACTCGACCGGTTTGCTGGTCTTGACGCAGGATGGCCGTGTTGCCAAGAAGCTGATCGGCGACGACAGCCAGGTCGAAAAGGAATATCTGGTGCGCGTTGCCGGCGAGATGATCAAGGGCGGCCTGGATCTGCTCAACCACGGTCTGGAACTCGACGGTCAGGCGCTCAAGCCGGCGCGAGTCAAGCAGCTCAACGAGGACCAGCTGCACTTCATCCTGAAGGAAGGCAAGAAGCGTCAGATTCGCCGGATGTGCGAACTGGTCGGCTTGCGCGTTATCGGGCTGAAGCGGGTGCGCATTGGCCGGGTCAAGCTCGGTGAGCTGGAAATTGGTCAGTGGCGGTTCTTGCGGGCTGACGAGGCGTTTTGATTTTTGCTATTTTTTTCGTTCCGTAGCAAGCCCGGTTGACCATGGCAAGTCGCCGGGAAGCCTGAAAAACAAAAACGCCGGCCGGTTTTTCACCAGGCCGGCGTTTTTTATTCGGGGTTGGCTGAAATCAGGCCGTGCCGCCGACTTCCTTGGCGCGAACCGGCGGCATCATGACGCATTCGCCGTCGATGACGGTCTTGCCGCCAACGGTGCACACGGTGTCGAGAATGACGCGGTTCTTCTCGAGATTGACTTCGCGCACGGTGACGGTGGCGGTGACGGTGTCGCCCGGCTTGACCGGCGCCTTGAACTTCAGGGTCTGCGACAGGTAAATGGTGCCGGGTCCGGGCAGCTTGTTGGCCAGGGTGGCGGAAATGAAGCCGGCCGACAGCATGCCGTGGGCGATGCGGGTGCCGAACATCGTGCCGCGGCAGTATTCCTCGTCGAGGTGGGCCGGATTGACATCGGTGGAGATACCGGCAAACAGGATGATGTCGGTTTCGGTGACGGTTTTGGACGTGCTGGCAGACATGCCTGGTTGCAACTGGTCGATGTGATAGGCCATGCGAACTCCTCGTGCGGTTATCAAAATTGGAAACGGAACTCTAACATACGTTAGCGTATGGTGGGGCTTACTCGGTACGCAGGGCTTCGACCGGGTCGAGGCGGGCGGCGTTCCTGGCGGGCAGGACGCCGGCGGCAAGACCGATGGCGATGGCGATGCCTTCGGCGAGGAGGACAAAGCTGATCGGCGTGTGGACCGGCAGGGCAGGGAGGGCGAAATGGATCAGTTGCGCCAGGCCAAAACCGAGTGCCAGCCCGAAAACGCCGCCGAGCGCCGAAAGGGCGACGGCTTCGCCGAGAAAGAGGGCGAGGATGGTCCGCCGGGGCGCACCGAGGGCCACGAGCAGGCCGATTTCACCGGTGCGCTCGGTGACGGCGATGGTCATTATGGTGACAATGCCGACGCCGCCGACCAGCAGCGAAATGCCGCCCAGCGCGCCGACGGCCATGGTCAACACGTTGAGGATGTTGGACAGCGTTTTCAGCATCTCTTCCTGCGTCACGATGGTGAAATCCTCGCGGCCGTGGCGATCGATCAAATGCGTCTTGACGCGGCTGGCGACGAGGGCCGAGGGGACACCTTCCTCGGCGGCGATGTTGATTTCATCGACGCCTTCGCGGTTGAACAGTTCCTGGCCGCGGGCCGCCGGGATGAAGGCGGTGTCGTCGAGGTCGATGCCGAGGAACTGGCCCTTCGGCGCCATGACGCCGATGATCCGGAAATGCAGGCCGCCGATGCGCAGGCGCTGGCCAAGCGGGTTTTCGCTGCCGAACAGCTCGGTTTTCACTTTCGAACCGAGGACGACGAAGGCGCGGGCGCTGGTTTCGTCGTCGGCCGGCAGGAACTGGCCGCTTTGCACGGTCGACCGGAAAATTTGCGGTAATTTCGAATTGACGCCGTAGATCAACGTCCGCCGCGTGCGGCCGTTGCCTTCGACTTCGGCATTGCCGCGCACATTGGGCGTCACGGCGACGATGTGCGGCAGGCGTTCGAGCGACTTGGCGTCGTCGAGCGACAGCGGCCGGGCGCTCGACGGCAGGCCGGACGGTGAGCCGCCGGTCTTGGTCTTGCCCGGAGCAATGGTGATGACGTTGGTGCCGAACTGGGTGAATTCGCCGAGGACGAAACGGTGAATGCCTTCGCCGATCGAGGTGAGCAAAATAACCGCTGCGATGCCGACGGCGATGCCGAGCAGGGTCAGGAAGCTGCGCAGGCGCTGGGCCGTAATGGCGCGGACGGCGAGTTGGAGGGCGTCGGTGGCAAGCATGGCTAATGCTTCATCAAGGCTTGCACCGGATCGAGCCGGGCGGCGCGGCGAGCGGGCATGACGCCGAAGATCAGGCCGGTGGCGAGTGCTGTCGTCAGGCCGGCGATGACCGCCCAGTCGGGCGGATAGGCCGGGAAGACCGGGAAGAACTGGCGCAGCGCAAAGGCGCCGAGTTGGCCGAGCAGGTAGCCGACCAGGGCGCCGACAGCCGAGAGCATGGCCGCTTCGGCAAGAAAAGCGAGGCGGATGGTTCGGGCGGTCGCACCGAGCGCCTTGAGCAGGCCTATTTCGCCGGTGCGCTGGGTGACGGCGACGAGCATCACGTTCATGACCAGAATGCCGGCGACGGCCAGGCTGATCGCGGCGATTCCGGCGACGGCCAGGGTCAGCGCCCCGAGCAGCTTGTCGAAGGTGGCCAGCACGGCATCCTGGGTGATGACGGTGACGTCCTCTTCGCCGCGGTGGCGCTGTTTGAGGGTTTCCATCACCTGCTCTTTGGTGCCCGGGATGGCATCGCGGCTGTTGGCCTCGATCATGATGCGGAACAGCGTGTTGGAATTGAACATGGCCTGGGCCAGCGAAACCGGTACGATGACCAATTCGTCAGTATTCATGCCCAGCCCCTGGCCGGTCGATTTGAGGACGCCGACGACGCGCAGCCGGCGGTCGCCGACGCGGACAAGCTGGCCGATGGCCGGATTGCTGCCGAACATTTCCTCGCGGATCTTGGCGCCGATGACAGCGACCGACGAGCCGCGATTCCAGTCTTCTTCCGGCAGGCCTTGCCCCTGGGCCAGCTCGAAATTGCGGATGGGGATGAATTCGGCCGTCGAGCCGGCGACCATGACCTCGCGCAGCTTGCCGCCGTAGTTGATTTCCGAGGTGCCAACGGCAAGCGGGGCGACGCGGCGGGCGCCAGGCAGGCGACGCAGACTGCCGGCGTCGTCGATGGTCAGGTCGCGCGGCGTGCTGGTGATGGCGTTGGCCGGGTTGAAGCCGCCGGTGCCCGAACGGCCGGGCAGCACGATGATCAGGTTGGTGCCGAGCGAGGAAAACTGGCCGACGACGTAGCGTCTGGCGCCGTCACCGAGGGCGGTCAGAATGACCACTGCGGCGACGCCAATCGACATGGCCAGAACCGAGAGCGTCGTACGCATCGGGTAGCCGGTGGCGGCGTCGCGGGCGAAGCGGAGGGTGTCGGTCAGGCGCATGAGGTTGTCTTGGCGCTCATTCCCACGGTCAACCGGAAATTTCTGCCAAATTTGAAATGGGCGTCTGCCGCGAATCCGACTTCAACCGGCCGTCCTCCATGACCAGCTGGCGCCGGGCACGAGCGCCCATGCCCTGGTCGTGGGTGACGACGATCAGCGTGACGCCCGTGGCATTGAGCGCTTCGAGCAGATTGACCACCTCGTCGCCGGTATGGCGGTCGAGGTTGCCAGTGGGCTCGTCGGCGAGAATCAGCGCCGGCTGCATGATGGTGGCGCGGGCGATGGCGACGCGCTGGCGCTGGCCGCCGGAAAGCTGGTCGGGCTTGTGGTCGGCACGTTGGTCGAGGCCGAAATCCTTGAGCGCCTGGGCAACACGCTTGTTGCGCTCGGCCAGCGGAATGCCGGCCAGCGTCATCGGCAATGCGATGTTCTCGGCTGCCGTCAGGCGCGGCACGAGGTGGAAACTCTGGAAAACGAAGCCGATACGCGTGCTGCGCACGGTCGCTTGCTCGTCGGGCGACAGGGTCGTGACGTCGCGGCCTTCGAGCTTGTAGGTGCCTTCGTTGGGGCGGTCGAGCAGGCCGAGGAGATTGAGCAGCGTCGATTTGCCGGAACCGGAAGGCCCCATCACGGCCACATATTCGCCCGCATTGATCTGCAGATTCAGCCCGGCCAGCGCGTGGACCGTGGTGTCGCCGAGCAGGAAGCGACGTTCGATGCCGGAGAGTTCGATCAGCGCCATGCGCCTACTTCGCCTTGGCTTTTTCGTCGGGCGTGACCTTGGCGCCGGCCTTGACGCCTTCCTTGTCCAGCGAGGTGACGATGCGCTCGCCGGCGCTCAGGCCTTCCTCCACCTCGGTGTATTCCCAGTTGGACAGCCCGGCTTTGATCAGGCGCTCTTCGAGCTTGCCGCTGTCGGCGTTGAAGAGCAGCACCTTGCCGCCTTCCTGAATGGCAGCGGTCGGGATGCGCAGGACGTTGTCGCGGCCGGAGAGGATGATTTCGACGTCGGCACTGTAGCCGACGAGCAGCTTGCCGGCCTCGGCAGGCTTTTCGAAATCGACTTCGATGTCGACGGTACGCGCCTGCTTTTCGACGGCCGACACGTAGGGCGCGACGCGCCGGACCTTGCCGGGCAGCATTTTGCCGGGCAGTGCGTCGAGCGTGATGCGCACCGGCTGGCCGACCTGAATCTTCGGCGCGTCGACCTCGTCCATCGGCGCCTTGACGTAGAGGCAGGAGTCGTCGATCAGGTCGATGGCCGGCGGCGTCGGTACGCCCGGCGGCGACGGCGTCGAGTATTCGCCGAGTTCGCCGACGATCTTCGCGACAATGCCGTCGAACGGTGCGTAGAGGGCGACACGGCCTTGCTCGACGCGGGTTGCCCTGAACTTGGCTTCGGCCTGGGCAACGTCAGCCTTGGCTGTGGTGCAGGCGGCGCGGCGGACTTCGGCTTCGGTGCGCGCCGCTTCTTCCTTGCTCGTCGAGACGAAGCCTTTGGCGCGCAGCTCGGATTGTCTTTTTGCCTCTTTTTCGGCGTTGACCGCAGCAATGCAGGCTTCCTCGCCGCGTTTGGCGCTCAAGGTGATCTGCGCCTGGGCCAGCGCCGCGTTGGCCTGCTGGTCATCGTTCCACAGCTTGAGCAGCAACTGCCCCTTCTTGACCTTGTCGCCTTCCTTGACGCCGAGGTATTCGATGCGGCCACCGATGATGGTGGACAGCTTGGTGCGCTGGCAGGCCTCGACGGTGCCAGCCCGGGTGTTGGCCAGCGTCGCCTCGACCTTGCCGACGGCCACTTCCGTGAGGATGACGGGGATCGGCTTGGGACGGGTGAAAAAGAACAGGCCAAGGCCGATGATGACGATGACGGCAAGGATGATGGCAACGCGACGCATGCTAATTTCCTAGCGAAAGCCGGGTAACCACCCGGATTGTTCATGGCCCCAGACCGGCTCAAGCGCGCCCTGGTAGAGCGCCTCGATGACCGGCGGCTCCTGCCAAGGCTCATTCATGAAAGTCAGGCCGATTTCTTCGACCGTGCGGCCCGACCAGTAGTGGTCGGCCACTTCGTCGAGCGCGCTGAGCGACAGGCTGTGCGGCAGGCGCAGGTAGTCGAGCCAGCTGGCGTCGTGGAAGGAGCAAATATAAGCCCCCTTGGTCCGCGAACAGGCGAGGTTCTTGCCGAAGACCTTTTGCGGGTGCTTGAGGCGGAAGGTCGTCGCATCGGTCCGCGTGGCGAACTGGAGCAGGGCATGCAGGCGGCTTGGAAAATGGTTGTAGCGACGTTGCCGGTAATACTCCAGGTGGTATTCGGCAAAGTAGTTCTGCACCGACAGCAACTGGTCGCCAGGCGTCGGCGCACCGCCTTCGGGGGAGGCCAGTGTGCCGCCGAAGGGGCTGCCCTTTAAAATGTCCCAGCCCGGCAGCTCCGACCCTGGCTCAAGCCAGCAGAAGAGCTCCAGCGTTGCGGTGTCCTTGATCAGATTGTCCATGGACCTTAGGGGTGGGGGGAATATGGCTATTCTGAACGATAGCCGGGGTTTGTCCAATCGATGGATGCAGACAAAGGAATCGGAGTGCCCAAATATATGCAAACTGGAATATGATGCAAAAGGGACAAAATGTTGGCGGGGCCTGCGTTCAAGGGTTGGTCGCCGTTGCCCTTGCTTCGATATTGCGAAGGGGTGTCGTGGTGCTTTTGGTTAAATGAATCTGCGGAAAGCCTTTTTCAGCGTATTGATCGCGCTTGCCGGGGTGCTCGTCCTGATTGCCGGCGCCACGCTGGGCGCCCTGTCGGCGTACGAAGATTCGCAAGTGGCGGCGAGGCATCGCCAGGACTCCATGGCGCTCATGGGCTCGGTCCGCCATGAGGTCGATTTGCTCAGCCGTCTGGTCAGTTCTTACGTCAGTACGGCCAACCCGCGCTACCTCATTTATTACTACGACATCCTGGCGATCCGTGAAGGCACGAAGCGGGCGCCGGACTCGGTGCCGGAAACCTTCTGGGAACAGGTCATCGGTGGAACGCTCGCTTACACGACACCACCTCCCGGTCCCGGGGTTGCTCTCGCCGAAAGGACCAGCATGCTCGGTTTCGACGCGGGCGAGGTGTCTGTCCTCCGCCGGATTTTCCAGATTTCAGATCAGATGAAGCAGGTCGAACAGATCGCTTTTGCCGCGACGCAGGGTTTGTATGATCCGGTAAAACGCGAATTTGTCTCGGAGGCCGAACCACAGCGGGACTTCGCCAATGCCTTGCTGCATGAGACGCGCTATTTGAAACTTCGGGCCGAACTGGCCATCGCAGTCGATGAACTTACCGGCCAGGTAGACGAGCGCACGACCAAAAATCTGGCGCGGGCCGGCGAGCACCTGTTGCGCTGGATTGTCGCAGCGCTGCTCCTCCTGCTTGCTGCCGGCGTCGTGATGGTGATCAGCTACAACTACCTGAAAAAGCATCTGCTGGCGCCGCTGACGGCCTTGCATCGGACGGCAACGGCATTGGCTGAAAAATCATTCAGTGAGCGGGTCGGCGATCTGAAGGGGGTCGAGGAGGTTCAGGCCTTGGCCGTGACGATTGACAGCATGGCAGCGGCCATCGAGGCCGATATCGCACAGCGCGAACTGGTCCAGCGTTCCTTGCGCCAGGCGCGGGCGCGGGCCGAAGTGGCGGCCGAAGCGAAATCAATTTTTCTGGCCAACATGAGTCACGAAATCCGGACGCCGATGAACGCGATTCTCGGCATGGCCTATCTGGCCCTCAAGTCCGGATTGCCGCCCCGGCAACACGACTATGTGTCCAAAATTCATACTGCGGCCCGTTCGTTGCTCGGAATATTGAATGACGTTCTCGACTTCTCAAAAATCGAGGCCGGCAAGGTGGCGCTGGAGGCAGTTCCCTTCGATCTCGAACTGGTTGTCCAGAATGCCCTGTTCATGGTGCAGCAACGGGCCGAGGGGAAGCATATCGAGCTGCTCCTCGATTTTCAGCCAACTCCGAATCTTCATCACCTGGTGGGGGACCCGTTGCGGCTTGGGCAGGTATTGATCAACCTGTTGTCGAATGCAGTCAAATTCACTGAAACCGGTCATGTTCGCCTCGTGGTCAGCGAGCGGTCGAGCGACAAATTGACATCGACCATTGTCTGCCGCGTCGAAGACACGGGTATCGGGATGACGGCGGAGCAGATTGGTCGTCTTTTCCAGGAGTTTTCCCAGGCCGATGGTTCGACGACCAGGCGCTACGGCGGTTCGGGCTTGGGGCTGGCTATTTCCAAACGGCTGCTGGCTGCAATGGGCAGCGAAATCAGGGTTGAAAGTCAGCTTGACCGTGGCTCAGTGTTTCATTTTGCCATGCAGCTGCCACTGGAGCCTTTGGTTGAGGCTGGCAGCGATGCGGAGCCGCCGATCGAATGCCAGCGGGCGCTGGTCGTTGACGACTACGCGCCGGCCCGGGAAAGCATGGCCGCCATGTTGTTGGCGATGGGCTGCGCCAGGGTCGATCAGTCGCCTGGCGGGCTGGATGCCTTGGCGCGGCTGACGAGGGCTGGAAATGATGGAGCAGCTTACGACTTGCTGTTGCTCGACTGGCTGATGCCCGACATGTCTGGTGCCGAGCTGATAGAAGCACTTCACTCGAGAGGTATTTCGCTGCCGGTCCGAACACTCGTGGTATCGGTGGCGGATGCTTCGCTGTTGCGCCAGGAGGTTGATCATACGGGTGTCTCTGATGTGGTCCAGAAGCCGCTGTTGCCAAATGTTCTGCGCCGTGTCTGTGGCTCCGGAGTGAAGATGGAGCCGGTGGCCAGGGTGGAGCATCTGATCCCTCATCCGGGATGTTTGCAGGGAATGTCGATACTGTTGGTTGAGGACAACGAACTGAATCAGCAGGTGGCCGGGGAAATTCTCCGGGGCTGGGGGGCGAGTGTCGATGTCGCGGCCAATGGACGGATCGCGCTTGACTTGTTGTCGGCGGAGGGGGCGGAGCACTACGCGGTAGTCTTGATGGACCTCGAAATGCCTGTCATGGATGGTCGGGAGGCAACCCGTCGCCTGCGCGAGGAAGAGCGTTTCCAGGATCTGCCAATTATCGCGATGACCGCCCACGTTGCCGGGCAAGGCATGAAAGACGGATTGGCCAAAGGGGTCAATGGCTACATTGCCAAACCCTTCGAGCCGGAGGAGCTATTGGCCATGGTGCAGCCCTATTGGCGGGGATTGATCGGCCATGTCCTGCCTCCCGCTGAAGCGGGTGGTACCGATCGGGCCTTTGTCGCCGCCCTGGCGGCTGTTCCACAAATTGAATCGGCGGTGCTTCTGCGCCGCTTTGAGGGCCGGTTGCCATTTTTGGCCCGAACCCTGCGTCGCTTTGCTGAAGATTGCCATGGTTGGTCCGACAGGCTCGATGCGATGCTGGCGAGTGGTGATCTTGAGGCTGCGCAACGTCAGGTCCATTCGCTCAAGGGGCTGGCCGGTACTTTCGCCATGGGCCGTTTACAGTCGGCGCTGTATGATCTTGAAAATGTCATCAAGGGGGGCGTTGTCGAGCCATTCGGGGAAATAGCCGAAGTCGATGCGCAGTTGCAGCCCTTGTTGGCCGGGATTGAGCGTATGCCAGCCACTTCGTCGGATTCGGCAGCCGCTGCCGACGAACGACCGATTGAAGTCGTGCTTGCCTTGTTGCGCGAACAACTCGGCGAAGGCGATGGCGAGGCCGAAGAGGTCTGGCGCATGAACAAGGGGCGTTTGGTCGGACTGTACTCGCCGCGGCAGGTGGCAGCCATTGACCACGCTATCGGGCAATGGGATTTCGATGAGGCGCTGCTCATTCTCGGCAGCACCAATCATGGCGGGGGCGGGCAGTGATGAGGAATAGTGCAACCATACTGGTGATTGACGACACGCCGGCCAATCTCAGCCTGCTCAACCAGTTGCTGCGTACCCACTACCGGGTCAAGCTGGCCAACGGCGGGGCTAAGGGGTTGGAGCTGGCGGCAAGTGCGCGACCGGATCTGATCCTTCTCGACATCATGATGCCGGATATGGACGGATATGAAGTCTGCAAGCGCCTGAAAGCTGACCCTGTGACGGCAGGGGTTCCGGTTATTTTTCTGACCGCCAAGGCCGGGGCGGACGACGAGGAATACGGCCTGGCCATGGGGGCGGTCGACTTCATCCGCAAGCCGATTGCGCCATCAGTTGTGCTGGCGCGAGTGCGGACCCATCTGCAAATACGGACCTGGCAAACCTTCCTTGAAGACAAAAGCGCCTGGTTGCAAAGCGAAGTGGAGCGACGTGTCAATGAAGTCCTGCGTCTCCAGGAGGCTTCGATTCGCGTCATGGTTTCGCTGGCTGAGTTCCGCGACGAATGTACTGGCAACCATATTCGTCGAACCCAGGATTACGTTCGCTTATTGGCCGAATACCTGAGCAAGCAGGAGCGCGATCGCGAATTCCTGACCGCTGAGCATATCGACCAGATCGCCAAAGCGGCGCCGCTGCACGATATTGGCAAGATCGCAATTCCTGACCATATCCTTCTCAAGCCGGGTAGGCATACGCCAGAGGAGTTCGAGATCATGAAGACCCATTCGGTCAAAGGCGAGGGAATGTTGCTACGCTCGTTGCGTGAACTTGGCGAAGAGAACCTGATGTTGCTGTACGCCGCCCAGATCGCCCGCAGCCACCATGAGCGCTGGGACGGTTGCGGCTACCCTGACCAGTTGATTGGCGAAGCCATTCCGCTACCGGCCAGACTGATGGCGGTAGCCGATGTCTATGATGCGCTGCGCTCCCGCCGTCCCTATAAACGTGCTTTTGACCATGCCGAAGCGGTTGATGTCCTGCGAGAGGGCCGCGCCAAGCATTTTGATCCACTGCTGATCGACGCATTTATGGTACTGGAAGGCGCTTTCGCCGAAATCGCCATTAAACTGGCCGACGAGTAAATTGGCCGAGACAACAAGAATTATTGATATGCCTCTAAAACTTCCGATTATTGGGGTTGCTCCCATTCTGGCTGCGCTGGCCTTGCCTGCGCAGGCGGTGGATTTCACTTGGTCCGGCTTTGGTACCGTTGGGTGGGCGGTTTCCGATAAGCCCTACAAATATCAGCGCTTTATCGATAATCACGGAACGTTCAAGCGAGACACTATTCTTGGTGGCCAGCTCGACGCCCGATTGTCGCCTCAGTGGAGCGCAACGATTCAGGCAAAGCTGGGCCCTTCCGACCACAGCGACAGTGACTGGCAGGCTTCGCTGGCTTGGGCTTTCGTCTCATGGCGTCCGAGCGATGACTGGCTGATTCGAGCTGGCAAGATTCGCCTGCCATTGATGCTCAACACAGAAAATAATGACGTTGGAGCCACTTTTGATTTTGCTCGCCTGCCGCAGGAGGTGTACTCGATTTCGCCGCTGACCGACCTTGTCGGGTTGGGGGTCAGCAAGACCTGGTTTGGCGAGAGCATGGACTGGATTGCTGAGGTATATGCCGGCAAGGTTGAGACTAATTGGCGATATTACGGGCGAGAAATGACGCCTGAACAGCCATCGCCCGGAAGCTGGTTCTACACTTATAATATAAAGAGTACTGGCTTTGTCCTGATGGCGCGGAGTCTGGACAATACTTTTCGTATTGGAGCCCATCGTGTGGAGGCATCGAGGGACGGTACGAAGATCGGGATGCCGATCGTCAATGTCGGCGGTGTTTATCGGTTTGGAACCGGTGGCGACGAAAAGGTCATCATTCCGTTGTTTACCGTCGGAGCCAGCATCCTTTTGCCGGCAGATATCAAGTTGAGTGGCGAGTACGCCCGGATCAAGATCGACAGTTCGAGCGAGGGGCTGAATCGCTGGGGGGCCTACCTTTCGCTGTCCAAGCGGGTCGGTTCCTGGACTCCCTACGTCTATTTCGCCAAAGCCAAGTCGTCAGATTCGGCGCTCGTCAAGTATCAGGCGATTAACGGCAATGTTGTGCCAGCTCCCTACGTGGCGTCCCAGAAATTCATGGCTGACATCATTGTGCCGTACGATCAGTCGACGGTGGCTCTCGGAACAACCTATCGGCTGACGCCGAGCGCCCTGCTCAAAGCTGAATGGTCTCAAGCGAACACCGGTGTCGCATCCACTCTGGTCGATGCGCCTTCGGGTGGCGATAGCTCACACCAGACTATCAACATCTTTTCGCTTTCCTACAATTTCACCTTTTGAGCGGCTTGATGCGCCGTATTCTTTTTCTCCTCTTGATCGCGTGCTTGCCAACAATGGCTTTGGCTGAGGAGGCGCTCGTCTTCATCGGCTATGGTGGGGTCCCGAAGACAGAGCCAGCGATTCTCCAACGTTTGTATACCGGGCGAGTGGTGTCGATTGGCGAGCAGCTGGCAACCCCGGTCAATTACCCGGCCGGACACCCGTTGCGCGAAAGATTTTTGGCTACGATCATGGGGCAGAGTGAAGAGCAGTACACCGGTTATTGGCTGGTGCGCCGATATGTCGGCAAAGGTGCGCCTCCGTTGGTGTTGCCTGATGTCGAGGCTGTTGTCGCTTATGTTTTGGCGACACCAGGTGCAGTCGGCTACGTTCCCTTGTCGAAAGTGCCTCCCGGCGGAAATGTAATTTTCAGGCGTTAACTCGCTAGCTTTTTTCCCCGAGAGTGATAAGCTGAATTCGTGTTGTGGTTTGTAGCGAGCCCGGCACTAAGTGGTAGTACCCGCTACGCTGCTGGAGATTCTATGGCAGGTTTCAATAGAAGTTTTCTTGAGATTACCGTGTAGTACTCCGTAACGGCGAATAGCCGAATGCCCCAGCCAAAAGAGCCGGGGTCGCAGTAAACGAAGCCCGTGCCTGAACAGCATGGGCTTCACTTTTTCAGGGATTGAAAATGTCGATTCAACGCCACGGCACGACTCGCCGCTATTCCGACAGCGTTGTTCATGCGGGTACCGTTTATCTCGTCGAGGTCCCGTCCAACCTCGATGCCGACGTTACGGCGCAGACCGAAAACCTTCTGGCCAGTGTGGAACGGCTGCTTGCTCAGGCCGGCAGCGACAAGTCGCATTTGTTGATGGTCACGATCTATCTGGCCGACATGGCCGATTACGATGCGATGAATATGGTGTGGGACGCCTGGCTGCCGGAAGGCCACGCGCCGACCCGTGCCTGCGTGCAGGCCAGGCTTTCCAATCCGAAATGTCGCGTGGAAATGGCGTTGACCGCAGCAGTTCAGGGCTGAACGTCGGCGCTGCAGTCACAGCCTTTGCCGGCCGCGATCCAGCGGGCGAGCAGTCGTTGGACGACGGGTTCGGCGCTTGCGGGTAGCAGGCGGAGATAGGTTCGCGGATCGACGAGCAGACCGCAGTGGTAGCGTTGTTCAGCGTCTGACCACTGTAATGCCGGGCACGGCCCTTTCGCTTGCAGGAAACGCAGGCGGGCGGCCGGGCAGGTTTCCAGCGCGCAGCATACGCCGCAGCCATTGCAGGCCTGGCCTTCAGGCGGTTTGGCCGGGGCGGCAGTGTGGAGGTGAATGATCTGTTCTTGCACGTTGTGTAATGAACCATGTCTGGCCAAATTGATCAAACACCTGCAACTTTTTGAAAGGAACCCATGATGACCAAACTGATTTCCGCTCTGCTGGCTACCGTGTTCGCGCTCACCAGCGTTTCTGTACTGGCGTGTGGTGACAAGGCGAAAGATGAAAAGCAGATGAGTACCCCGGCCAAGCCCAAGATTTAAGTGGTTCTGGCCAGTGCGCAGGCGGTTTCGGCCGCCTGTTTGCGTTTACGGCCGGGTGAGGAATAGTTCCGGATCGACCGGGGTGTTGTTGAGGATCACGGCCCAGTGCAGGTGGGGGCCGGTGACCCGGCCGGTGGCGCCGACCGCGCCGATGGTTTCGCCTTTTTTAACTGCCTGGCCGGCGCGTACATCGGTGCGCGAAAGGTGCATGTAGGCTGTGATGAGTCCTTGGCCGTGGTCGATGAAAACGGTGTTGCCGTTGAAAAAATAATCGCCGATGTTGGCGATGACACCATCGGCCGGGGCGGTGACCGGCGCGCCGGTGCCGACGGCGACATCGAGGCCGGCGTGCGGGTTGCGCGGCAGGCCGTTGAAAATACGGCGCAGGCCGAAGCGTGATGAGAGCGGGCCTTTGGCCGGCAGGGCGAAATCAGTGGCTGGTGGCATGCCGGAAAAGTGGCGCTTGATGGCCTCGGTGATTTTTTGTTCGCGCTCGATTCTGGCCAGATCGTCCGGGTTGGGCTCGACCTTGCGCTTGTCCTTGATGGTCAGGCGTTGTTCCGGGTAGTTCGTGATCCGGACGCTGATTTGCCTGGTTTCTACGGTCAACCCGAAAAATACGCTAATTTCGAAATCGCCGGGCAGGGTGTCGAGCGGGATGCCGAGCAGGGCGAACCAGCGCCCGTTGTCGCGGACGACGGCGATCGGCTGTTCGCCCCAGCGGGCGGTCGGGGTCGTCAGGCTGGTCGGGCCGAGATCGATGACGGCGACACCGCCCGGGACCGGCGAATGTTTGGGCAGGGCGATAGCGCTGGTGGCATAGCTCAACAGCAGGGCGAGGGCAAAGCAGGTAATTTTCATGTGTTGCTCTGGCTGGCCCACCACAAACGCAGGCGCAGCCCGATTTCGCTGGTGTAGCCGATTGCGGTGCTGCTGATGTTGCCGTCGGGGTCGACGATCACGAAAGCCGGAACGCCCTGGAAGCCGTATTTTCGAAAAATTTCGGATGCCGGATCGGCGATGGTCGGCCAGGCGTATTCGCGCTGGCGCACGGTTTCGGCGACTTTTTCTGCGGCGCCGGACTGCATGGCGACGGTGATGAGCGGCCAGTCGGCGTTGATGCTGCTGACGGCGCCGGCGTTGGCTTTGCAGACACCGCACCAATCGGCCCAGAAGTAGATCAAGAGCGCCTTGCCGGGATGCTGCTGGCGCCAGATCGTCAGATTAAAGGGGTGGCCGTCGATCTGCTGTCCGACAAACTGCGGCGCCGGGCCGTGCGGCGTGTTGCGCATCTGCCAGGCCTGGAAGGCGGCGAACAGGGCGACGAAGATGAGCGCTTCAAGCGCCCAACGACGCCAGCGTGGCGCCGCTTTTTGGGCGGGAGTCGTCTCGGTCAAGCGGAAGCCCGGCTTACAGGCGGTCGGTTTTGAAAGTGTTGCACTGGTTCATGTCGCCGGTTTCAAAGCCCTTCCTGAACCAGCGGACGCGCTGGTCGGAACTGCCGTGGGTGAAACTTTCCGGCACGATGCGGCCCTGCGATTGCTGTTGCAGGCGGTCGTCGCCGATGGCCGAGGCGGCGGTCAGCGCGGCTTCGAGGTCGCCCGGTTCGAGCACGTTTTTCATGGTGTCGGTACGCTTGCCCCAGACCCCGGCCAAGCAGTCGGCCTGCAGTTCCATGCGCACGGACAGGGCATTGGCTTCGGCCTTGCCGGCGCGCTGCCGGGCTTCGTGCACTTTGTCGGCAATGCCGAGCAGGTTTTGCACATGGTGGCCGACTTCGTGGGCGATGACGTAGGCCTGGGCGAATTCGCCGGGGGCCTTGAAGCGGTCTTTGAGGTCGCGGTAGAAGGCGAGGTCGATGTAAACCTTCTGGTCGCCCGGGCAGTAAAAAGGCCCCATGGCCGACTGGCCGGTGCCGCAGGCGGTCGGCGTGGCGCCGGTGAACAGCACGAGCTTGGGTTCCTGATACTGACGGCCGTTGGCGCGGAAGACCTCGTTCCAGGTGTCTTCGGTCGAGGCCAGCACCTTGGAGACGAATTTGGCCATCTGGTCGTCGGCCGGCGGGCGATGCGCGGCCGGGGCGCTTTGCTCGATGGCCGGCATGCCGCCGCCGCTCAGCATGTTGAGCACGGTCATCGGGTTGATGCCGAGGAAGTAGCTGGCGACCAGGGCGATAGCGATGGTGCCTAGACCCATGCGGCCACCACCCAGACGCAGGCCACCACCGCCGCCCATGCCGCTGCCGCGGCGGTCTTCGAGGTTGTCGCTTTCGCGTTGGTCGTCCATGCGCATGGCGGTTATTCCTTAACGGTATTGATTGATGGCGTTGCGGGTTTCGAGCGCCACCTGGCGGGCGGTTGCGGCGAACTGTTCGTCCTTGCCGGCGTAGAGAATGGCGCGCGACGAATTGATCATCAAGCCGGTGCCATTGGCCGTGCGACGATGGCGCGGACGCGGGCGATTTCGGCCGGGAAGGTGGCGCCGACGACGAGGCTGACCTGGCCGGAGGTGTTCCACTCGTGCGAGGCCAGGCGGGCGACGCGTTCGTAGAGTTTTTCACCACCGACATCGAGAAATTGCAGGTCGGAGCCGCCCGGGTTGGAGGTGCGGCAGAGCAGGATGACGCCCTTGTCCGGGTAGGCCAGGTAGGGGTCGATCGAGTCGCGCCCCATGTACGGATTGACGGTGATCGCATCGGCCCGGTAACGCTCGAAAGCCTCGATCGCGTATTGCTCGGCCGTACTGCCGATGTCGCCGCGCTTGGCGTCGAGGATCACCGGAACGTCGGGGTGCTGCGCGTGTATGTGAGCGATCAGCGCTTCGAGCTGGTCTTCGGCACGGCGCGCGGCGAAGTAGGCGATCTGCGGCTTGAAGCAGCAGACGAGGTCGGCGGTCGCGTCGACGATGCCTT
>VIKE01000122.1 GCA_008080565.1 Rhodocyclaceae bacterium | reverse complement strand
CCGACCCAGAACATCAACTGGACGGTGCCGGAAGGTGGCGGTGGGCCGAACTATCCAAACATGTAGTTCAAATTGAGCCGACCGGGAAAATTCCACGGTCGACCGGAAAAAACATGAAAACCCGAGAACAGCGCAGCACCACAAATTTATCGGAGTTTCCAGGAGGTCTTATGTCACAACCCAATATCCAGGCGAAGATTCGGAGCAATCCGCGATTCGCCGAGCTAGTCGGCAAGCGCACGCGCTTCGCCATCATTCTGTCGTTGCTCGTGCTGGTGCCTTACTACACCTTCATGTTCCTCGTCTCGACGCAACCGCAGATTTTTGCAGCCAAGATCAGCGAAGGCAGCGTCATCACCATCGGCTGGCCCATCGCGGCACTGATCGTCATAGGCGGCTGGCTGCTGACCGGTGTTTACATCAGCCGTGCCAATGGTGAGTTCGACTCGATCACTGAAGAAGTCCTCAAGGAGGCTCGCAAATGAAGCGCTCCCTCACCGCATTGATCGCCGGCAGCCTGCTCGCCTTCTCCTTCACCGTCTTTGCTGCCGGTGGCGCCATTGAAGGCGTCGAGAAGCAGCCGCTCAACATCAGCGCCATTGCCATGTTCATGGTCTTCGTGCTGGCCACGCTGGGCATCACCAAGTGGGCCGCCGGCAAGACCAAGACAACGGCAGACTTCTACACCGCTGGCGGCGGTATCACCGGCTTCCAGAATGGCTTGGCCATCGCTGGCGACTACATGTCGGCGGCGACCCTGCTTGGTCTGACCTCGATGGTCTATTTCAAGGGCTACGATGGCTTCATCTACGCCGTTTGCTTCTTCATCGGCTGGCCGATCATCATGTTCCTGATGGCGGAGCGCCTGCGCAACCTTGGCAAATTTACCTTTGCCGACATCGCTTCCTACCGTCTTGACCAGAACCGCATCCGCACCTTTGCGGCAATCGGTTCGCTGACCGTTGTCTGCTTCTACTTGATCGTGCAGATGGTTGGTGCCGGCCAGTTGATCCAGTTGCTCTTCGGGCTGGAGTACAACTATGCCGTGGTCGTCGTCGGCATCCTGATGATGGTGTACGTTACCTTCGGCGGCATGACCGCAACGACCTGGGTGCAGATCATCAAGGCCTGCCTGCTGCTCGGTGGCGGTATCACCCTGATGCTGCTGACCCTGGCGCAGTTTGACTGGTCGCTAGAAAATCTGTTCACCAAGGCTATCCAGAATCACAAGCTGGGCGAAAAGCTGATGGCACCGGGTTCGCTGATGGCTGACCCGATCTCCGCTTTCTCGCTGTCGCTCGGCCTGCTCTTCGGTACGGCCGGCCTGCCGCATATCATGATGCGCTTCTTCACTGTGCCGAACGCCAAGGAAGCACGCAAGTCGGTGTTCTATGCAACCGGCTTCATCGGCCTGTTCTTTATGGTGACCATGGTGCTCGGCGCAGGTGCAATCTATATCGTCGGTACGAATCCGGCCTTCTTCGAGGGCGGCCAAGTCGGCGGCAAGGTCATCGGCGGCGGCAATATGCCGGTCATGCACTTGGCCAAGGCGGTTGGCGGCGATGTGTTCCTCGGCTTCCTGTCGGCCGTTGCTTTCGCCACCATCCTGGCTGTGGTTTCCGGACTGGCGCTGGCCGGTGCCTCCGCCATCTCGCACGACCTGTACGCCCGCGTCATCAAGAAGGGCTCGGCGACCAGCGCCCAGGAAATGAAGGTCACCCGCCTTGCTTCCATCGGCCTCGGCATCACCGCCATCCTGCTCGGCATTGCCTTCAAGGACCAAAACGTGCTGTTCCTTGTCGCGCTTGCATTCGGTGTCGCTTCCTCCGTCAACTTCCCGATCCTGATCCTGTCCATGTACTGGAAGGGGCTGACGACGCGGGGCGCACTGTGGGGTGGTATCACCGGCTTGGTTTCCTCGGTAGGCCTGGTTGTCCTGTCGCCGACCGTGTGGGTCAAGATTCTCGGCAACAAGGCCGCCATCTTCCCGTATGACCATCCGGCCATCGTGTCGATGACGCTCGCCTTCTTCGTTACCTGGTTGCTGTCGGTTACCGACAAGAGCATCCGTGCTGACAAGGAAAAGGAAGCTTTCGAAGAGCAGTACATCCGCGCCCAGACCGGGCTCGGTGCTTCCGGTGCACACGCGCACTAAGCCACTCTGCGGGTGAGACTTCGGAGAACACACCCGTCGTCTCATTCCTTTCGGGAGCCTTCGGGCTCCTTTTTTTCTTGGGGTGCAAGATGGAGAATGAATTAGCTATTCCCTTCCGTGGCATCGTCGAGCAGTCTCTGGCTGGCATGTATGTAATCCAGGACGAAGTCTTCCAGTACGTGAACGTTACCTTCGCCAGCATGCTGGGCTATACGCCAGAGGAAATGACCGGCATGCATCTTCGCCAGGCGGTCGTTCCGGAAATGCAGGAAGCGACCATCGCCAATTTCCATCGCCGGATCAGTGGCGAAGTGCCCAGTATCCGTTACACAACTATCGGCCGGCACCGGACTGGCGAGTCTGTGCACCTTGAGGTGCATGGGTCGAGCGTATTGTTTCGCGGACGACCGGCGGTGGTCGGCGTCGGCATCAACATCACCGACCAGTTGCAGCAACAGGAAGCACTGCGCATGTCGCGCGAGCGCCTGCGTGAACTGGCGGCTTACATCAACACGGCGCGCGAGGAACAACGGGCACGCATTGCCCGCGAACTGCACGACGTGGTGGGCGGCATGCTGACCTCAATGAAGCTCGATATTCACCGGATCAATCGGCGCATCAACGACCCGGAACTATTGGAAATCACGGCCGATCTCTCGCAATTGGTTCAGGAGAGCATCGATACCGTGCGTACCATTTCGGAAGACCTGCGCCCGGGGGTACTCGATCACCTCGATCTGGTGGCCGCCTTGCACAGCGCCCTGCGCGAGTTTGCCGAACGGACCGAGATCGCGTGTGAACTTGATGCTGACAAGTTCGCTGTGCGCCTGTCGCAGCCTCGCGAAACGGCTGCCTACCGGATTTGCCAGGAAGCGCTGACCAATATCGCTCGTCACGCCCAGGCCACACGGGTAGTCGTTCGCGTCAGAGCGGCCGATGCTTGCCTGCATATGGAAATCGAAGACAACGGTCGCGGCATGCCAAGCCCGACGCTGACTGGCAAGAGCATCGGCCTGGTCAGCATGGCCGAAAGGGCAAGGGAGTTTGGCGGGCAACTGTCGCTACTGCCGAATGCCGCGGGAGGCACATGTCTGCAGGTCGTGATTCCGCTGGAGGATGCTGCATGATCGAAATCCTGATGGCCGATGACCATGCAATTTTTCGCAGTGGCGTTCGTCGCCTGTTGTCGGACGAGCCGGACATGCGCATCGTCGCCGAGGCTGCGAACGGGCAGGAGGCAGTGGAGTGCCTGCGCCAGCGAGCATTCGGACTGGTCCTGCTCGATGTTAACATGAGCGGTCGCAGCGGCCTCGATACCCTGCGCCGCATCCGTCTCGAGTGGCCGGTCCAGCCGGTGATCCTGCTCTCGATGTACCCGGAGGCGCAGTACGCGCCGATTGCCTTGCAGGCCGGAGCGCACGGGTATCTATCAAAGGATCGCGACGCTACCGAACTGGTTGCCGCCATCCGCATCGCCGCCGGTGGCGGCTACTACCTGCCGCCGGGTGTGGCACCGGGAAACCTGCTGCACGGCTCCTCCGCCGACGCGCCGCCTGCCTGGAAGCGCCTCACCGAAAGGGAGTGGCATATCCTGCGCCTGATCGTCAAAGGCGTGTCGTTGACGGACATCGGCGAAGATCTGTGCCTGAGCGTCAAGACCGTCAGTACCTATCGCGGACGTGTGCTGGAGAAGCTCGGCTTGCACAGCAATGCCGACCTGGTGCGCTATTGCCTCGAACATGGCATCAGCGAATGAATAGCTCCGGACTGAAATATCAGAATTTTCTGACAGCGAAGATGGAAATATCCGGCAGGAATTGACCGCCGGGCGGCCTACCCTCCTTGTTCTAAGCCAACAACAAGGAGACAAAAGAATGCCGTTCGAGCCTATCGTCACGACCCCGTCGGCCTACGCCTATCCGCTGCTGATCAAGCAACTGCTGCATTCTGCCCGCGCCACGGCGGGCGAGCAGGAAATCGTCTATCGCGACCAGTCCCGCTACAGCTATCGCCAGTTCTTCGAGCGTATTTCCCGGCTGGCCAATGCGTTAACTGAGCTTGGTGTCGGGCCGGGCAGCACGGTGGCGGTCATGGACTGGGACAGTCATCGCTACCTGGAAGCCTTCTTTGCCGTGCCGATGATGGGCGCGGTGCTGCAAACGGTGAATGTGCGCCTGTCGCCGGAACAGATTCTGTACACGCTGAATCACGCCAAGGCTGACATTGTTGCGGTCAACGTCGAATTCATCCCGATTCTGGCGATCATCAAGGATCAGCTCGAGACGGTGAAAAAGTTCATCCTGATCACCGACGATGGCGCGACGATGAGCAGCTTCAAGGTGCCCTACGCCGGCGAGTACGAAGCCCTGCTGGCGGCGGCGCCGAGCAGCTACGACTTCCCCGATTTCGACGAAAATACCCGCGCCACGACCTTCTACACCACCGGCACCACCGGTCTGCCAAAGGGCGTCTATTTCAGCCATCGGCAGCTCGTGCTGCACACGCTGGGCGTCGCGACGGCGCTCGGCACCGCAGCCGGACAAGGCCGGCTGCATCGCAACGACGTCTATATGCCGATTACGCCGATGTTCCACGTGCACGCCTGGGGCATGCCCTACGTCGCCACCATGCTCGGCCTGAAGCAGGTCTATCCCGGCCGCTACATGCCGGACATGCTGCTGCAGCTGATAGCCAAGGAAAGCGTCACCTTCTCGCATTGCGTCCCGACCATCCTGCACATGCTGTTGAGCAACAAGGCCGGCGAGAACGTCGACCTGTCGCGCTGCAAGATGATCATCGGCGGCGCCGCCTTCCCCAAGGGCCTGGCCGCGGCCGCGCTGGCCCGCGGGATGGACGTGTTTACCGGCTACGGCATGTCGGAAACCTGTCCGATCCTGACCATCGCCCATGTTCGCGACGAACTGCCGGATTGCGACGCCCAGGCCGCCGAACGCATCAAGACCGGCTACACCATTCCGCTCGTCGATCTGCATACGGTCGATGCCGAGATGCTTGACGTCGAGCGCGACGGCAAGGCGACCGGCGAGATCGTCGTCCGCGCCCCGTGGCTGACCCAGGGTTACCTGCACAATCCGGAAGCCTCGGAAGACCTGTGGGCCGGCAGCTATCTGCACACCGGCGACATCGGCACCCTCGATCCGCGCGGCATGCTGACGGTGACCGACCGCCTGAAGGACGTCATCAAGACCGGCGGCGAATGGGTGTCCTCGCTCGAACTGGAAAGCGTCATTTCGCAGCATTCGGCCGTCAACGAAGTGGCCGTCATCGGCATCAAGGACGACAAGTGGGGCGAGCGGCCGCTGGCCATGATCGTCCTGCGCGCCGAGCACACAGCGACGGTCGACGACATCAAGCAGCACGTCCTGCGCTTTGCCGAGGAAGGCCATATTTCCAAATTTGCCGTGCCCGAGCAGGTTCGTTTTGTCGACAGTCTGGCCCGGACCAGCGTCGGCAAGCTCAACAAGAAGGCCATGCGCGAGCAACTGGCCTGATAACGCGATTCAGGAGAATCAGCAATGAAACTAGTGGTCAATAAAGCGGCCGTTCTCGGTGCCGGCGTCATGGGCGCGCAAATCGCCGCCCACCTCGCCAACGCCAACGTGCCGGTGGTGCTGTTCGA
>VIKE01000014.1 GCA_008080565.1 Rhodocyclaceae bacterium | reverse complement strand
CTTGGGCAACAGCGGTAAAACCGATACCGGCCAGCAGGGCCAGAACCAGAGATTTTTTGGCGATATTTTTGATCATTGTTTTCCCTCGTTGAAGAAAATTTGAAAATCTTTAACCCGCGCTATGGCAAAGCTCAAGGCCGCCGGCGGACTTCCAAACCATTTTGCCATAGTGCAACGGCCGATTCCAAGTGCTTTTGGTCGTTGTTGAGTAAAGTTTTGTGGTCTACGCAACACTTTCCGGCCACCCATACATGACTGACGCATTCTCGCCCGGCAACATTGACGAGATGTGACAGCGGATCGAAACATGGGCGCATTTCAAGAGTGCCGAGATCGACGGCACATAGGTCGGCGGACTTGCCAGGGGAAATCGAGCCGATTTCGTTGCCCAGGCCCAAGGCGTTGGCTGCATTGAGAGTTGCCATGCGCAGGATGTCGCGGGCCGGCAGGGCGCTGGCATCTCCTGTCAGGCCTTTGGCGAGGAGGGAGGCCAGGCGCATTTCACCGAACATGTCGAGGCGATTGTTGCTGGCTGCGCCATCGGTGCCTAAGCCGACATTAATGCCAAGTTGTCGCATCCGCGCCACAGGCGCAAAGCCGCTGGCCAATTTGAGATTGGATGTCGGGCAGTGCGCGATGCTGCATCCGGTGGCCGCCAGTAGCTGCAATTCGTCTTCGTCAAGGTGTACTGCGTGCACGCCGAGGAAGTTGGGTCCAAGCTGGCCAAGTTGCCGCAGGCGTTCCAGTGGCCGGCGATTGTGTTGTTTGAGGCTGTCCTCAATTTCCTGTCGCGTTTCGTGGATGTGGCAATGCACTGGCAAGTTCATCTGCTCGGAAAGCGTCAGGATTCTGTCGAAAGTGCTGTCGGCGACGGTGTAGGGGGCGTGCGGGGCAAGGCAGAAGCCGATCAGCGGGTCGTTCAGCCAGGTTTCGCGAACAGCCAGTCCCTTGTTCAGGTAGTCGTCGGCGTCGCTGGCGTAGGGCGTCGGGAATTCGAGTGCAATGATGCCGAGCATGGCGCGCATGCCGGCTTCGGAGGCGGCGGCCGCGGCGGCGTCGGGGAAGAAATACATGTCGTTGAAGCAGGTGATGCCGCCCTTGAGCATTTCGGCGCAGGCGAGGCGGGTGCCGTCATAGACGAACTGGGCCGACATGTGGGCAGTTTCGGCCGGCCAGATATGTTTTTGCAGCCAGTCCATGAGCGGCTGGTCGTCGGCCAGGCCGCGCATCAGCGCCATTGCGGCATGGGTGTGCAGGTTGATCAGGCCGGGGATCAGGATGTGATCCGGTAGGCTGACATGCTTGCCTGGCGCAAAGCGGGCGTACGCTTCGCCGCTGGGTAGAACGGCCAGGATACGACCGGCGTCAACGGCGACGGCGTGATTGGTCAACACGGCGTCGGGGGCGACTGTGGCAATCCAGCGGGCGTCGATCAGCAGGTCGATTACTTCGGGTGTTGTTGTCATGTAAAACGGGGTCTGTACGGTTAAGTTGGCGTGTTAAAATAGCAAATTACGCTTGAATCAACTAATAAGGCATCGCGCAAGCGGTGCGAATGTGAGACATGGACCAATTCGCCAAAGAAACATTGCCGATCAGCCTCGAAGACGAGATGCGGCGTTCTTATCTCGATTACGCCATGAGCGTGATCGTTGGCCGGGCATTGCCGGATGCGCGCGATGGCCTGAAGCCGGTGCATCGCCGGGTGTTGTTCGCGATGCACGAGCTGAACAACGACTGGAACAAGGCGTACAAGAAATCGGCCCGTATCGTCGGTGACGTGATCGGTAAGTACCACCCGCACGGCGACACCGCGGTCTATGACACGATCGTCCGCATGGCGCAGGATTTCTCGCTGCGCTACATGCTGGTTGATGGCCAGGGTAACTTCGGTTCGGTGGATGGCGACAACGCGGCGGCGATGCGTTACACCGAAGTCCGTATGGCCAAGATCGGCCATCAGCTGCTCGAAGACCTTGACAAGGAAACCGTCGATTTCGGGCCGAACTACGACGGTTCCGAGAATGAGCCGCTGGTCATGCCGGCGCGTATCCCCAATCTGCTGATCAACGGTTCGTCCGGTATCGCGGTGGGTATGGCGACCAATATTCCGCCGCACAACCTCAATGAAGTTATCGCTGGTTGTCTGGCCATGCTGGAAAACCCGGCAATCACCATCGAGGAATTGATTGCCTACATTCCGGCGCCGGATTTTCCGACGGCTGGCCTGATCTATGGCATGACCGGTGTCCGCGAGGGTTACCAGACCGGCCGCGGCCGCGTCATCATGCGCGCTCGCACGCACTTCGAGGACATGGAAAAGGGCAACGGTCGGCAGGCGCTGATCGTCGACGAGATTCCCTACCAGGTGAACAAGAAGTCGCTGATCGAGAAGATCGCCGAGCTGGTCAATGAGAAGAAGATCGAGGGTATTTCCGACATCCGCGACGAGTCGGACAAGTCGGGCATGCGCATCGTCATCGAACTGAAGCGTGGCGAAGTCGGCGAGGTCATCCTCAACAACCTGTACAAGCAGACGCAGTTGCAGGACACCTTCGGCATGAACATGGTGGCGCTGGTCGATGGCCAGCCACGCCTGCTCAACCTCAAGCAGATGCTTGAGTGCTTCCTGTCGCACCGTCGCGAAGTCATTACGCGACGCACTGTTTTCGAGCTGCGCAAGGCGCGCGAACGCGGCCACATTCTTGAAGGTCTGGCTGTCGCGCTGTCCAACGTCGACGACATCATCACTCTGATCAAGGCGGCACCGACGCCGGCTGACGCCAAACGCGGCCTCATGGAGCGTACCTGGCGCAGCGCCGTGGTCGAGGAAATGTTGGTACGTGCCGCTTCCGATGCTTCGCGTCCGGATGGTCTGGCGCCGGAGTTCGGTTTGTCGGAGCAGGGTTATCGGCTGTCCGATGCCCAGGCCCAGGCCATTCTCGAGCTGCGCCTGCAACGCCTGACCGGGCTGGAGCAGGACAAGATCGTCAGCGAGTACAAGGACGTCATGGCCAAGATCCTCGATCTGCTCGACATCTTGGCCAAGCCGGAACGCATCACCGAAATCATCGTCACCGAACTGGTGGCGATCCGCGAACAGTTCGGCGACGAGCGTCGCTCGGAAATCATCCTGCAGACGCACGAGCTGAGCCTCGAAGACCTGATCACGCCGCAGGACATGGTTGTTACGCTGTCGCATGGCGGTTACATCAAGGCCCAGCCACTGGCCGATTATCGTGCCCAGAAGCGCGGCGGGCGGGGCAAGCAGGCGGCGGCGATCAAGGACGAGGATTTCGTCGATCACCTGTTCGTGGCCAATACCCACGATTACATCCTGTGCTTCTCGAACCGCGGACGCTGCTACTGGCTCAAGGTTTACGAAGCGCCGCAGGGCAGCCGGGTCAGCCGCGGCAAGCCGATCGTCAATCTGTTCCCGCTCGAAGAGGGCGAACGGATCAACGCCGTGCTGCCGGTCAAGGAATTTTCCGACGACCAGTACGTGTTCATGGCCACCGTCATGGGCACCGTCAAGAAGACCCCGCTGTCCGATTACTCGAACCCGCGCAAGGCCGGCATCATTGCCGTGGCGCTCGATGAGGGCGATTATCTGATCGGCGTCGAGCTGACCAGCGGAACGAGCGATATCGTGCTTGTTTCGAATGCCGGCAAGGCCGTCTGGTTCGACGAAGAAGACGTCCGTCCGATGGGCCGTGGCGCTCGCGGTGTGCGTGGCATGCGTCTGATGGAAGGTCAGTCGGTCATTTCGCTATTGGTCGCCGAGAGCGATCAACAGACGGTGCTCGTCGCCACCGAGAACGGTTTCGGCAAGCGCACCGTGCTGGCCGATTTCCGCCACTCCGGTCGCGGCACGCAGGGCGTGCGCGCCATTGCCGACAGTGAGCGCAACGGTATTGTCGTTGGCGCCAAACTGGTCAATGACGAAGACGAAATCATGCTGATCACCACCGGCGGCGTGCTGATCCGAACCCGCGTCGCGGAAATCCGCGGCATGGGCCGGGCGACGCAGGGCGTCACGCTGATCTCGCTGGATGACGGCGAGAAGCTGGCCGGTCTGGAGAAGGTCGCTGAATCGGTGGCCGAGGTCGATGCTGAAGCAGAATCCGAGGCAGAAATCGTGAATCCCACGGTCAACCCGGAAAATGGGCCAAATCCGGAATCATCCGAACCCAACGAAGGTGGAGAAGCATAAATGAGCCGCATCTGGAATTTCAGCGCCGGTCCGGCTGCTCTTCCCGAGGAAGTCCTGCGCCAGGCGCAGGAAGAGCTGCTCGACTGGCATGGCGCCGGTTGCAGCGTCATGGAGATGAGCCATCGCGGCAAGGAGTTCGGCAGCATTCTCGGCCAGGCCGAAGCCGACCTACGTGAGCTGATGGGCATTCCCGAGCAATACAAGGTCCTCTTCCTGCAGGGCGGGGCGACGCAGCAGTTCGCGCAGATTCCGATGAACCTGCTGGCCGGTCGTTCGGCCGACTACATCGTGACCGGTTCGTGGTCGAAGAAGGCTTTCAAGGAAGCGCAGCGCATCGGTAACGTTCGTTGTGCCGCGACGACCGAGAGCAGCGGCTTCACCCGCCTGCCGGTGGCCGAGGAAATCAAGCTCGACCCGTTCGCCGCCTACCTGCACGTGTGCACCAACGAAACGATCCACGGCGTCGAGATTCCGGCCGAGCGCATCGCCGATACCGGCGTGCCGCTGGTTGCCGACATGTCGTCGCATATCCTGTCGCGGCCGGTCAATGTCGAGAAATTCGGCCTGATTTACGCCGGGGCTCAGAAGAACATCGGTCCGTCCGGGTTGACGCTGGTCGTCGTGCATCGCGACCTGCTCGGCATGGCGCCGTTGAATATCCCGACGGTCATGGATTACGCCGTGATGGCCGAAAACGGGTCGATGCTCAACACGCCGCCGACCTTCGGCATCTACATCGCCGGCCTGGTTTTCCAGTGGCTCAAGCGGCAGGGCGGTTTGTCGGGCATTGCTGCGGTCAACGCCGAAAAAGCACGAATTTTGTATTCCGCCATTGACGATTCCGACGGTTTCTACACCAACCCGGTCGATCCGGATTGTCGCTCGGCCATGAACGTGCCGTTCATTCTCGGCAATGCCGACCTTGATGCCGCTTTCTTGGCCGAGGCCAAGGCCGCCGGCGTGCTCGGCTTGAAGGGCCACAAGTCGGTGGGCGGCATGCGCGCCTCGATCTACAACGCCGTGTCGCTGGAGGCCGTGCAGGCGCTGGTGGCATTCATGAACGATTTCGCCAAACGTAACGGTTGAGTTTATGAGCGACCCGCAGCAAACCGACTTGCAAAAAGCCCTGGCCGGCGTGCGCGCCGAAATCGATAGTATCGACACCGAATTGCTGCGCCTCCTCAACCAGCGGGCCCGTTGCGCCCAGAAGGTTGGCGAGATCAAGGCCGAGCATGGCGAAGCCGGGCACATCTATCGCCCCGAGCGCGAAGCCCAGGTTTTGCGCCGTCTGCAGGACGCCAATCCGGGTCCATTGCCAAACGAAAATATCACCTTCTTCTTCCGGGAAGTGATGTCGGCCTGCCTGTCGCTCGAAGAGCCGCTCGGCATTTCCTTCCTCGGGCCCCTCGGTTCCTTTACCGGCAGCGCGGCGACCAAGCATTTCGGCCACGCTGCCCGCTTGTTGCCGCAGGCGTCGATCGACGACGTGTTCCGCGAAGTCGAATCGGGTCACGCTCACTATGCCGTGGTGCCGGTCGAGAATTCGACCGAAGGCGCCGTCGGCCGGACGATGGATCTGCTGCTCGGCACGCCGCTCAAGATTTGCGGCGAAGTCGTGTTGCGCATCCACCAGAACCTGCTGACCAACGAAACCGATCTGGGCAAGATCACCAAGGTTTATTCGCACGCCCAGTCGCTGGCGCAGTGCCATGAATGGCTGAACCGCAACCTGCCGGGCATCCCGCGTATTTCGGTGTCGAGCAATTCGCTGGCCGCCCAGATGGCCGCCGACGAACCCGGCACGGCGGCGATTGCCGGCGTCGCGGCGGCCGAGCGTTACAAGCTGCCCAAGCTGGTCGAAAACATTGAAGACGAGCCGAACAACACGACGCGTTTCCTGATCCTCGGCAAGCACGACGCGGCGATTTCCGGTCGCGACAAGACCTCGCTGATCATGTCGGCGCCAAACCGCACCGGCGCCCTGCACGAACTGCTGCTGCCCCTGTCGACGGCGGGGGTTTCGATGTGTCGGCTGGAATCGCGGCCGGCCAGGAACGCCTTGTGGGAATATGTTTTCTACGTCGATATCGAAGGCCATCACGACGAGCCGGCGATCAAGGCCGCATTGGAAAAACTGGCTGGCTACGCCGCCTATCTGAAAATTCTCGGGTCTTACCCGGTTGCCGTTTATTGAGGAAGTTTCGATGAGTCTTGCCGATCAGGCGTTGCCTTACGTTCGCGCCATTTCGCCCTACCAGCCGGGCAAGCCGATCACCGAACTGGCCCGTGAAACGGGCATTCCGGTAGACAAGATCGTCAAGCTGGCTTCCAACGAAAATCCGCTGGGCATGAGCCCGAAGGCGAAGAAGGCCGTTGAGGCGGCGATCAGCGGCGTCGAACGCTATCCCGATCAGTTTGACCTGATCGCAAAAGTGGCCGAGCGCTGTGGTCTGGCGCAAAACCAGGTGGTCCTCGGCAACGGCTCGAACGACGTGCTCGACCTGATCGCCCGCGTTTTCCTGGCGCCGGGCCGCTCAGCGGTATTCGCCCAGCACGCCTTCGCCGTTTATCCGTTGGCCACGCTGTCGATCGGTGGCGAACTGATCGCTACGCCGGCCAAAAATTACGGTCACGACCTCGACGCCATGCGCGCCGCTATCCGGCCCGATACGCGCATCGTGTGGATCGCCAACCCGAACAATCCGACCGGCAATTTCGTGCCCTATCCGGAAGTGCGCGCCTTCCTCGAAGCCGTGCCGAAGGATGTCGTTGTCGTGCTCGACGAGGCTTACAACGAATACCTGCCGCCGGAAGATCGCGTCGATACCGCAACCTGGATCAAGGATTTCTCCAACCTCGTCGTTTGCCGCACGATGTCGAAGATCTACGGCCTGGCCGGGCTACGCATCGGTTATGCGCTGGCTTCGGCCGAGGTGGCCGACCTCATGAACCGGGTTCGTCAGCCGTTCAACGTCAATAATCTGGCGCTGGCCGGGGCACTGGCGGCGCTCGATGACGACGAATTCCTGCAGGCCAGCTACGAGCTTAATCGTCGCGGCATGGTGCAGATCGTCGCCGGCCTGGAAAAGTTGGGTCTCGAGTACATCAAGCCGCACGGCAATTTCGTCACCTTCAAGGTCGGCGATGGTGCCGGGATCAATCAAAAGCTCCTGAACCTGGGCGTCATCGTACGGCCAATCGGGGGCTATGGTATGCCGGAATGGCTGCGCGTGACCATCGGTACCGAGGCGGAAAATGCCCGGTTCCTCGAAGCGCTGGAGCAGGTGATCTAAAACCATGGCCAAATTCGGCAAAGTCGTCGTCTTTGGCACCGGCCTGATCGGCGGTTCGTTCTCGTTAGCCCTCAAGGAAGCCGACGCGGTCGAGGAAGTCGTCGGTTTTGGCCGTACCCCGGCCACCTTGCGCAAGGCGCAGGAACTGGGCGTCATCGACCGGGCAGGGATCAATCCGACGCACGAAATCGAGGATGCCGACATCGTCCTGGTGGCGACGCCTGTGGCGCAGATGGCGGATATTTTCGAACGTATCGGACCGTATCTTGGCCCAAATACCATCGTTACCGATGGTGGCTCGACCAAGGGCGACGTGGTCGCTGCAGCGCGGGCTGCACTCGGCGACCGGATCGGCCAGTTCGTGCCGGCTCACCCGATAGCCGGCGCCGAGAACAGCGGCCCGGCGGCGGCGCGCTGGGATCTTTATCAGGGCAAGAAGGTTGTTGTCACGCCCTTGGCAGAAAACAGCGACGATGCCCTCGACCACATCAAACGCGCCTGGTCGCTGTGCGGCGCCGATATCTACGAGCTGACGCCGGAAATGCACGACCGCGTTTTTGCCGCAGTCAGTCACCTCCCGCATCTACTGTCCTACGCGCTGGTGCATCAACTGGCCGTGCGCGACGATGCCGATCTGTTCTTCACCTTCGCCGCCTCAGGCTTCCGCGATTTCACGCGCATCGCCGCCAGCCATCCGGAAATGTGGCGCGACATCTGCCTCGCCAATCGCGAAGCGCTGCTTGGCGAACTCGACTGCTATCGGGTGCAACTCGACGAATTGCGTACTGCGCTCGCTCGCAATGACGGCGAGCGTCTTGAAGAAGTCTTCGGCATCGCCCGCCGTGCCCGCCGCGACTGGGCCGGCGAGGGCTGATGCGCCGCTTGCATCACGCGCTGCTCATCGGGTTGGCGCTGATGCTGCCAATCCTGGCTGCAGCCGAAGCGCCGGCCATTTTGCTGGCAAATGTCTATCGCGAGCAGGTCGATGTCTCCCGTTATCTGGCCAGCGAAAAACTCGATGGTGTGCGGGCAATTTGGGATGGGCAGGCGCTGCGTTTCCGTAGTGGAAAAACCATCAATGCACCGGACTGGTTTCTCGCCGGTCTGCCGCAACAGCCGCTTGACGGCGAGCTATGGATCGCTCGCGGTCAGTTCGAGCGCGTTTCCGGCATTGTCCGGCGGGAGATTCCCGACGACGCGGCCTGGCGTGAGGTGCGCTACATGATTTTTGAATTGCCGGGTGCGCCGGGTACATTCAGCGAGCGCGCCGAACAGATACGGTATTTGGTACGGCAGGCCAACGTCCCGTGGCTATTTGAAATTAAGCAGTTTTTTCCGGTTGACCGTGGCAATCTCAAAAAACGCCTCGAGGAGGTCGTTCGGGCTGGTGGCGAAGGACTGATGCTGCATTTGGCCGATGCGCCTTACGAGACCGGGCGCAGCGATGTGCTGCTCAAAGTAAAACCTTGGCAGGATGCCGAAGCGGTGGTCATCGGTCATCGGCCGGGCAAAGGCCGTTTTGCCGGCATGCTGGGGGCCTTGAAAGTGTGCACGCCAGAAGGTAAGGAATTTCTGTTGGGCACCGGTTTCTCGGCGAAGCAGAGACGTGAGCCGCCTGCGTTGGGTACAACGGTGACGTACCGCTACCGCGATATCACGAGTAAGGGACAGCCCCGGTTTGCCAGTTTTCTGCGCATCCGGGACGAATAACTCGGGACAAGTCCGGCGCCAATTCCTTACCTCGGTTGTAATGCGTCCATGACCTCGAACGGGTAAAATTCCACCTTTATTTTCAACGGCGAATAGCGATGATTTTCGTGACTGGCGGAGCTGGCTATATCGGCTCGCATACCTGCGTTGAACTTCTCCAATCCGGTCAGGAAGTGGTCGTTTTCGACAACTTTTCCAATAGCCATCGGGAATCGCTGAAACGCGTCGAGGCAATCACTTGCAAGAAAATCCACTGCATCGAGGGCGATATCCGCGACCAGGCGGCCGTGGCTGCTGCATTGCGACAATTCGATTGCCAGGCGGTAATCCATTTTGCCGGACTGAAAGCGGTCGGCGAATCGGTCGAAAAACCGCTCGAATACTACGACAACAACGTCATCGGCACGCATCGTCTGCTCGGCGCGATGGGCGAGTGCGGCGTCAAGACGCTGGTCTTCAGCTCCTCCGCCACCGTCTACGGCGAACCGCAACGCCTGCCGCTGACCGAAGATCACCCGCTCTCGGCAACCAATCCTTACGGCCGCACCAAGCTGGTCATCGAAGACATGCTGCGCGACCTATATCGCTCCGATCCAACCTGGCGGATCGGCATCCTGCGCTACTTCAATCCGGTCGGCGCCCACGAAAGCGGGCTGATCGGCGAAGACCCCCAAGGCATGCCGAACAACCTGATGCCTTTCGTCGCCCAGGTCGCCGTCGGCCGGCGAGAACAACTCAAGGTGTGGGGCAACGACTACCCGACCCCCGACGGTACCGGCGTGCGCGACTACATCCATGTCGTCGACCTGGCTCTCGGCCATCTCAAGGCTCTGGAGCGTCTGAACGAAGCACAATGCTTTGAAGTGAATCTCGGCACCGGGACCGGCTACAGCGTGCTCGACGTGGTCAAAGCATTCGAAAAAGCAAGCGGCCGTCCAATACCTTATGAACTGGCCCCGCGCCGATCTGGCGATGTTGCCTCCTGCTACGCCGCCCCGGCTTTCGCTGCAGAACTCCTCGAGTGGCGTGCTGAACGGAATATGGATGTCATGTGCGTAGATACCTGGCGCTGGCAAAGCAATAATCCGAATGGTTTTCGTTGAGTTATCAACAATGGAGTCATGATTTTTCCCCTTTTGTCAATGTGACCAGCTCCGCGGGAAAAATCCGGGTATTTGTTGCGAACAGATCAAGTTTGCAGGGGCTTTTTTAAAAGAAATTAAAAGCTTCAAACAAGAATAATTTTGAAAAATAAGGAAGAGAAATGACACGGAAAGTTGCATTGATCACCGGGGTTACCGGTCAGGATGGGGCTTACCTCGCTGAGCTATTGTTGAACAAGGGCTATGAGGTGCATGGCATCAAGCGTCGTAGCTCCTTGTTCAATACGGCGCGTATCGATCATCTATTCCACGATGTACATGAAAAAGGGCTGCCTTTTTTTCTGCATCACGGTGACATGACTGACTCTTCAAGTTTGACGCGCATCATCCAGAAAGTGCAGCCGGACGAAATCTACAATCTTGCGGCCCAGAGTCATGTTGCTGTTTCTTTCGAGGAGCCCGAATACACTGCAAACTCCGATGCGCTGGGTGCGCTTCGGGTGCTGGAGGCAATACGCATTCTGGGCCTGGAGAAAAAGACCCGCTTCTATCAAGCCTCCACATCCGAGTTGTATGGCTTAGTTCAGGAAATTCCGCAGAAAGAAACAACACCGTTTTATCCTCGGTCACCGTATGCGGTCGCCAAACTATATGCCTATTGGATAACGGTTAATTATCGCGAAGCCTATGGCATTTATGCCTGTAACGGAATTTTGTTCAATCATGAATCGCCGATTAGAGGCGAAACTTTTGTGACGCGAAAAATCACCCGGGCGTTAGCGCGTATCAAGCTTGGGCTACAGGAGTGCCTGTACCTGGGCAACCTTAATTCTCTGCGCGACTGGGGGCATGCCAAGGATTACGTCGAGATGCAGTGGTTGATGCTGCAGCAGGAAAAGCCTGAAGATTTTGTCATTGCGACCGGCGTTCAATACAGCGTGCGTGATTTCGTTAATGCCGCCGCGAAGGAACTTGGTATAGCCATTACCTGGCAAGGCGAAGGTGTCGATGAGAAAGGTTTTGATGCAGCCGGAAGATGCATTGTTGCTGTCGATCCCCGCTACTTCCGTCCTGCCGAAGTCGAGACGCTTTTGGGCGACGCTAGCAAGGCAAGAACGCTACTGGGCTGGACACCCAAGATCAGCTTTAATGAACTGGTCAGCGAGATGGTGCGCGAGGACCTGAAATCATCGGAACGTGATGAGTTGGTCAAAAAGCACGGCTACAACACCTTTAATTATCACGAATAAGCAGTAATACCGAATTGCGATTGACGATGAACAAGATCAGGGTGTTGTTGACTGGGGGTGGCGGGATGGTCGGGCTGAATCTGCTCGAGCACCCCGACATCGGCGAATTTGAGGTTCTAGCTCCGCGCAGCAGCGAACTTGATCTGCGGGATTTTGCTGCGATACGAAGCTATCTCACCAAGCATGCTCCCGACATGGTGATCCACGCAGCCGGCAAGGTGGGGGGGATTCAAGCCAATATTCGCGAACCAGTGGGCTTTTTACTGGAAAACCTCGATATGGGGCGCAATATCGTTTGGGCGGCGCGTCAGGCTGGCGTAAAGCGCCTGATCAACTTGGGCAGTTCCTGCATGTATCCCCGTAATCACTCCGAACCCTTGGGTGAAGAAATGGTGCTAAAGGGGGAGTTGGAGCCAACCAACGAGGGTTATGCGCTGGCCAAGGTCGTAACTGCACGGCTGTGTGAATACATTTCGCGAGAGGATGCAGGGTATCAATACAAGACCCTCATTCCCTGTAATTTATATGGGCGACATGACAAGTTTGACCCCGCCCATTCGCACCTGATTCCAGCGATCATTCACAAGGTAAGTTTGGCCAAAAGTACCGGACAAAGCTTGGTTGAAATCTGGGGCGATGGCATGGCTCGTCGGGAGTTCATGTTTGCAGGCGATTTGGCAGATGCACTGGTCAAATCAATCAGGGAATTCGACAGCTTGCCAATGCTGATGAACGTTGGCCTGGGGCATGACCATACGATTAACGAATACTATCAAGTGGTCGCCGAAGTGCTGGGATACGACGGAGATTTTACCCACAATCTAAGCAAGCCGGTGGGCATGGCGCGTAAATTGGTGAATACCGAACGTCAGTTGGCATGGGGTTGGTCTGCGCAGCACAGTTTGCGCAAAGGGGTCGAAAAGACCTGCAAATATTTTATGGAGTCTCTGCAATGAGTTTTAAATTTCCATTGGCTACAGCATCCTGGGGGCAGGAAGAAATAGCTGCCATGCAGCGCGTCATTGACTCCGGCATGTTCTCCATGGGCGCAAATGTTGGGGCTTTTGAACGCGACTTCGCGGCCTATATTGGGAGTCAACATTGCGTCATGGTTAACTCCGGTTCATCGGCCAATCTGCTGATGGTGGCGGCGTTGTTCTATACAAGAAACCCAAAGCTCAAACTGAAGCGCGGCGACGAAGTGATTGTGCCTGCCGTGTCATGGAGTACGACTTATTACCCGCTCTATCAGTATGGCCTGAAGATAAAATTCGTTGATATTGACCTCAATACGCTGAACTATGACTTGGATCAGTTGGAGTCAGCCGTTACCGACAAGACTCGGGTGATCATGGCCGTGAATTTGTTGGGAAATCCTAACGATTTCGGACGGATTGGCCAGATTATTGGTGACCGAGAAATAGTACTGATTGAGGACAACTGCGAGTCCATGGGGGCTAGGTATAACGGTCAGATGGCCGGAACCTTTGGTGTGATGGGTACTTTCAGCTCTTTCTTCAGCCATCACATATCCACCATGGAAGGCGGATTGATCGTCACTGATGATGAAGAGTTGTATCAAATCCTGTTGTCCCTACGAGCCCACGGATGGACGCGCAATTTGCCAAAACAGAATCTCGTCTGCTCTGACAAGAGTGACGATCCTTTCGAAGAATCGTTCCGCTTTGTGTTGCCTGGCTACAATGTTCGCCCCCTTGAACTGGAAGGGGCTCTCGGTGTTGAGCAGGTGAAGCGTTTGCCGCATATGGTTGAGGAACGGCGCAAGAACGGCAAGCTATTGCAGGCAGCTTTGAGTCAGCATCCGAACCTGGCCATTCAGCAGGAAATCGGAGAGAGTAGCTGGTTCGGTTTCAGTCTGGTAATTCGCCCTGGTAGCAGTCTCACCCGGAAAGAATTGGTAGTGAAGTTAAATGAACTGGGTTTCGAGTGTCGTCCTATTGTGGCTGGAAATTTTGCAAAGAATGAAGTGGTGAAATACTTCGATTCGGAAGAGCACGGCGCATTAAAGAACGCGGAACATATTGATCAAAATGGACTATTCGTTGGAAATCACCATTATCCGATCGGCGATGCGATTGCAGCGCTGCAAATAATCTGAGTAGCCAATTATGTCAGCGATTATTAGAAGAGCAATAAATTTTGTTCGGCGTGAGGTGCTCCGCGATTCGTTCCTGCTGGAGGTTAAACGTTGGGTCTCAGACAATGGGGACGCGACTTTACGACTTGAGTATCCGCTCTGTAAGAATAGCGTTGTTTGGGATATAGGGGGATATCACGGCGACTTTGCTGCTCAAATTCACCAGAAATATGGGTGCCTCGTTGATGTTTTTGAGCCAGTTCCGATTTTTCACAAAATGTGCCTTTCACGATTTTCTGGAAATGAAAATATTCGTTGTCTAAAGTTTGGACTTTCAGAAAAAGCCGGGTGGTTTGAAATTAGTGACGATGAAGATGCGTCTAGCTTTGTGCGCGGAAGTGCTGGCGTTAATGGGCATAGAGCAGAGTTGCGCCCAGTTACATCAATGTTTGATGAATTAGGTGTTTCACGTGTTGATTTATTGAAAATAAATATTGAAGGCGGCGAATTCGATGTATTGCCTGCGCTAATTGATTCAGGTTTGGTGGAGCGGGTGCGTTTTCTTCAAATTCAGTTCCATAACTTTATTCCTGGAGCAAAGCAGAAGCGAGATGCTATTAGGGGGGGGTTAAATAAAACGCATACAGAAATGTGGAATTACCCATTTGTTTGGGAATCATGGGTAATTCGAAATGAGAATTGGGAGGCTTGTGACTGATATTTACGGCATCATGCTATGAACGAATGTGCGCTCCTTGGCCAAGGGCTTAAATTTGATAATATTTTAAATATTGAAGATCCAGGGAACAGGGATGGTTGTTATGAGCCCTATGTGTTTCTCGCCCAAAGATTTCGAGATTATGGCTATGCGCTTCACACTCGAGATATCATTAAGTCTCAGTCGGTATTTGAGATTCATATGGACGTAAATGTACATACATCAAAAGTTCCCGCATTTCTCCTTCTACTAGAGACCCCCGCTATTCAGCCAAGCAATAGCGATGTGCCTTCCCACTATCGAAAGGTTTTTACTTGGGATGATACGCGCGTCGATGGTAATCGTTTCATTAAAATAAATTTCCCTAATCCTTTGGCTATTCCTGATGTTGATGGTTTTAGGTCCAGAGATCGTTTTTGCTGTTTAATTGCCGGGAACAAAGTAGTTGCACAGTCCGATAGTCGCGAGCTATACAGTGAACGAGTGAAAACGATTCGCTGGTTCGAGAAAAATGCGCCACAAGATTTTGATCTTTACGGTATAGATTGGGAATACCCTCCACTTAATTCAGGGGTGTCCGGCAAGATAATAAAACGTTTGTGGAAATATATACCCGGTTTTATCTTTATTCGGCCATTTCCTTCATATCGTGGTAGGGTTGATCGAAAGTATAATGTGCTTTCGCGTACACGCTTTTCGATTTGTTATGAGAATGTTCGTGACATGCCGGGCTATATAACTGAGAAAATTTTCGATTGTTTCTTTGCTGGTTGCATACCCGTGTATTGGGGAGCAAGCAATGTCGACAGTCATATTCCAGCCGATTGTTTTATTGATCGCCGAAAATTTCGTGATACCAAGCAGGTGTATGACTTTCTAAAGTCAATTAACGAAGAGGATTTCGTCGGATACCAGAAACGTATCGCAGCATTTCTGGAAAGTGATAATGCTTACCCATTCAGTTCTGAATATTTTGCGGAGACTATCGCATCAACGATAGTGCAGGATCTTGGCAGCTAGGGGGGACTTGTTGCTGCTTGTCGGTGGAAGGTTGGCCTCCGTCTTGTTGGCTCTTGTTTCTATTCGCCTTTCGACAACATTACTGCCACCGGAACAATACGGGATACTTGCCCTGCTAGTCACCTTTCAAGTGTTCTGCGGACTGTTTCTTATCAATCCTGTTGGGCAGTATATAAACCGCCACACCCATGAGTGGGTTGATGACCATACTCTATTGGCACGCCTATCTAGGTATCGGCGCTATGTCTTTTTCGCGGGCTTAACTGGGGCGTTGGCCTTTTGTGCGTGGGCTACACTTCAACCATTGCCGTGGTCAGAACGCCTGCTTTACATGGTTGCGGTAACGGCGATGGTGCTTGCTGCGACCTGGAATGCAACGTCAGTGTCCTTGTTGAACATGCTTGGCTTGCGTTCAGCTTCGGTAACTTGGGCGATTGTGACCTCATGCGCAGGGTTGTTGATATCCGGTCTTCTAGTCGTGCAATGGCCAAATGGGCTGGCTTGGTTTGCTGGGCAGGCGGCTGGCATGGCAATGGGTGCCGTAGGTGCAGGACGAGCCGTACGCCGGTGTCTTCCTGTACCAGTGGCTGGTGACTATCCGCTACTTGATGCATCAGCAGTTCGTAGCTACATACTGCCGTTGGCCGCTGCCACTGGGTTCATGTGGTGGCAACTGTCGGGTTTTCGGCTATTGATCGAGCACTATTGGGGGTTGGCTGCGCTTGGTATGGTTGCGGTGGGGTTGGGTGTGGCTAACCAGCTATGGAGTGTGTTCGAATCATTGGTCATGCAGTTCCTGTTTCCGCTCTTTTATCGTCGAATCGCAGCCTCCTCGGTTTTGGATGGTCAGCAGGCTTTTTCTGATCTGATCAATTCGCTTGGCCCCATGTATCTGGTGTTTGCCGCTGCGACGCTGGTGGCAGCTCCGGCATTGGTTACTTTGTTCTTGGCATCTTCTTACGAAGGTGTTCGCATGTTTGTGTTTCTAGGGATGTTGGCCGAATGCACGCGCGCGTTGGGCAATTTATTTGCTGTCGGAGCCCAAGTCGAGAAACGAATGGGGGCGCTTATTCTGCCGTACGCCGTTGGTGCAGTTTTATTGACTTCATGTTTGATCTTTGCGGCAGGTATTGGTGCAAACATACTTCAGGCGATTGGGATGGTGATTTTTGCTGGATTAGGGATGTTAGTGACGATGATATTGCGCGTTCGCCGCTTGGTAAGCTTCAAATTCGATACCCGGTGTTGGATTGCGGCGATTTTGCTGTTTGGTTGTATCGCATGCGTCGGCTGGATGTGGCAGTCGTTGGCCGAAACGTGGATTGTTTCCTTGGGGATGCTTATGCTGACGGGACTGATTTCGGTACTGGCATGGGCGGTCTTGTACTGGATGAGTCCTGGTATACAACGGCTTCTTAGCGTTCGCTTGATGCCGACATTCTCTGGGAAGTGATAGCGTGATTGCAACGAGGCTAATTGGTGGGCTTGGTAACCAGATGTTCCAGTATGCGGCTGCCCGTGCTCTTGCCGACAGGCTTGGGACTGAGTTGGTGCTTGATATTCGCGCGTTTGGAACCTACAAGCTGCATGCATTCGGCTTGGTGCGCTTTTCTATACGAGCGCGCCTTGCGGCTCCTGAGGAGCTGACCCGATGGCCTCTGTGGATGTCACGTCCTTGTCGCTTGGCTCAGCGCTTAGGAGTTGTTACCCGATGGTATTCAGAACCCTCTTTCGGATATGACAGGGCTTGGCCTTCGCTGAAAGACGGTTTGATAGTGAACGGCTATTTTCAGTCGGAGCATTACTTTGCCGATATCGCCGATAGCTTGCGTCATGACTTTGTACCTTTGGCGGCTCTAACTACAAAAAATGCTGGGATTGCGGGTTTTGCAAGGAATAGCGAGAGCGTCGCAATCCATGTACGGCGGGGCGATTACGTGACTAATCCGAATACGCTCCTGACTCACGGGGTATGCTCGTCTGATTATTACGAGAAGGCGGTTGCTTTGATGCATGAGCGCCTAACAAGACCGCGATTTTTTGTGTTTACCAACGATATGGACTGGGCTCGGGAGAATCTTAAGCTCGGCGATGATGCAGTCTTCGTGTCTGGAAATGAAAACTCCCCCGAGGTTGATATCCACTTGATGGCTCAATGCCGCCACTACATCATCGCAAACAGCACGTTCAGTTGGTGGGGGGCTTGGTTGAACCCCGGGAGGGACAAGCTGGTTGTAGCACCTGAAAGATGGTTCGCGAATGGCTTGGTAGCCGATGACCTTGTTCCTGGTGACTGGATAAGGCTTTGATTTAATTGCATTTGTGTGCCGATGGTGCTGTTTGTCTTCTAGTTCGGTGAACAGAAGTGCGAAGCAGTGTGGAAATTGAGAATCTCCGCGAAGAGTTGTGTTACGTCGGGGTGGATATTCTGAATGCGACCAGGTAATTAATTGAATATTTCGATGGGCTCGATTTTTTTTGTATTTTTGGGTACGAATTTGGGCGGCTGAATGGAGAAGCTGGGTGAGTAACAAGCCATTGATTTCCGTAGTGCTTCCGGTTTACAACGGTGAGCAATATTTGCCTGCAGCATTGGATTCCATTTTGGCGCAGACTTTGCGCGATTTCGAGATCATTGCCATCGATGACGGCTCGACGGATGGAACGCTGGCTATATTGCGAGATTACGAGCGCAAAGATTCGCGGATCCGGGTTGTTACACGTGGAAATATGAATCTACCTAACACCTTGAATGAAGGTGTCGATTTGGCGCGGGGTACCTGGATTGCTCGAATGGATCATGATGATGTCGCACTTCCGCATCGTTTTGAGTGCCAGATAGCGTGGTTGATACACACTGGTGCCGATATCGCAGGAAGCTGGATTAGACCATTCGGAAGTGGGGACCGTCGTATCGTCAAACATGCGACCACCGACGGCGCAATTAAGGTTGAAATGTTGTTCGGTTCTCCATTCGCTCACCCTACAGTCATGATGAGAACGGAGTTGGTTAAGCAGCTTCGATACGACCCCGCATGGCATGGTGCAGAGGACTACGATCTTTGGGAGCGTGCGGTTGCGGCAGGTTGGAGCATGACTAATGTACCGGAAGTGCTGCTTAGCTATCGGCAGCACGCATCTCAGATTTCCATGGCGAAGCGTAGTCACCAAATTGAGCTGACTCAGCAAATTCAGAAGCGTTACTGTGCCCAGAAAAGGGATGAGTTTTCCATCTCAGAGAAGGCGTGTGTTGAGATGTTGAAAATTCGCCAGCTTGGGGAGGTGGAGGTTCAGATGGACGCCGTGGATGAAGCGATGAAGGGCATGCTTGCACCTCTTCATGGGGAAGCGCTGCAAATTGGCCTTTTTTACAGTTATAGGCTGTATTTGTTGGCTGCTCATAGGCGGGTGGGTGTAACCGATCGATGGCGCGAGTTGTGCCGCTCGGTGGGGGTGCCTGTCCGTGCCAAGGAATTGTTTAAGCTTCGCTTGATTCAGGCGCTAGGTGCTAGACCGGATGGGCGCTTGTTTGCGTCTCTTAAGCGCCTTTATCTTTCGGTGAAACACTGAGCTAAAGCAAGGTATGTCAAAAACCTTTAACGCAAGAAGGCACGATCATTCGGTGCTTAGCAAAAGTCGCATTGAGGCCTCTCTGCATTTTAGTGCTTGCTGTCATAACTTAATTGATTGGTTGTAACACAATGCAAAATCTTCCAGTCACCATTGTTATTCCTGTTCGTAACGAGGCGCCAACTCTCCATGAACTGTTTTCCAGCTTGGTAGCGTTGTCGCCGAAGCCCGCCGAAGTTATTTTTGTGGATACGGGCTCCAATGATGGAAGTGTCGAGAGTATTACGCGATGGATGGAATGCGCGAAAAGCGAAAATATTCAATGTTGTCTATTTCGGCAACCGGGTGCTTATCCTGGCGCAGCGCGGAACGTTGGTGTTAAAGCAGCTTCTCAGCCTTGGATTGCATTTCTAGATGCGGGAATTGTCCCGCAGCGTGACTGGCTCGGGATGCTATGGGCCTGTAGTAATAAGTGGAACGCGATCGCCGTGTATGGGGTTTGTCGCTTCCGTTCGTCTGATCCTTTTGGCCAGATGGTATGTGCGATTTCGTACGGTATGGGAGCGGTTGCACCAGTACTGCCTGCATCGCTCTTCCATAAAGAAGTATTTGACTGCGCGGGATATTTTGAAGAGGGATTGCGCTCGGGGGAGGATATTCGTTGGAAGCGGAGCCTGAATGCCGCTGGTGTTTCTATCAAGGTTTGTGATGAAGCTGTGGTTGACTATGCTCATTTTCCGCCGAATTTATCCAGCGCCTTAATGAAATGGTTTGTCTACGAACAAAGTGCGGCGATTGCCCGGGTTGGCGGGCTGCGGCGGGTATTCATACTTTTTTCAATCGCAATGCTCTATGGCCTAGCCGTGTTCGGTGGGAAGTGGGGGGCGATACTGCTTGTTGCCTACCTCTTGGTAAGAGGGGTTGTCGATCCGTTCAGGCGCAGCGTGGCGAATCGTTGGTGGACCTACTGGTGGCAGCCTCTGGCAGTAATTCCCATTGTCGCGATGCTTGATTTGGCATCTATTGCTGGTCGTTCTATAGCGATATTTGGAATGAGCCGTTTTAGGCTTGCTTCTCATTCGGGAGGTAGCCAAGGTCGGCAAGGAGCGGGAAGGCTGTGTTTCGTCGTATCTTCACCGATGTCGGCTGTGGCATTCCTGATTCCTCATATTAAAGCGCTACAAGAAAACTTTGAGATAAGTCTGGCTGCAAATTCGCAGGACACAAATCTGCTGCGTCAATATGGCGTTGACTTGAGCGTACTTCATGTTCCGATCGAGAGGGCTGTGCGTCCTTGGCGAGACTTGATAGCGTTGTTTTCGCTTTATCGTCTATTCCGTCAGCAGCACTTTGATATCGTGCACTCGCTTACACCAAAGGCGGGATTGTTAACCATGTGTGCGGCGTGGTTGGCTCGTGTGCCAGTTCGAGTGCATTGGTTTACCGGGCAAGTATGGGCAACCAAATCGGGCATGGGGCGCGGGATTTTGAAAATCGCGGATTGGTTGACCGCTGCCTTGGCTACGCGCGTATTGGTGGATAGCCCATCACAGCGTGATTTTCTATTGGCAGAGAAGGTGATCTCCGAAAGACACGCCGAAGTGTTGGCAGATGGTTCGGTCTGCGGTGTTGACGGTGAGCGTTTTTGCCCGAGCAGAGAAGCTCGGCGTGCTGTGCGCGGTGAATTAGGTATTCCCGATGATGCTGTCCTCATTTTGTATCTGGGCCGTCTGAATCGTGATAAGGGGATTGGCGATTTGGCTGTGTCATTTGCAAATTTAGCCATGAGCTGGCCGAATCTGTGGTTATTGCTGGTGGGGCCGGATGAGGAAGGAATGCAGGTTCAGGTGCGAGCTACTTGCCGGGAGTGTCTGGATCGGGTGCGCTTCGTTGGCTTTACGGATAAACCTGAGCAGTTCATGGCGGCTGCAGATTTGTTCTGTTTGCCGAGTTATCGTGAAGGTTTTGGCTCCTCTGTTATCGAGGCTGCTGCCTGTGGGGTGCCTGCGGTTGTCTCAAGAATTTATGGTTTGACTGATGCTGTGCTTGAAGGTGAAACTGGCTTCTTGCATCCTCCGGGCGATGTCCCGGCAATGATTTCGGAAATTGATCGACTGATTGTGAATGATGGTCTTCGAAAAAGCATGGGAGAGGCTGCTCGTAAGCGAGTGTCCCAGAGTTTTGGACAAGGAAGGCTTACGGAGGCATTGAGGGATTTCTATAAGAAGGTGCTGGCTTGATGAAACGTCTTTTCGACGTCAGCATGGCTTCGCTAATAATGATATTGCTGGCACCGGTTTTGATCGTTACAGCAGTTCTTGTTCGCGGCTTCTTGGGATCCCCTGTCGTATTTACGCAAGTTCGTCCTGGGTTGCATGGTCGTCCTTTTAGAATGGTCAAGTTCCGCTCCATGACCAATGCAGTTGATGCTGATGGGGTACTTCTTCCTGATGCTGATCGGCTAACACGATTTGGACATTTTTTACGTAGCTCGAGTCTCGATGAGTTGCCCGAACTGTTCAATGTCCTGAAGGGCGATATGAGTTTAGTCGGGCCAAGACCTTTGTTAATGGAATATTTGCCGCTTTATTCGCCTGAGCAAATGCGCAGACATGAAGTTCGTCCGGGAATTACTGGCTGGGCACAGGTCAATGGGCGTAATGCAGTTGGTTGGGATGAGCGATTCCGGTCGGATATCTGGTATGTGGATCACCATTCGCTTTGGCTCGATCTGCGCATATTGGGAATGACCGTGAAGAAAGTATTGGTTCGCGAAGGCATCAGCGCGCAAGGTGAAGCGACGATGTCCAAATTCACCGGGAGCAAGCAACCATGAATGGGGCCGTGTTTGGTATCTTCGGCGCGAGCGGCTGTGGTCGCGGCATCATGCCGCTGGCGCGTCAGCAACTTATCGCAGAATGGGACGAGGCGGCGCAACTGGTGTTCGTCGATGATGCACCGCAAGCCGATGCGATCAATGGTCACCGCATCCTGCGTTATGACGAATTTTTGGCTATCCCCGCAGATCAGCGCTGGATGGCCGTGGCGATTGCCAATAGCCGGGTGCGTGAAACCATCGCCGGGCGGATGGCGGCCGATGGCATTCTGTCGTGGAGCGTTCGTTCGGGTCAGGGCGTCATCATGGATGGGGTGACGCTTGGCGAAGGGGCCTTGCTGTCGCCATTCACTTGCCTGACCTCCAATATCCGGATTGGCCGCCATTTTCACTGTAACTTGTACAGCTACGTAGAACACGACTGCGTGATTGGTGATTTTGTGACTTTCGCACCGGGCGTTCAGTGCAATGGCAATGTCTGGATCGGCGATCATGCCTACGTCGGAGCAGGTGCCATCATCCGCCAAGGGGGGGGCGGTCGGCCATTGCGTATTGGTGCGGGCGCAGTCATCGGCATGGGCGCCATCGTGACTCGGGATGTACCGGCGGGTGCAACCGTGGTTGGTAACCCGGCGCGACCGATGTTGGAGCGGAGTACGGACGTATGTTGAATACCCCCTTTTCACCCTGGCCTTGTTTCTCTGAGGAAGAGGCCAACGCGGCGCGGGACGTGGTTTTGTCGAACCGGGTCAATTATTGGACCGGCGAGCAATGCCGGCTGTTCGAGCAGGAGTTTGCGGCCTGGGCGCGATGTAAGCATGCGGTGGCCCTGGCGAACGGGACGGTTGCCTTGGATGTCGCACTGAAAGTTTTGGCGATTGGCCCGGGTGACGAAGTGATCGTGACACCGCGGACTTTTCTGGCTTCGGCTTCGGCGATCGTCAATGCGGGTGCGATTCCGGTTTTTGCGGATGTTGATCGGGATTCACAAAACATCACGGCGGAAACCATTCGCCGAGTTTTGTCGCCGTGGACGCGTGGCATCATTTGTGTGCATTTGGCTGGCTGGCCTTGCGACATGGATCCCATCATGGCGCTGGCCAGCGAGAGTGGGCTGAAGGTGATCGAAGATTGCGCCCAGGCGCATGGCGCCCGCTACAAGGGGCGGCCGGTCGGTGGCTTGGGGCATATCGGCGCCTGGTCGTTCTGTCAGGACAAGATCATGACGACTGGTGGTGAGGGCGGCATGGTGACCACCAATGATCCGGACCTCTGGTCGGCGATGTGGTCCTTCAAGGATCACGGCAAAAGCTGGGACGCTGTTTATCAGCGGGAACACCCGCCCGGCTTCCGCTGGCTGCATGAAAGCTTCGGGACCAACTGGCGAATGATCGAGCTACAGGCTGCCATCGGTCGAATTCAATTGGCGCGAATGGCCGAATGGCATCGTGCTCGACTGGCCAACGCACAATGGATTTGGGCTGCCGCGCGGCAGATTGATGCGCTTAGAGTTCCTGTCCCTGATCCACAGATCGAACATGCTGCTTACAAATGCTATGTTTTTGTTCGTCCGGAGCGCTTGCGTGCCGACTGGGGGCGGGATCGGATCATTGAGGCCATAAATGCCGAGGGGGTTCCCTGCTACGCCGGTTCCTGCTCGGAAATTTACCTTGAAAAGGCGTTCGATGGTACTGGTTGGCGTCCCGAGGCGCGCTTGCCTGTTGCACGCGAGCTTGGCGACAATAGCCTGATGTTCCTCGTCCATCCGACCTTGATGCAGGAGGAAATCATGAAAACCTGTAACGTTTTGGGGGCGGTCATGGCCCAGGCATCAGCCTGATTGCCGGACGGTATCCTTTCCACCTAATTGATCAACTGCCTGTTTATGCCGAATCACCGCACCCTGGCTGCCTTCATCCATGATCTGGTTGTGACCAGTGTCGCATGGCTGCTGGCCTACGCCTTGCGCTTCAACTTTGATGTACCGGCCGATTATGGGCAGCAGGCATGGCAAGCCTTGATCTGGGTGGTGCCGACTTTCGCCGCGCTGTTTTATCTGTTTGGCCTGTATCGAGGAATCTGGCGTTTTGCCAGTCTCTCGGACCTGCAGAATCTGTTGGCGGCCGTCGCCGTCGGCGCCTTGGCGACCGGTTGTTTGGTGGTGCTTTTTGGCATCCCGTTGGTGCCTCGCTCGGTTTTGATACTGCACCCAATGTTGCTGGCCCTGCTGATGGGCGGTAGCCGCTTTGCCTATCGCAGCTGGAAGGAACATCGCCTGTATGGTCCTGCCAAAATGCGGGGCAACCCGGTGCTGATCGTTGGCGCCGGCGAGGCGGCGGATTCGCTGCTGCGGGAGATCCACCGTAGCGGCCAGTGGTACGCGGTCGCCATTCTGGACGATAACCCCGAGAAAAATGGCCGGCGACTGCGCGGCTTGCCAATCGTCTCCGGGCTAGAAAATATCGACGCGGTGGCCATGCGCCTGGGCGCGCAGCACGCCATCATCGCCTTGCCGGGCGCCAAACCTGCACAGCGTCGGCGGGCTACCGAACTGGCGGCAGCGGCCGGATTGACGGTGTTGACGGTGCCTTCATACGACGACCTGCTCTCCGGTCGGTTGTCCGTGTCCAATATTCGCAAGGTTGAATTGGAGGATTTGCTGGGTCGTGAGTCGGTCAGCCTAGATGGTCAGGGGCTGCAAGGCTTGCTGGCGGGTCAGGTTGTGCTGGTTAGCGGAGCGGGGGGGTCCATCGGGTCAGAGTTGTGCCGGCAGATCGCCCGTTTTGGTCCGGCGCGCTTGGTGCTGGTCGACTCCGCGGAGTTTGCGCTCTACCTGATTGACGAGGAATTGAATGGAGCCTTCCCAGATCTGGCGCGCCGTTGCTGGGCTTCGGATGTCCGCGATGCAGCGCGGATTGATGAGGTCTTCGCTGCTGAGAGGCCGGACGTCGTGTTCCATGCCGCTGCCTACAAGCATGTTCCCCTGATGGAGGATGTCAATGCCTGGCAAGCTGTACGCACCAATGCCTTGGGTACATTGACCATGGCCAATGCTGCTTGCGAACATGGTATTGATAAGTTTGTGCTGATTTCGACTGACAAGGCGGTCAACCCGACGAATGTCATGGGCGCAACCAAGCGATTGGCCGAACGGCTGAGTCTCACGGTCAACGCCAAAAAACGCACAAAAATCGTAACCGTCCGGTTTGGCAATGTGCTGGGGAGTAACGGCAGCGTCATCCCGAAGTTCCGGGAGCAGATTGCCCGGGGGGGGCCGGTCACGGTCACCCACCCGGATATCGTCCGTTACTTCATGACCATTCCTGAGGCAGCCCAACTCGTGTTGCAGGCTGGGGTGATGGGGAATGGCGGGGAGATTTTTGTGCTGGATATGGGCGAACCGGTGCGCATCGTCGATCTGGCGCACGACATGATCCGTCTGTCTGGTTTTTCCGAAGATGAAATCCGGATCGAGTTCTCGGGCTTGCGCCCTGGCGAGAAACTTTACGAAGAGTTGTTGGCGGACGACGAGACAACCTTGCCCACGCCGCACCCCAAATTGCGCATTGCCCGGCTCTCTGATTCGATGTCCGAGGAAGAGCGTACCGAAATTGTCGAATGGTTGAAGTCGGCAGTTCGGGCGGAGGTCGAGGTCAAGGCTGGCTTGCGTCGGTATGTGCCGGAATATCAGGTACCCACTGTTAGCTAATCAAAATTATTGTTGGCGACGCTGTGCTTGGCGTCGCACCAAACTGTATTGGAAGTGGTAGCCATGAAATTTTTAGATCTTCCTGCACTCCTGTCCGCCTCAGGGCGCGTTCGTCTGCCAGGCTCGAAGAGCATTTCAAACCGAGTCCTTCTCCTGGCGGCCTTGTCCGATGGCGAAACTGAAGTTCTTGACCTGCTGGTTTCCGACGACACGCAACGGATGCTGGAGGCACTGCAAACTCTAGGAATCGGTGTTACCCCGCTGGGCGGCGAAAATTGGTTGATTCGGGGCGGGGGCGGCAGTTTTCCCATAAAGTCGGCCTCGCTATTCTTGGGGAACGCCGGAACGGCCTTTCGCCCCTTGACCGCAGCCTTGGCTTTGGTTGGTGGCGATTACACGCTGACCGGCGTGGCTCGTATGCACGAGCGGCCGATCGGCGATCTGGTGGATAGCATGCGGCAGTTGGGCGCCGAAATCATCTATCTTGGCAACGAGGGCTTTCCGCCGCTGCAACTGAAGCCAGTATCGATACAGCAGGGCGGCGTGGTACGCGTGCGCGGCGATGTTTCCAGCCAGTTTCTGACAGGGTTGCTGATGGCCTTGCCGTTGACCGGACAAACCGTGGTCGTGGAAGTGGTCGGTGAACTGATTTCCAAGCCCTATATTGAAATTACGCTGGCTACCATGGCGCGTTTTGGCGTCCAGGTTGAGCGTGATGGCTGGCAGCGGTTTACGGTGCTAGCGGGCAGTCGATATGTTTCGCCGGGAAGGATTTATGTTGAAGGTGATGCTTCGTCGGCATCGTATTTTCTCGCCTTGGGAGCCATTGGCGGCGGGCCGGTGAGGGTTGAAGGGGTTGGTCGTAATTCGATTCAGGGCGATGTGAGGTTTGCCGAGGCGCTGGCTAAAATGGGTGCTGAAATTGAGTTGGGGTCGAACTGGATGGAAGCACGGGCGTCAAAATCGGGTTTGGTTGCGGTCGACCTTGATTGCAACCATATTCCCGATGCGGCGATGACGTTGGCAACTACAGCGCTGTTCGCCAAAGGTACGACCATCTTGCGCAATATCGCTAGCTGGCGGGTCAAGGAAACAGACCGAATTGCGGCGATGGCGACCGAATTGCGGAAATTGGGTGCCGTGGTCGAAGAGGGTGAGGACTTCATACGTATCACGCCGGCTAACCTGAAACCAGCCGCCATTGATACTTACGACGACCATCGCATGGCAATGTGTTTCTCATTGGCCGCTTTCGGTACGCCGCTGCGCATCAATGATCCAAAGTGTGTGGCCAAGACTTTCCCTGATTATTTTGAACGCTTTGCGGCCGTCACCAAGGCAGCGCCGGTCATCGCCATCGATGGCCCTTCGGCTTCCGGCAAGGGAACAGTAGCAGCCCGGGTGGCTACAGCACTTGGTTACGCCTATCTCGATTCCGGTGCCCTCTACCGGTTGACCGCACTGGCCGCTCGACAGGCAGCTGTCGATTGGGCGGATGAGACTGCTGTGGCTGCCATTGCCGCTGAGCTCAACGTCGAGTTTTCAGGGGGTGACATCCGTCTAAATGGTGAGCTTGTCGGTGACGCCATTCGTACAGAAGAACTCTCGGTGGGGGCCTCGAAAGTCGCGGCCCTGCCTGCTGTACGGGAGGCGCTGCTTTTTCGCCAACGGGTCTTCAACAAGGCGCCTGGCCTGATTGGTGACGGGCGGGATATGGGCTCGGTCGTCTTCCCCCGCGCAGTGCTAAAAGTGTTCCTGACAGCGAGTGCCGAAGCGCGCGCTGAGCGTCGTTATAAGCAGTTGATCGAAAAAGGATTCTCTGCTAATCTCGCGGACCTTCTGTTGGACTTGAAGCAACGTGACGAGCGCGATTCTCAGCGTAGCGTTGCTCCTCTTCGGCAAGAGGCAGATGCAAAGCTGCTCGACACCACGCATCTCACCATCGAACAGGCGGTGAATCAGGTGCTGGAATGGAGCAGGGAAGCGTTGCAGTAAGGTGTTGCCAGTCAGGTGGCTGGTAATTTGTTTTAAACCCTAACCCGCTGTGGATTTCACGATTCGCGGCAGCATGAAAGCCCTCTCCGTCAATGGAATCTTTTGCTCAACTATTTGAAGAATCCCTGGCTCGCCAGGAAATGCGTCAAGGCGAAGTCATCACTGCAGAAGTGGTGCTCATCGATCACAATTTCGTTGTGGTCAATGCCGGCCTGAAATCGGAATCCTATGTTCCGCTCGAAGAATTTCTGAATGATCAGGGCGAACTCGAAGTCAAGGTGGGCGATTTCGTCCAAGTGGCTATCGAAATGCTGGAAGACGGCTACGGCGCAACGCGCCTGTCCCGTGATCGCGCCAAGCGCATCGCTGCCTGGAACTTCCTGGAAGAAGCCCTGAACAACAACTCCCTGGTTACTGGCACCATCACCGGCAAGGTCAAGGGCGGTCTGACCGTCATGTCCAACGGTGTTCGCGCCTTCCTGCCGGGTTCCCTCGTCGACATGCGTCCGGTCAAGGACACCACGCCGTACGAAGGCAAGACCATGGAGTTCAAGGTCATCAAGCTTGACCGCAAGCGCAACAATGTCGTGATGTCCCGCCGTGCCGTGCTCGAAGCCACCGCTGACAAAGATCGCGAAAAGCTCCTCGAGAACCTCAAGGAAGGCACCACCGTCAAGGGTATCGTCAAGAACATCACCGACTACGGCGCATTCGTCGACCTCGGCGGTATCGATGGCCTGCTGCACATTACCGACCTGGCCTGGCGTCGTGTCCGTCACCCGAGCGAAGTGCTCAACGTCGGTGACGAAGTTACCGCCAAGATCCTCAAGTTCGATGCCGAGAAGAACCGCGTCTCCCTGGGTATGAAGCAACTGGGCGACGATCCGTGGGTCGGCATCGCCCGCCGTTACCCGGCCGGCACCCGCCTGTTCGGCAAGGTCACCAACCTGACCGACTATGGTTCCTTCGTTGAAATCGAACAGGGCATCGAAGGCCTGGTTCACGTTTCTGAAATGGACTGGACCAACAAGAACGTTCATCCGTCCAAGGTTGTCCAGCTCGGCGACGAAGTCGAAGTCATGATCCTCGAGATCGACGAAGAGCGTCGTCGTATCTCCCTGGGTATGAAGCAGTGCCAAGCCAATCCTTGGGACGACTTCGCGATGAACCACAAGAAGGGTGACAAGGTTAAGGGCGCCATCAAGTCGATCACCGACTTCGGCATCTTCATCGGTCTGCCTGGCGGTATCGATGGTCTGGTTCACCTGTCCGACCTGTCCTGGTCTGCGACCGGCGAAGAAGCCATCCGCAACTTCAAGAAGGGCGACGAAGTTGAGGCGCTGGTCCTCGGCATCGACGTCGAGAAGGAGCGTATCTCCCTCGGTATCAAGCAGATGGAAGGTGATCCGTACACCAACTTCATCGCTACCCACGAAAAGAACAGCATCGTGAACTGCACCGTCAAGACGGTCGACGCTCGCGGCGCTGTGCTGACGCTGGATGGTGAGAACGAAGGTTACCTGCGTGCTTCCGAATTCTCGCGTGATCGTATCGACGACCTGTCGCAGCACCTCAAGGTGGGCGATACGGTTGAAGCCATGATCATCAACGTGGATCGCAAGACCCGTGGTATCAACCTTTCCATCAAGGCCAAGGACAATGCCGAACAGCACGAAGCCATGCAGAAACTTTCTGCCGAGTCTTCCGCTGCTGCCTCCGGTACGACCAACCTGGGTGCTCTTTTGAAGGCCAAGCTCAACCAGCAAGGCTGATAAGGCAAAAGCATGACCAAATCCGAGCTCATCGCCCGGCTGGCGGAGCGGTTTCCCCAGTTGGTGGCGAAAGATGCTGATTTTGCGGTCAAGATGATTCTCGATGCGATGTCCGAAGCACTTGTGCGAGGAGATCGTATCGAGATCCGCGGATTCGGCAGCTTTGCGCTCAACTATCGGCCGCCGCGTACTGGCCGTAACCCCAAATCAGGGGAAAAGGTTGGCGTCCCGGCCAAGTGGGTTCCCCACTTCAAGGCTGGAAAAGAATTGCGCGAAAGGGTCGATCAGGCGATCTGACGTCGGGCTTGGCCCAATGTGGTAGATTCAGGGCAGTGAATGATTTCACTGCCCTTTTTTATTGAATGTCATGACAGCACTGACTTGGGCCATACGGGCCATTATTTTTATCTTTCTGGTCGTTTTTGCGACCCAGAACACCGATCCGGTAAGCCTGCGCATTCTTCCTGGGGCGATCTGGCAGACGCCACTGGTGATCGCCTTGCTGGCCTTCTTTATCGGTGGCGTGATACTTGGCGCGCTCTCGTTGCTTGGTGTCATTTTCCGGCAGCGCCGTGAAATCTCCAGCCTGAAGCGCGAGGTTGTGCAAAAACCATCTTCGCTTACCCCGGAAGCGCCGCCAAACGCATGAACGAATTATTCGAATACTGGCAGCTACTGCTGATACCGGCCTTTTTTGCCTTGGGCTGGATCGCTGCCCGCGTCGACATGCAGCAAGTCGTGCATGAATCGCGCACCTTGCCCCGTTCCTATTTTCAAGGTCTGAATTTTCTGCTCAATGAGCAGCCGGACAAGGCAATCGATTCCTTTCTCGAAGTTGCCAAGGTTGATTCGCAAACCGTCGAGTTGCATTTTGCTCTTGGCAACCTGTTTCGCCGGCGTGGCGAAACCGAGCGTGCAATACGCATGCACCAGAATCTGATTGACTTGCCTGATCTCGATGACAAAGTGCGTTTGCAGGCGCTGTCGGAGTTGGGGCAGGATTATTTGAAGGCGGGCCTGCTCGATCGGGCTGAAGAAATATTTAATAAATTGTTGGGAACTGATTTTGAGGAAGAGGCCAAGCGCAGTCTTCTGGAAATTTATCAGGTCGAGAAGGAGTGGTTGAAGGCAATAGAAATAGCCCGAGAATTGCCGGATGTCGCGTCGCATCGCGATATCGCCGAGTACTACTGCGAACTGGCGGCCAACGAAATCATGCGTTCCCGTCCGGATTCGGCGCGTGAGTATCTTGAGGTGGCGACCCAGGAGAATCGGAAGTGCGTGCGGGCGAGTCTCCTGCAAGGGGATCTGTTGATGCAGGAGGTCGATCTCAACGGCGCGATCGAAGCCTGGCAGCGTATCGAGCAACAGGATCCCGCATATCTGGCGCTGGTCGCCCAGCGACTGCTCGAGGCTTATCGCAGGCTTGAACGGCCGGCCGAAGGCATTGCACTGCTGAGCGGTTATCTTGAACGCTATCCCTCGCTCGATCTGCTCGAGGTGGTCTATCAGCTGGTTCTTGAAAGCGAAGGTGTCGAAGCGGCCTATCGTTTGGTGCGGGCCGAGCTCCAGCGCAATCCCACCTTGCTAGGCCTGGAAAAACTGATGAGCGCGCGTTTGCCGCTGGTGGCGCCGGAGGTTCGTCCGGATGTCGAGTTGGCGAGGACCATTATCCAGGGCTACACGAAACGTCTGTCGCGCTATCGATGCGATAATTGCGGTTTCAAGGCCCGCCAGTTCTATTGGCGTTGTCCGGCCTGTGGTGGTTGGGAAACCTATCCGCCGCGGCGCAGTGAAGAATTCGATCAATCCTTGTAGGAAGTCTTATGAAAATCACCGTTGTCGGCACCGGCTATGTTGGTCTGGTCAGTGGCACCTGTCTGGCTGAAGTAGGTAACGATGTTCTTTGTCTGGACGTCGATCCGGAGAAAATCCGCATTCTCGAAGAAGGCGGTATCCCGATCTTCGAGCCTGGTCTGCAGGAAATGGTCCGCCGCAATGTTGCCGCCGGTCGCCTGCACTTCACCACCGACGTTGAAAAAGCCGTGCAGCACGGCACGATTCAGTTCATCGCGGTTGGTACGCCGCCGGATGAAGATGGTTCTGCAGACCTTCAATACGTTCTTGGCGCAGCCCGCAACATCGGCCGTTTGATGACTGACTATAAAGTCGTTGTTGACAAGAGCACCGTGCCGGTTGGTACAGGTGCCAAGGTCAAGGCTGCCATCGCTGACGAACTCGCCAAGCGGGGTATCGATATCCCTTACAGCGTTGTCTCCAATCCTGAGTTCCTCAAGGAAGGAGCGGCTGTCGAAGACTTCATGCGTCCCGACCGCATCGTCGTCGGCGCCGAGGAAGAGCAGGCCATCCACCTCATGCGTGCCCTTTACGCACCCTTCCAGCGCAACCATGAGCGCCTGATCATTACTGACGTCAAGAGCGCCGAACTGACCAAGTATGCCGCCAACGCCATGCTGGCGACGCGTATCAGTTTCATGAACGAACTGGCCAATCTGGCTGAAGTGCTGGGTGCCGACATTGAAATGGTTCGTCAGGGTATCGGCTCTGATCCGCGCATCGGCTACCACTTCCTTTACCCTGGTTGCGGTTACGGTGGCTCCTGCTTCCCCAAGGACGTCAAGGCGCTCATCGCGACGGCCAAGGACGATGCTGATATTACCCTCAAGGTACTGACTGCCGTCGAGGAAGCCAACGATGCCCAGAAGCACGTGCTGACGCGCAAGCTCAAGGCACGCTTCGGCGATCTCAAGGGCAAGCATTTCGCCCTGTGGGGCCTGGCATTCAAGCCGAATACCGACGACATGCGTGAGGCGCCCAGCCGTGAACTGATTGCTGACTTGTTAGCCGCCGGCGCCACCGTGACGGCCTACGATCCTGTCGCCATCCACGAAACCCAGCGCATCTACGGTGATGACAGCCGTCTGCAATATGCTGAAAACCCGATGGGGGCTCTCACAAACGCCGATGCGTTGCTGATCGTTACCGAATGGAAGGAATTCCGTAGTCCGGATTTTGAGGCCATCAAGGCAACGCTCAAGAGCCCGGTGATCTTCGACGGCCGTAACCTGTATGACCCGAAATTCGTGCGTGCTACAGGCATCGAGTATTTCGCAATCGGGCGCTGATCAATGAGCGGCAGCATGCTGGAAAAGATTTCGCAGGTTCGTCTGCTGGTAGTTGGCGACGTGATGCTTGACCGCTATTGGTTCGGCGAGGTCAGCCGGATTTCGCCCGAGGCGCCGGTGCCGGTGGTCAAGGTTCAGCGCATCGAAGAGCGTCTCGGCGGAGCGGCCAACGTTGCCCGCAACGCCGCCTCGCTCGGGGCTGTTTCAGCCTTGCTGTCGGTGGTTGGTGACGACGAGGCGGGGCGTACGCTCGGGCGCCTGCTCGAAGAAGGTCAAATTGATGCCAATTTGCACGTTGACCGTGAAATCGACACCACCGTGAAGCTGCGCGTCATCGGTCGTCAGCAGCAACTGCTACGCATTGATTTCGAAACGACGCCTTCGCACGAAGTGCTGCAGGCCAAGCTGGCCGATTTTGAGACGCGAGTTGTCCAGTCCGATGTAGTGGTCCTTTCCGACTACGGCAAGGGCGGACTGACGCATATCGCCGAGATGATCCGTATCGCGCGCGCCCACGATAAGCCGGTTCTCGTCGATCCCAAGGGTGATGAGTGGGGCAAGTACTCAGGTGCTACGGTGATCACGCCAAATCGCTCGGAACTGAAAGAGGTTGTCGGGCGCTGGTCGTCGGATGACGAACTGGCTGCCAAGGCCAGCAAGTTGCGCGGCGAGCTCGGCCTCGAAGCCTTGCTGGTTACCCGCAGCGAGGAGGGCATGACCCTTTTCGCTGATGAGACACACCATCAGCCGGCCCTGGCGCGCGAAGTATTCGACGTTTCCGGAGCTGGCGATACGGTGATCGCCACACTGGCCGTCATGATCGCTGCCGGCGCCGATTGGGCCGAAGCCATTCGGGTCGCCAATATCGCCGCCGGCATCGTCGTCGGCAAACTTGGTACCGCCGTTGTCAGCCGTGAAGAACTTGCCGCAGCCCTGTAAGGAATAATCATGTACACAGTCGTTACCGGCGCTGCCGGCTTCATTGGTTCCAATATCGTCAAGGCGCTCAACGAGCGGGGCGTAACGAAGATCATCGCGGTCGACAACCTGACCAAGGCCGACAAGTTCAAGAACCTGATCGATTGCGAGATTGCCGATTACATCGACAAGAACGATTTCATCGCACGCATTCAGGCTGGCCATTTCGATGGCGAGATCGATGCCATTTTCCACGAGGGTGCCTGCTCGGACACCATGGAAACCGACGGTCGCTACATGATGGAAAATAACTTCCGTTATTCATCCATTCTGCTCGACTGGTGTCTCGATCAGGATGTCCAGTTCCTCTATGCCTCCAGTGCCGCCACCTACGGGGCCAGCAACGTTTTCAAGGAAGAGCGCCAATACGAAGGGCCGCTCAACGTTTACGGCTACTCCAAGTTCCTCTTCGACCAGATCGTCCGCCAGAAGCTGGCGCAGGACCCGTCTTCGCAGATCGTCGGCTTCCGCTACTTCAATGTCTATGGTCCGCGCGAAACGCACAAGGGGCGCATGGCCTCCGTCGCCTTCCACAACTTCAACCAGTTCCGCGCTGACGGCAAGGTCAAGTTGTTCGAAGGTTCGCACGGCTACCCGGACGGCGGTCAGCAGCGCGATTTCGTTTTCGTCGGCGACGTCGCCAAGGTCAATCTGTATTTCCTCGATCACCCGGAAAAATCCGGCATCTTCAACCTCGGTTCCGGTCGGGCGCAGAGTTTCAACGATGTCGCGGTTGCTGCGGTCAACGGCTGCCGGAAGGCAAAAAGCGAAGCGCCGCTATCGCTTGACGAATTGCGGGCACAGGGCTTGCTGGAATACGTCGCCTTCCCCGAGGCGCTGAAAGGCAAGTATCAGGCATTCACCCAGGCCGATCTGACGCGCCTGCGCGACGCCGGCTACGCTGCGCCGATGGCCACGGTTGAGGAGGGCGTCTCCCAATACATCGAGTGGCTCCATAAAAATGTATAAAACCCTGCAGGATTTTGTCGGAAATACGCCGCTGGTTCGCCTCGTGCGCATCCCGGGCATCGAAAACGACCAGCGCAACAACGTCATTCTGGCCAAGCTTGAAGGCAACAACCCTGCTGGTTCGGTGAAAGACCGCCCGGCGCTGTCGATGATCGTCCACGCCGAAGCACGCGGCGACATCAAGCCCGGTGACACGCTGATCGAGGCGACTTCCGGCAACACCGGCATCGCGCTGGCCATGGCGGCGGCGATCAAGGGCTACAAGATGATTCTGGTCATGCCCGAGAACCAGAGCATCGAACGGCGCCAGAGCATGCGCGCCTACGGCGCCGAGTTGGTGCTGACGCCCAAGGACGGCGGCATGGAACTGTGCCGCGACGTCGCCGAGAAGATGCGCGACGAAGGCAAGGGGATCATCCTCGACCAGTTTGGCAACCCGGATAATCCGCTGGCTCATATCGAAGGCACCGGCCCGGAAATCTGGCGCGATACGGAAGGCAAGATCACGCATTTCGTTTCCAGCATGGGGACGACCGGCACCATCATGGGTACTTCGGCGTACCTCAAGACGCAAAATCCGGCCATCCAGATCGTCGGTTGCCAGCCGGAAGACGGCAGCCAGATACCGGGCATTCGCAAATGGCCGGAAGCTTACCTGCCTAAAATTTTCGATAAAAATCGGGTTGACCGTGTAGAAAGCGTCAGTCAAGCCGATGCTGAGGTCATGACGCGCCGATTGGCGATGGAAGAGGGTATCTTCGCCGGCATTTCATCCGGCGGCGCCTTGGCGGTGGCCTTGCGCCTGTCGCAGGAGCTGGAAAATGCCGTAATCGTCACCATCGTCTGCGACCGCGGCGATCGCTACCTGTCTACGGGCGTTTTCCCGGCATGAAGCCTGTTCTCGTCTTTGACATCGAGACCATTCCCGACGTCGCCGGCCTCCGCCGCCTGAACGATCTGCCGGCCGGGCTTTCCGACGATGAAGTCGCCGAACTCGCCTTCCAGCAGCGGCGCGCCAAGACGGGCAATGACTTCCTGCAATTGCACCTGCAGCGCATTGTCACCATTTCCTGCGTGCTGCGTACCAGCGAGGGACTCAAGGTTTGGTCGCTGTCTGAGCCGGATCTCAACGAAGGCGCCATCATCCAGCGCTTCTTCGATGGCATCGAGAAGTTTACGCCACAGATCGTTTCGTGGAATGGCAGCGGTTTCGATCTGCCGGTCCTGCACTACCGTGGCATGTTGCACGGTGTTGCCGCACCGCGCTACTGGGATCTCGGTGACGGCGACTACGCCGATTCGCGCGATTTCAAGTGGAACAACTATATCAGCCGCTACCACATGCGCCATCTCGATCTGATGGATCTGCTGGCCCTCTACAACGCCCGGGCCAACGCGCCGCTCGACGATCTGGCCAAGCTTTACGGTTTTCCTGGCAAGCTCGGCATGGATGGCGGCAAGGTCTGGGAGGCCTGGCAGGCTGGCAAGAGCGCCGAGATTCGCGATTACTGCGAGACCGATGTGATCAATACCTATCTGGTCTATAACCGTTTCCGCCGCATGCGCGGCGAGCTGACCGCCGCCGAAGAGCTGGCCGAATGTGATTTCATCAAGGCCCAGTTGGCCCGGATCGGTGCGCTGCACTGGCAAGAGTTTCTCGCCGCCTGGCAGTAAATAAGCGCTGCCTCGACGGTATAATTACAAGTTCTCAAACCCAACCGCAGAGAGATAACGATGGCTCTAAACAACGTTCCTTCCGGCAAGTCGCTGCCCGACGATTTCAACGTCATCATCGAAATCACGGCCCATTCCGAACCCGTCAAATACGAAGTTGACAAGGAAAGCGGCGCGATTTTCGTCGATCGTTTCATGTCCACCTCGATGCATTATCCCTGCAATTACGGCTACATCCCCCACACCATCGCCGGTGATGGCGATCCGGTCGACGTGCTGGTGGTCAGCCCATTCTCCTTGCCGGAGGATGCCAAGCTTCTGGCCGTCCCGGTCGACAAGCTGACCCCGCTCTACAAGGACGTCAAGACCTACGAAGACATGCCGGAACTGCTGCGCAAGCAGATCGCCCACTTCTTCGAGCACTACAAGGATCTCGAGCCAGGCAAGTGGGTCAAGGTCAATGGCTGGGAAGGCATTGAAGCCGCCAGAAACGAGATTCTGACCGGCATCCAGCGTTACAACGACGCGAAAGACAAGCCGGCTTACTAAGCACGTCATGTTGCGTATCGCCGTTGCCCAGTTCAACGCCACCGTCGGTGACCTGACGGGCAACGTCGAACGCATCATCCTGTGCGCCGTCGAGGCCAAAGCCCGCGGCGCTCAGGTGCTGCTGACGCCCGAACTGGCGTTATGCGGCTACCCGCCCGAAGACCTGTTGCTACGCCCGGATTTCTACCGGGCCTGCAACCGGGCGCTTGATGACCTGGCCTGCCGGGTCGATGGCATCGCCGTTATCGTCGGCCATCCTGCCGAGCATGACGGTCACTGCTTCAATGCGGCGACGGTCATCGAAAATGGCCGGAAAATAGCGGTGTACCGCAAGATTCGCCTGCCGAATTACGAAGTTTTCGACGAAAGACGTTATTTCGAGCCTGGTGCTGATGCCTGTGTCGTCACCCTCGGTGGCGTGCGCTGCGGCATCAATATCTGCGCCGATATCTGGGAAGAGGGCGCAGCCGAGCTGGCCAGGAAGGCGGGCGCCGAACTGCTGCTGGTCCTTAACGCCTCGCCCTGCCATCTCGAAAAACATCAGCAACGCGCCCAGGTACTCGGCGAGCGCATCGACGCCACGGGCATTCCGGCGATCTACTGCAATCTGGTCGGCGGCCAGGATGAGCTGGTCTTCGATGGCGCTTCGTTCGCGCTCGATGCCCGGAAAAAATGCTGCATGCGCTTGCCTTCGTTCGAGGAAGCGCTGGGCATCGTTGATTTCGATGCCGGCCACCTCTATTCCGAACAGCTGGCCGAAGAGTTGTCGATCGAGGCCGAAGCCTACCAGGCGCTGGTGCTTGGTGTCCGTGACTACATCGGCAAGACCGGGTTCAAGGGCGCCATCATCGGCTTGTCCGGCGGTATCGATTCGGCGCTGACGCTCTGCGTCGCGGTCGATGCGCTGGGTGCCGACAAGGTGCGGGCGGTCATGATGCCGTCACCCTATACGGCGCAGATGAGTCTCGATGATTCACGCGAGATGATCCGCGTCCTCGGCGTGCGCTACGACGAGATTGCCATTGCGCCAGCGATGGACGTCTACAGCAGCATGCTTGATCCGTTGTTCGTCGGCCTGCCGGCCGATACGACCGAAGAAAACATCCAGGCGCGCATTCGCGGCAACATCCTGATGGCCATCTCCAACAAGACGGGGTCGCTTGTGCTGACCACCGGCAACAAGTCGGAAATGGCGGTTGGCTACTGCACGCTGTACGGCGACATGGCCGGCGGCTTCGCGGTGATCAAGGACGTCTACAAGACGCTGGTCTATCGTTTGTCGCGCTATCGCAATACGCTGTGCCAAGGCGATCTGGTGATTCCTGAAAACATCATCGTCCGGCCGCCATCGGCGGAACTGAAACCCGATCAGACTGACCAAGATTCATTGCCACCCTACGAGGTGCTCGATGCCATTGTTCGCGCCTACATGGAAGAAGACCGCAGCCCGCGCGAAATCATCGCTGCCGGGTTGCCCGAAGATGCGGTGCGGCGGGTTGTTCGTCTGCTTCATGTCGCCGAATACAAGCGCCGTCAGGCGCCGATCGGCATTCGCATAACGACGCGTGGTTTTGGCAAGGATTGGCGGTATCCTATTACCAATCGATATTCAGATGAATTTTAAGAACCTGTAAAGAGGAATCAGCCCATGAAAAAAATCGAAGCTGTCATCAAACCGTTCAAGCTCGACGAAGTGCGCGAGGCCCTGTCCGAAATCGGTATCGCCGGCCTGACTGTTACCGAGGTCAAGGGTTTCGGTCGCCAGAAGGGGCACACCGAGTTGTATCGTGGCGCCGAATACGTGGTCGATTTCCTGCCCAAGATCAAGATCGAGATCGTCGTCAATTCCGACAATGTCGAACCAGCCATCGAGGCCATCATCAAGGCAGCGCGTACCGGCAAGATCGGCGATGGCAAGATTTTTGTCACCTCGGTTGAGCAGGTGGTGCGCATTCGCACCGGCGAAACGAACGAAGCAGCGATCTGATCGGATCGTTTTGGCCGGGATCTGACTTCTACGGTCAACCGTAAAAAACGGCCAAAAATGACAAAGGGCAGCTACGGCTGCCCTTTGTCATTTCTGGTTGCGCAGCAGAACGATCAGCGCGCCTTCGCCGCCATCGGGCGGCTTGGCCTGGCAATAGGCCAGCACTTCCTGGCGTTGGGCCAGCCAGCCGCGTACCAGCTGGCGCAGGATGGAGGTTTTCTGCGGCGAACCGAGCCCCTTGCCATGCACGACCCGGACACAACGCTTGCCGTGATGCAGGCATTCAGCCAGAAAACCGGCGAGCAACTGCCGGGCTTCATCCCGGTTCAGGCCGTGCAAGTCGATTTCATCCTGAATTACCCAGCGTCCGCGGCGCAAATCGCGCAGGACATTCTGGGCCAATCCGGTGCGCAAATAATGCGGCTCGTCACCGCCCTCGAGGCGATCCTGCAGGCCGATGTGGCCGTGCAGGCTTTCGTGCAGGGCGGCCTGTTCGTCGGCAAGATGCTGGAGCGGGCGGGGTGGCGGTGGCCGTTTGCCGTGCACGACGAGGTTGGGCGGGGGGAGTGGCTGGACGCCGCTCATCGCAGCACGGAATTCGGCCTGGACCGGATCGAGTTTGGCTGGCGGCTTTGCTTCGGCGGGAGTGCTCCAGTGCGCCGGCAAAGCTTCCTGGCGCGGTTTTTTGCGTTCGGCGGGCTTTTTTTCGCTGGCCGGTGGTCGGGGTGGGGCTTCCGGTTTCGGTTTGTTCAGCTGAACGCGATTGACCGGCGGCAGTGGCTTGATGGGCAGCAAGGTCTTCCGGGTCGATCAAATTCAGGCGAGCGCGTCGAGGTAACGCTCGGCGTCGAGCGCCGCCATGCAGCCGGTGCCGGCTGACGTGCAAGCCTGCTTGTAGATCTGGTCCTGGACGTCGCCGGCGGCAAAAACGCCGGTGATGCTGGTCTGCGTTGCATTGCCATTGCGGCCGGCTTCGGTGACCAGGTAGCCGTTGTCCATTTCCAGCTGGCCGGCAAAGATGTCGGTGTTCGGCTTGTGCCCGATGGCGATGAAAACGCCGTGCACCGCCACATCCTGTGTCGCGTCGGTGAGCTTGTTCTTGACGCGCAGACCGGTGACCCCGGAATCGTCGCCGAGCACTTCGTCGAGCGTGGTGTTGTAGAGGATGGTGATCTTGCCTTCGGCTTCCTTCTTGAACAGCTTGTCCTGCATGATCTTTTCGGCCTTGAATTTTTCGCGGCGATGGATCAGTGTCACATGGCTGGCAATATTGGCGAGGTAGAGTGCTTCCTCGACGGCCGTGTTGCCGCCACCGACCACGGCGACCGGCTTGTTGCGGTAGAAGAAGCCGTCGCAGGTGGCGCAGGCCGAAACGCCCTTGCCCATGAACTTTTCCTCGGAAGGCAGACCCAAGTACTGGGCCGAAGCGCCGGTCGAGATGATCAGGGCATCGCAGGTGTAGGTGCCGGAATCGCCGATCAGGGTGAAGGGCTTCTCGGTCAGTTTGGCGGTATGGATGTGGTCGAAGACGATGTCGGTTTCGAAGCGGCGGGCGTGGGCTTCGAAGCGGGCCATCAGATCGGGGCCTTGCACACCATCGGCATCGGCCGGCCAGTTATCGACTTCGGTTGTCGTCATGAGCTGGCCGCCCTGGGCCATGCCGGTGATGAGCACTGGCTTGAGGTTGGCGCGGGCAGCGTAGACGGCGGCGGTGTAGCCGGCCGGGCCGGAGCCGAGAATGATGAGTGGGTTGTGACGGGCGTTTTGGGACATGGTCATCCTCTTGGGTGATTAATGGGAAAATTATAGCGTTCTCTGAGCCTGCAATTTTTTCGAAGTTCCTATGTAATTTGGGAAAGCGGTTTATAATCATTTCGTAACTCTATGAACGGAAACTGATTTATGTCAGCAACCCCATGTGGTTTGAGCTTGGTAGTCTTGCGCAATGTCCCCTTGTTTTCCGGGCTGGACGAGCATGAACTGGAAAAACTCTCCAGAGTTGCCGGTCGCAAGCGTGTCGAACGCGGTGCTTCGGTCGTGCGGGCCGGCGACAGTACGGATTCCCTGTATGTCCTGATCAGTGGTCGGGCAAAGGTGACCAATACCGACGAAGAGGGTCGCGAGATCATTCTGGCCTGGCTGGGCCCTGGCGAGTTCTTCGGCGAAATGGGCCTGATCGATGGCAGTCCGCGCTCGGCCAACGTCGTCGCCGCCGAAGCCTGCGAGCTGCTGTTTCTCGACAAGGATTCGCTGCAGCGCTGCATGCAGGACAATTTCCAGGTTGCGCAGAAGTTGATGAAGATTCTTGTCCTGCGTTTGCGCGAGGCCGATCGCAAGATTGAAAGCCTTGCCCTGCTGGACGTTTATGGCCGTGTAGCCCGTCTCCTGCTCGATATGTCGGAGATTGTAGACGGCAATCGTGTGGTGAAGAAAAAGATGTCGAAGCAGGATATGGCGAAAATGATTGGTGCATCGCGTGAAATGGTTAGCAAGGTCATGCGCGATCTGGAATTGAGCGGTTACATCCGTTACGAGAATGACATTCTGGTCATTCCCGGAGTCGCTTGACGGTGGGTGCTCGGATGGTGAATCGGGCAGCGGCGCCTAGCCCGCTGCCGGAAAAAATCGGCTCGTTGCTGCAGGAGTCGCGCTGGTTGGGCGTTGGCGCTATCGCCTTGTTCCTGACCATGGCGCTATGGGGGTTCAGCAAGGAAGATCCGGGCTGGTCGCATGCCGTCGGCTCGGCCTCCTTGCACAATCCGGCCGGCCGGGCCGGCGCCTGGATCGCCGATCTGATGCTTTACATTTTCGGGCTGTCTGCCTGGTGGTGGATTGTTCTGCTCGGCATGTTCGTGTGGTGGGGCTTCCGCAAATACCATTCGCCCGAAGACCACAAGCAACACCCGCTGTTCATTGCGCTGGGCGGCTTTTCCTTCCTGTTGGTGGCCAGTTCGTCGCTTGAGGCGCTACGTTTTTATTCGCTGAAGGCGGCGCTGCCGCTGGCGCCGGGCGGCATGCTCGGCATCGAGCTTGGCCGCCTGCTATCCACCCAGTTCGGCTACACCGGGGCGACACTGTTCCTGCTCGCCGTCATGGCGGCCGGCTGGAGCATATTTTCCGGCATGTCCTGGGTCTGGGCCTTCGAGCAATTGGGGCTGTTTCTTGAAAGCTTCCTCGGCTTCTTCTACGGTCGCGTCGATGCCTGGCGTGACCGGCAGATTGGCAAGGAAGTCGCGCAGAAGCGCGAAGTCGTCGTCAAGGAAGAAAAACAGCGCGTCGAACTGCACGATCCGATCATCATCGAAACGCCGCCGCCCGAGGTGCCAATTTCGAAGAAGGCAGAAGCGCGCATCGAGCGGGAGAAACAGGTTGCGCTCTTCCCCGAGGCGATCTTTGGCGGGCAACTGCCGCCGCTGCATCTGCTCGACCCGGCGCCGCCGGCCACCGAGACGGTCAGTGCCGAAACGCTGGAATACACGTCGCGCCTGATCGAGCGCAAGCTCGCTGACTTCGGCGTCCAGGTCAAGGTTCTGGCCGCGATGCCCGGTCCGGTCATCACGCGTTACGAAATCGAGCCGGCGGTGGGCGTCAAGGGCGCCCAGATCGTCAATCTGGCCCGCGACCTGGCCCGCGCCCTGGCCATGGTTTCGATCCGCGTCGTCGAGACGGTGCCCGGCAAGTCGTGCATGGCGCTCGAACTGCCCAATCCCAAGCGGCAGATGGTCAAGCTCTCCGAGATCATCTCGAGCAAGCCGTACAACGATATGACCAGCCCGCTGACCGTCTGCCTGGGCAAGGACATCGGCGGCCTGCCAGTGGTCGCCGACCTGGCCAAGACGCCGCACCTGCTGGTCGCCGGGACGACCGGTTCGGGCAAGTCGGTCGGCGTCAATGCGATGATCCTGTCGATGCTCTACAAGGCCGAGCCGGATCAGGTCCGCCTCATCATGGTCGACCCGAAGATGCTCGAACTGTCGATCTACGAAGGGATTCCGCATCTGCTGGCCCCTGTCGTCACCGACATGAAGCAGGCGGCCAACGCGCTGCACTGGTGCGTCACCGAGATGGAAAAACGCTACAAGCTGATGTCGGCGATGGGCGTCCGCAACATTGCCGGCCTCAACACCAAGATCCGCGATGCCGAGAAACGTGGCGAACACATCCCGAATCCGCTGACCCTGACCCCGGAAACCCCGGAGCCGCTGAAGACCATGCCTTTCATCGTCGTCATCATCGACGAACTGGCCGACCTCATGATGGTTGTCGGCAAGAAGGTCGAAGAGCAGATCGCCCGTCTGGCCCAGAAGGCGCGTGCCTCCGGCATCCACCTCGTGCTGGCCACCCAGCGGCCGTCGGTTGACGTGATTACCGGCCTGATCAAGGCCAACATCCCAACCCGCCTGTCCTTCCAGGTGTCGAGCAAGATCGACTCGCGCACCATCCTCGACCAGATGGGCGCCGAGGCGCTGCTCGGCCAGGGCGACATGCTTTACCTGGCGCCGGGCACCGGCTATCCGACCCGCGTCCATGGCGCCTTCGTTTCCGATGACGAAGTGCACCGCGTCGTCGAACATTTGAAGGCGACCGGCGCGCCGGAGTACATCGAAGACATCCTGACCGGTTCGGGAGGCGATGACGAAGAGGGCAGTGAAGCGGGCGAGGGTGGTGGCGATGCCGAGAGCGATCAGCTCTACGATCAGGCCGTCGATATCGTGCTCAAATCGTGCTCAAGAACCAGCGCGCCTCGATTTCGCTTGTCCAGCGCCACCTGCGCATCGGCTACAACCGTTCGGCGCGGCTCATCGAAGCGATGGAAAAGGCCGGGCTGGTGTCAACCATGGACGGTCGTGGCGGGCGCGAAGTGCTCATGAAAAAGCCGGCGGAGTGATTTTCACCAGCAATTTGTTACACCCTGAAACAGCGCACCCCGCGCCAAACCGCTAAGCTTCAAATATGAAATTTGCCCAAAAATTCCGGTTGACCGTAGCGTTGGCCTTGTTCCCGTTGCTGGCCCACGCTGGCGCGGTCGATCAGCTGCACGATTTCCTCAAAAGCACGCGCACGCTGAAGGCCGATTTTTCGCAGATGGTTATCGGCAAGAACGGTCGCAAGCCGCAGCAGTCCTCGGGGACCGTCGCCATTTCGCGGCCGGGCAAGCTGCGTTGGGAAATTTTGAAGCCGTATCCCCAACTGGTTGTCGGCGACGGCGAGAAAGTCTGGATTCACGATCCCGATCTGCAGCAGGTCACCGTGCGCAAGGCTGGCCAAGCCATTGGCGGTTCGCCGGCTGCGCTGCTCTCGGGCAGCAACGAGCTGGAAAAGAACTTCACGCTCAAGGAAGCCGGCGAAGCCGAAGGCATGGCCTGGGTCGAAGCCACCCCGAAGGCGGGCGACAGCGGTTTCGAGGCAGTTCGCCTCGGTTTTGCCGGCCACGACCTCAAAGCCATGGAGTTGCAGGACAGCTTCGGCCAGACGACGCACATTCGCTTCAACAAGATCGAACGCAATCCGGCCTTGCCCGCCAGCACCTTCAAGTTCACCCCGCCGGCCGGTGCCGATGTGGTGGGCGAGTAAGCCAGCCGGAAAGCCAGGTTTCCACGGTCAACCGTAAAAAACCGCCAAAATTGAAAGCCTGCTGATCGCCTATTGCATCGAATGCAGGCCGATCATCGTCCCTTCCGTGTCGACGACCAGCGCGATAAATCCGTATTGCCCGATGGCCATTTTTTCCTTGTGGATTTTGCCACCAGCCTTGACGGCTTTTGCCGCCTGCACGGCACAATCGGCACAGCTGAAATAGACCAGAACGCTGTTGTCGCCTGAGCCGCATCCCTCCATTTTGACCAAGGCACCGGGTGCGCCGTAGCTATCCGGCTGCATCGGGAATGCCCACATTTCCAAGCCTGGCGGGCTTTCCAGCCGGGTCAGTTCAACGTCGAAAACCGCCTGGTAGAAGGCTTTCGCGCGCTCCATTTCCTGGATGTAAATTTCAAACCAGCCTACCGGATTGTTCATGATTACCTCCGTATCTAGATTGATCGACCATCGAATTCAGTGACCGGAATGGATGTCAGATCCAGACCTTCGACACAACGCAGATTGATCGCAGCCATGTTTCTCCCCTTGGGATCGACGCCTTCTGCATAGGGATGAATGCCACAGGTCGGGCAGAAGCGGTGCTGGATGACATGCTTGTTGAAGGTGTAGGTGCTGGCCGCGTCTTCCGGTGTCAGCAGGGTCAGTTTCTCGCGCGGCAGGAACCAGAGCAGTGAGCCCTTGCGCGAACAGATCGAGCAATTGCAGGCAACGGCGCCCTCAATATCACCTTCCAGTTCGAACGCTACCTTGCCGCAGTGACAGCTTCCTTTGTAGATCATCGATGCGTCTCCTCGTTGAAGTTCTGCCGCCAGTCAACATTGAAAGCCGGATTGCCGGGCAGGTAAAGGCGAATGGCATAGTCCGGCGCTGGTTTGAGCGCGTAGAGGCCTACTGGTTCCATGTCTGACCGGATTTTTTGGGGCAAATATCCGGCGATGAAACCATTGATCAGGCGAAACGAAAAACGTGGCTTTCCGGTGTCAGTTCGCGTTGCCAGACGGTCAGGCCGGGCGGCTTGAGCCACAGCGTCCAGCCGTGCTGGACATTGCGGAAGGCCTCGTCGACGCCCTTGAATACCTGCGGCGTCAGGATGGCCAGACAGTTGCCTTCGGGGTGGCGCACCGACTGGTAACGGATCAGTTCGATGCCGGCTTCATGCGCGGTACCAGCGATTTTCTGGGTGGCACTGTAATCGGCCGGATCGGTCCAGATGGCATGGTCGGCGACGAGCGGCGGCTGGGTCAGGTCGACCATGTGCGGCGTGGCGCCGTGGAATTCGAAGAGGGTGATCGGTATCGATGCCTCGCGCCCGGCCAGGCCTTCGCTGTCCAGCCAGAAACGCAGGCGCCAGTAGCCGCATTCGGCGCAGGCGGTTTTTTCCTCATCGGCGCCGTAGAACACGCCGGGATCGGTGCGTGCCCGGAAACGCGAGCCGGAGGGCGGTTTCGGCCAGTAGCGGAAAGGCGTGGCGAGCAGCCAGTGCAGACCGTCGGTGGCGCGTGGCAAGACGGGCTTGGCTTCTTCGAGAATATCTTCGAGCAGCGACTGGTCGCCGAGATCGCCGTGCACCAGCGTCATCGTCGCTACCCGGTGCAGTGCCTCAACGGCGCGCCAGCCCCTGCCCGACCAGGGTCGGGCTTCAGACGCGAGCGCGATGGGCGTCCAGATATTCGCAGACATGGAGCAGGCCTTCGACGCGTTTGACGACGTCCAGTGGGTGGCGGTTGTCGAAAGCCTGATTCCCGGACTTGAGCCAGCTCCGGGCCAGATCGTCGTTGCCACCGACCAGCGAGGAAATCGACCGGTAGAGACGGACAAAATGAGCCGAAAGCTCCCAGGTCTTGCTGCCTTCCGGGATGAAGTATTTGCCGTTGAGCAGGCGCGAGGCCGAAGGCTGGCTGGTGCCGATGATAGCGTTGAGGTCGGTGGAGCCCAGCCCGAGCCGTCTGGCGGCTTCAACCACGGCCGTCGACAGAACGCGGGAGCGGTCGGAGAGCGGATTGGCTTGCAGGGCAGTCGGCATGATGGGGTATCCTGATGGGGCTTGTATTTATTCTATAGAATAAATGTGAAATTAGAAGTCGTTTTTGAATAAATCATTGTGTGGTGCGGCGAGGGTGGCTTTGCGATGATCAGCGTAGAATTTGCGCCATGAAATTACTGATGATTGCCTTCATTGGCCTGGCGGGCTGTTCGTCGTGGCACTGGGAAAAGCGCGGGGCGCTCGACGGTGAGTACAAGCGCGACGAAATCTTCTGCAAGCAGCAGGTCTACACCACCGCCGATGGCGTGGTCACCAATGCCAGCGTGCGCCGGATGCACGCCTGCATGCAGGCGAAGGGCTGGCAGAAGGTCGACAACTGAGCGTTTCCGCTCAGGGTTGAGATCGCCCTACTCGATGCTCAGGCTACGAATCCAGCGCGAGTCACGCGGAATTTCGCTGCGATCGCCCGGACCGTAAGGCGGAATCGAGGTATCGGCCGGCGGGGCGCCGATCTGGACAAGATCGACGGCTTGCGGCGTGCCGACGATGCCTTTTTCAGTCAGGACCATCTCGTAGTAAAGGCCGTTCCACAGGCGGGCGCCGAAATCCTTGGGCTGCTTGTAGAGAAAGAGCAGCGAATGCTCCAGCCAGCGCAGGTCATTGCGGCTCACCGTGCCCGGATTGGGGTAGGGGTAAGGCACGTGGCAATGGATTTCTTCGCCTTCCAGACATTTGAATTCCTTCATGGAGAGGAAGAAATCCTTCAGCCTGGTGTGGTCGAGATGCAGTGAGAAGGTGCTGGATTCGCCTTTCGGGGTGAATTCGACAGACCCAAGCACGATGCTTTGTCCATCCCGTGTTTGCAGCCGGATTGTCTTGTGGCCGGACAGTTCCCAAGCTGCTGCCGGCAGCGACAGGACGACGGCGAAAATTCCCAAGAACAGACTGGCGAGTTGGCGCAGATTCAAGGGCATCGTATTGCCTCATGGGTAGGAATCGTTTGTTCATGATACGTCTGGTACTGCACGTTGTTCACCGTAAATCGGAAAGGGTGCGCAAGGTTTCGAGGCGCAATGATTCGACCGAACGGCTGATGGCTGCGTTAGCCGCTTCGCTCGATTCCAGTCGGCCGACTTCGCTTTCCCATTGCTGGCGCAAGCTCTTTGCCCCGGCATCCACCTCGGGCGAGGTCAGGCTGGCGAGGTCGCCGATGAATACGATGCGGGTCCACCCTTCTATGGTGTCACCGCGCTGTCGTTTATCGTCGTAGGTCAGGTGGTCCACCAGCAGTTGCAGCTTGGCGAGTTCCTGCAGCACGGCAAACCCCGCTGCCCGCTGATTCCGGTTTTGTTCCGACACATCGTTGCGCCAGGTGTTGTACGACAGGCTGGCGACGGCAATCAGCACGCTGATGATAGCCAGCAGGTTGGCCTGCAGGACTTGTCGGAAAGTGGAGGTGGTCATCGCGGGCAGCGTACCTCAAAGCACCTTGCGGCGGATCAGATGATCGATCGACAGTTTGCCCGGGCCGATCAGCATCAAGGGAAGCAGCATGCCGATGAACAGCACCGGCAGTTTGAAATTGCCAAAGCCGTTGTCGGTAAAGCCGTAGCCTTGCAGCAATTCGCTGTAGCTCGACCACGCTTCTGGCCAATGGACGCTGGCGATGGCAACGATGGTCAGGATGAGCAGCGAAACCGAAAAGAAGCGGGTGCCGAGCCCGATGACCAGCGCTATGCCACCGAGCAGTTCAAACCAGGTCGCCATCTGCCAGCTGATTTCCGGCGGGACGAGATTGAAGGGGAAAGGGAAACGGTCCTGGATGTCGGTGAACCAGTTGGTGCCATGGAGTTTTTCCAGGCCGGACTCGTAGAAGTCCCAGCCCAGCAGCAGGCGCAGACTGAGCAAGCCGAGCCACAATCCCAGCAGGTCAAGATGGGAGAAGGTAAAACCAAGGTAGCGAGTGAGCGTGTTTTTCATTTTTTATGCCGTCTGGTGCGCAACCCGGGCCGGGCGCGATATTGGGGGGCCTGGGGTTTTTGTTGTCGCATTCCGGATGTCTGGCAGCCGGAATGCGTTCAGATGGGCAGGTTATTTCTTTTTGTCGGCGCCACACTTGGCTTCGCCGCACTTGCCGTCCTTCTTCTTGTCAGCGCCCTTCTTGTCGGCACCGCACTTGGCTTCGCCACATTTTCCATCCTTCATTTTTTCGCCTGCCTTTTTGTCGGCGCCGCACTTGGCTTCACCGCACTTGCCATCCTTCATCTTGGTGTCGGCCTGCGCCAACTGATAGCCGGCTTCCAGCTTGCTGGCGCTGAACGGATTGTCACCGGCAGCGTGGGCCAGCGGGGAGAGGGTGGCGGCAGCGAATGCAGAACCGATGGCCAGGGAAAGGATTTTGGTCGTTTTCATTTTGAATCTCCGTTGAAGTTGAATTTGTCATCAAGCAGCGCCAATGAGCTACTTGAACAATTAGTCGGAGACTTCTGAAAACCCTTACAAAATATTTTGACGGGTGCGCTCAGCCCGCGGCAGTTGGCTGGCGCGGGCTATCCGGGAGCTGATCAATCGGGGATGCGCGGCTAATCCATGTCCCAAAGCCGGTGGGCATCGAGCAGCAGGCGGTAGCGCAGCTCAAGTGCGTCGAGCTGGACCAGGCGGGTAGCTAGCTGAGCTTCGTTGGCCAGCCGACGGGCGGCGAGCAGGTCGTTGAGGCTGCCTTCGCCGAGCTGGTAGGCACGGGCTGTCATGTCGGCCGCCTGGAGCAGGCGTTCGGCAGCGCTGCGGCTGGCCTGCCAGGTTGAAAAGGCGGCGTTGGCCGACTGGTAGAGCATGACTGCTTCCGCGGTGATCTTTTGCGTCGTGAAGGCCTCGCGCCGACCGGCCACGTCGGCCTGGGCCAGCGCGGCGTCGGAACCGGCACGGCGGGCATCGCCGGGCAGCGGGATGCTGATGTAGGCGCCGACAATCTGGTCTTCGCCGGCCCGTTCGCGCGAGACATGCAGGCCGATGGTCGGGTCGGGCATCCGGTCGCGGCCGGCCCGGCCGGCGACGATCTGGGCGCGCCGGGTTTCGCCGCGGGCGAAGTCGAGTTCGTGGCTGTGTTCGAGGATGGCGTTGATCCACTCGGCTTCGTTGCCGTCGATCGGTGTCGGCTCGGCAATCGTGTTCTCGGTGACCAGCGGCAGGCCCGGGTAGCGGCGGCGCAGGTCTTCACCAGCCGTCTGTTGGCGCACCCTGGCCTGGGCCAAGGCGGCTTCGGCCTGGGCCAGCGCGGCTGCGGCCTGGATGGACTCGAGACGGGCGGCGTCGCCGAGTTGCTGGCGGCGCTGGATGGCTTTGGCCTGCTTGTCGAGCAGGGCGAATTGTTCGGCCCATTGCGCCGCCGAGGCGCTTTCCTTGAGCCAGACGAACCATGATTTGAGGAGGTCGCGGCTGGCTTCGTGCAGGGCATCGCCGCGGGCCGTTTCGGCCAACGCCACGCCGGCCGCGCCCAGTTCGCCGTCGAGCCGGCCCTTGCCGGGCAGGCGCAGCGGGCGCTCGATGGCGGCGTTCCATTCGTTGAAACGTTCATCGGTGCCGGTGGCCGGTTTGCTCCGGCGCTGCTGGCCGCCGAGGCGGACGTTCCATTCGTATTGCCCGGCTTCGAGACGGCTGCGGTTGGCTTCCTCGACGCGGATCTGGCCGGCGGCCGCCTGTACCGACAGGTTGGTCTGCAGGACGCGCGTGACGATTTCGCTCGGTGGCAGGTTGGGCATCGCTTCGGTGGCGAAACCGGTGCCGCCGATGCCGCTGGTGCCAGCGATGCCGATTGCCACGGTCAACCGGAAAAAACGGGCAAAATCGAAATTCATAACCGCCCCATCTCGATGATTGGCACCAGCCAGAAGAAAATATTGGCTCTCGGCAGCTCGGCCTTGATCAGAGCCAGGACTGCGCGCATCGCTTCTTCCGTTCCGGCCATTCGAATCTGCAGACGCGGCGAGTGGCCGCTGACCAGCTCGGCCGGTTCGACCAGGGGCACGACGGCGCCATGACCTTCGGCTATCGTCGCGGTGAAGCCGCGGACGAGATCGGGCCGTGAGAGCAGCAGGTCCTCGACGTGCTGGGCGACGTCGTTGGGCATGGTGAGCGAAAGCAGGACATCAGCCATGGCGGCGGCCCTCGGTAAAGGAGACGGTGGTTTTGACGCCGAAGCGGCGGAACAGGATGGGCAGCAAGACGAGCGTGAGCGCCGTCGAGGTAAGCAGGCCGCCGATGACGACGATGGCCAGCGGGCGCTGCACTTCCGAACCGGGGCCGGTGGCGAAGAGCATCGGAACGAGGCCGAAGGCGGCGATGCTGGCGGTCATCAGCACCGGCCGCAGGCGGCGTTTGGCGCCTTCGACGACAACCTCGCCGACGGCCATGCCGCGGGCCAGCAACTGGTTGAAGTAGGTGACCATGACGACGCCGTTGAGCACAGCGATACCGAGCAGGGCGATGAAGCCGACCGAGGCCGGGACCGAGAGGTATTCGCCCGAGATGAGCAGGCCGAAGACGCCGCCGATCATGGCAAACGGCACGTTGGAGAGGACGAGCAGGGCCTGGCGCACCGAGCGGAAGGTTGAGAAGAGCAGGAAGAAGATCAGCGCCAGCGCCACCGGCACAACAACCATGAGGCGGGCGGCGGCCCGTTGCTGGTTCTCGAACTGGCCGCCCCAGGCCAGCCGGTAGCCGGCCGGCAGCTTGATGTCGCGGGCCACGGCGCTCTTGGCATCGTCGACGAAGCCGACCAGGTCGCGGTCGCGGACATTGGACTGGACGACGACGTAACGCTCGGCATTTTCGCGGTCGACCTTGACCGGGCCGTCGATGCGGCCGATTTTGGCGACGCTGGCCAGCGGTACGCTGCCGCCATCAGGCAGGCTCAGGCGCAAGGCTTCGAAATCGGCCGGCGAATTGAGCAGGCTGGCCGGGCCGCGCAGGACGACCGGGACGCGCCGGCCCTGTTCGATGACGACGCCGACATTGCGCCCTTCGAGCAGGGATTTGAGGTCGTTCTGGATGTCATCGACGTTGAGCCCGAAGCGGCCGGCGGCCAGGCGGTCGACCGCCACCTTGAGGTATTGCACGCCGTCGTTCTTGAGCGTGAAAGTGTCTTCGGCGCCCGGCACCTTTTTCACCGTGGCGACGATTTCATTCGACAGCCGGTTCAGTGTGGCGAGGTCGGGGCCGAAAATCTTGATGGCCAGATCGCCGCGCACGCCGGTCAGCATTTCCGAAACGCGCATGTCGATGGGCTGGTTGAAGGCGTAGCCGACGCCCGGGAAGTTTTCCATGACCGCGCGCAACTGGTCGGCCAGCCAGGCCGGGTCTGGGTTGCGCCAGGTGTCGCGGGGCTGGAGGACCAGGAAGGTATCGGTCTGGTTGAGGCCCATCGGATCGAGACCGAGTTCGTCGGAACCGGCGCGGGCGACGATGTCCCTGATTTCCGGGACTTCGGCCAGGATCGCTTTCTGCACGGCGCTGTCGATGACGATGGTCTGGTCGATGCTGATTGACGGCAACTTTTCGAGCTGCAGGATCATGTCGCCTTCGTCCATCGGCGGCATGAAGCTCTTGCCAAGCAGCAGGAAGGCGCCGGCCGCCGCGGCCAGCGCGATGGTGGCGGCGATCATGAAGGTACGGCTGTTGGCCAGCGCGGTGCTCAGCGTGCGGTCGTAGAGGGCGGCCAGCTTCTTGACCAGCCACGGCTCGTGATGCACGCCGCGCTTGATCAGGTAGGAGGCGAGCACCGGCACGACAGTCAGCGACAGCAGCAGGGAGGAGGCGAGGGCGAAGACGATGGTCAGCGCCACCGGCCCGAACATCTTGCCCTCCAGCCCCTGCAGCGTGAGCAGCGGCAGGAAGACGATGATGATGATGACGATGCCCGAGGTCACCGGCGAGGCGACTTCGCGCGCCGCCCGGTAGATCAGGTGCAGCGTCGGCAGGTTTTCCTGCGCCTCGGCGAGCTGGCTCTCGACGTTTTCGACGACAACGACGGCCGCATCGACCAGCATGCCGATGGCGATGGCCAGACCGCCCAGGCTCATGAGATTGGCCGACAGCCCGTACATCCGCATGAGGATGAAGGTGGCGAGCGCCGAGAGCGGCAGCATCAGGGCGACGACCAGCGCGGCGCGCAGGTTGCCGAGGAAGGCGAGCAGGAGCAGGACGACGAGGACGATGGCTTCGAGCAGCGCCTTGGAGACGGTACCGACGGCGCGGCCGACCAGGTTGCTGCGGTCGTAGAAGGCTTCGACGGTAACGCCGGCGGGCAGCGTTGGCGCAATCTCGGCGAGCCGCGCCTTGACGCCGGCCACGACCTGTTGCGCATTGGCGCCGCGCAGGCCGAGGACCAGGCCCTGCACGGCCTCGCCCTGGCCGCCCTTGGTCACCGCGCCGTAGCGGGTCAGGGCGCCGAGGCGGACTTCGGCGACGTCGGCGATGCGCACCACGGTGCCGTCTTTGGCTTGCAAAACAATGGCCTTGACGTCGTCGACCGTAGCAATCGCCCCTTCGGCCCGAACCAGCAGCGATTCCTCACCATCGTTGAGGCGGCCGGCGCCGTCATTGCGGTTGTTGGCTTCGAGCACCGCCTGCAGATCCTTGAGGGCCAGGCCACGGGCAGCCAGACTTTGCGGATTGGGCACGACCTCGAAGGTGCGCACTTCGCCGCCCAGGCTATTGACGTCGGCGACGCCGGGCACGGTGCGCAGTTGCGGCCGGATCACCCAGTCGAGCAGGGCCCGCTTGTCAGCCAGCGAGAGGTCCCCCTCGATGGTGAACATGAACATTTCGCCGAGCGGCGTGGTGATCGGCGCCATGCCGCCGGTGGCGCCGGGCGGCAGATTGCCCATGGCGGCGGCGAGGCGCTCGCCGACCTGCTGGCGGGCCCAGTAGATATCGGTGCCGTCCTCGAAATCGAGGGTGATGTCGGTCAGCGCGTATTTCGACACCGAGCGCAGCAGCTTCTGGTGCGGGATGCCGAGCAGTTCCTGCTCGACCGGCACGGCGAGGCGCATCTCGACTTCTTCCGGCGTCATGCCGGGGGCTTTCAGGATGATCTTGACCTGCGTCGTCGAGACGTCAGGGAAGGCGTCGATGGGCAGGCCGAGGAAGGCCTGTACGCCGGCACCGATGACCATGACGGTGAGGACCAGCACGAGCAGGCGCTGAGTCAGCGAGAAACGGATCAGAGCGTCGAGCATTATTCGCCGCCGACGCCGGTGAGCAGGGCCTTGAGGCCGGAGACGCCCTTGATGGCGACCTTCTCACCGGCCTTGACGCCGTCCACCGTGACGCTGTCGCCACCCTGGCTGACGACGCGGACCGGACGGGCTTCAAAGACGACGCCCTTGTCGTCGCTGGAAATCTGGACGAAGGCCAGGGTCTTGCCTTCGTTGCGGACCAGGGCGGCGGCGGGCAGGCGTTGCTGCTGGCCGGCCGGGGCAGCGACTTCGACTTCGATGACCTGGCCGGGGCGCAAGGTTTCGGCGCCCTTGCCGACTTCGGCGCGGAGCAGGACGGTCTGGCTGGCCGGATCGACGGCGCGGCCAATGGCGATCAGCTTGCCGCTCACCTCGCTGTTGGCAATCTTCACCGGGCTGCCTTCGCGCAGTGTCGCGGCGATGGCGACCGGGGCCTGGATTTCCAGCCACAGCGGGCTGAGTTTGGCGATGCGGTAGATCAGCGCCGAAGTTTCGACGCGCTGGCCGAGCTGGGCGCCCTGTTCGAGAACGACGCCGTCGATGGGGGCGGTCAGCGCCAGTTTGCCGCCCAGCTTGCCCGCCGTGCCGCCGGCCAGGGCCAGGCCCTGACGCCGTTCGCTGGCCTGCGCACCGGCCTGGGCGGCGGCCGCGCGCGTAGCCTGCAGCCGGCTTTCGGCGATCAGACCTTCGGCGAAAAGTTGTTCGTCGCGCTTGAGATTCTGTTGCATCAGGGCGGACTGGCTACCGGTTTGCAGCGCATCGCGTTGCAGTTCGAGGGCCTGCTGGCTGCTCAGATGGGCGACGACCTGGCCGCGCTTGACAGTCGAGCCGGGCGCCACGGCGAGCATTTCAACCATGCCGCCAACCGGCGCGGCGACAACGCGCATCTGTTCGTTGGGCACGCGCACCTGGGCCGGGAAACTGCCATTGCGACCGCCGGGCATCTCGCCGGCGACGGCCGTTTCAATGCCCAGCGCCTTGAGTTGCGCCGGCTGCAGCGTCAGGCGGTTTTCCTGAGCCTCAAGCTGGCTTGCTACGGTCAACAGGAAAAAAAGGCCAAAAATGAAAGGTCGACGCGACATGGAATCTTTCCGTAACAGGTTTTTGGCAGTTTATTCAGCCCAGCTTAAGCCTTGCTTAAGTCGCGTCACGGTTTGGCACATAAGCGCGAGCAACTGCCCCCGGACCGGCAAACAACGAGAAAAATCAGCCGGATCGGTGCGCGAATAGTCCGAAAGTACTAGTTGTTAAGCTGCCTGACGCGCATTTACCTGTAATAAATGACCTTCATCATAGGCGGCAAGGGGAGAGTGATCAGGGCGTCGTGGCGGCATGCGCGGGGTGTGTATGGCGCAGCTCGTCACAAGCCGGATCGTCACCCCTCAAGCCAGCAATCTTTTTCGTACTCTCGCCAGCCAGGAGCATCACAAAATGCAAAAGAAGTATCTCAACATTGCCGTAGCCGGCGCCCTTGCCGCCATGTCTGTCGGCGCTCACGCCGCTGATACCTATTTCGACAACTTCACACCGCTGGCCGCCTCGGCCGGCACGACGGCTACCCCGGCAACGCCGATTACCCTGTCCAGCCCGAACTTCAGCCAGGTATCCCTTGCTGACCGCACCACCCAGAACGCCAAGGCTGCCGGTAGCAACTCCGGTAGCTGGGACATGATTACCGCCAACGAAACCGGTACGAATGCCGGTCGTTACCTGTTCATGCCGTTCGAAACCAACACCGGTGGCGTCCAGCGCGTCGACCTGTGGGACAACAACTACAACACCCGCACCGTGACCATCGTCGCGCCGGGCTCGCAGGGCTTCGTTTCCGGCGACGCCTCGCGCTGGACCCCGTGGGGCAGCTACCTGACCGCCGAAGAATCCTGGGGCACGGGCAGCACTAAGGGTCGTCTGTTTGAAGTCACCAACTCGACGACCGCTGCTGCCAATGGCGGCAACTTCGTCCAGCGCAATATCATCCCGCGCGTTTCCCACGAAGGCCTGGCTTTCGACAAGCAAAACACCATGTATTTCATTCACGAGCTGAACGGTGGCTCGGTCTACAAGTACGTGTCGAACAACGCCAATGCCACCAACGGTGACGACTACTTCGCCTCGGGCCAAAGCTTCGTCATGCGCGTTGGTGACGGTTCCGCTTTCGGCGGCACCGGTGCTGCCTCCTGGGTTGCCCTGACCGACACCAACGGCGCTGCCCTGGCTGGCGTGGTGATGACCAGCTACGGTGCCGTCGATGGCCGCGCCACCGCCGACCTCGGCCGCGCTGGCAACCTTGGTAGCGAAGCGGCCAACCCGGCTACGAGCTTCTTGGGTACGGAATACAACCGTCCGGAAGATCTGGAGACCAAGACCCTGGCCAACGGCAACGAAGGCATCTTCTTCGCCACCACCGACTCGCAACAGGTCTTCATGATGGAGCTCGACAGCGCCGGCAACACCGCAGTCAAGCTGTTCGTAGACCGCAACACCATCGACCTGGCTACGGGTGTGGCTGTCGGCAGTGCCCTGACCAGCCCCGATAACCTGGCGATCGATGCCGCCGGCAACATCTACATCATCGAAGACCGCAATGGTGGTGTTGATGATGACATCTGGTTCGCCAAGGACATCAACCACGACGGCGACCTCCTCGACGCAGGCGAAGGCATTGGCCGCTGGGCTTCCAATGGCACCCCGGGTTCGGAGTTCACCGGTCTGTATTTCGACAAGTTCAACGCCAACGTCGCCTACGTGAATATCCAGCATCCGAATACCGGTGTCGATCGCCTGATCCAGATCTCGGCTGTTCCGGAGCCGGAAAGCTACGCCATGTTCCTGGCCGGCCTTGGCCTGGTCGGCTTTGCCGCCCGTCGCCGCGCTGCCAAGTAAGCCCTGACCGGGAGGGCGGCGACGCTCTCCCGGAAAGTGCTGCCGTCTTCTCGGACAAACGTCGTACTCAGGTCGCTTGCACCACGGACATCAGGTCTGCAAGCGACCTTTCGCATTTACTGACCCAGCCAGCCGATATTTGCCCGCCACGTCACAAAAACCGGAGCCTATCGTCATGAACAAGTTCGCTTTCCGCTACTGCACGGTACTCGCGCTGGCCGTCGGCAGCCTATTCGCCCACAGCGCGTACGCGGCAGGCAGCAATGCCTACCAGCAAACCAACCTCGTCGCCAACGACGCCAAATACAACCCGACCATCATGGTCGACCCGAATCTGGTCAATCCCTGGGGTATTGCCCTGCGTCCGCCCGGCGCCGGCGGCCACTTCTGGACCAGCAATGCCGGTACCGGCACAACCACCACCTACATCGGTGACGTTCCCGGCCTGCCACTCTATCAGGACGGCCTCAAGGTCGTCCCCATCGTGACCAGCGCTTACGACCAGCAACTGCTCGAAACCGGTACCGATGGCGTTGCCCAGGTCACCGGTCAGGTTTACAACGCGGCCAGCGATTACGCCGGCCAACCTGTCGAATTCTTTGTCAGCGGCCCGGCCATCAACTACTCCAATGGCAGTAACTACGGCACTGATTCAGGCTCTGCCAAGTTCATCTTCGTTACCCAGGACGGCACCATCAATGCCTGGCGCACCAAGACCGATCCCGGCATGCTCGAAGCTGTTGTCATCAAGGACTACTCGATGGCCAGCAGCATCGTTCCCGGCTCGCAGCTTGCCGGCGAACGCCGCCCCGGCTTCAACGGCGTGGCACTCACCACCGACCACTGGACGCTTGATGCCAACGGCAACAAGGTCGCCGATAACCGGCTTTACGTCGCCGATTTTGCCAACGGCAACATCATGACTTTCGACAACCAGTGGAACGACATCTCGGCGTCGACGCCCTTTGCCCGTCCGTCCGACCTCTCAGAAGTCTGGATGCCGTTCAATGTGCAGCAGCTTTCCGATGGCCGGATCTACGTCGCCTGGGCAGAAAATTCACTGGAAATCGACGAGCCGACGGAAGAAGTTCCCGGCGCCGGCATCGGCCGCATCGTCGCCTATGACCGCGACGGCAACATGTTGCAGGACTACACCGACCACAGCCTGCTCAACGACCCGTGGGGCATGGTCATCGCACCGGAAGGTTTTGGCGCTTTCAGCGGCGCTCTGCTGGTTGCCAACTTCGGCGATGGCACCATCGCTGCCTACGACCGCGTCAGCGGCGCTTCGCTTGGTTATCTTCGCGACGCCAACGGCAACGTCATCAGCATCGATGGGATCTGGGGCCTGACCTTCGGCAACGGCGTGCATCTGGGTGATGCCAAGAGCCTTTACTTCACCGCCGGCCCCGACGAGGAACGTGACGGCATCTTCGGCAAACTGACTGTCGCCGCCGTGCCGGAACCGGAAAGCTACGCCATGTTGCTGGCCGGCCTCGGCCTGATTGGCCTGGTCTCCCGGCGCCAGCGCACTTAACTGCCAGCCACGGCCAGTTCGACACCCGGGCGGTTCTCCGCCCGGGCATTTCCGTGAACCGGGCTGGCCGTCCCGCCCCCCTCGATTGCCTACCCGATCGGAGCAACGCTCATGCTCGAAGTACTCAAAACCCTCACCTCGTTGTGGCACGTTGTCGCCTTTTCCTGCGGCTTCCTGTTCGTCTTCCAGAGCTATCTGGCGCTGTTCGGTCGTGCCCAGTACGACCGCAGCCACAATCACATCATTCGTCATGCCGACCGCCACCTCTGGTTATCCGGCTTTGCCATCATCGCCGTCGGCCTAGTTATCAATGGCCCGGAAACCTACCTGGCCAACCCCAAGCTGTGGACCAAGGTCACGCTGATCACGATCTGGGCGATCTCGACCGAAACCATGCGGGCCTATGCGCTTCCCCGCTTCCGCGAGGGACAGCGCATACCCATGATCATCGCCGGAACAGTCAGCCTGGCCTGCTGGATCTATGGCGCCTTCCTCGGCCTTGCCCATGGTCTGGCCTACGGCAAGGCACCGTTGTGGGCCTTGATGTCGGGCTATCTCGTTGTTTTGCTTGGGTTGTCGCTGCTGGTCTTCAAACTGAAAAGCACGTCACCGATGCGGCTGAACAATTCCTGAGAAAACCACCAACCTCAAGCGCGCTCTTTCGGGGTGGGTCTGGCCACCACCCGAAAGAATGTCTGTTCGAGGCTGGGCAAAGACCATGGCGACTGAAAGTTGATCGCCATTCGACGGCGTCCGCCAGCCGAAAAGAAAGGAAAGGATATTTCCGTCAGGTTGCAACAATGCGCAAGCGCATGACAACGACTGATCGTTTCGACCTACGTTTTAGCACTAAAGACATAGGTCAAACCGTAACAACTGCGGCGCAGGATGCCACGGTCGGCGAATTTGATTAGCGCCGCGGCCACCTGCTTGATCCGGTTGCGGGCACCTGCGTGGGCAGGAGCGAATTTGCCCGACAGCCGGGATCTATTTCTCGACTCATCAAGGACACGACATGAACAAAATACGCGTACTGGCGACGGCCATCGGCCTCGCTCTCTCCCTGCCAGGCTTCGCTGCCACCACGACCCTGAGCTTTCAGGAAGGCGTTGGCAGCTACACGGGGACTCAGGACACCATGATCCGCAGCAACGAAACGGCTATGGGTTCCGGCCAGACGTCGAATGGCGATTCCCGCGGCCTGGCTTTCGGTACGCTTGATTACGTCAGCGTTGATGGCGACGACGGCAGCCCTGGCAACAAGCCGAATCAGGGCTTGCTCCGTTTTGAAAACCTGTTCGGCAATGTCGCCGGCCGGATCGCTAGCACCGACACCATCGTCTCGGCCAAGCTGACCCTGGAAGTCTTCAATCCGGGCAGCGGCATGTCGGTCTACAACATGCTCACCGGCTGGAGCGAGTCGTCTACCTGGAACAGTCTGGTGAGCGGCGTCCAGACCAATGGAACCGATGCCTCGGCAACTGCGGTCGCTACCTTCGGCGCCAATAACGGTAGCGAAAACATCGCCAACGGCAAGCTGGTAATCGACGTGACCAGCTCGCTTCTGGCCTGGCAGGCAGGCGCCACCAACTACGGCTGGGTGATGACGCCCTTTGCCAGCGGCACCAACGGCATCGACTTTTACGCCAGCGAATTCGCTACGGCCAATCTTCGTCCGCTGCTCTCCGTTGAAGTCATGCCGGTACCGGAACCCGAGTCCTACGCCATGTTGCTGGCTGGTCTGGGTCTGATCGGCGCCGTCGCCCGTCGCAAGTCCGCCTGATCCTCTTGTTGTTTCATGTGGCGTATCCCGCACGGGGTACGCCACTCGCCGGCTCGTTCAGCGGTTCCGGTTGCGGCTGCGCAGGTCGCGGTCGATGGCGAGCAGCGCGTCGAGCTTCTTTTGCAGGTCGTCGAGCTTTTTCTGCAACTCTTCGTTCTGCTTTTGCGATTCCTTGAGCGAAAGGTCAAGCCGGCGTTTTTCGGCGTAGCACTGACGCTGCTCCTTGACCAGCTGGCGCTCCAGTTCGGCGATTTTCTGGATATCGCCGGCCGCCCGATCAGGAATGGCATCAACCACCGGGGCGATGGTGTCCGGGCCGTCGGTCTTCTCGTCGAGCGAGGCGCAGCCGGCCAGACTGCCGGTGATGGTCGCAATGGCGAGCAGGTTGCGAAGGTATTTCAACATGGAGCGGACTCGGTCATTCGGCTGTTGTTCCGGGTAAGGGGCTGGCCAGGGCAGGATACGGTGAAAGGTACCTGCCGGCCTGCGATGCGTCCATTTTAGTTCGCCGCGCCGCCGCTCCCAAGATTTTCGTGCAATGGGCTGCCCGGGTGGCGATACCGTTTGGTCAAGAAAGCCGCGTGGTGAATGCGTCGTCTTGCGAAAGTGCGGATTTCAGACGCTGAACTGCAGCGTCGCCTGGCGCAGGCCTTCGGCCAGCGAGGCAACTTCCCTGGCTGTGGTGGATGATTTTGCGGCGGCACCGACGCCCTGCTCGATCATCTGGGCGACACGCTCGGTGTTCCGGGCGATTTGCTCGGCGGCTTGACGCTGCTCGGCAAGGACATCGACGATGTCGTTGGTGGCGTGCATGGTGCGCTCGCAATTCTCCTTGATCGTCGAGATTGCATCGCTGGCGTTCGAGGCGAGCTGCGTTCCGTGCTCGGCGAGATGGGCTGTTGTGGCGACCGCATCGGCGGTTTGGCGGGCGGCGCCATCGAGCAATTGGACCAGGTTTTCGATCTTGTGCGTGGTGCTGGCGGTGTGGTTGGCCAGCTTGCGGACCTCATCGGCCACCACGGCAAAGCCGCGCCCGGCCTCTCCGGCACGTGCCGCTTCGATGGCGGCGTTGAGCGAGAGCAGGTTGGTCTGGTCGGAAATTTCCTTGATTTCCTGGGCGAAGCGGGCAATTTCCTGGGTGTGCTGGTTGAGATCGCCGATCATCCGGGTCGACCGCTGTGCCTGGGACGCGATGTTGCCGATTTCGCCGATCGCTTCAAGAATGATGCTGCCGCTTTCGTTCGCCTTGTCGCGCGTCAGTCGGCCCGCGTCGGCTGCGGCGCCGGCGCTTTCGGCCATGGCCGAGATGGCTACGGTGAGTTCCTGGATGGCGGCTGTAATGAGGGCGGCTGCATCGTTCTGGGCGCTGGCCGCGTGGGCGACTTCGTCCGCCGAAGTGCTCAATGCCCGGGCGTTGCCCGAGGTTTTTTCGGCCCCTTGTTTAACCTGCGCGATCAGGCTGCGCAGGCGCTTCTGCATGGCCTCGACGGAGGCGACCAGCGAGTCGGCGGCAGCCTTGCCGGACTGGATGGTACCGGTCAGATCGCCTTCGGAAACGCGACGGGTGGCGGCCACGACCGGTTCGAGATCGCCGCCCAGCCGCGCCAGGATGCGCCCGCCCAGCGTGGCAGCCAGCAAGAGCGAAGCAGCTGAACCACCCAGGCCGACGACGAGGACCAAAATCAGGCTCGCCATGAAGCGGCGGTCGGCAAGCTGTGAGGCTTCGCTGACGAGCACGGTAGTGGCTGTGCTGATCGCCTGGTAGGCATTGGCCAGCTCTGCGGTAAGCGGCAGCTCGGTGCCGCGCAGGGCGGCGTCCACCATGACCGTATATTTCGGCATACCGGCTTCGTTCTCGGCGATCACGTCGTCGTAGAGCTTGTTCAGTTCCTGAGCCTGCTTGCGGATTTCGGGCAGATTTCCTGTTCCTTTGATCGTTCCCGTCGCGTCTATTTTTTCCAGTTCCTCGATTTGTTGCCAGAATTTGGTGCGCTCGGAGAGGAACTCATTCTGGGCTTTCTCGAATTCGGCGGGCATGAAATTGCGAATAACCATGTTCTTCAGGCCGCGCATCTGGGCCTGAAAGGCATTCTGGGCGCCGCTGACGAGGGTCAGGGCATGGGTTGAGCGCTCGACATCATGGGCTACCAGCTGGGTGTCATTCCGAAAAGCATTCAGCGAATAGAGCGCGGTCGATAGCAAAATCACGCCAAATACGGCGCCAATGCCAACCATGACGAACAACCTCAGGCGGATGGAGAGTTTGTCGAACGAAATCATGGGCAAGCCTCTAGTGCAGGAATGACTGCAGAGTAGCGATGAAGTATTTCATATTTATGTCGATAATTAACTTTATATGCGCCGTTATGAAAATGGAATTTCAATATTGGTGATTTTGGTGTATTTATTCTTTTGTGGATTTTTGATGACATAGGCATCCGTTGCTTCGATGGCAGGAGGGTTCTGCTCATGCGGCCAACGATCTGGCCATTTTATTTTTCGCGATATTTTCCGGTTGACCGTGGCAATGGCATTCACCAGGCATCGGGTGTGGACTTTGATTCATAATTCGACGATACTCGAACTATGGAAACGTTAAACGCTGCTGAACTTCTCGCCGCCCTCGGTCACGAATCCCGACTGGCCATCTTCCGTCTGCTTGTCGAAGCCGGGCCGGCGGGCGTCAACGCCAGCGCCATCGGCGAACAACTGGGCATGGCGCCAGCCACGCTGTCCTTTCACCTGGCGCATCTGAGCCGGGTCGGGCTGATAGCCGGCGAGCGCGAAAGCCGCTTCATTCACTATTCGGCCAACTTCACGACGATGGATGAACTGATTGCCTTCCTGACCAGCAATTGCTGCCAAGGCGAAGCCTGCCTACCCAAAACCACCTGCTGCGACACCACCGAAAAGCGTCGCGCCAAAACCGGAAAGACCGCCTGATGTCGAATCTCAAGACTGTCCTCGTGCTGTGCACCGGCAACTCCTGTCGCTCCCAGATGGGCGAAGCGATCATCAACCACGATCTGGCCGGCCTCGTCCGCGGCATCTCGGCCGGGACCAAGCCGCAGCCCAAGGTGGCCGATGGCGCCATCGAGGCGCTCAAGTTGGCCGGCCTGCCGACCGAGGGGCTTTACGCCAAGGATGTCGAAGCCGTTATGGGTGAAAACATCGACCTCGTGGTCAGCGTTTGCGACAACGCCAAGGAAACCTGCCCGATCTTCCCGCGCCCGGTGCCGCGCATTCATCTACCCTTCCACGACCCGCACGGCGAGCCGCTGGAAAGTTTTATCACCGTCCGGGACGACATCCGCGCCCGCCTGATCCCCGCCGTGCGCGCCGCACTGGGCCTTTAAGGAGTCACCAATGTCTGCCCAATGTGAAATCACCGCCAAGGCCGCCGCCGGCGCGCCGATGAGTTTCTTCGAGCGTTACCTGACCATCTGGGTCTTCCTCTGTATCGTCACCGGCATCGTTTTCGGCCAGTTCGCGCCGACCCTGTTCCAGGCCATCGGCCGCATGGAAGTTGCCCAGGTTAATCTGCCGGTCGGCCTCCTCATCTGGGTCATGATCATCCCGATGCTGGTCAAGGTCGATTTCGGCGCCCTGGCCGAGATGAAGCAGCACGTGCGTGGCATTGGCGTCACGCTGTTCGTGAACTGGCTGGTCAAACCCTTCTCGATGGCCTTCCTCGGCTGGCTGTTCATTCGTAACCTGTTTGCACCGATGCTGCCGCCCGATCAGCTTGACAGCTACATTGCCGGACTCATCCTGCTCGCCGCGGCGCCGTGCACGGCCATGGTTTTCGTCTGGAGCCGGCTGACCAACGGCCATCCGCTGTTCACGCTGTCGCAGGTGGCGCTCAACGACACCATCATGGTCTTCGCCTTCGCGCCGCTCGTTGCCTTCCTGCTCGGCATCTCGGCGATTACTGTGCCCTGGGACACCTTGCTCACCTCGGTCGTGCTGTACATTGTCATTCCGGTCGTGATCGCCCAGCTTTGGCGCAAAGCCTTGCTCGCCAAGGGGCAGGGTGCCTTCGACGCCGCCATGGAGAAAATCGGCCCGTGGTCCATAACCGCCTTGCTCGCCACGCTGGTGCTGCTCTTCGCCTTTCAGGGCGAAGCCATCCTGCGCCAGCCGCTGATCATCGGCCTGCTCGCCGTGCCCATCCTGATCCAGGTATTCTTCAACTCGGCGCTGGCCTACTGGCTGAACCGCAAGGTCGGCGAGAAACACAATGTCGCCTGCCCGTCGGCCTTGATCGGCGCCAGCAATTTCTTCGAACTGGCCGTCGCGGCGGCCATCAGCCTGTTCGGCTTCGAGTCGGGGGCGGCGCTGGCCACCGTGGTCGGCGTGCTGATCGAAGTGCCGGCCATGCTCTTGGTCGTCAAGGTCGTCAATGCATCGAAGGAGTGGTACGAAGCAGGCTAGGGAGCCTTCGCCACGAGGCGAAGCAAGAAAAGGCCTGACAAAGAGGCACACAAAATGGAATGGATGATCACCGCATTACAGGGCGGCCTGGCCAGCCTGGCTTCCTATCTCGCTGCCCATGTCCTGCTCTGCCTGGTGCCGGCCTTCTTCATCGCCGGTGCGCTGTCCGCACTGGTGCCGCAGCAATCGATCATTCGCTTTCTCGGGCCGAATACCTCGAAATGGGTGTCCTATCCGGCCGCGGCCGGCGCCGGCAGCCTGCTCGCCGTCTGCTCGTGCACCATCCAGCCGCTGTTCGCCGGCATCTACAAAAAGGGAGCCGGGCTCGGGCCGGCCATCACCTTCCTGTTCTTCGCGCCGGCTGCCAACATCCTGGCCCTGGCCTACACTGGTGTGGCGCTCGGTGCCGACTTCGCCATTGCCCGCATCGTGCTCGCCCTGTCCTTCGGCATCGGCATCGGGATGATCATGGCGGCGCTGTTCCGTGAAGGCGATGTCGCCCGGCTGGCCGACGTCGAGACTTTCTCGGCTGGCGAAGGCATCCCGAAACGCACGCTACTCTTCCTCGGCGCCCTCGTGGCCCTGTTGATTGCCGGCACGCTCAAACTCGACTTTCTGACCGCCGGGCTGCTGCACGTCGAGATGCCCTGGGCTGGCGCCGCCGCCGTTCAGGCCGGGCTCGACCTGCTGGTGCCGATCAACGAGGCGGCCGGCGCCGAAGGGCTGAGCCTGCAGGGCCTGATCCTGATCGGCCTGCTCGGCGCCATCGGCGTCTTTGCCTGGAAAGGGCTGGGCCAGGTCGACAACGGTTTCAACCGCCTGACCCCGGTCGCCCTGACATTCACCGCGCTGACCCTGGCCTTCGCCGCCCTCGGCATGCGCGTCACCGAAACCGGCGTGTTGCTCACCGTGACAGGCCGAACGCTCGCCGTGTCCGCCCTCTGTCTCGCCATCTGGCCGCTGGCCCGGCGTTTCGATGGGTGGGATGTGCAGCAATGGCTGTGGGAAACCTGGCGCTTCGTGAAACAGATTTTCCCGCTGCTCGTCGTTGGCGTCTTTCTCGTCGGCATCATCCGGGTCTTCATCCAGCCCGAGTGGATACGCAGCATCGCCGGCGCCAATACCGTGCTGGCCAACCTGGCCGGTGTGGTTTTCGGCGTCTTCATGTATTTCCCGACCCTGGTCGAAGTGCCCATCGCCAAGATGTTCCTGTCGCTGGGCATGCACCCCGGGCCGCTGATCGCCTACCTGATGGCCGACCCCGAGCTGTCGTTGCAGAGCATCCTGATCACCTCGGCGATCATCGGCAAGCTCAAGGCGTGGACTTACGTCGGCCTGGTCGCCCTGTTCTCGACGCTGGCCGGCCTGACCTACGGCGCCTGGGTCGATGGCACATCCTTGCTCATACTGGCGCCGGGCGTGATCGGCTTCGTCGCGCTGATCGTCACCTCGCTGCACCTGATCGAACGTGGCCGCAAGGCCAGACTAAGGAGTGAATCATGCTGATCAAGATTCTCGGCAGCGGCTGCGCCAAGTGCAACCGCCTCGAACAACTGACCCGCGAAGCGGTGGCCGAACTCGGCCTTGAGGCGAGCTTCGAACACGTGACCGAGATGGACAAGATCATGGCCTACCCGATCATGACCACGCCGGCGCTGGTCGTCGACGAAGTGGTCAAGGTCTCCGGCCGCATGCCGAGCAAGGACGAACTGCTCGGCTGGCTGAAGGCTGGCTAGTCAGTCCGGAATGTTCGGCTCGACCAGCCTGGCCAGCTGTTCGAGCGATTCCTGCCAGCCGAGGTAGCACATCTCGGTCGGAATGACGGCCGGGATACCTTCCTGCACGATGCTCAACTCGGTGCCGCAGGAAACGGCTTGCAGGCTCACCGTCGTCTGCATTTCACCGGGCAGGTTCGGGTCGTCGAATTTGAATTTTTTCGTTGGGCTGCAGTTCAAGGTAATCACCGCCAAACGAATGGCCGTTGCCCGTCGTAAAGTTGGTGAACGACATCCGGAAAGAGCCGCCGACCCTGGCGTCCAGATGCTGTACCCGGCACGTAAACCCAAAGGGCGGCAGCCATTTGGCCATGGCGTCGGCATCCAGAAAAGCCCGATAAATGCGCTCCGGATTGGCCCGCAGTACGCGGTGAAGCTTGACCGTTCCTGTGCTCATTGTCCCTTCCCCTTTTTATTGATGATCTGGCATGGACCGCAGTTGATTCAGAAGGTTGCGACCAAAGCCGATTTCAAAATTGGCCTATTTTTCCGGTTGACCGTGGCAACGTCAAAACCGCAACCTGGCCAGCCAGACGGCAAGGTATTTCCGGATTCCGCACCTCGGCGCAGGCCTCACAGCCGCTCCCAGACTGCATAGGTGCCGAGCGCGTACAGGCTGCCGATGACCAGGCAAATACCGGAGGTGATCAGCCAGAACAACGGGCTGTTGTCCGGAAAGATCGGCTTCAGCCACCGAAATGCGATCCCGCGCAGCAGGAAAACGGCAGCGATGGCCGGAAGTATCGGCCTTTGCAGCGGCAACGGAGCGATCGCGCCCGCCGCGGACAAGGCGTATGCAGCCCAAACCACGAGTACCGTGCCGATCACGATCGAAATAAAAGTCGGATACCAGTGCTCGCGCTCGGCCATTTGCGCCATCGGCTCGCCCGCGCCAAGAAAGCGGAAACCGGGTGCCCCCCACGCGATGCAGGCGTAGTGCAGCAAGGCCGCGACGAAGGTCAGGGCGGAAGCAAGATACAGCGCGTAAACGGCGATGGAATTCATCGGCAGCCAGCTAGTAACGCACGCCCAGGCAGCGTAGCTGGCTGACGGTCGGCTGGAAGGTATAAACCGTGGTCTGCCATCCGTTGTTTTTAGACACCACGACTCACCGCAGCATCAGCGCAAACACACCCCAGCCCATGTATTCACGCGTGTAAGCCGCGTGGCGCTTGGGTTCCGAGGTCAGTAGGGCGCGAACCTCGCTGGCTAACTCGTCGTCGGGATTGGCATCAAGCCATCGGCGCATGGTGAGCCATTTGGCTGCTTCGTATCTGTCCCAACCGTCCTGGTTAGCCAGAACCATTTCAACCACGTCGTAGCCGAGGGCGCCAAAAGACGAGATAAGTTCAGGAAGCACGAGAAAATCAGAGATTGAGTTGGCAAGACACCCCTTGGCGATATCCTCTGTCGGTGGCAATTGCCGCCAGTAGGGCTCGCCAATGAGGATGATCCCTCCGCTACGCAGGCTTCGCGCCAGTAGTTCGATAGTGCCAGCCACTCCTCCAGCGATCCAGGTAGCGCCAATACAGGCGGCCACGTCGACCTTCTCGTCAGAGACATAACCCGCCGCATCGGCATGAATGAACTTGACTTGATGTGCAACGCCGAGTTCTTCAGCACGAAGTTTCGCTTGCTCGGAAAACAACTGGCTCATGTCGATACCAGTGCCGGAGACCCCGTGATCGCGCGCCCAGGTGCACAGCATCTCCCCCGAACCGCTTCCGAGATCGAGCACCCGTGCCCCAGGCTCCAGATGCAACGCCGTGCCGAGCGTGGCGAACTTGTCGGGTGTGAACGGGTTATGGATGCGGTGAGCGCTTTCTGTGATGTTGAAAATTCGTGGGATGTCCATTGTGAAAAGCCTCCTTGCAGGAGAGTGGATTGGGTTAGGGACTAACGTGGAGGTCACCGCCCAAATGAAAAAGCCGTAAGACGAAAAGCCGAGGAGGATGCACAGCATATTGAACCAAAACCCTACCTTTCGCGCCCAAGGGCGAGTGCTGGCGTAGAACCATTGGGACAAGTAGGTAAGCCCAGACGTTACCGCAATTGCCAGGACTCCATAGGCGAACGGCAAAAGGCAAGCCGAAAATGCAGACACCTTCCCCGGATTGAACTGGGCAAGGTGGCCAATGAAGGCGAGCATTGCAACAGCGGCGCCACCGTTGAGTAGGAAAGATGACTTGATGGCGGACTGGCCTGATGTGATAACCGACCGAAACATTTCAAGCCGCCCCTCGTGGTCGCGCTTGTTCGTTTCAATCCAGTTCTGAAGATCCGCTTTGTATTTTTCTATCTGAATGGGAGATGGCTCAACCTCTGGGGTGTTCTCGACTTCATTGAGGTAAGCGATGAGATTGTCACAATAGATAGCGGCAGTTCCCTTCGCCTTGATGTCTTCAATCATGGCCTTCATCTGCGCGGCAAATTGCTTAGTGCTCATGCACGGAGCTCCTATGCATAACGTGCTAGCTCAGCCGACGGCAGACAGCGTAGCTGGCTGACGGTCGGCTGGAGCGGGATGTTAGTTTTGGGGAGCTTGCTTGGGAAGGGATAGCACATAGTAGAGAAAACCGAGACTTTGAGCAGCGACAGCTACTGTGCCTAATAGGGTACGAATTGTGTTGAGGTCACGACCAAAACCAATAAACCAAGGCACAAACGTTGCCGCAAGCATGCCGAAGAAAAATGCGGCGGTAGCTCGCGTTTTCGTCCGTGAGTAGAGGATGCCAGCAGCAACCAGCATGACTAGTGCGAAAAGCGTGGGGATATACATGACAAAAAATGTAAGACCCCAAGAAAATGCTTCCATCAAGTGCTCCTTGTATGAATAAAAACTAACGTTGTAGGTAAGGGGCGCTGCGCGGCGCTTTATCGCGCAGCGTCCAGCGACCGCAGGGAGCGGCCTTGACCGTAATGTTAGCCGGCATTGTGTGCGCCACCACTGGCCGAAATTTCGGAGCAGAAGAGTTCACGATAACCAGCATTTGTTTCAATGGTGACTTTTGACCATTGTTCATTTTGCTCAGCAGCTGAGACAGAAAGAATTACTGGTGAGCCTTGGAATGGGCCTTCAAATTCTTTGTAACCATATGCGTTTTTGAAGGCTATCGTTTGCTCAGAGCCGGCTTCGTCAGGCAATAAAACAAGCATTTCGATTTTGTCTGCTTCTGTGTTGATACTGACGCTCAGGATTAAGGAGTCATGCCAGAAGTGATTGTCGGGGAGCAGGGTTTTCATGACGGCTAACGTTATAGGTAAGGGGCGCTGCGCGGCGGTTTATCGCGCAGCGTCCAGCGACCGAAGGGAGCGGCCTTGACCGGAATGTTAGATTTATTGGCCATTGATTTGGGCTGCCAAATCTAAATTCACTGCAAATTGCTCACTGATAGAAACAACTGCCCGACGGCTTGTTTGAACGGAACCCTGCTCGGTCCATAGGAATGGGTAGAAATTGAAACATTGATCACCGTGCAAGTTCCTTACGTCAGACTGCCAATTTGGCCAGCGCAAATTGCTATAAAACTGCTCTAGTTTTGGGCTAAGTGACCATTGAAGAAAATCGCTGTACCCAACACCAAGCGCTTCCCAAGCCAATGTGTCGGGAGCCCAGTAATACATCGCACCACTATCAGCACCAAGGCCACCCGAATTAATTGCAAAGAACCCGCCAACGGCATCATCAGCTACCAGTAGAAAGCCGGAAGCTCGATCTTTGTTCCACCTGGTGATTGTTCTTTCAAGCTTCGGGTTGCCTGAGCCCAAAACTCTCAGCCAGCCGTTATCAATTAACAGGCCACCTGTTTCGTATGCAATTGCTCCCATTGGGGAACGAGTAGTGACCTGCAGTTCTACGAGCACAGAATCGCGCGCCTCCGAAGGGGGCAGCACTTCACACTGAGATGTAGCATTTTTAATCCACTCGACGACGAGTGGAAACGCTGGCTCAACAGTGTTGATGAGTTCGTTGAGTGTGCGCATTGAAATCTAACGTTGGAAATCACCGGACGGAGGCAAACGCAGCTTGCCTGAGGTCCGGTGGATTGATGGGTTGGGCGTCACAGGCGCCACCACTCCATGCGGTTTCGCTTGTGATTCCAGAAGAGGTGTATGGGGTCACACTCTCCGCCACTTAAGGTAAGAGATTTCGCTACCTTTGAAGGACGGCATCCTGGCAATGGCTCATCGGCTGGACGGCAAAATTGTTCCTCGACGATCAGTTTCGCAGGTGCTTCACAGATAGCGGCTTGGATTGATGGACCAATGCCGAAGCCTTGGAAGGCATTACGGTATGTCTGTTGTTTAGCCGAAGACGCACGTATCGCCAGGACCAGCCCCTCGTTCTTGTACCCAACCATAGCGAAGTCGGATTTTCCATCACCATTGAAATCGCCTTCGACGAGGGTGTCCCTATCCCAGCGAACATCGGGCCTTGCAACTGTGATTGCGTCGGCAGCCAGCTTAGCGGGCTGAATTGCTTCAGCATTTGCGCAAATGGATGTGCCAAATGCTGCGATCGCGAGGAGTACTCGGTTCATGAGGCCCAACGTTGAAGGTAAAGGGCGCTGCGCGGCGCTTTATCGCGCAGCGTCCAGTGGAGGCCGAAGGCCGGAACGGCTTTGACCGTAGTGTTAGGGCTCATAGCGGGCAATGGACTCAAAGCCATGTGCAGTTACGAGGACCGGCATAGGCTTGGTGAGACGACCTGCCTTTAACACGGAGCCGATAAAACCGGCAAACTTCGCCATGACCAGAAGCATTGCCGCCTCATAGATGGGCTTAAAGTCAGGCTGCGAGTTCCAGATTCGTTGCTTGTGATACCAAGCAAACGCTTGCTGTGCCGAAGCCATGCCAGAAAGTTCAACCTCGGGCCAGGGAGGCGACTGCCACTCGCAGAGCCACTCGGTTTCGTCGAACTGCGGAGAGTAACTGGAGTAGGCGAAGAGATCGAAATACCAACGGTCGTAGTTGATGTCGAAGCCGTTCATCTCGATATATGCGGCCTTTACATCGAACTGCTTTTCGTTTGTCTCGATAAATCGGTTTAGCTCGCCGAGAACGGAGGCCGGGGGATTCAAGAATGAAGCGTCGACAACGCAAGCAAACTTTTGTGAGTCGCGGCTTGAGATGTACTCCTCAAGTAGCGAGATGGCGCCAGGAACATCGTTGTTCTTGAAATGGTCGTGGACAATTTGCCAAAGCGACATGATCTTGAGCCCTAACGCCTGAATTCACAGGCGGGCGGCTTTTCGCCCGTCCGGTGGAATGACGGGTTAGGCAACGATTTTCGGAGAGCGACATGAACGAATGGCAACAAGAGTGGCAACCGACCGAGCACGACAACCGGCTGCACGAACTGGCAACGCGCTATCACACACGATGCGAAGCCTACGACCGGACGGTTTGCACCGGACCTATGGGACAAGACGGAATCATGCCGGCGAACCCGCACGAAATGGCGATGATTAACCGCAATGCTCATGCCGTGCGGAAGCTACTCGAAGAAGAGGCGCAGCGAGAAGGCATCGGGCGAGAAGAACTGTCGCGTGCAATCAGCAAGTGGCACGGCTCGTTGCCTAACGTGGAGGTAACCGGCTGCCGGAGCCGAAGGCGGAGGGGACCTGCAAGCGCAGCTTGCAGGCAGTCCGGTTGACCGCCGGGTTGGGCGTCATGTTCATTTTCTTCTAGGGACCAGTGTAGCTGTCTTGCACTTGAACAGACTTGAATCTCTTTTCGGCATCTACGTTCACAAAAATGACAATGGCGTGGAAGTCTGTTGAGGGACTGCGAATTATGCTTTGATATCTATCTTGGTACTTGTCGAAGCTGAATCCAAGCTGTTGACTTTGAAAATACTCTTCGATCTTTTCCGCAGAGTCGCCAGGCTTAAGGGCAGTGCGAAAGTTACTCTCCACGTCCATTGCGGAAGGCAATCCATCACTGCAGCCGCCGACAAGAACTCCGACGACCAGAATGACAACACGGAGAAAAGCAATTCGAAGAGTCAAGGTCATAATGACGCCCAACGTTGAAAATCACCGGACGAAGGCAAGCGCAGCTTGCCGAAGGTCCGGTGGATTGTGATGTTGGGCGTCATTTGTCGATCCCCCTCCATAGTGAAAGACAAGTTTCGAATTCCTCCACAGATGACCCATCGCCATCGATCTCGACATGCCGACTCTCAATGATGTGCGCGAGCAGCGAAGCAACAGCAGCACGTTGGCATTGCGAACAGTGGTGAAGAAATCTGTTGTTTGCGCCGTCGTAAGAGAGATGAAAGATCAATTGCCCGCCATACCAATAACCCGACTCAGTGGGCCTTGCGAGTGCGAATCGTGCAAGGGCGGGAAAGAAGTATGCAATGCCGGCCGGCAAACATTCGCACAGCGGATCCCAGCAAACGTTTCCAACATCTTTGAGGCTCAGAGTGCTAGGGGTTCGAGAACTTAGCAATGCATCGTGATCCATACACTCTGGATCTCCATCCTGAACCGTAAATTGCTGCGGACGAGTCGTTGATCCAAAGGCAGCATCGATTTCGGCCAGAACGGACGAGTCATCCATCATGACGCCCAACGTAGAGGTGACCGGCGCTGCGCAGCTTTATCGCGCAGCGTCCAGCGACCGGAGGGAGCGGGGTCGACCGCCGGGTTAGAGCGCGCTTTCATGATTTGCTTTTTTCCACAGAAAGCCCCATGGATTCCAGTAAGCGCCGCATTCTTGGATGACTGGCAAAGGCGACTCCAATAACCAAAAACGTAAAAATAAGGAGTTTGCCAAAAGTTGTTAATGCCTCAAGCCACAACCCGGATTGTGCAGATTTGTACATCCCTAGCACGCCGAGGGCAAGCACAGGACAAGCCGATAAGAGAGCAGCAATTTTGAATTTGCGTCGAGATGCAGAGTCAGGGTTTGACGTGTGATCTGCGCCAAGCAGCGCTGCAAAAAAGAAAAACAAACAACCGAACACTATCCCGCTAAAAAGTGATGCTCGACCAGTGATACCAACCGAGACGACAAGAATTCCAATGCCGACGCAGACTGTTTGAAGAATGATCGTAGATATTCGCATAGCGCTCTAACGTGCTAGCTCAGCGGACGGCGGACAGCGAAGCTGGCCGACGGTCCGCTGGAGCGGAATGTTAGGCCTCATTGACTACCGCCCGCTTTTTAAGGCTAAGAATCTCTGTGAGAAAGAAAGCCCATGGTATGCAAAACATAGCTGGTATTAGCAGTAGCCCAGCAGGAACACCTGAGCCAGCCTTGAGCGCAAGGCTGAATAGAAGCACAACAATTGAACCCACGAAAGACAAGAACCCGATATACCCGAGAACCTTTTGAAATCCGCTGAATGTAGGAGGTACAAGTTCTCGTTTGGCAAATGACAGCCATATGCGCCGTAAAAGCAGAATAGACATAGCAGACCGAAGGACGAGCGCTACGCTTCCGGGAACTGAAATACCAAGCATCTGTGGAATAAGCCAATCGAATGACGAAACGAGCGAAAAGATTGTTGAGTATTGGAGAGGCATAGATAGATACGCCATCAACCAAACGGTCCAGACATAACCATTTGAAATGGCTACCAAGACGACACATACTAAGTAAGCGGCAATTTTCATGAGTGAGGCCTAACGCTTGAATTCACCGGCCGCCGGAGGCGGTCCGGTGGAATGATGGGTTCGGCATCGCTGCGAAGTGCGCTTTAGTGAAGATACTTGGCATAGAAGTACATTGCCGAGGTGACGAAACTGAAGAAACCAAAGGTTGCGAACATAACGCCTAGCGTGAATAGCCAGCCGTTTCTCGACTCGGGAAACATCACTGCAATCGCGGGCGAAGTCTCGTCGACGAATGCGGTGATATGGCTACCCTGCGGTAAGAGCGACACCCACTTCTCCGCGAAGGAACGATCACTTGAACTAGCCCCATGCAGATCGGGGCTGATTGTGGACGATAAATACGAGGCTCCCCGGAACTCATAGCGATAGGTGATGGCGGGGGCAAACTGCGCAGGGCGCGCGCCAACCTGTTCGATCACGGAGTTCTCTACTACAGCAGGAGTCGGGAGCCACCTTGCAGCGCCGTAGCGGCGCTTTAGCCGGGCGGTAACAACGAAAGCAGGGATTGCAGCCAACACGGACAGCACGAAGAAGATGAGCAATCCATACTCGAACAGTTGAAGAAGCGTAAGGCTCATGGTTGTGATGCCGAACGTGGAGCTAACCCGACGCCCGTCAGGGCGGTCGGGTTGAGCGCAGGGTTAGAAGGG